>NZ_CP007139.1:653970-1307940 GCF_000724625.1 Fimbriimonas ginsengisoli Gsoil 348 | reverse complement strand
TCTTGAATGATCCCGTCGAGCGGGATCTTCGCGTCGCGATAGCGGCGCACCACGTCCAGCAGCTCGGCCTGGGTCTTGTACCGCTCCCGGCTTTGCCACAAACCGAACGCCCATCGTCCGAACATCGGCGCTTGCCCCGTCATCCGTCGATACCCTTGGATCACCTTCTCGAGGCTGGGTCCCTTGAAGAAAACGTAATCGACGGCGTCCGCCGCCTCTGAGGTCCAGGTGACACTTGGGTCCGTGGCGGGGGTATGCAGCGCAAGCCGCACCCTCGCGTCGTAGCGTGCCTGAAAGTATTCGAATCGGAGCTTGTGCCGACCCGCCCGCAAACGAACCTTTGTCGGAATGCTAAGAAAGGCGCGGGCGTTCCAGTCTTCGGTGACCATCCGATCGTCCACGAAGAGGCGGAAGCCATCGTCGCCGCCGGGAACGAGGTTGTACTCGCCGTCCTTCGGAACTTCGAGGAATCCGGTCCAGCGGACGCTGTAGTCGTCATGCGGAAGGCCTGGCGGAGGCGTCTTGCCCCAGTCGAAATCGATCTTCGGGTCCTTCCGGGTGAGCACGAGCTTCTCGAACGACTTGCCCTCGAAATACCGCCCGGTTAGCCCTCCGGGAGTGCCGTTTTCGTCCCGGAGCCACGAGCTATCGAGGGGCGCTTCGGTGCCTCCCGCCACATCCACGTCGGTAATGGCCGGGTTGTCCCAGAGCAGGCCGTAGCCGCGACTCGACAGAAGCATCGGCACCGCGATGATCCGGTTTTCCTGCTGGAGATGGACCAAGCTCCCCCGGTGGTTCAGCAGTCCGTCCTGCCGCTGTCCCAAGCCGTAGATCGCCTCCCCCGGCGCAAGATCGAATCCCAGCCGGCTGCGTAGCGTCGGAATCCCGGCAACTTTGGAGGGGGTAAGGCTCTTGTTCGGCCGCTCGGAGAGGATCGGCTTCCCCTTTTCGTCTAAAAACCTGACCGCGCCGGTCCGCTTCTCGACCACGACCTGCATCGCCGAGGTCTTCAGTGAGATCTCGCCTCCCTTCTGGACCACCGAGAACGCCGTCTTAGTGGGCCTTGCGATCACCGCCAGGCTGGCCGGACCGCGGTCCTCCCCCTGGGTAAATCGAACTCGAACGATCTCCGGCGAATTCACCTGGAGCCTTAGGCGTCCCCCTTTCAACCGAATAACGATCCCATCGTCGACACGGGAAAAGGGAGCTTGCGTAGGAGGAAGGTGAATGAACATTGGCGGCCTGCAAACCTAGACTACCAATAACTTGAACCCTTCTCATAGCAGCCCCCCAGGCCAATAATCCGGGACAAAACCCCGTGACCCGAAGGTTATGGTGATTGACAAATATAGATTGACAAGAAAGGTTCACCCGAAGCCCGGGGATTTATCCCCGGTAGAACCTTGAACCGCGGCTAAAGCCACGGGCTACGGGTGAAATCAGGCAAGGGGAATGTAAACCTAATTTGTCAATGCCCCTTATCCACGGGCTACGGGTGGATCTGCATGGTCAATCGGCGACGCGAGATTGCGCCGCCGGTTTACGACGTCCCACCACCACGAGAACACCCATGCCGAGCACAAGCGATGCCGCGAGCGGAGGAATAGCTTTAGCTATCTTTATTCCGCCGGCGAGCCGAATTGCTCGCGCAGGATCGCCTCCAGACGATCGTAGCTCGCCGAGACTCCGCCTTCCATCGGCGATTTGAGCACGCCGTCGCGCGCTTCCTTCGTCTCGTACCGAAGCGTCACGACCAGGGTTGTCTGCCCTGCTACCTCTTGAAGGTTAGTCGTCACGATCGCTTCGCCCGGGTACCACGGCTCGTCGAATTTCTCGCGTTGAACCATCCGCTCGGGCGGAACGACCTCCAGGAAAGTCCCGCCCATGCCCATTGCCGCCCCGTCGGCGTGCTTCCACTCATACCGATAGTGTCCCCCGGGGCGGGCGTCGAACTCGCAAACCGTCATCGTCCACCCATCCGGCCCCAAGAGCCAGCGCCGCAAGAACTCCTGCTTCGTCATCGCTTCGAAAACCAGATCCCGTGGCGCGTCGAACGACCGCGTCATGACGATCTCGAGATCGCCTGGCGCGGTTACTACGAGGCCGGGCCTCATTGGTCCACCAACGGCTTCACCAGCTCGGTGCGCCAAGTCGAAGAATCGTCGCCCGATTCCGGCCCGGCGGCGTAAAACTCCCACAGATCCGGCGCGGTGGCAAGCCCCTGCCCTTCGATCCAGTCTGCGAATTTGCCCCAACCCTCGCCCAGCCCTTCGTAAGGTCCGCGGTAGGTGGTGCGCGCCACTTTCCGCGCCGGCAGTTGGCTTGCCTGCACCCGGCCAACCGGAGTGGGCGGCGAGGCGACCGGAATGCCGACTTCGAAGTCGAAAGTTCCGGGGTCCATCTTGTAGTGATAGGAGAAGACCGGGCCGGTCGGCGTGAGCCCTTGGGCGGCCACGGCCGCCATTACCTCTTGGATCGCCGGCCCCATCACCTGCTGAATCTCGTGTCGGGGAATGGTGAGCCGGATCGTCGCGGTGGTGAGGGAGTCGGTTTGAGCGATTTCTGGTGTGTCGAGCATGTCTTAAAGTCCGTCGGGTCGTAGAGCCTTCAACTCTTCCAGCAAACCGTCGAGCCGCTGGAAGTTGCCTTCCCAAAACTGTCGGTACCTCTCGAGCCATTCCGAGGCTTCCGCCAAGGGCTTCGCTTCGATTCGGCACGGCCGCTTCTGCGCCTCGCGACTCCGCGAGATCAGCCCGGCATGCTCCAACACCTTGATGTGTTTGGAAATAGCCGGCTGGCTCATCGCAAAGGGAAGCGCCAGCTCGTTCACCGAAGCCTCCCCTTGCGCAAGCCGCGCCAAGATCGCCCGCCGAGTCGGATCGGCGAGAGCGGCAAACGTAGCATTCAATTGTTCAGGCTGTGAATAACTCATTGGTTATAAAACCAGTTGATTATATACGTGTTTTCAAGAATTGGCAACCGCCCAAATCAAAAATCCGAAGCCCCCTCCTCGTCGATGTATGTGCGATGAGGAGGGGGTTGGGGGTGGAGAATTCCGGACGCTGTCCATATCTCGCCCGCCCAAGGTCATGACTGGTGGTCGGAAACACCTCGTCGACGAAAACGGCGATTACGGCTAAGCTGCTTAGTGCCCAAACCTTTTTTGCCGGTAGTCGCATTTTCTTTCCTCATGGTCTTAAACGGATGTGGTGGTTCCACTTCATCCTCGGGACCGGGAGCCACCCTGGGAGGGACGGATGCGGCGCAATACGTGGCGACCCTTCCCGACGGTTCGCCGATGGTCTTGGAGGTGTTGCCCGACTCCAGCGATCATTGGAACGGCGACTTCGTCGTGGCGGCGGAGACGGGCATTTACGCATTCCAGGAGGGAGTCTTTGAAGGTTCCGTCAAGGGGAGTTCGGTTGAGGCAACCTGTGAACTGGAAGACGGGGCTGAATTCCAATTGACTGGAAAGATGAACCGTGACGGCAGCCTGGATCTCATCCGATCTGACATTTCCGGTCAAACGCTTCATTTCGTGCGTCAGGCCGCGTCTCCCCACCCGTCGAGGGCGAACATTAGCTTCAATCTCACCACCGGCCCGATGAGCGGGGTCGCAACGATCTCGGATCAGCCAGACTTTAATTCTGGCGGCGTCAAAGGATATTCCGGGACATGGAACGATGCCTTCCTTAGAGTGTGGCTCTACGACAGTGGCCCGGCGAACCTTAACGTCCACCCAGATAACCGGTCCTCCGCAATGTCATCGCGTTTCTCGTTTCGCTTAAGTAATTTCGCCTCCACGACCGTCACCGTGGATAACGAAATCACCTATGACCGCGCCACTCCCTCAAAGAGGTTCAGTTTCAAAGGGAGCTTCCGGATCTCTCCTCGTTAACTATTCTTGTCTACCCAATGCGCGAACGATCCAGGCCGAGGCTGGGATCTGAACACCATTTGACGTTAGGTATCGCTCGAGGACGGCTCGGACGGGACCGGCAAGTTCCGGTAACCGTTCGGGCTGGTCGGCTACGGCTCGGCCGAGGGGTCCGATTCGCAGCGTCACGGCGAGCGTCTCGTCGACCGAGCCACTGCCGAGGGTGGTTTCAAACGACGCAATGTCGATGTTCGTGAATCCCGCATCGGTCAAGATTCCGCGAACGCGGTCGGGGTCGGCAAATGCGAAGGGGCCGGGCGCCAATGGGTCGGGAGGCTCCGAGGGTGGTAGTAGGTGGCGAACCGCCTCGAGCGGTTCGCGCATCCAGGGGTTCGATGAGAACGGCTGCCAGCAGACGAATGCAAGCCGGCCGTCCGGCCGGAGCGCACGGTGGATGTTGCGAAACGCCACCGTCGGCTCGCTGAAAAACATCACCCCGAATCGCGAGAACGCGACGTCGTACCGGCCGATCCCGAGGTCGTCGGTCTGAACGTCCCGTAGCCGGAATTCGATCTCGCCCGCCCCGTCATGAGGCGCCCGAGCCTCCGCGATCGCGAGCATCGGCGCCGAGATATCGACCCCCGTCACCGACCCGGTCGGCCCCACGCGGGTGGCGAGTTCGAACGTCGTCTGGCCACAGCCGCAACCGATATCGAGCACAGCCTCGCCGGCTTTTAGATCAAGCACCCGCATGGCCTCGTGTCCTAACGGACCTAGCTGGCGATCCAGCAGGTCGTGATAGTTCGACCACGCCGCCCCGCCCCCCTTATTCCAATATTCAATCTGAGCCGCGTTCGGTGGTGGTGTGGTGTTCTCGGCGGACATTTCTTGGAGACCTCTCGGAGAATCTTGATTATGGCGACGCCGGTGAAGGCAGGTCGGAATCCGCACTTTTTGGGTTCGTTTTTGTCCCGATTAGGTTCAAATCTGGGTTCGTTCCGTGTTTTTTACTTTTCGACCTCGAAGGGTTGTTGATCTGGGCATGCATGGGGCACCAACCCCCATTGTAGCACAAATAGGTAGATATTCGTCTACTTATGCTTCGTTCGGTCGCGGGGATCCGAAATGCCTCTCTAATCGATCACGGGTGGCTTGGCCATGAAATCAAGGTCGTGGCTCCGTCACACGGGCCATAGGTGACCCCGCGGCCCCGCGTTGACTCACGCTCAAACGCCGGCCGAGCGAGTGGCTGTCCTTCCCTGGTGCCTGAAAGGCGGCACCGAGAGTGCGGTCAAGACGGCGCGGGAGACGATCACGACTCTCTTCGAGAAAACAAAGCACGAGGTGCTTTCGCCCGCCGCCGTTCAGGTGGCGTGGGAAACGGATTTGAAGTTGGCTCCCATTCCTACCGAGCTCAAGGATGACGAGGACTTTCCCGCCATGCCCTCCGCGAAGGACTTACTCGCCCTCGGGAAGAAGCTGCACGTCGACTGGGTATGCGCGGGTCGGGCGAAGTGGCACACCAAGAGCGTGTGGGTTTCCCTTGGCCCGAAGACAAAAGCCGACTGCACGGTCGACTGCATGATTATCGACGTCAAGAAGGAAGAAGTGGCTCTTGATGCCAAGAATGTAAAGGCCGACAGCACCCGCGTCGAAAAAGGTCTCGAAACCGCCGGCGCCCTCCTCGTCTCCATGGGCTTCACCGCCCTCAGCGGAGGCCCCAAAACCCCCCACCAACAACGCGCCGCCCGGCAAGCCATCGGCCTGGCCTTCGAGCCATGGCTAAAGACCACCCAAGCCGCCAGCAAGAAAATCGGCGACTGACCCTGTGTGCTAACGCCCCCAGCAGTATTCCGGGGGCGTAACCCTTTGGAGACGAAGGGCTTCAACGGTGCTGCCGTATTGCTGCAGGTTTGCTGGCCGAAGACGATCACAAAAGCCAACGAAGGTCGTCCCTAACCATAGATCACGCAAGAGACCATTTCGGGGCCCTATTTCGCTCCTCGGGGTGCATCAGGGGACGAAGGAGTGAGGGTGTTGGGATGAGTGACGGGTCCGGGGGCCGGCGGTCCTCGGCACGACTATTATTGGTAATGTAGGTCTGAAAGTGTTTACTTGACCGCGTAGATCAAGCAGCCCAGCAGCTAACTTAGGACAAGATTAACTTCTCGTAATGCTGACGATGTGTTGTCTTGTCAAGAGGCTCACTTGCCCTCGCTCGCGTTAGTCCCCAGTGACAGGCGTCCTGAAGAGTTGCGACAAAGATTGCTTTGGCATCGCGCAAGACATCATCAGGACTCTCCCGGCCAAAATCGAGACTTGCACTGTGCACATAACTGCTCCGTTGACTGTAGAGCTTGGACGCAATTCGGTACCACTTTGTACGTTCCTCTAAGGAGGATCCCATCAGGTGCGCGATCGCCATACAAAATGGTTCTCGAACGGAACCACGCTGGCCGAATGGCTTCTGAAGAGTTTCGATAGCAATAATCGAAGACAAGACGCGAACTTCATGGGGGGCGTTCCTTGATTGGGTATACACGGAAAGGGCGTTTCGTATGGAAACGCAAAAGTTGGCTGCAGGCTCATAGGCATCGAGTTCCAGAATAGGCCGACAATACGATTTCCATGCTTTCTTAAACTCAGAAACATCTATGACGTGCCGATCCGAAGCGTCAAATTGCTGTGGACTTCGGGACCACCACATAAGAGTCCCGCTGTTCTTCTCAACAGCTAGGGAAACGGGAATTAAGTCCAAGCTTCCTCTTTCAATGTGCATCCCACCCGGAGTAGTAGCGTGAACTTTCGGGACATGAAATAAATGACGTTGTGTCATCATTTCAGCCAATTCCAAAAGCGGTAAATACGCTCTAAGTTGACCCTCGTTTAGCCGACGTGCAGCAAATTCCTCCCCTGTCCCGCATGGTTGGAAGAGCATCGCTCTACCTGGTATTGCTTGATCACTTTTTCTGAAGAAGTGGCTCCCCAGCCAGTCATACCTTTCATGGCCGTTATCCCTGTTTTCTACGGGGATCTGTAGGCGATTCCTAAGAAAGTTGCGAAACGTTCGGATGTTTTTTTCTTGTCCGACTGTTTGCCCTTTGTTAACATTTATGATTTGGAACGGTCCGAAATCTGTTTTCAAGGGAAAATCGGCGTACTGCCAAGGTAGAGGTGTAAACGCCAGCCATTCGATGTTTTCGAGTCGCGTGAGCAAGCGCGAGATGTAGTTCGCAAATTGCTCGACATGCAAGTTTACGTCATCTGCATCAGATTCCGTGATTTGATGGGCAAGATTGAACGCTGCTTCCCCTACGGTGAAGCCATATTTGAATCTCTCCTCGGTTAGCTCACGGAGACTCCGAAAGAGGCCATTGTAAAGCTTGTTAATTTTAGCGCTCCCGAGTATGTCGTCTAATACGACACCGTTACGATGCGCATCTACAATCGCCTGGGCAAAACGGCGACTCGCCGACTCAACTTGGGTGGAATTCGTGCTCATGATATTCTCTTTCTCTTGCCGCCACTGGTCATCATTATCTTGTATCCGGCTCTCCTAACCGTGGCAGGCTGGTCCACGCATGGTACTCAGTGCTAAATCTAAGTCTCTCATCGAGCTAGTGCTTAATGGCATAATGCTATTCTGTTGAGTGTGATCGCCTGCCTACTGAAAGAAGGATTGAGAACACTTCAAATTGATCTAACTTCGAGATCCCTCAAAATTGCCTGTCAAAGATGGTGTTAACACCCACAACTTGTGGACGGTCCAAAGGCAGTGGGACCTTCCAATTCATAAAATAACGTGCCTCTTTAAGCATGTTCTATAGCTGGTGCATTTAAGAATGTCGATTTCAGGAACGCAGATAGGTTTTCGGCGGCTCAGGACCAAGTGATCGTTTTACTAACCTCAAGTGCGGCGAACTTCTGCGTAAGCATCGAGTCAAGGGTAAGGGACCCCGAAGCGAGGCGATCTACGTCTCCTGGGCCCACAAAGAGAACCATCTCTCGACCATTGCTGGCATTTCTTATGGCCGATTCCGAGAAGCCCGCCATGCTTACTAAAATGCCGCGGAGACTCGACCGACGTGAAACGCGGGCAACAAGGTCCCGGAGTTCTACATCAGAGGCCCGAGCCTTTGTCCATTTGCATGAGATGATCCAGATATCGCGGTGCCGCGAAATCACAAGATCGTTCTCCTCTCCGCTGGCACTCCGGTCGCGCGTTCTAACTTCCCACCCTTCGTTCCGTGCAATCTGACTCAGGATGTCTTCCAGGGCGTAGCCACGGCGGGCAGGCGGAAGCCGACCTTCTTTCAATTGGCGCAGCTTTAATGGCAAGTTGCTCCTCTCGATGAAAGCTATTCCTTGCGGAGTAATGCTGTAGCTTTCGTAGTCCGGGCATCGGACGTAACCGAACATACTCAGATAATGCATGGCACGGAAGACTTGCTCGTCACTAAGGCTGAGCATTTCTGCAAACTTGCCGAAACCGACGTTAAAATTGCGATAAACGATGCCTGCATGCTGCAATGCCCTGATCACAATATCCCTGTGCTCGCGCTCGGCAGCAATCTCTTCGGCTGGGACTAAACTGTGGCTCTCGACCAATTCGATGCCCTTAGGTGTTATTTCCGAAGACGCGGCCATATCGCCGTCAAGAGCGAATCCATCGTAAAGAAGAGTGTTGTGAGCCCGCAGGGCGACTCCGTCATCGACTCCTTGGTCCATCGCCCAGTTCCTCCAATACGCGGCGGGATTTCCCATCAAGTGGCTCCTGTAGAGGTAAGCGAGAAAGGCAGCGGTTGGGTCGTCCATGATTTGGAAGGTTCAGCGCAGTTGTAAGCAGTGCGGAGCCCCCTATAATAGTTTAATCACCATTGTTCCCGCGCGATGTACGTTGGATGGCGCCGGCCTCGATGAAACTCGAGGGATCTTACCATGGTATCCTGGAAGACGGGACGGGAGCATCAATGGTGGGCAAATGAAGATTTCCGATGGCAGGCTGCCGGGCCCACCCACCCCCGATTACTCTTCATGCCTCGCCCCTCTTTTCGTGAAACAAAGGATAGATATGAATCCTTGTAGTGAGTTGAAGCGTTGCTCCCAGGGCATACGACTACGATTACCTGTGGGACGGTAGTGGTTCACGACGAGCTTGAAGACCGCTCCTAGGAGCGGCATTAAATTCAACTTGCCAAGGGCTGACTCTCGAGGGCCCCGGGTGCCTCACCCGTCACGGGGAATTCAAGGGGAACAAGAAAAGCCAACCTGATTTCCCAAGGACCTCGAGCGACCACTCCCGCCGCCAGCGGCCAGGCGGGTACCCTTTAGGGCCTGTACGATGAGGATTTATACTTCGGAGAGCGTTAGTGAGGGGCATCCGGATAAGCTGGCGGACCAGATTTCTGATGCCTTGCTCGACGCGTTTTTAGAGCAAGACCCCCGTAGCCGGGTGGCGATCGAGACGCTTTTGACCCGCGGCGTCGCCGTGGTGGCGGGCGAGGTCACTACGGAAGGGTACGTGGATGTGGCTCGGGTCGTCCGGCAGACGGTGAACGATGCGGGATACACCGACACCGACCTGGGGTTCGACGGGAACACCTGCGGCGTGCTCGTGGCGATCCAGGGGCAGTCGGCGGATATTGCGATGGGCGTGGACGTCGGCGGGGCCGGCGACCAGGGGATGATGTTTGGCTATGCCAGCAACGAGACCCCCGAGCTGATGCCGTTGCCGATCTCGATCGCGCACGCGCTCACGCGGCAGGCCTCGGAGATTCGACGCAAGCACCCGAATCTCGGGCTGCGGCCGGATGTGAAGAGCCAAGTCTCGGTGGAGTACTCGGCCGACGGGAAGCCGAAGCGGATCGACACCGTCGTGGTTTCGGCTCAGCACGCGCCGTTCCTCACCCAAGACGGGATCAAGGAGATCGTCCGGACGCGGATCATCCAGCCGGTGCTCGCCGCGTACGAGCAGTACCAGCAAGGCGAAATCACCTACCACATTAACCCGACCGGCCAGTTCATTATCGGCGGCCCGCAGGGGGATACCGGCGTGACCGGACGTAAGATCATCGTCGACACCTACGGCGGCATGGCCCCCCATGGCGGCGGCGCCTTCTCCGGCAAGGACCCGACGAAGGTCGACCGCTCCGCGGCCTACATGGCCCGCCACGTGGCTAAGAACATCGTCGCCGCCGGCCTCGCCGACCGAGTGGTGGTTCAGTTCGCCTACGCCATCGGCGTCGCCCAACCGGTCGCGGTCAACATCGAGACGTTCGGTACCGAGACGGTCGATCCCGCGATCATCGAAAAGCGGGTGCGCGACCGTTTCGACCTCTCGCCGGCGGGGATCATCAAGCACTTGGGTCTGCTCAACACGAAGTACCTGCCGACGGCGAAGAACGGGCACTTCGGCAATCCGAGCTTCCCCTGGGAGAGCACGGCGGATTCGAAAGAGATCGCGTAAGGGGTGGTGGGGTGAGTTCGAGGGGGGCGGATGTCGCCGCTTTCAGGGCTCCGGAAGGGTGGTCGGCTTTCTACCAGGGTTCCGCTGCGCTCCACCCTTCGCTTTGGGATGACGCCCCCTTGGGGCTCCTTGTAGTGCGGACTTCTGTTACCAGGGCTCCGCTATGCCGGCCTTCGCTAACTTGGTAGGCCTTTCGGGGTTGTCCGCAGGTACGAACCAACCTGCGTCTACACGGCTTCGCCGTAAATGCAGCCTTCGAATATTGAGTGGTTTCGATCTACTACGTCGATAGGTACGGCTTACGGGGGTGGGCCGGTGGACTCTCGGACGTCGAAGCCGCACTTGTAGGGGGGCGGAGACGGGGGGGAGGCGCCGTTGATGAGGGCGAGGAGATGTACCGTGGCATCCCTCGCCATCTGCTGGACCGGTTGCGAGATCGCGGTCAGCTTCGGTCGGGTCCGTTCGCAGAACGGAGTGGAGTCGAAGCCGATGATCGACAAATCTTCGGGTACCCGCACTCCGCGCGCGTCGCACGCGGCCAGCAATTGCCCCGCGTTGTAGTCGGAGAAGGTGATCACGCCCGTGAACCCCTCCGGGGGAGCATCGGCGATTTCCCGGACCAGTATCTCGGCCTCCAAACCTAACTCGGCGCTTGCGGAGAGGAAGGCGAGACCACGCTCGCGCCCTTCCATGGTAAGCGAATTGATCTGATCCACGATGAACCCGATCCGCCGGTGTCCCAGCTTCGCCAAATGTTCTACTCCCTGCTGGAGCGCGTCTCCGTTGTCGGCGCAGTAGGTTGGCACGCCAGGCACCGAGTTTGGCGGAGCGTGCATCATGACCACCGGCACCGCCGAGTCTCTCAACCCTTCTACGGTGTGCGTCGTAAAGTTAGGCTTGCACCAGAGCACGCCGTCGAACCGCCCGTCCGCAATCGCCCCCTGCTCCGATACCTTGAGCAGCTTCGGGCAGATCGCCAGGGTGTAGTCGGCAGGGAAGGTGGCGCTCATTACTCCATTAAGCAGGTGGAGGAAGTAAGCGTTCTCGTCGCCGACCCGGTCGAAGTGTTCGAACACAAGTCCGATCGTTTGGGTTCGGCGCGAGCGCAACGAGCGGGCGAGGTGGTTCGGCTGATACTTCAGCTCTCGCGCCGCGGCGCGAATCCGCTCCGCGGTTTCGGCGCCGACCCGAACGTTCTCTCCTCGCCCATGCAACACCTTGGAGACCGCCATCGGCGAAACGCCGACGGCCGCCGCTACGTCTCGGATGGTCGCTGCCGGATTGTGAGGACTCGCCATAACCCTTCAACAAGAGTGTACAGCCCCGCCCCCAACTCCTGCTTCCTGAGCGACTCCAGGTGGATGGCTTCGACCGGACACCGAAGGGTGATCGGCGCCCCCGGCCTCGGTCCAGGGGTCTCGTCTCAAGTTGGCGAACCCTCTGGTGAGACCGGAAGGTCCCTCCCCACCGGTTCGGGAGGCCGAAGGATCTTAGGTGATGCCGCCCTTTCAGGGCTTGAGGAAATGGGTCGCCTGCCCCCAGGGCTGACGCCCAACACCGTTTAGATAGGGTTGAACGATAAGCTTTTACTCGGGCGGGCCGCCCGAGATACCCACGGGCGAGCCGCCCGTGCCACGTTAACTAAACGGTATTAGGCTGATCCCCTGGGCTGGCGGATGCAGCCTTCGAGGCTGGATTGGGACGAGCCATCGTCCGCACCTTCGATCATTCGGCCGTATTGGCCGCGGCAATGCAGTGCGACAGCTTCTGGAGGAGAGGGTATAGGGTGTCTGCGGCGGATGAAGAGACGTCGAGGAGCTTAACCAAACGGCAATGACCCGACTCCGCCGGGGTCTTCAGAACTTAGCCCTCCCGCTTCCGCGACCCCGGGGTTCAGGCCTAGTTCGGTACGACTTTTCCGTTGACCAGGCGTGGCCAGTCGACAACGGAGCCGTTGAAGATCTTTACGCGCCAAACCGGGGCTGGGTCCGGATCGGTGTCGTTCGCTTTCACTATCCGGAGCGAGACGTCGCTCACAAACTCGGTCGCCGACTGCTCCCATCCGGAGGGCGTCTTGGTTAGTCCAAACGAGAGCTCGCCGGGCTCTTGCAGCTTCAAGGCATGGTCCGCGCCTTCGACGGTGAACCACTCGAGCGAATAATCCTCCACGCCGGGTCGGTCCGCAGAGAGGCCAAATCCGGTGATGCCGTCCTTCGACTGGGTCGGAAATTCCAACAGCGCCACCTTGAATCCCTCGCCGAGGGGAATCTCCTTCCGGAATCCGGGGCTACCATCCCCTTCCGACGTTATTTTGCTGATTCGGACGTCCTTCAGCCGGACTTCGCGCTCGCCCGCGCCGAGAGTCTTTCCAGACTTGACCTCTTGGATCTCCCACTTAATTTTTCCGATCACCCGGTTGGGCCCGGAGCCTTTCAGGGGAAGGGGCGCCGGTGCTCGTGATCGCAGAGACGCCTCCTCTTCGCACCCGGCAAGGCACAGCGCTAAGAGAACCAACGAGACTCCCCTCATAGACCGATTCTACAACCGGTTTTCGCCCGATCCCCATATTTTTTACAGGATCTTTTCCATGCAAACGCTGTCGTGGACTCCCACGTAAGGGCCGTAGTTCTCGATGACCCGGTAGCCCGAACGTTGGTAGAGCCGGACGGCGGATTGGAGTCGCTTGCTCGTTTCGAGGATCGCGGTCGATGCCCCGGCCTCGGCGGCCCAGGCTTCGAGCTCCCGCAGCACCTGGGCGCCGACGCCTCGGCCGCGATGATCGGGGTCGACGTACATCCGCTTGATCTCCACCACGCCGTCTCGAACCCACCGAAAGGCGCCGCATCCCACCGGCTCCGCTCCGGCATAAGCCACCACGACCGTCGGCAGGTTGTCGGTTTTGTTGTGCTGGGTGTAAAAGGCATCGTTCTCTCCGTTGAGGACGGAGAGAAAACGCGTGAGCCTTTCGACCAACGATTGGAAGCCGGGGTCGCCGCTATCGGTGCGTTTGGTGGTTACGTCCATTGAATCGTAAGAACTGGAGTTCGAGGCAATGTCGATCTATTGTAATTCCGCCGAACGCAATTGCCGATTTTGGGTCGCGGACGCAACCTCTTCGAGGTAGGCGGGGCGGGGCACCGATACCAGGGTAGCTCGTGCCTCGCAACCCTTCGCTAGGGGACGAAATCCCTTCGGGATTGGGGAGCGATCAAAACCGCCGTCGCTCCACGAGGGGTGATCGTGCCACGACTCCTACGCCTCGCTCAAGAACGGGTATCGATAATCCGTCGGCGGAACGAACGTTTCCTTGATCGTTCGGGCGCTGAGCCAGCGGTAGAGGTTGAGCATCGACCCGGCTTTATCGTTCGTGCCGGAGCCTCGCGCGCCGCCGAACGGCTGCTGACCGACGACCGCGCCGGTCGGCTTGTCGTTGATATAGAAGTTGCCCGCCGCGTGGCGGAGCCGGTTGGTGGCGAGCTCCACGGCCGCGCGATCCTGAGAGAAAACCGCGCCGGTCAACGCGTAAGGCGACGTGGTGTCCACCGTGGTCAATATTTCGTCGAATCGGTCGGCGTCGTACACGTGTAGCGTGAGAACCGGACCGAACAACTCCTCGCACATCGTGCGGTATTGAGGATCGGTGGCTTCCAACACCGTCGGCTCGATGAAATACCCGACCGACTTGTCGTACCCGCCGCCCACCAGCACCTTTACGTCTTGATCCTTCTTCGCCTGGTCCAGGTAGCCAGCCAGCGAATCGAAGCTCTTCTCGTCGATGACCGCGTTGACGAAGTTCGAGAAGTCCTCGACGGTGCCCATCTTGAACGCCTTGATTCCGGCGACCAGCTTCTCGCGGACCTCGTCCGCCATGTTGCTCGGGATGTAGCACCGGGAAGCCGCCGAACATTTCTGCCCCTGGTACTCGAACGCACCGCGCAAGAGACCGGTGACGACCGCGTCCACATCCGCCGATCGGTGAGCGAGGACGAAGTCTTTGCCGCCGGTCTCGCCCACGAGCCGCGGATAGCTCCGGTACTTGCCCATGTTCTCGCCGACCGTCTTCCACATCCCGTTGAACACGCCGGTAGAGCCGGTGAAATGAACGCCGGCGAAGTGCGGGTTGCCGAAGCAAACGTCTCCCACCGTCCGCCCGTCGGCCAGCACCAGGTTGATGACGCCGTCCGGAAGCCCGGCCTCCATCAAGATCCGCATGAACATCTGCGCCGAGTAGACCTGCGTGGCCGCGCACTTCCAAACGACGACGTTGCCGCACATCGCGGCCGAGGTGGGGAGGTTGCCGCCGATGGCGGTGAAGTTGAACGGGGTGACGGCGAGGACGAACCCCTCGAGCGGCCGGAATTCCAGCCGGTTGTGCATCCCCGGTCCGGAGATCGGCTGTTGCTTGTAGATCTCGCTGAGGAAGTGGACGTTGAACCGGAGGAAGTCGACCAGCTCGCAGGCGGCGTCGATCTCCGCCTGGAAGGCGTTCTTGCTCTGGCCGAGCATAGTCGTGCCGTTCATGTATGGCCGGTATTTGGTGGCCACGAGGTCGGCCGCCTTCAAGAAGATTGCGGCCCGGTTCTCCCAACTCATCGCCGCCCAGCTCTCGCGCGCGGCGAGCGCGGCGTCCACCGCTTGCTGAACCTCTTGCGTGCCGCCATGGTGGTACTGACCTAGCAGGTGCGCGATCTCATGCGGCGGCCGGACGTCGCGCAGGTCGCCGGTGCGAACCTCCTTCCCGCCGATGATCATCGGAATCTCCCGCCGCTCCCCTTTCAGCTCCTTCAGCGCCGCCTTTAGGCGCGCCCTCTCCGCGGTTCCGGGAGCATAAGAATTCACCGGGTCGTTAACCGGTACGGGATACGAGAAGTAGCCGAGATCCATACGGAAAAGGGTACCAGCCTCCCCGGTGGCACTGACTTCTAGCCGGTGGGTCCCAAGGGCTTCCAGCCCTTGGCGGTTTCAACAGCCAGGATGGTCGCGGGGTTCATCGGCTGGGAGCCGATGCTACGTTTACACGACCAGGATGGTCGTGATACACACGGGCTGGAAGCCCGTGCCACTTTGAACACGGGAAAATCAAGGGAAGTCCATTTGAAGTACGGGCGCAGTTGCGCTCGATGCCGGCTGGTTTGGGAGCCGGAAATTATGGGAGAGAAATGGACGGAACTTCAAACGTAACGGTTAACAATGGATGGAGTGGCTTGGAGGCGGCTTGGTTTAACACCCTTAGCTTTTTGCCGAAGCTCCTGGCTTTCGCCCTCATCCTCGTCGTGGGGTACTTCATCGCGACCGCGCTCGGAAAGGTCGTGGACAAGCTCCTCACTCGCGTCGGCTTCGACCGCGCGGTGGAGCGCTCCGGAATCAGAGCGGCGCTCGCCAGCTCTGGTTTTCACCCGTCGCAGATACTCGGGAAGCTCGCCTTCTACACGATATTCTTGTTCGTGCTGCAGTTGGCATTCGGCGTGTTCGGACAAAACCCGATTAGCGACCTGCTGACGCGGGTCATCGCGTTCATCCCGAATATCTTCGTCGCCATCGTGATCACCGTCATTGCGGCGTCGATCGCGGCGGCGGTTCGAGATATCGTGAACGGCGCTCTTGGTGGTCTAAGCTACGGAAAGATGCTGGCCAATCTCGCGGCGGGCGCGATCGTCGTCGTCGGCGTCTTCGCCGCCCTGAACCAGCTTCAGATCGCCCCGGCGATTGTGAACGGGCTATTCTACGCGATCCTTGCGATCGTAGTGGGTGTGAGCATCGTCGCCATCGGCGGCGCCGGCATCCAGCCGATGCGCGCCCGCTGGGAGAGCGCGCTGAACCGCCTGGATCAAGAGGTCCCGCGAATCCAGCAGGAAGCCTCCGCCGCGCAACCGACCGCCGTCGTCACCCCGACGGATCGAACCGGCTACGTGAGCTAGCCTTCGGAGCTATCGGAGCCGTCGGAGCGCTGGAGAGGATTCTCCGTCGCTCCGATCGCTCCGCATGCTCCGATTGCTAAGTCCGAAGGACGTGACTTGCGGTTTCGTCGCGATGCTTTTTTAAGTACCGCATGAACGGAGTTCCCCCGGTGCCAACCGCGTGAGGGTTCTTCGGATCGGTTTGCGCCTGCTTGAAGATGTACGTCGCCGCGTACTCGAGGTGCAACGAGCGGAACCGCTCGACTCCCGCCACGCACCGATCGTACGCCGCCGTTAGGCTCGCTGACCCTGACCTCTGGACGAACGCCCGGACCGGCGGCCGCGCTTCCAGCGTCTGTAGCAGTGCCCGATGCTCGGGTGGCATGTACTCCCGCATCTCCATGAGATACGTTTTCAGCTCGTCGGCCTCGTGATACACCCCGAGCACCGCGTCCAGCGATGGGACGATGGCGCTTTGCGCCCCCGTCTCCCCTCGGAACTGCTGCGGCTGGCCCGCGTACTCGTCGACCCCTTCGTAAACCAACCCTTCCGGTAGGTCCGGATGGTTTTTCCAGCCGTGGATGTACGGCCGGACCCGATGGTAGTAGATGTACGGATCGCACCGCTCCGGCATCCGCCGCATGGTCGCGTACATCTTGTCGAGAGCGCCCCCGATCGTCGTTAGGTGTTGTTCCAGCGCCTCGACGTCGCCCGCGGCAGCGGCGTTTTGGGCGGGAAGCAGCGCCGCGATTCCCGGTGCGGCGGCGAGTTCGATGTCGACGTGGACGAGGATAAACCACTCCTCGTCTTCGCCCGCCAGGAAGTTCTGGATCAAGCCAATATTCCCGATCCCCGGCTCGCGGCTCTTATCGAACCGGAACCAGTTATCGAGGCAGTACGAAGCATAGGAGAGCACCGGCGGGCGGCCCTGACGCGTGGCAACCGCGTGCCACGGCACCGCGAGGCGTGCCGGTAAGTGGGTTGCCGGACGGTCGCCGCGCCAGACGTAAGCGTGGCCTAGGTACGAGAGGAGCGACATCGCGCGCCGCCACTGGCGTTCGTCGCGAAGTTCGTCGAGGGGGAAGGGGGGCAGCGCCTCTAGGTAGGCGCGCGCATGGTCGGTCATCAGCAGCTTCGGAAGCGCGTGAGCCGCGTCTTCCCAGGCGTCGAATGAGGAGGGGAGCCGATCCAAAGGATCGGTCGTTGGCAAAAAACCCCGGGAGTCGCTGACGTCGAACTCAGCGAGCGGGGCGGTTGAGGAATGCATTCATCATTTCCTTTCACCCGCTTGGCGGCTGCCGCACGACTCGCTCTCCGGATGGAGTCGCGCCGTTGCGGCAACATCTTGGGACTGGCGAAATACTACCTCCGCCGTGGCACGGGCTTCCAGCCACGTCGTAAGATAGATTGAAGGGAAGCTGTGAACATCCGTAATGACTAAATTGACCATCCAGATCCCCGATGAAGTCGCCCAAGGTCTCGAAATTGAGGCAGCCCAGCGACACATCTCATTAGAACAAGTGGTGGCGGAGCAACTCATTCGACTCTCGCCCGCAAATAAACCGAAGCCCATTCATCGTTATGCCTCCTTCTTCGGTGTAGCCGAAGGCCGGCCCGGCGCGCACGGTTCGGTGGAAGCGATCGACCGCTATGTCGAAGACCAGCGTAGCGAATGGTGAGCCTACTGGGCCACCGCGCCTACCTTGATGCAAGCACGATTATTTATGCGTTCGAAGGTATCGCAAAGTATGCAAATCTCGAAGAAGGCCTATTGGACTTGCTTGACGGTGGAAGCATGACCGCGGTCACAAGCGAACTGACCCTGCTTTGAGGTCGTTACCGGTCCTCGAAAAGCCGCGGATCACTTTCTTGAATCGACTTACCGAGCTTTTCTTGCCCCGTCTTCCGTAATGATTACCGAGCCGATTAGCAACTTGATTTTGGAGAAAGCCATAGATCTAAGGGCGCTGCATGGACTGAAAACACCCGACGCAATTCACATAGCCACCGGCCTGATCGCGGGGTGCACCGTTTTCATAACCCGCGATCAGGCTTGGGCCAAAGCGGGAGTAACCGTCATCGAGCCTCAAGAACTGGGTTGAATAGTTACTTCGCCGGCTTCAGCTCCACCTTCAGCGTCGCATATCCGTCGATCTGGAAGTGCTCGACTCGCATCGTATGGGGACCGGCGCCGAGGTGGACCCTCTTTGTGTAGAGGGTCGGCCCCTGATACTTCCAGGCGTCGGCGATCAGCGGCTTGCCGTCCAGCCAGAGTCGAGCTCCATCGTCGGTCGTCAGCGCGACGTCGTACTCGCCCGCCGGAACGCTGAACGTGCCCTCGCCGAGGGTGGCGTAATGGTCGTTCGGCAGTCCGCGCACGAGGGCATATCCCGCGTAGTCCAGCCGGTCGGTTTTAAGCTCCTTGATCGGCGCACTCTCCAGCACTTGGGCGAAATTCTTTGGATTGGCGTGCGGCTCCGCGGGATTCTCCGATTCCGACCAGCGGAAGAACTTAACATTCCAGGCGATCGGCGCGAAGAACCGTGAGAAGCCGAACCGAACGGGTTTACCGGCCGGAGTGACCACCCCCCGATAGTCGCTCGTCGCCGCGCCGACGTACTCCATTTCGATCTTGGTCGTGCCGACTTGGCCAACCTTCATCTCGACGTCGACGTAGCCCGGCACCGACCCCGATTGCGCGGAGACATGCGAAACCCCGTCCGAAGAAAGCAATCGCCACCGCCCCTTCGGACCGAGGATCTCATATCGCTTCCGAGTCACATTTCCCGTGACGCCCGGGTTTAGATCTTGCCGGGGCCACAGAAGCGGCCGCTTGAAATCGTAAGGTCCCCACTCGTCGACGAGAATGTATCGCTGGCCCCGCAACGTTCCCTTCGGAATAAACGGTATTCGCCCCCCCGTCATCGGCTTCGGAGCCAGGGTTCGCGTATCCATCGCCGTGCGCGACCAGTAAATGTCCTGCAGGTTCTTCGACGTAACCGGCAGGTCGAGCCAAACCGGCTCCCACCGCACGTCGAACCGCGAAATGTACTGCTTCGGATCCGGATCGAGCTCCACGATCGGACGCCCGCTCGCCTCCATCGTCGGCGGCAGAGGCCGGAACGAAGGATCGTACTGAACCGACTTAAACCCTTCCAGCGCCGGCTCCGCCTTAACGCTGCGAACCGCATTCGCGCCGAACTCGACCCCGCTCTCCTCTTTCTCCTCTTCCGATCCCCCCTCCAGACCCGGACGAGCCACATCCTTTCCCTTTTGGGTGATCTGAAGCACACGACCCACGCGGAAGAAGTTGTTCTGGTCGATGTCGACCTCGTGCGTATCTCGAACGCGGATCGCCGTCGTCGGAATGTCGCTAAACAGGTTCGCCTGGATTTTGTAGTCGTGGCTCACGGTGTCGTGGTGCTTCGGGTAACCCCAGTTCGGGTCTTGCGACGCGTTCATCCACAGGTCGAGCCCCATGTTGTCCCGGAAGAAGACGTTCGACGTAATCTCGTTCTTCTGCCCATGCTCGATGGCGATGCTCTCGGCGTTGTAGCCGAAGACGTTGCCCAAGATCTTGGTGTCGTACGAGTACCCTCCCCAGACGCCATGCCAGCACTCCATCACCTTGTTGTTGGCGAAAGTGTTCCGGCTAAACGTCGCTTCAATGCCGTTCGTCGGGGCGTGGCTGAAGTCGTTCCCGTACAGGAGATTGTCGTTGCAGCCGCCAGTCCCGGCGTCCATCGTGGTTTGCCCTGCCCACAGAAAGAACCCATCCCCGCCGTGGGTCACCGAGTTGTAAGCGAACACGTTCCGGTTGCACTGCTCGAAAATGAGGATGCCGGCCGAATCCTGCCCCCGATTGTAAACGCCGTAGCTGAAGCCGCGAACGCACCAGTCGATCCGGTTGTGCATGACCCGGTTGTCGCTGCTCCGATACAGGCCAAGGCCGACGCCGCTTAGGAATGAGAAGTCGTTGTTCCAGACCGTCCCATGGGTCGAGCGGTTCAGCATGAGGCCGCACTGGCCACCTTGCGCCCGCACCCCTTTCACTTCGAACCGGTCGCATCCCGAGAGATAGATCGCCGCCCCATACCGCAGCCACTCGTCGTTCTCGTTGTGGTGGTAGCTCATCCAGTCGGACTCGTCTTCCTTTTCAATGGTGGAGGCGAGTTTCTGCTTCCAGTTGTTGGAGAAGTCGCTGTCGAGAATGCGGAGCCCCTTCGCGTTTCGGGCGATCAGCCCCACCTTGTAGCCGTGGACGTTCAGGTTCTTGAGCGTAACGTTGTTCCCTTCGACCTGAACGGCGAGCCCCTTCCGCTTGTCCGGATCGGTCCTCTCGGCGGAGCCTTGAAGGGTCGCTCCGGCGAAGTCGATCGTGATCCCGTCGCCGCGGATAACGATCGCCGGCGTTAGCGTCGGAATCGTCTCGCCGCCGGCTTGTTTCTCTCCCTGGGCGGTCGCGAACCGGTACGTCTTCCTGGTGACCTTCACGCTCTTGGTGAGGACGATCCCCGGCCTTAACTCGATCGGAGCCGCCGATTTAGGAGCGAGGGCCACGACAAGGACAAATGGAAGAGGCATGGGCCAATTTTACGTGATCGTCCACCCCGTATCGGATTCGTGCCGGAATCTCCTCCGCTAGTGCCGTGTTGCTATCGTGGCACGGGCGGCTCGCCCGTGGGTATCAGAGGCGGCCCGCCTCTGAAAAGCAGTGATTGAAGCTGATCATCGGGCTTTCTCTGCAAAACGCATCACCAGGCACACCGTAGTTCCGTTGCGGGCAATCACGGGTAGGGAAAAGGCAGACAAAGAACTTGTCAGGTCGAGTTACTTGGGCTACCGGCTGGAAGCCGGCGCTACGGTCGCACTACTTCAGGCTGCCGAGCATGATGCCTTTTGTGAAATAGCGCTGGACGAACAGGAAGACGATGAGGAGCGGGGTTAGGACGATGAGGGCGGCGGCCATCTGAAGCGGCCAGTTGCTGCCGCCATAGCTGTTCTTGAAAATCGATAGGCCGACCTCGAGCGTCCGCAGCTCGGTCGAGTTCGTGTAGATAAGCGGACCGAAGAAGTCGGTCCAAACCCCGAAGAAGGTAAACGCGGCCGCCGTGGCCAGCGCGGCCCGGCTCAGCGGCATGATGACGCGCCAGTAGATGACCAAGTCGCTCGCCCCATCGATCCGCGCGGCTTCGTCCAGTTCGAACGGAATCTGCAAGAAGAATTGCCGAAGCAGAAACACCGAGAACGACGACGACACCCCCGGCACGATGAGCGCCCAGTAGGTATCCAGCCATCCGAACGACCGCAGCATCAAATACACCGGGATCTGCGTGACCGGCCCCGCGAACATCATCGACCCCAGAAAGAGCGCGAAGACGATCTCTCGGCCCTTGAAGCGGACGCGCGAGAGCCCGTACGCGGCCAGGGAGGTGAACAGCAACTGCGCCAGAACGACGGTGAAGGTGACGAACGCCGTGTTCAGGAAGAACCGCCGAACCGGCAGGGTCGGACTGTTGAGAACGGTGTCGTAATTCTCCCAGTGGAGATCCAACTTTGGCGTTGTTCCGCCGGCGGAATCGCTCACTTTCACCGCCGTCATCGGCAGGATATCTTTCAGCTCCGGGATCGGCGACTTGGGCGGATGCAGCGACACCAGCACCATCCAAACAAACGGGGCGAAGAGGACGGCTGCCAGGAGCCCGAGCGTCCAATAACTGGCCGCTTTCCGACCCGCCCCCGCCGCGGCCAAGATGAGCCCAAACGCACCCAGCGCTCCGCCAACGACGTGCCAAATCGGCGCCTGCTCGCCCAAGCGCCACAGCCAAGCGCCGAGGAGAACCATGGCGAGCCCGGCCGCGCGCTGAATCGACGAGGGAACGACGATCGGCAGCTCGCCAAGGGCGAGAACCCCCTGGAGAACGACGACCGCCCCGATCGCCATCGGAACCCCGATCAGCCAGCCGCTGACCGCGCCGAGCCCGAGCCGGGCGGGCAGCCAAGCGATGAGCGTCCCAAGGAGCACCGTCAAAACCGCATCGCGTAGCCGGGCAGACGTCAGGAGCCTTCCTCCATCTGGACGTCTCGAAGCGTCGGCTCGCTCCGCAGAATTTCCAGGAGCACGTCCGGCAACGGGCCCGCCTCTTTGTTTCGTCCGAACAGCTTGTCGGTAACGGAGCGTTGGCGCGTCACCATCAGCCGCCACTCGCCTAAATTAGGCTGCCCAGCTTCCTCATCCGAGTTTCCGCCGACCCCCAGTAGGTAGCTGATTCCGCCGAGGAAAACCTCCTCGCACCACCCCCAGTCTTCTTGGATCGGCTCGCCCACCGTCGCTCCCCGCTCGATCATCCGATTCCGCAGCCATTCGAGCATGTCCTCGCCAAAGCAGCACGGATTGATAAAGTGCGGCTTCTCGTCTGAGAGATTGAACCGGTCGGTTCGGAAGAGGATGTCGATCGAATGGCTCATATCGTGGAGTACCCCTGGAGTTGCCCTTTCTGGAGCCGGAACTGGAAAACCGCGATCGCAACGATGGCGGCGAGCAGGATGAAGCTTTGCGCGGCGGAGAGTCCGGTATTGAACCGAACCCAGGCCTCTTGGAAGATGTGATAACCGACCACGTCGGTCGATTCCTCCGGCCCTCCCTTGGTCATGAGGTAAATCGGCGCAAAGACCTGCATTGCTCCGATCGTCGAGGTGACCATGACGAAGAACGTCGTCGGCGCCAGCATCGGCAGAGTGATGCGCCAAAACGTTCTCGCCCGCGTCGCGCCGTCCAAAGAAGCGGCCTCGTAAAGCTCCGGCGGGATGTTGAGCAGCCCCGCGAGGAATAAGATCATCTTCGGCCCGATCCCGTTGAGCGCCGACATCACGACCAGCGCCCACATCGCCCATTGGATATCGTTCAGGAAATCGGTCTTGGTGGTGATGCCGAGCCACCCCAGCACGGTGTTGACCATGCCCGTGTTCGGCAGATACACGTAGATCCAGAGCATCGCCAGCGCGATCGGCGAGACGATGGAAGGGATGTAGTACAGGGTCCGAAAGATGGTGATGCCGCGCAGCTTTTGGTTGACGAGCAAGGCGACCCCAAGCCCGACCGCCATCCCGAGCGGAACGCTCATGAGCGCATAGCGGGCCGAGTTCCACATCGCGTTCCAGAACGGCGCGTCGCCAAACGTGTACCGGTAATTGAACAGCCCCACGAACTGCCTCTCGTCCCGCACTAAGTGGATCTTGAAGAAGCTGAGATACAGCGCGTACCCCATCGGAATCAGCGCGAACACGAGCAGGTGAGCAAACGCCGGCCCGACGAACAGCCAGCCAAGAAACTTAGACTTGCGGCTACTGAAGGTGGCCATGAGAAAACCGATGCCGACGGCTTGGAGCGTCTCCTATTATCCTTGGAAGCCTCCCGATTAGTCCCTTTCCGGTCGGATTCGTCGCTTAATCCTCCTGCTTCCGCGCTACCGGAACCCTTAGATCCACCTCGTTTATTTAGGGCCATTGAAACGAACGATTTGTCATCGTTTAGCCGTCCACGTTAAGGCTATAGCAAGAGTAGTTGTCCGGACCCAAAGTGGACCTACCGCTTTGTTTTTGGGGGCGAGGCTTGTTGTAGCCTCACTGGGACAACATGAAACATAGCGAAAAGATCTTGGCGTGCCTCTTGCTAGCCATTTGCATGGGCTGTGGCGGGAGCGGCGGCACTTCGCTTCCTTCCGATACCACTCCCGTCCTCCAAATGACAGGCGCCGGCGGATTCAACGGAGATTCGTCGCCGTTGAACGCTACGCCCGCCGACACCGACTTCGGCGACCTCGTAACCGCGTACACGCGGACGAGCGGGAACCGGAAGTTCGTCCTTTGGCTACCGACGAGCCAAATCCTCGCCGGACAGACGATCGCGATCAATGGATCATCGACGGCGAACGTCCTATACCAAGAAGGGGTAGGCGTCGGCATGAAGGCGTGGGTTGCGACCGCAGGCACCGCTACGATCGCGGCTGGCCCAGACGGAACGCTTACTGCGAACCTCAACGTGAACCTTGCGGCTGAAGGGCCTCCAAGCAGCGACGCGGTTGGTTCCCTCACGATTCAGGGAGCCTTTAAGAAAATGCCCGATCCGTTTAGACCGGGCGAGACCAAGATCGATATCGCGTTTTCGAACCAGAGCGGATTCTCCGGAAGTTCCGAGCCGTTCCCGGCCACGGCTACTGTCGGCGCCGGCTCGACGGCCCAGCACGGACTCAGGATCGCGGTCAGCACGGCCGGCGCACTCGCGCGAGCCTTGGAAGCCCAGACCGATCTGCATAATGCGGGCGAATCGGCCACCCTATCCGCCGGGAATAACCACGACTTTGTCGTGTACTCCGAAACAAGCGCAACGGAAACTCGGGCTTGGCGTGCCGTCAGCGGCACGATCAAGGTGGTCTACGAGAAGTACCACGGCGGCAAGCTCCAACTCATCAACGCCCACTTCGAACCGGATGAGGGGACGGTCAGCAACATGGCGACCGGCAGCTTCACGCTGAACGGAACGCTAGAGAAAGGCTAGGCAATTCCAGCAAGAGAGGGAGGCGGAGACTCCCTCTCTTGCTTCGCGACAGGCTCTTGCCTCCAAATCTACCGCTTCGCGAACTCGCGGTCGATGCGTTGGGCGGCGTCGGTGAGGGCAGCCTGAGGGGACTTCGCGCCGCGGAGGACGCTGTCCATCGCCTTTTGCATCTGGTCCTCCACCGACTCGTAACCTTCGATCCGCGAACCGTAAGGAGCGCGGGCGGACGGGACGATCGGAATGAACGCCGCTTCCAGCTTCGAGCTTCTTGCCCGCTCCTCGGCCACATCCTTACGTCCGCAGACGGCGATTCCGCTCGATTGGTACACGCTCTGCACCCGATGGCTGGTCATGTATTTGATGAACTTCCAGGCCATCTCCTTGTGTGTCGAATGAGCGCCGATCGCGTAGCCGCTCTCATACATCACGGTTTGCGACTGAGCGATCTGGTGGGGGAGCGGCGCCACCCCGAGATCATCCCAGGTGATCTTCGGCTTTCCATCCGGACCTTTCGGCGCCGCCTTGTAACCCACAAGCGACCAGTGCCCGCTGATCGCCATGGCGGCCTGGCCGTTCGCGAACGGGTCCACGCCGAGCGCGGCGGTTTGGCTGATGGAAGGGGCCGACTTGTCGATGGCGACTAAGTCGCGGAGGTAGGCCACCGCCTCCACCGCCTTCGGGCTGTCCAAATAGCCGGTCGCCCGGCTGCCGTCGGGGGCGATATGGTCGGCGCCGTTATTCCAAAGCCACATCACCCATCCCGCGGGCCAGTTTGTAAAGGCGAACCCGTACTGCTTGGGAGGATCGTCCGGTTTATCGCCCGCGATCGTCAGCTTCTTTGCGATCTCGCGGAACTGCTGAAAGCTCCAGTCCGAAGTCGGATACGGTAGGTGCGCGTTATCGAATAGCCGCTTGTTGTAGTAAACGACCATCGGCGTGAAGTCCTGAGGAATCGCGTAAAGCGCCTTTCCCCGACGGTCGATGTCGACCACGTTCGGATAATAATCCGACAGGCGGAAGCTCTTGTCGCCCTCGATCAACGGTGTAAGGTCGGCGACCATCTTGCTATTGATAAACAGCGCGGAACTGGAGGCATCGAGCATCAGGATGTCCGGCTCCGCTTTCGCGATAAACGCGAGAGTCATCTTCGCCACGTATTCGCCGGGGACGCTCTCCTCCCGCACCTCCACCCCCGGATTCTCCCGCTCAAAGTCCCGGTAGATCTTCTCGACCAACTTGTCGTAATCGTTCCCCTCCTTAGCCCCGCCCCAATTGGCGACCCGGATCACGATACGGCCATCCGCCGGTCGCGAAGCGCAGCCGGCGAGGAGAAGCGGCAAGGCTAGAAGGATGTTTCGGCGGATATCCGGGTTGTACCCGTGCTCCCGGCCGAGTTCCCCCCAGTGGCGGAATCGTCCCGAATTCCGCCGCCCACCCGCCGGAGCGCGGGCGTCCCGCCCGCTCCCCGGACCACGGGCGTCTCACCCGTCAACGGCGTACGGAGTACTTCGGGGGGGGGGGAGCCGCTCTGGAGAGCGGCGGTCCTTCCGGAATTCTCCACCCCCAACCCCCTCCTCATCGCACAATGCATCGACGAGGAGGGGGCTCTCGGGAATTACCGGGGGATTTCGCGGTAATGCCAGAGGTGGCCGACGACCTCTTCGTTCGCCTGAATCGGAACGTAGTCCCGCTCGAGCCAACTGCCGTTGGTGCGTTGGATCCGCTCGCCGGCAACCGCTTCGCCGGAAGCGATGATCTCGTCGATCCGTCGCAGGAACCCGATCGTGTCGGTGAATCCCAGCGCCGCGTCCTTCGTCATCCGGATCGCGTCTCGGCCGACGAGCGTCTTCGGCAAGGCCTTGTGCGAGAAGATCCGGCAGAAGCTCTCGTTGCAGAACTTCACTTTCCGATCCTCTGTTTCGAACAGCACCGCCGACGGTAGGCTATCCATGAGCACAAACAGGCGCTGGTTCGACTGCTGAAGCAACCGCTCAACGCGCTGCCGCTCGGCGATCTCGAACAAGAGCCGCTCGCGCTCCTCGGTGAGTCCTTGGGCCTCTTTTTGGAGAGCGCGGGCCACGACTTCGGTGCGGCTCATCGCGTCGAAGCGAGCGAAGATTCGACGCCAGTAGCTGGCGATCGTCTCAGCGGAGATCCCAAGGCGCGCCGCCATTTGACGATCGGTGAGCCCCTCTGCCGCGAGCGCAAGGATCTGATCTTCGCGGGTAAGCCGGCCTGGTTTTGCGGAAACGACTGCCATGACCAAGATGGTCGGCAGGTTATGGGAGAACCTCAGGGGCGCGGGGATGATGGTTGATGTTTGATGGCTGATCCGCTCAACCATCAAACATCACAAGTCAACGATCAGGCCGTGACCGCGACCGGAGCGCCGTCTCGTTCCATCGACTGCCAAGCGGCTTCGGTGAGGCGAATGACCTCCAGCCCGCACTCGAACGGCGACTCGCACTCGGCCACCCCGCGGCACGCGTCGATGAAGTTCTTATCCGGAGTGCTGCCACCGCCCAGATGCTCGGCCTTGAACCGGTTGTCGCTCCGGTCGACGATGGTGAGCTTGCCCTCGCGGACGTAAAACACCTGCTCCTCGCAGAAAATCGTCACGTCCTCGTGCCAGCCAAAGCCGTTGCCGACGACCGAGAAGGTGCCGAGCGCCCCGTTCTGGTACCGCATCGTAAGCGCGCTGTTGATGTCGACCTCGGTGCCGAAGTTATCGCCGTAGGCCGAGACCGAAGCCGCGCTGACGCCGGTGCTCCAGAGGATGATGTCGATGAGGTGGCTGCCCGAGTCGTTGAGCTGGCCGCCGCCGGAAAGGGAATGCTGCTGCCGCCAAGAACCTTTGGTGCCGCGAAGCCAGCCCTGTCCCTGAAGCGCCGCGATGAACTGAACCTTCCCCGATTCGCCGCTTTGGATCTTCTCGCGGATGTATCGGTATTCCGGCTGGAAGTGGCGCTGATAGCTGACCATTCCCACCTTCTTGGCGGCGTCGCGGGCCGCGATCACTCGGTGCGCGTCGGCGACGCTCGTAATGAGCGGCTTCTCGCAGCAAACGTTGGCGCCGGCGGCGAGGCCGTCGAGAATCTGCCCGACGTGCTGCGTGTGCGGCGTCGCGATCATGATCGCGTCCGGCTTGATCTCGTCGAGCATCTTCTTGTGATCGTCGAACCCGGGCACCGCCTGCGTTACGGGATGCTGCTCCCGGAACATCTGCATCTGCTCCGCGCTCGGATCGACCAAAGCCACGATCTCCGCTTCCTTCACCTTGGCCAAATTCCCCGCGCGATAACGCTGGAACCCGCCGCAACCCACCATTGCCACTCGAACCTTATCCATTACGCGGGCAGCATACTACGCGGCGTGCGTTTTTGTGACGCCTCTCGGATAGCGGCGCTTATGTCTCTTGCAGACTGCTGGGATCGACGTACGACAGCAGGAGTCCGCACCTAGGGCAGGCGTGAGTGGTGACAAGGAAGGCCCGGCCAAATCCGGTGAAGTTTCCGAAGAATGGCACCTCGGGTCTGGGATCGCCCGCCAACCAAGCCTCTTGGGAAGCCGACATTCCGTCACCCTTATCCCGCCGTCTTCCGGGAATCATCGCCACTTTGCAAGTTGGACATTCCATTTCGCGAACCATTCCCATCCAACCAAGATACATGTGCGATCAGGTGCCGTTGCACCTGATTTTCCGCAGCGGCCCGCCGAAGTCGTATCTCTTGCCGACAATAGTTGCCGTTTTGCCTTAATGCCTAATCATCCACCCGGCCGATGCTAACCTGTAGCGTTAGGTCGCCCCATGAACTCCTCTCTGGTTCGTTCGTTTCTGCTGCTATCTGTTGCGGCCCTAGGTTTGGCCGGATGGCACGCTTCCAGAGGTGACCACCTCAAGTCCTCGGTCACTAGGGAGCAGCGCGACACGGACGGCCCAGACCAAGCGTTCCAATGGCGTCGCATGGCGTGGATCGACGAGAACGGGGAGATCGCCCCCGGCGCCCTCGCTCGCGCTTCCGCGCAGCGGCTCGGGCTTTTGAAGCCGCAAAGCCGTATCTCCGGAGATCAGTGGACGCAACGTGGCCCAGGAGACGTGGGGGGGCGTAGCCGTGCGCTCGTCATCCATCCCACCCAGCCCCAAACGATGTGGATGGCCTCGGCCGGTGGCGGAGTGTGGAAGTCGACCGACGGGGGCGCGAACTGGGTCGCGAAAGGGGATAAATTTGCCTCCCTCGCCGTCGCCTGTTTGGCGATGGACCCCAAGAACCCCGGCATCCTTTACGCCGGCACCGGCGAGGGTTACTACAACTCGGACGCTCAGCGAGGGGTCGGCATTTACAAATCGACCGACGGCGGCGAGAACTGGAGCCTGATTCAAGGCAGCACGTCGATGGGCGACGTCAACAAGATCGCCATTTCCCCCTCCAACTCCAGCGTGATGCTCGCCAGCACCCAGAGCTACTCCAAGGGCGGCATCTGGCGCTCCACCGACGCCGGCGCGAGTTGGACCCGCGTGAGAGCAGGCGAGACCGGCTTTACCGTTGCCTTCATCGCCGGCGAACCCTCCAAAGCCGTTGCGTCCAACCTGTACCTCGAGAACGGCGTTTACTACCTGAGCGCCCTCTATTCCACCGACTCCGGCGCGACTTGGAACGCCTCGGCCGGCCCTCTCAACAAGGTTGTCCAAGACCGTGTCGAGCTCGCCCCCGCCCCGAGCGATTCGAGCCTCGTCTACGCGATGATGAGCGACGGCAAGGCGTACAAGTCGACAAATGGTGGCGCGAGCTACAGCGTCGTCACCACCGGAGGCAAAACCGACTCCAACTGGTATGCCGACGGGATCTGGGTCGATCCCACCGATCCTAACTTCATCGTCGCCTCCGGAACCTACGTTTACAAGAGCACGAACGGCGGACAGTCGTTCACAAGGATTTCTAACGGCTACATCCAGACCGAGAACGTCCATCCCGACGATCACCTTATCGTCGCGATCCCCGGTTACAGCGCCAGCAACCGCGTGGTTTACGTTTGTAGCGACGGCGGCGTCTATCGAGCCACGAACATCGCGACCGCTTCCGTCAACGGTGGCTGGGCCCGCCTCGATAAAACGGCCCGGGTGACCCAGTACTACTCCGTCGCGGGCGACGGTCCTACTGGGTTCATCGTCGGAGGAACGCAGGACAATGGAACCCTTAGCCTCTACCCCGGCTCCGATGCGGCGACCCTCACCTACGGCGGCGATGGCGGGTACGTGGCCGTCGACCCGACGAATCCGCAATACAACTACGGCGAGTACATCTTCCTCCAGATCTATCGGAACACGACGGCCGGCAACCCCGGCTCGTCCAACGAGATGATCAGCGGCTTGACCGACGCCGGCGGCAACGCCAACTTTATCGCCCCGTTCATCCTTGACCCGAACCGGCCGCAAGTCTTGCTGGCGGGGGGCATCTCGCTTTGGCGGTGCGCCAACGCTAAGGCCGCGGGACCGACCTGGTCGGCGATCAAGTCGCCGATCTCCAACTCGGTGCCGATTTCCGCCATCGCCGTCGCGCCCGGAAATAGCGACTTAATTTGGGTCGGCTACAACGATGGCCGCCTGTACAAGACCTCGAACGGCACTGCCGCGTCACCCACTTGGACCGCCGTCGACGATAACAGCGCCGCCAACCCGCTCCCCAACCGCTACATCACCCGCATCCTCGTGGATCCCGATAATGCGAACAAGGCATACGTCGCTCTGGGCGGCTACACCATCAGCAATCTTTGGGTTACCGCCAACGCCGGCTCGACTTGGACGGTTCGCTCGGGCAACCTGCCGCAAGCGCCGATTCGGGCGATTGCCCGCAAGCCAGGCTCGCCCGACACTCTCTACGTGGGCACCGAAGTCGGCATCTTCTCGTCGGCCGACGGAGGAGGGACTTGGTCGACGACCTCCGACGCTCCTTCCAACGTGGCGATCGACGACCTTCAATATCTGAACAACTCCACGACGCTAGTGGCCGCCAGCCATGGGCGTGGTCTCTGGGTGCTGAAAACTGCGGAGTCGGCCCTTAAGTCGTTGACGCTGGACAAAACCACCGTCGTCGGCGGGCAGAGCGCCACCGCCACCGTAACGTCCTCTAAAGCCGCCCCGGCCGGTGGCCTCAGCGTCGCCTTGTCGAGCGCAGATGCGGCCGTGACCGTACCGGCATCGGTGACGATCGCCGCCGGCGCGACGACCGCAACGTTTACCGTAAACACCAAGAGCGTGACCGCGAACAAAACAGTGCGGTTAACCGCGGCCGCCGGCGGGGGCAGCGTTTTCGCCGACCTAGCCGTCCTCTCCTCGCCCTTAAGCGGAATCACTGTGGCTCCGGCTGAGGTCGGCGCGGGCTATATCGCCACCGGGACCGTAACTTTAGGGAGCCCGGCTCCGGCGGGCGGCAGTGCCGTGTCGTTGAAATCGAGCGGAGCCGCCGCAACTGTCGACGCCACCGTGACGGTTCCGGCCGGCGCGACCAAGGCAACCTTCCCGGTTCGCGCACAGAACGTCTCTGTCGCGACCAACGTCACGATCACCGCGACGCTCGGGACTGGTTCCGCGACTGCTCCCCTGAAGGTCTTCCCGGTGCAATTGAGCACGGTCACCGTGAGTCCGGGCGCCATTCCCGGCGGCGTTGTCGCCGGTGCTCCTAGCCTCACCGCCACCCTCAGCGCCAAGGTGCCGACTGAAGTGAAGGTGACGCTGAGCAGTAACAACGCCGCGGTTGCATCCGTCCCGGCAACCATCACGATCCCCGCGAACACGCTGAGTGCCTCCGCAACCGTCACGACCAAACCGGTAACGGTAAACACTTCCGTCACCTTCACCGCGATGGCGGGATCGTCGACGAAGACGGCGTCCCTTATCGTCACGGCTCCCACCCTGACCACCCTCGCCCTCAGTAAGCCGAGCGTAACCGGCGGTTCCGGAGAAGAGCTGAAGGCCACCGTCACGCTGAGCGGTCCCGCCCCTTCCGCCGGGGTTACGGTGGCGCTCAAGAGCTCCAACTCCGTCATCGCGACCCCGGTGAACGTAAAAGTATTGGCAGGGGCGACCTCCGCCGTGGCGACTTTAACCCACACCCGTGTCTCCGCAACCACGTCGGTAACGATCACCGCGACGCTAGGCGCCAACAGTCGGACCGCGATCGAGATGGTTAATACCTACACGCTGAAATCGGTAGCCATGAACCCAACCTCGGTGGTCGGTGGCTCCTCGGCAGTCGGAACCGTAACGCTTCCCGCCAACGCTCCGGCCGGCGGAATCGTCGTGACGCTGTCCAGCTCGTCGACCGTGGTCAAGGTTCCCGTCTCCGTCACCGTTCCCGCCGGCGCCTCCACGGCCACATTCACGGCGACGACCAAAGTGGTAACCGCCGCCACCACCGTCACCCTAACCGCCAAAGTCGGCAGCTCCACCCAAACCGCCACCCTAACCGTAAAACACTAACTTCCGGAGCGGCTAAGATCGGCTCGCGGACTGCACCAAGGTATTCACGAACTCCTTAGGAATCTGGCCGCTTCGGTCAGGGGGCACGTTGAGCAGAAGGTTGCACCCCCGCGCCCGGGCGACCGTGCGCATGGCAGAGACTTCCGCCACGGAACGTGGCTGGTCCCGTTCGTCGTGGAACCAGTAGTAGCCGAGGCAGTCGCACACTTCGGTCGGGACGTAGAAGCGCTCGCCGCCTATCTCGTACCAACGGGAGTGCCCGATCGTCGCGCCGTCCTCTCCCTGTCCCCAACGAGCGCACTCGGGTAACTGCCGTTCCCGGGTTGCCACGTCGGTCGGCCAGGCATGGTCCACGTCGAGCAGGCTCGAGCCTTGGCAACCCTGGTTCATGATGACGAACGTTTCCGGCTGAAGAGAGGCGCAGAGGTCGTAACACTCCCGTCGCCCCTCGGGACCGAGAACCTGAGGGATATCGATCCACATTTCGAAGATCGGGCCATAGGTGGTGAGCAGCTCCGCCAGTTGGAGAAGTTGAAAATCGCGATATTCCCGCGTGGCATGGCTCTTGTAGATCCCGACGTCGCCTGCGGTGACGGTGCCGAAGCGATGGTGGTTGTCCCACGAGCAGTAGTAGAGGCCGAGGCCAAGCCCGTGCTTCGCGCACGCTTCCGCCGCGGCGGCGACCACGTCCGTTTTGTTGGCGCTGGCCCCGATATGGTAGTCGGTATGCCGGGACGGCCAAAGACAATGCCCGGCGACGTGCTTGGCGGTGAGAACCAGGTACCGCATCCCGGCTTCTTTCGCCGCCCGCGCCCATCCATCGGCGTCGATGCCGTCAGGAGCATAGGTCATCGGATCCGCTTGGCCATCGGGACACTCCTCGCCCAGAAACGTGCTCATGCCGAAGTGCACGAACATCCCAAATCCGAGCGCCTCCCACTCCTCCAGCCGAGCCTTGGACAACCTCTGTGAATCCACGATCCCTACCTTAGCTCAACGTGGCAAACTGGGGATAAGTCATGCCGTTTCCCCTTGCCGCCGTTCTCTTGTTTGCCGCGCCAACCTTTACCGAGCCGGAACCTTGGGCGCTCGGCTTTGCCGCTGCTCCGCGGATGCCGTTCGTAGGAGACGTCGATCACGACGGTTACGCCGACCTGATCGGCGTCTACCCGCCTGGCGACTCGATCATCGACGTGAATCTCACTGTCGAAGGGGTGAAGTCGGGCGTCGGGATGCAAGCGATGCCGAAGTGGGGGCACGAGTGCCAAGCCGCGGCCGTGGGCGAGATCGACGACGTTCCCGGCGCGGACGTCGTCGGTCTCTTCGAAGGGAAGAAGTTACGCCTGGCGGGCGCATTCGCGGGGCAATTCAAAGACACCGCCGACTGGGCAACCCTGCCGGCCCCCCTGAAGAATCCCGGCCTTGCCGCCGTAAAGGGAGGGGCCGAGATTCTCGTCTTCGACACGCGGGGCGGGAATGGCTATCGAATCGACTCGAAAACAAGAAAAGCGACTTCATGCCGTCTGCCCGGTGGCACGGTTTGGGTCGGCGACGCGGGGGAGCGATGGGTCGGCAAGAGCGCGGGCGGCGATATCTTCTGGCTCGACCCGGCGACGCTGAAGCGCGGGGAAAAGCTTGGGTCCGAATCCAAAGGTTCGCGCCCCGCGGCGGCGCCCGGATTGGTCGTCTTCGGCGACACTGCTTGGACCCCGGCGGGAATGGTCAAGCTGATGATGCCAAAGCTTCCCGAAGTGGATGTCGTCCGCGCGATCGGCGACGTCGACCATGACGGGGATCCCGATATCCTCGAATTCCGATACGGCAAGGAAGCCCATACCGGCAATGAGGTCCTGATTCGCCGCTATGTCACCCCGGGCGAGACCGATAACGACCACGACGGCCTGTCGAACGAGGAGGAGCTCAAGCTCGGCACCAACCCCAACCGGGCCGACACCGATGACGACGGTCTCCTCGATGGCTGGGAGGTAAACGGATATCGGGGACTCGACTTCAAAGGGATGGGCTGCGACCCGCGTCACGTCGACTTGCTCTGCCTAATCTCCCGCTTCGCTCCGGTTCAAGAAGCAAAGGTCAAGAGCGAGCTCGACCGCGCGAAGAAATTCTACGCCGACCTAAATTCGGCCAATCCCGACGGAACGAAGGGGATGAATTTCCACCCGATCTACCTTCCGGAGGTGACCGGCGACGACACCAAGAACGCCTGGTGGACCAACCGGGACAAGTTCCGCCCGGAGAAGTGGCGCGGAATTGCCCACTGGATGCAGGTGACGCCTGGCGGTGGCGGCCAAGCCGATGAGCTTGGCGATGGGGGCGGGTGCGGGGAAGGCGCGCTGTGGGCGGTCTTCGTCCATGAGTTCGGACATCAGATGGGGCTCAACCACGAAGGGTTTTGGCCGAACGGATCGTGCCCGATCTATAGCAGCCTGATGAACTACAACTACAGCTATAGCTTCGAGGATCAACGCGACAAGATCCACTATAGCGACGGCGCCCTCGCCGGCTACATCTTGCGCGAGACGGATTTGGATGAGACGATCCCCCTCCCGTACGATCGCGTTAAGTTTCTCGAACAAGGTCCGTATCACTTCCGCCTCAAGAAGAACGGCGCGACGACTCTGATCGATTGGAACTGGAACGGCGTCTTCGGCGAAAAACACATCCGCGCCGACATCAACTACGCCTACTCCACCAACTCCGGCCGGCGAGACGAAGTAGGAAAGACGAAGACATCGCCATGGCTCTTCGTCCACGGAAAACAGGCGTTCGTCTTGTTCGGCACGAACGACAAGCCGGCTGATCCGAAGCTCGACCCGACGTTGTCGTCGACCGATCCGGGACGCCTGATGCTTCGTCGGCTACGGAAGCCATTCGAGTGGGACAATGCTTGGATCCTCGATACAGATGGCCTGCAGGGCGATCCGGTCGGCTTTAGCTATGACGGCAAGATCGTGGTGGTGTATCAGAGCAAACAGGGTGTGGTGGTCCGCCGAATCGAGCCCGGCAAACAGGATGTGAAGATCGGCGCGCCTGAGGTCGTCGCTTCCGACCCAAATTTGGTGCCGACGGTTGGGGAAGTAAAGGGCGTTCACTACCTCATGCTTTGGAACCCCAAAGACGGCGTGGTCAGTTACCAAACGGTGAAAGACGATGGCCACTTTACGGCCGCGCAGGTGCTCGACGCCAAGAGCACCGACCCGGTCGGAATCTGTGAAGACACTCTGAAACACGAAGCCGTCATCGGCCTCGCGCAAGATCAAGATAAAGCCAAGCCCAGCCGGTGGCAAGTGCGCCGATACAAGGTGAAAGACGGAAAGCTCGAACCGGCTGGGATGGATTGGGTGGAAGGCGAAGCCGGCGGCGCGCGTGGCTCGGGCCGAATCACGGTGCTATTCGATCGTAGCCGGGACGCCGGTCCGGCGGGGCGCATCTACTTCTACGGTCGAGGGCTAACGGGCAAGGATTCCCCCTGGGCGTGCACCTACGTTGCCCACCAGATCGCGGACAAGACGGTCCACGGCGGCTGGCTGGTGAAGCGGTATTACGACGAGTGGACCCAAAGCCGCTCCGCCCCCGCCGCCGCCTGGTTCGGAGGCGACGTCATCTGGTCGTACCGCTGGGTCGACGGTGGCCAAGGCGCCACCGACAACAACCTCCACGTCGGATACAAGGGGCTAGGCATCCAAGACGAGCCGTTCGGCGACCACGACGACGTTGGCTTCATTCGAAACTTCGGTATCCGAGCTTCGCTGCTGAGCTTAGGTAAAGCAGAGAAATGATTCAAAGGCGGAGGGCGGATTCATGGTGTGTTGATTGGCAGTGGTTAAGGTCGATCGGACTTGGTGAAGCTTGAGTAGTCCGATTGTGCTTTTAGAAGGTCGGCGTTCGAGGCGATACAGCTTTCGATCTGGGTTTTCTGGTAGTCCGCCATGCTTTCCGTAATCGGTCCACCACAGTCCTTCATGGAGCTCGAAGTCACCGACTTAAGGTGAAATTTCAGATAGGCTCCAACGGCGGAATGGTAAAGGCGCGGTCCAACGACGATGATGGCGACTACCGCGACACCCCACGCGGCTAAGCGAACGGCCGACCGGGTTTTCGCGCGAGAAGCGTCTGCGTTGGCCCGCACCTGGTGTCCGAAAGCTATTCCGCACTTATTGCAGGTCGTGACATTTTCAGGATTTTGTTCGCCGCAACGAGGGCAGGTGGGCATGACGCCATTGTACGTGGTCTGTCTCCGCCGTTATCTGGCGGCGGGCAACGGCTGAGGAAACAGACTTGGCATTCAGCAATGGGGCAAAAACAATAAAATGCACTCAGGATCGATTGCGGAGCTTTGTCGAGAATGAAAGTTGATCTGTCGGAGCTGAGTGCCTACCCCGGAGGCGACCTTGTCGCGCAAGGGATTGAGGATTTGGCGAACGGAATTACTTCGGAGCCGAGCCTGCTGGTAATGGTTGCGACGGAGCGGCTTAGAGGACTAGGACTACCCGTTCCCGTCTTCACCAGCAATTGGCCTCCGTACGAGCATCGGTTGTTTCTGGCGATCGAGGCGCGGAATCCGGGTGGGGCGCATGCGGAGTACAACGCCCTTCTCGGGCGGCTGACGTCGTTCACCCAGTCGTACACCTCGCATAAGTAGCGAAGTGTTAGACTCGGGAAATGAAGCTGCCGACCCTTGGACTCCTTCTTCTCACGACGAGCACGCTGTCCGCCCGGCAAGGCTCCACGGTGGAGCAGGTGGACAAGTACCAGTGGCTGGAAGACGTTTGGGGCAAGCGGTCGCTTGATTGGGTGAAGGCGGAGAACGCGCGATCCGCAAAGGTGCTGGAGAGCGACCCGCGTTTTGCAAAGCTTCAAGCGGAGGCGCTCAAGATCGTCGAGTCGCCCGACCGTCTGCCCGATCCGACGTTCCGGAACGGAATGGTCTACAACACCTGGCAAGACCACGACCATCCACAGGGAATCCTTCGGCGTACGACCCTCGCCGACTACACAAAGGCGAAGCCGCACTGGAAGACGGTCCTCGATTACGACGCGCTCTCCAAGAAGGACCATCAGAAGTGGGTCCACGGCGCCATCGTCAGCCTCTACCCGAACGATAATCTGAGCATGATCGGTCTCTCGGCCGGCGGCGAGGATGCAAACACGCTTCGCGAGTTCGATTTGAAATCTGGCCGGTTCGTGGCGGGCGGCTTCGTCCTTCCTCGGTCCAAACAAAGCGTCGCGTGGATCGACCGGAACACCCTGATGGTGATGCGCGATTGGGGCAAGGGGACGATGACTGCCTCCGGCTACCCGTTCGTGGCCAAAGTTTGGAAGCGCGGCACGCCGCTGAGCCAAGCGAAGGAGGTGTACCGCGGCACCCCGGCCGATGTGGCCGTCGACCCGCTCACACTCAGCGATACGCAAGGTCACCGGGTCACCTTCTTGATTCGCGCCTTGGATTTCTTCCGAACCCAGGTCTCGCTCTGGAGTCCCGGTAAGGTCCGCCGCTTGGCGATTCCGCAGAAGAGCCAGATCGAAGGGCTGCTGGATAACCGCCTCATCGTTACCCTCAACGAGGATTGGAAGCAAGCCGGCCTCAAGCAGGGTTCGGTGGTTGCGCTGGACCTCGACGCGGCCCGTCGCGATCCGGCGCATCTGAAGCCGACTTTGATCTTCGCGCCGACTCAGAAGGAGTTCGCCCAGCAGGTCGGTCTCACCCGCCATCGATTAATCCTAGCGACGATGGCGAACGTCCAAGGCCGCGCCTATGTTTTTACTCCTCAGCTCGGCGGAGTCTGGACCCGTAAGAAGCTTGCGATCCGCGACAACCAAGCCGTCTCGATCGTGACCACCAACGAGGCGGACGACAAGTTCTTCCTCTCGGTGGAGAGCTTCATTACGCCGTCGACCCTTTTACTTGGCGACGCTTCGCGCGCCTCGCTCGTCGTAGCGAAGACGCGACGACCGCAGTTCGACGCCTCGCGAATGGTCGTGGAGCAATTGGAGGCGACCTCCAGTGACGGCGGCAAGATCCCGTACTTCGTCGTCCATAAGAAGGGGATCCGCCTGGATGGCAGCAATCCGACACTGCTTGAAGCGTATGGCGGCTTCCAGATCTCGAGCACCCCGTTCTATTCCGGCGTGGTCGGCAAGCTTTGGCTGGAGCGGGGCGGCGTTTACGCGCTGGCCAATATCCGGGGTGGTGGCGAATTCGGCCCCGCATGGCATGAAGCCGGTCTCAAGACTCATCGGCAGATCATCTACGACGACTTCGCGGCGGTCGGGCAAGACCTGGTGACGCGCAAGATCACCTCGCCCCGCCGTCTCGGCATCGAGGGCGGGTCGAATGGCGGCCTGCTGATGGGGGTGGAGATGACCCAACATCCGGAGATGTGGAACGCGGTCGTTATCGACATTCCGCTGCTGGACATGCTCCGTTTCGAGAAGATCGCCGCCGGCGCCTCGTGGGTGGGCGAGTACGGCTCGGTCTCCAACCCGGAGGAGCGTCGTTTCCTCGCCTCGATCTCCCCCTACAACCAACTCAACCCGGACACGGCATATCCGGAGCCATTGATCTTCACGACCACGAAAGACGATCGAGTCGGCCCGGTCCACGCCCGCAAATTCGCCGCCCGGATGAAGGAGTTCCATAAGCCGTTCTTCTACAACGAGATCGTGGAAGGCGGCCATTCGTCGGGTGCAAACCTCAAGGAAAAGGCGAAGACGAACGCCACAACGTTCATCTATCTTATTCGGAAGTTGATGGACTGACGGCGCGCATTCGGATCGTTATCAAGAAAGCAGATTGACAATGTTGGTTTGCCCGTAGCCCGGGGATTTATCCCCGGGCTACGGGCGCTGTCCGATAAGCACCTTTAGTGAGCGGGCCGGGAGGCCTACTTAACACATGCAGATTCTTTAAGGAGGATATCTGCACGTTTGTGCCGTTTGCGGATGCCACCTTGCACGGAGGGTCATCGGCTGGGAGCCGATGCTACGGCTTGGGCGCAAGCGCGACATCCGGGAATCGGATCCAGGTGTAGGGGCGGGTTCGGATTTCTACTGTTCTTACCTTCGTTGCGGCGGCGCGAGGGAGATCGAACTCGACCCAACCGGGGGCATAAGAGTAGGACCGACCCCCTTCCGGGCGGTTGACCGGCCTGCCGGCGGCGTCGAGGGCGCGAATGGTGGTTTCCATATTGGTCTCCTGTACCGCGGTGGCCCACGGGTAAACCACGCGAAGCGACCCGGTCCAGCCGATCCTCTGAGCAAACCGCCAGGTCGTGCCCTTGGATCCGGGCTCGAGGCGGGCGATGGTTCGGTAAGGGCCGGCGGCGATCGGGGCGACGAGGTCGAGCTTCCGAGCCGTCCGGTCGAGGACGCCGGAGAACTGACGGACTTCGCGTCCGGGATAGACGCTGCTAATGAAGCTGTGAAACACGGGCCATCCCTCTTCGTCGTACAGGGTGGGCGGATCGCCGGAGCCGCCGCCAGGTCGTCGCTCCATCCAAAGTCGAACCAGATGCTGTCCGGGTCCGACGGGGACGAGGCGGTCCCGGTCTTCGGCCCATTTGTTCTGCGGCTCCCCTGAGGCTGGCCGCCCTTTTGCATCCCAGAATCGTCTCGGCAAGTCGGCCGGAGACGAGAGGGCCAGAATCCCGACCGAAGCCCCGTCGGCTAGCGAGGGATTGCCTCCCGCAGAGACGATCTCCTTCGGCAGGTAGTGGTGAGGGACGTGGACGGCATTTGGATCGGGCTGCATCGGCAGATCCGCGAGCACTACTGAGCGCAACGGCCGGCTCAAGATCTCCACCCGCGTGATGGCCTCTGGCGGCTGAATGGTTGAGGCCGAGTAAGACCCACTCATCCTTTCGAAGCGAGCTTCTCCCGGCCCTCCGGGTAGGAAGCGGACCACGGATTCTTTCTCCACGAACTCCGGCGGCAACACGAACGTCGCCTCGGTCCCTTTCCCTTGAGACGGCATTTGAGGAGAAAGACGCAAGTTCGCCAGCGGGTTGAGCATCCCTCGCTCTTCACCCCGTTGGTACGTCTTGTAAGCGTAGAGGCGCCAGTCCGCCGAAGGGATGTGAAGCCGGAAGCTGCCGGTCCGAACCCCTTCCGGCGCGATCATCTGCATGACGCGATAGCTCCCGCCGAGAGCGTCGCGAAACTCCTCCGTCGTGGGAGCGCTTCCGATGTATGGAAGAATCCCCGGCGAATCGTCAGCCAGCAGATTCAGTTCGTCGGTCACCGGATCGGCGAGGCGGACGATGAGGTACCGGGCCGTCGAACCCTTTGGAACCGGCCTGAGGATATTGAAAGCGTTGAGGTTTTGGTCGCCGACCGGGAAACTGCGCCCTATGGGCGCTCCGTGAATATCCCATGAGATCGCCTGACTGCCTCTCATTTCGGTAATGGCGACGATCTCGGCTTGCCGCCCTCCTCCAAGTTCAATGATTCCGTCCCGGACCACCTCCGGACCCTCGACAAGGCGCGCCGCTGCGTACGGAACTACGATCGTCGCGCCCATCAGAATCGCGACGATCGCGGTCGTCTTCCTCAACGGCCGCCGACTCCTCGCCTCTGCGAGGATCGCCGCGACCCTAGACTTTAGCCCGCCCGGTTGCACGATCGGCAGCGCAACCTCCATGGACGCGCGCCGCAGTTCCGCCGCGAGATCGACCAGCGTCGCTGCATATTCGGGGGGATCGATTCCGGCTCGGAGCACGGCGTCGTCGGCTGCCAATTCCGCTTCCGACCTCAGTCGCCCCAATGCCCAGATCACGAGCGGATTGGGCCAGTACAGCGCGCTTACCAACTTGGAAAAGATGAGCCAAGCCCAGTCGCCCCGCTGAACGTGCGCCCCCTCATGAAGCAGCACCGCCCGCCGTCGCGCCGCGGGCCATTCGGTGGACGAGTAGGGAAGAAGAATCGTGGGCCGGACGAAGCCGAACGTCACCGGCACCTCCACGAGTTTCGATCGGGCAACGCGCGTATGGGGTGGCGCCACACCGAACTCATCGGCCATGTCCTCCGCATTTCGGGTCCAGCAAAGAATGGCCAGCAACTGAAGCGCGGTTCGTCCAACCAAGACTGCGGCGCCGACGCCCCAGGCAAGCCCCACAAGCCAAGGCAGAGCGGAAGTTTGAGGAGGCTCAGGAATCGGGCTAGGGGTAGAGCTTGCCAGAGGCGGGACAGTTGAGGATGGCTTCGGCAATGCGGGAGTCGGCGGTTGGGTGACGGTGGTTACCGAACGATTGACGGCTACCGGGCGCTCAATACGGATCTCGGGCAATCGGATCGCTAACAGCGGTAGAGTCGCCAATCCGACAAACGTTAATGCCCAGACTCGGTGCCGCAGGGCGGCCGACGATCGGCGAACCAATGCCGCGAGCAGAGCGGCGAGTAACACGAGGCCGGCGCTCTTGAGGGCGATTTCGAGGAGGATGCTCATGAGCGCTTCGCCTCGTCGATCATCCGGCGCATCTCGTCCAGTTCCTCGTCCGAGAGGTCGACCTCTTTATCGCTTAGCAGGGTCGCCAGCACTCCGCTGACCGAACCTCCGAAGAAGGTCTGAAGCAACCGGCTCGCCTCCCCTCGAGCTACGGACTCCCGCTCTCGAATCGGCCGGTAGACGAACCGAACTCCTTCCGACTCGTGCCGCAGAAACCCTTTTGCTTCCAAGGCCCGGAGGTAAGAGCGGACGGCTGAGTTGGAGATGTTGCCCGAGAGCGCCTCCTCCAGCTCCGTCGCGGTGATCGCCCCCCGTTCGTAGACCAGATCCATGATCTGGTGCTCGCGCTTACTAAGATTCCCACCGAGCTTCATCGTGTTGGAATTATAACATGTTGAAAATCCAACGACAAGAATCTTATTCAAAATCGCCCAGCGATCCCTTCCGTGGGATCGCTGGGCTTAAGTTATTCACGGCCCGGAAACTGGGGGCCGCTACGCGGGAGGTTTAGATCTGGGCCATGCCGCCGTCGACGAACAGTTCGATTCCGCTGACGAAGCTGCTGTCGTCGGAGGCGAGGAAGACGACGGCCTTGGCGATCTCATCGGGTTCGCCGATTCGACCCATCGGAACGCCGAGGGCCATCTGCTGCTTGAACTGTCGCGCCGCCTCTTCGTTACCGGCCAAGCCGTCGATCGCGGGAGTATCGATCGGGCCCGGGCTGACCACGTTGACGCGGATGTTGCGGCCCTTCAGATCGACCGTCCAGCTCCGTGCGAAGGAGCGGACCGCCGCCTTGGTGGCGCTGTAGACGCTGAGCGCCTCCAATCCCTTGATCGAAACGATCGAAGCGTTGAGGATGATCGAGCCGCCCTCTTTGAACAACGGAAGCGCCTTTTGGACGCTGAACAGCAGCCCCTTCACGTTGATGTCGAAAGTCTGGTCGTAGTGCTCTTCGGTGATGGCGCCAAGCGGGGCGAACTTTGCGCCGCCGGCATTGGCGAACAGAACGTCTATGCGCCCCACCTCCTGTTCGATTTTGGCGTAGAGCCGGTCAAGGTCGGCGAGATTCGAGACGTCGCCCTGGACGCCGACGGCGCCTTTGCCGATCTCCTGCACGGCGGCATCGAGTTCCGGCTTCCTCCGTCCGGTGATGTAAACGCGGGCTCCTTCGTCGGCGAAGCGCCTCGCCGTTGCGAGACCGATACCTGTCGTTCCACCCGTAACCACTGCGATCTTGCCTGCGAGTTTGCTCATTGTGTGCTCCAAAGTCGTTCTGTACCGAACGGTATATATGTATGGCAGGGGTGGACTTTGTCTGTCAAGGGGTTTTATACTAATTGGTATGAAAAAGTCGAAACCGCCCGCGAAGCTTGGAAGACCGCGCGCTTTCGACGCGGACGAGGCACTGGATCGGGCGCTGGAAGTGTTTTGGCGGAGCGGATACGAGGGGGCCTCGCTCTCCGATCTGACGGAGGCGATGGGGATCACCCGTCCCAGCCTGTACGCGGCCTTCGGAAACAAAGAGGAGCTCTTTCGTAAGGCGCTCGACCGGTACATGGAGCGCGCCGACGGCGTCACGTCCGCTCTGGAAGAGCCATCCGCTCGAGTAGCGATCGAGACGTTCCTGACGCGAGCGGTGAGCGGGCAGTGCGGACAAGGGAAATCGAGAGGGTGCCTTCTCGTACAGGGCGCGCTCTCATGTAGCGAAGCGAGCGAGCACGTGCGCAAAGAGCTCGCCGAGCGACGCGGCCAAGCGGAAGCGGCCATTAGAAAGCGCCTGATCCGCGCCAAGGAAGAGGGAGGTCTCCCGGCGGACACCGATCCCGCCGACCTTGCCCGATATTACGCTACCGTTTCTCACGGCTTGTCCGTCCAAGCGGCTAGTGGCACAACTCCTGAGGAACTTCTCAAGGTCGTCGAAGCTGCGATGCGCGCTTGGCCGGAGAATTCCAATGTCGGAGAACGGCGGTGAGCAAGATGTGGCATCCAAGCCCGCTAGAAGTGAAGTGCCTCTCTCACCTCGACAGCGCCGCGGGGTGGAAAATCTTGGGTCGAGAACGCCCGCCGGAAACGGATTTGCTCCCTTGGAGTCCGTTCCAGCGCATTTTCTTGATCAACTTCGTTCAATTCGCTCTGGTTCTCACGCTCGTTTTCTTCCTCGTCGAGAACGCCTCTGGCGTGGGATTCGGAGAAATCCGCGAAGATCTCCCGTATGGGCTTGGCGGAGTAGTGGTTCTCGCGTCCCTCCTCGGTGCCTACGTCACTTACCTGTACCGGCGCAGTTGGAACAAGCGGGCTCGCTCGCTAATGCCGGCTAGCGAGTAGCTCCCGCACCCATTCCCTTTCCGTCCTGCGTGGGTCGAGCGCCTGTCGGCTCGTCTAGCCGGGGACTCAAGTAGCAATTTCGGCATGTCGCCTAAGATAACTGTGGTACTATATTATCGGATAGGAGATTACCGATGCCTGAATTGCCGCCACCGTCAGAGTTTGCCAAAAAGCTGGCCGCCGTCGCGAAAGGCCAGCACGACCAGTTTCACCTCATCCATGAGCACGACGAGCCGCTCCGATCCCAGATCAAGAAGTACTGGCAGTCGATACCCGAGCCGTTCCCCGGGGTTGACACCCCTTGGTCGGCCGTGTTCGTTTCGTTTTGCGTTCGAAACGCGGGCGCTACGGCCCAGGAGTTTAAGTTCGCCGCCGCGCATTCGATCTTCGTTCATGAGGCGATCAATCACCCGGGCGCCTTCCGGGGCGTGAAGGTGGACCAAGACTCGGTTCGGGTGGGAGACATCCTCCAGAACAACCGGTCGGGCAACAATTTCGACTTCGCGCATGCGAAGGCGCATTCCGATTACCTCTCCCACTCGGCGATCGTCGTGGCCAGGGGTGAGGACGATCAAGGCAAGTTTGCTCTTACGATCGGCGGAAACGAATCCGACTCTATTCGGCGAGTCCGCATTCAGCTCAACGACGACGGTTCGGTGAAGCAGCGCCAAACCGCCTCTTTCATCTGCCTTTTGAAGAACATCAAGTAACTGGAACCCCCTCCTCGTCGATGCTTGTGCGATGAGGAGGGGGTTTGGGGGTGGAGAATTCCGGCCCCGCAGCTATTGGAGGAGCTAAGGCGCGACGAACACTTTTGACTTGCCCGACTCGATCCGGTCGAGCCAGTAGTCGACGCCGAGAGGCCCTTCCAGGGCCTCGACCCGCGGGACTTTGAACGGTCGCAAGTCGTCCGCCGCCGGGGCGGGGGCGATATCGGTGTCGCAGGTGACGGCGCCGGTTAGCGTGTACGCCCGATGGTTCTGCCAGAAGCCATCGAGGATATCCATGTGCTTCGGAAACACCCCGTACGGATAGGCGAACGAGACTTTGTCGAACCCGTATTTGGCAAGAAAGTCGATCGACCTCGCGATTTCCGTCTTTACCTGCCGGTCGGTCAGCTTCCTCAGAACCGGGTGGCTCCAGGTGTGCGAGGCAAGCTCCGAACCGCTTTCTTTGAGGATCTCCACCTTCCGGTCCTGCCACTTTGGCTGGCCCCACATCACGGTGGGGAGTACGTACCAAGTCGCTTTGACCGGGAAATCCGGATGGATGGCGGCGAAGTCTTGCCAGATCCCGACTGCGCACTCAGGATCGACCGTGCCGTCATCCCTCATGGTGAACTGGGTTGAGTTCGAGTCGTCGACGGTGATAACTACCGGTGAGGCGCCCGGAGCGATGTTTAGGCGATCGGAGAGGTATTCGCTCATCGTCACCGGCCGGAATCCCATGTCGTACAGCCGCTGCAGGTCGTGCCTGAAGTGGTCGAACGAACGGTCGTAGCGGGTTTCCTTCGGCGCGAACTTGTGGTACATCAGCACCAACACGCCGCCCTTCGTATTGGCCTGCCGATTAGTCACCCGGACCGGCTTTCCAAGCACCGCCGCGGTTACCGCGGAGCCTCCGCCGGTCGTCACTCCATCGGGAGCTTCCGCCGGTCCCACGCAACCCATTTGACCGACCATCAGGCAGGCAAAAAGCGAAAACACGACGGGGCGAAGCAAGGGCATTGGGGACACCGCTGACCATCATATCGCATCCCGTTTCCGGTTCAAATAGCGATCTTAAAGTTCGCAGAAATTACGTTCGAGACCGGCTCCGGAGCCCCCTCCTCGTCGATGTATGTGCGATGAGGAGGGGGTTGGGGGTGGAGAAATCCGCCCACCGAGCAACTCCTAAGAAGAACCCACGACCCCGGATTCGAGCAAATGCCGCAAAAGCCGGCGCTGGGGGAACTTCGTGTCCTTGTTGGGGTTCGCTCGAAGCGTGGAATAGAAACGGTGCATTGTCTGAATAGTCTTGCGGTGGCGATTCAGACAGGCGCAATACCGCTTATCGAGGGAAAGCGGTTCGAACGGTAAGTCATCCGTGTGGTCGATCAGCGTGCTCATGATCTCCCCTTGATCCGTGTTCGGCCCCAGACCATATTTCGCGAGGATTTCGTGCCGAACGTTTTCTGGTAGCGAATCGAATTTATCTCGGAGGATGAACGCGATGCAGGAAAGCACCAGGCCGTAATCGTAGTGCGAATGCTGTTTGAAGAACCTGAGCTCCTCCTCGGTGAGATCGAAGCCCCGGTCGAGAACCAAGCCGAAATCGGTCAGATACGTGCGATCGCCATCGGTCAGGATGTTATGGAAGTGGGCGTCGAAGTGGATCACTCCGTTCTTTCGTAGGAAGGCGATGGTGCCAAAGAGATCTTCGAGCATGGAGCCGACGCGGTCCGGATTCTCGCCGAGCCAGGGCCGAAGCACTTCGGGCATGTATTCGATGAACAGGACCAGCTCGTGGTCGGCATCGGCTCGGTCGAGCATGTATTTGCCGATGTTCGCGCTCCCGCCCCAGTACTCCACGTACCGCTTGTGCCGCTCCACGTCCACCACCTCCTTCTCGCCGGAGGCGGGAACGATCCGGTAGTGATACATGAGCGGGAACCCTTCGCAGTCACCATTCAAGACCCAGTTCGTGGTCTTGATGTGGGCGACGAGCTCGCGGGAGACGCCGAAGCCGGCAGAGCCGATCCCGTAGTTGTAGTAGGTCGGGAGGTCGTAAAGATTCTGTGTCGAGAAGAGGTTATCTCGCTCGATGCCGGTGATCGGGACCCGCTTCACGAAAACCTTCGAGCGGCCGACGTCGATCACGTGGTTTCGTCCCCATCCTTCGATCGCCCCGCTCGACTCGAATAGTCCGGCCAGCTTGCGACTGTCCATCTGAGCGATTTGCGAGCTTAGGTCGAAGTATCGCCTTCGCCTCGATTCGATGCGGTTTTTCATAAACGGTCCTGGAGGTTATCCTGACTGAAGCGTTGGCAGGGTCCGCCCGTTAGACACAGTAGTTATCGTGATGCAATGATTAGCTTTGCCGCCGGTTTGATTTTGGCTCTCGGCATCGGGATTCCCGGACCGCCGCAAGTTGCCTCGAAGTTTCCGTTGGCGGCCTTTGTTGGAAAGGACTTCAAGGCTTTGACGAGGGACGAATTAGAGCCGATGCGAAGGTTTTTAGTATCCAAACGCATCGGCAGCGATTCTGACCCTCGACTCGACGTGGCTAATAGGCTGGGCGGACGATATGACCCGTGGGCTCTTTGGGATTGGGGAGGCGATGGATCGAAGTTCGTCTTGGCGATCGCCCAGTATGGAAAAGTGATCCCAAGCCAGTCTCGGGGCGGCGTCTTCATCTTCGATTCGGCAGGCAACGTTGTGGGCTCTTCTACATTTGGCGTTGGTTGGCGGACATTTCCGACTTCGATAGAAACTCAGGAGGTCGCGGGAGTTGGCAAGGTCATCCACTTTTCTTCTCGGCCCGTGATCAACGGCCGAGAAGATGTCGCCGGGTTCTTCGTCGGCATGGACGGATCACGTCCGGCGCTGATCCGGATCGCCGATAAAAAGGACCGGGTGGTGCCGAACGTGTACTTTGCGTCCAATCATCAACTCGGCCCCGCATTCGATACCGCAGACGTGATCGATAAGCTGAAATCAGATTCTCCAATCCGCGTTTTGGAGGCGCTCAATTGGTTTGCCGGAATGCACGCGCTCCCGGACCCACAGGGATGGATGTCAAGTGGAGAAAAGATTTCGGATGCCGTGAGATACCGAACGCTCGCGGGCTTGCCCGAGACATTCGCGCTTATCTTTTCCCTCACCCATTCGGCCAATCCCTGGATTCGAGACGCCGCACGCCTCGCTCTCGAACACCGGGGGTGGCCGTATCGCTAATGCCAGCGAACCTTTCGTCCGGAGCTAACACAAAGGCACGGAGGCACAGAGACACAAAGATCCAGTAGCCAGGAAATCCGTGCCTTGGCGTCTTTGTATTTTGACCGGGCTCGGCAAGGCAAAAAAGCCGGTTGGCATTGGGCATCTTGCCAGTGGGTTCATCGGCTGGGAGCCGATGCTACTTGGGGACGCTGCCGGTGCTGGAGGCTCTGACAATAAGCCGAACCGGGATCGTGATGTCGTGGGCGGCTCGCAGGCGCTCGGGAGTGCTTTGGCCCATGCGGTCGATCAGGATTCGGGCCGCCGCCGTTCCGACTTCGTAAAACGGCTGGTCGACGGTCGTGAGCGTCATCGCCTCGGTGTAGTCCGGGATGCTGTTTCCGTAGCCGGTCACCGCCAGATCGTCCGGCACCCGGATTCCCTCGTCGTGCAGGAATCGGAGCAGGGTGAAGGCCACAAGGTCGTTCGAACAGACGATCGCGGTCGGGCTCAATTTCCCCTGCGAGAGCTGGTGGCGCATCGCCACGCCGAAGAACGGTACGTCGATTCCGTGGAAGAGCAAGTTGAGGCGAGGGTCGACCGGCACGTCGTTCGTCTCGTGGGCCAACACGTACCCGTGCCACCGGTTCTGCACCGTCTCCGCGAAGACGTCGTCGGTGAGAAACGCGATCCGCCGGTGCCCCTGACTCAGCAGATGTTCGGTGATCATCTGCCCGCCCGCAAGGTCGTCGAACCGAACGCTATCCGCGGAAACCCCGAGCACCCGTCGGTCGACGAGGACCAGCGGAATTGCCCGGTTGAGCTTCCCCAGCATCTCCGCGTCGGTCGGGTTCTGCGGCCATAAAACGACCCCCGCGGTGTCCTCCGGAAGCCGGTCGGGGTCCGGAACATGGTCGAGGGCGGCGCCTCGCGCCGGATCGGTGTTGCGCCGCCGCACCCGGTACCCCGCCTGTTCGGAGATATGGCTGAATCCCTCCATCAGATGCGTCAGGTTCGCCGACGATCCGCGGTGGATGTTCACGAGAAAGGTATCCGGCCCCGGGGCGGAGGGAGGAACCCGGACGAACGAGCCGCGCTTTTCCTGCGTCAGGATTTGGCCCTCTTTCTCAAGGAGCTCCAGTGCCTGTCGAATCGTGTTTCGCTGGACCTCAAAGCGGATTCCCAAGGCCCGCTCCGAGGGCAAGCGCCCCTCCACGCCGAACTCTCCGCGAAGAATCTGCTCCTTAAGCTCTTGGGCGATCTCCTGGTATTGGAACAGATGATTGGCTCGCGGCATGCTGGTACAGAGTATATACCAAGAATCGATAAATCGCAGATTTAATACACCACAAGTTGTGCATCGCCAAAATCTGGCCTATAATTGAACGGCTGGACAGATCGCTGAAGCTCGACCAGATCGTGTGCAAAACTATACCAGTTGTCCACGGCGAACTCAAAAGGAACTTATCGGCCCCGCTGCGGGGGCGAACGATGAGAACCGGCTTCTGCTGGCTTCCGGCGCAAAGGACAGGTCATATCCATGCGTCAAAGTAGACAAGCCTTCACTCTCATAGAGCTCCTCGTCGTAATCGCCATCATCGCGATCCTTGCCGCCATTCTTTTCCCTGTCTTCGCACAGGCCAAACTCGCCGCCAAGAAAACCGCCGCCCTTAGCGGCGCCAAGCAGATTGCTCTCGGCTCCCACCTGTACGCGGGCGATGCCGACGACAAGTTCGTCCCCTGCGCCATCTACAACCAGCCAGGAATCAACAACCCGGGCGCAAAGGAAGAGAGCGGGGAGTGCTTCTACCACCTCGAGCCGTTCGACTCGATGCTCGAGCCGTACATGAAGAGCGCCGAGCTTTGGTCGGTACCGGCCGACTCTCATCCGCTCGAAGATCCATGGACCACCGACGCCTGTCTGTGGGACGGAAAGTACAAAGGCAAATTCATCCGCCGCTCGTTCGAGATGATCAGCCACATCGACACCGTGGAGGCGGGAGGATGGCTCGACCGCAACACCGGCGTCACGCCGAGCTGGTGGGATATCACCGGTGGATTCCCAATCCGGACGATGACGGAGTTCTCCGATCCGTCGAACACGATCGCGTTCGCGGAGATCTGGCCCTTGAACGGCCAAGCGGGCCGCGTCGGCGCCGTTTCGGACCCGATCGTTTTCGGCTGCAACGCCTGGAAGTTCGCGGGCCGCGTTCCGTTCAGCGGAGCCCCGGGCGATCGCTTGCCCTCCGGTGGCGACAACTGCGACGACATCACGCGCATCTCCGGCTTCGACCCGACTCCTGGCTACATGGGCAAGGCGAACTACTCGATGGCGGACGGTAGCGCCAAGAACCTAGGCTGGGGTCAAGTTCGAGGAAACGACTTCTACAAGTTCAAGATCCAAAAGCCGACCCAGACCTTCGCGCCATGAGGAATCTAGCCCTCTTCTTAGTAACCGTGCTCGCCTTGGCGAGCACGGCCGGGTGCAATTCGAAGACTCCCGAAGAGGTCGAAGCCTCGAAATACCCGCAAGTGAAGCCGCTCTCGCCCGCCGAAGAAAAGGCGGCGCGAGAACGCCTCCACCTGGGAGGCCCGCTAACTGAGCCCAAAAAGCCGTAGTGTCCTAGCCCCTCACGCCATCCAATCTTGCTCGGCTGCCGTCTTCTTTGCGTTCTTGGCGATCCGCTTTGCGTCCTTGGCGAGAAACTCCGGAAGGGGATTTCTCGCCAAGGACGCGAAGAACGGTGGAGTTCCAGTTGACGAAAGGGTGAACGCAAAGAGCGCAAAGGCAGAGCGGCCCGCCCGAGTGAAACATCAGCACGCGCCCCCACAAGGGGCGCTAATCTTTACACGAACATGCCCATGCCTCATCTCACCCTCATGCGCCGGTGCCGGCGATGATCCCCCTGTTCGCCCTCGCGCTAGCTCTCATGCAAGATCCGGGCCAAATCCGCGAAAGGACGGTCTTTCAGACCGGAAGCAACTACACCGACCGGATCAATATCCGGGCCGACGTCGCCATCGTCTACGGATTCGACAAGACGATGCCCGACCGGGTCAAAGCCTGGCGCGACCGCGGTTACCGGATCCACCTCATGACCGGGGTCGCTTGGGGCGAGTACCAGGACTACTACTTCGGCCGCTGGGACGGGATCAACCACGAAGACGAGGCGCAGACCCGCCAGAACGGGGAGAAGATCGGCCACGGCGGCGATGTGTACTACATGTCGCCGGGGGCCAACTATGGGAAATACCTCGCGGAGGGAGTGCGGCGGGCGCTGGATGCCGGTGTGGAAGCGGTCCATCTGGAAGAGCCGGAGTTTTGGAGCTGGGGTGGATACGGCGCGGGGTTCAAAAAGGAGTGGCAGGCGTTCTACGGTGAAGCGTGGCAAGATCCCACCAGCTCGCCGGATGCGCGCTGGCGCGCGGCAAAGCTCATGTACTTTCTGTACCGACGAGCCCTACAGCAGGTGTTCGACTCGATTCAGGAGTACAACGCGCAGCATGGAACCCACGTGCGGTGCTATGTCCCCACCCATAGCCTGCTGAACTACGCGAGCTGGGGCATCGTCAGCCCGGAATCGAGCCTCGCCCGCCTCAAAGGATGCGACGGATACATCGCCCAAGTCTGGACCGGCACCTCGCGGGAACCGAACTTCTATCAAGGAGTGAAGAAGGAGCGGACCTTCGAGACGGCATTCCTGGAGTATGGGTCGATGCAGAACCTAGTGCGGTCGACCGGACGCGGGGTGTGGTACCTCGCCGATCCGATCGAGGACAACCCGAACCACGACTGGGGCGACTATCGCCGAAACTATCACGCGACGCTGATCGCCTCACTGCTTCAACCGGACGTCGCCCAGTATGAGGTGATGCCTTGGCCGGAACGTATCTTCAACGGCACGTACCCGTCGGAGGCGGATCCTAAGAAACGGGTGCCGATCCCGCCCGAATACGCCAGCGAGCTCCAGGTGGTGATCAATGCGCTGAAGGACATGAACCAGCGCTCGGTACGGTGGGAAAGCGGCTCGCGCGGCGTGGGGGTCATGGTGAGCGACTCGCTGATGTTCCAGCGAGGTGGCCCGAACGCGAGCGACGGCGAGATGGGCCACTTCTACGGCTTGGCGTTGCCGTTCGTCAAACGGGGAATTCCCGTGCAGCCGGTGCAGCTCGAAAACGTCACGCTTCCGAAATACCTTGACGGTCTCAAGGTGATTCTGATGACGTACGAGGGGATGAAGCCGCTGACCGAAGATGTCCACGAGGCGATCGCCAAGTGGGTTCGCGCGGGCGGCACACTTGCGTTTGTCGACGCCGACCGCGACCCGTTCCTCGGGGTTCGCGAGTGGTGGAACAGCGGCGCGATGAAGTACCGAACGCCCCGAGAGCACCTGTTCGAAAAGCTCGGCCTGGAGGCGACCCCCTCGCAAGAGGCGACGCCGGTAGGGAAAGGACGCCTCGTCTTCTTGCGCCGCAGCCCTACGGAGATCTCGCGCGACCAAGCCGGTTCAACTTGGCTCTACGACAAAATCCGTTCCGGCGCGAAGAACCTCCGCTGGCAAGAAACCGGATCCTTCGTCCTCCGCCGAGGACCGTACATTGTCGCCGCGGGCATGGACGAGGCCGACCTTCGGCCGCGAACCTTGAGCGGACAATTCGTCGACCTCTTCGATCCTCAACTGAAGGTCGTCGATCAAATCACGCTGGCTCCGGCTTCGCGCCACTTCTTAGTCGATCTGGCCAAGTACGCCCGCCCCGTCGTCGTCGCCGCCTCGGGCCAGGTACTGCAGACGAAATCGAATGTACAAGGTTGGAGCGGAACGATTGAGGGGATCGCGCACACGCCGGGCGTGCTTCTCTTGCGGACGGCGGCAAAACCGCGCCAGGTCTCAATGTCCGGCCAAACCCCGACGACACAGTACGACGAGGCTCACCACCTGCTCTGGGTTCGCTTCGACAACCAGCCCCGACCCATCAAGATCGAGGTCTCGTACTAGCCTCATACGGACCGTAGAGCTCCAGCTCTGCTCCCGCTGTACAAAGTACAGCAGGAGTTTCCGCACGTGCGATGCACGTGGCAGAGCTGGAGCTCTGCGGTCCGTATGGGGGGCGTCAGGTTAGGGGGTTAGCGGTTTTAGGCCGTTCTTTGCCAGCAAAGCATTGAAGGTCACTAAGTCCTTCGACTTGAACGCTTTCCAACTCTTCGTTAGCGTCTCCATCTCCTTGCAGCGGGCGCGGCAGGCGTTTCGGGTCGGTTCGTTGGGGGCCATGTCGCCGGTGTCGAGGGAACTGAGTTGGCGGGTCATCGCCCCGCTCAAGCCGGCGAACGTCGGGGCCGCCGGCGCGCCGCCACCCCCGCCTCCGAAACGTCGCCCGCCGCCCGCCGAGCCGCCCATCGCGGCCAGCTTGGTATCGAGAGCATCCGCCGCCTTGGCGACCTCTGCCGAGCGGTTCGACTTCAAGTCGATGAGCGCGGTCCGCATTGCGGACACTTGCTTGTAACCGTCCCAAGCCTCCTTGGCGCACTCGTAGAGCTGCATCTGCACCTCGTGCTGGGCTCGCAGCGCGGATCCGTTCGACGGCGAGCGTGGGTCGTTCCGCACCGTCACCGTCTGCTTGTAGCTCTTTCCGTCCACTGTCAGCACCACCGTGTACTCACCCGGAAGGGCAAGGGGGCCCTCTGGCGATGCGGGCGTCTGGCCCGGGTTGGCGCTGATCTCGTAGTTGTGGCTGAACGCGGGCGGGCTGTCGTACCGGAGGTTCCAGTTGATCCGGTTGGTACCGATTTCGGTCGGCATCGGCATCGGCTTTTCGAGCCAGAAGTCGGGGACCGGAGCGGGCGGCTCCGCCAAAGGCGGAATCGGCGCGCTCGACATGTGGCGAACCACATTGCCGGAACGATCCCGAACCTCCAAAGTAATGTCGCCCGACGGCTTGGAGCCGAGATAGTAGTAGATGATCGCGCCGAGAGGCGGATTCAGCGCGTGGGGGATCTCCGGCGGAAACGGCGTATCGCCGTTTGTGTTGCGTCGAACCCGGATCGCGTCGCCCGGCTTGAACAGATGGGCGGGCTCGGATGCGATCGCGGGCGTAATCTCCCGAAGCGGCGAGATATCGTCGAGAACCCAGAAACCTCGTCCGTAGGTGCCGACCACCAGGTCGTTGTCTTTGACGACCATGTCGCGGTACGACGTGTTCGGCAGATTCAGCATCAGCGACTGCCAGTTGTCGCCGTCGTCGAACGACACGTACATCGAGCTTTCCGTCCCCGCGAACAGCAGCCCCGATTTCTTCGTGTCGCAGCGAATCACCCGGGCGAAGCTGCCGCTCGGCTGCTCCGTCGGCAAGCCGGATACGATCTTCGTCCAGCTCTTGCCGAAGTCGTGGGTTCGGTAGAAGTACGGTTTGTAGTCGGCCGCGTTGTGATAGTCAACCGCCGCATACGCGGTTCCCGGATCTTGGTGCGAGGCGTCGATCGCCGAAATATCGGCGCGCGCCCGATTCGGCAGGCCGCGGATGGAAACATCGTCCCAAGTCTTTCCGTGGTCCTTCGTTAGCTTGACCAGCCCGTTGTTGGTGCCGACCCAAATAATGTTGCCGTCGACGCTCGAAGGCGAGAACGACTCGATCGCGCCGCCCGGGGAGGGCGGACCCTGCATGTGCGGCACCCCTTCTTCCTCTTCCTCGTCGTCCATATCTTCGTCCGAGGTGGCCTCATTGGTGCTTCCGGCAGCCGGCCGCGTTCCCGGGCGAGCGGGCGCTTTCTCACTGGGCGGCTTAACCCCGCGAGGGAAGCCAAGGTCGGGACTGAGCTTCTTCCAGCTCTTCCCGCCGTCTGTCGTGGCCATCAGGAACTGGAATCCCGCCATGAGCTCGTGCGGGTTCGTCGGAGACCACAGCATCGGCTGGTTGCCGACCTTTCGCAGTGCGAGAGTCGAGTCTACGTTCGGGCTGACGTTCACCCATTGCCCGTTCGGATAGGTGATCTTGACGATCCCTCCGCCGGGGCCGCCGGAGTAGACGATCTTCGGGTTCAGCGGGTCCGCCACGATCGAGCCGAACTCGTAGCCGGGGGTGGGGAGCCAGTCGAGCGGGGTGATCTCGCCAAGGTCGCCTCGGCTCCGGGTCGCGACGGCGCCCGAGTCCTGCTGGGTGGCGTACACCCAGTACGGGTAGGAGTTATCGACCGAGATGTGATAGACCTGCGCGGTCGGCTGGTTGTACCAGGAGCTCCAGGTCTGTCCACCGTCGAGCGAGATCGTGGCCCCTTGGTCGGTGCCGAAGAAGAGGCGCTTCGAGTCGGTTGGGTCGATCCACATCTGCTGCGGGTCGTCGCCGCCCGGAGCGCCCTTAAAACCGGTGAACGTTTTTCCGCCATCTCGCGAGACATAGCTGGAGGTGTTGATGACGTACACGACGTCGGGGTCCTTTGAGTCGACGTACACGCCGCAGTTGTAGCCGCCCTGCCCGTTCGCAACTCGACGGTCGCTCGCATCCATTTGCCGCCAGCTCGAGCCCCCATCGTCCGACCGGTAGAGGCCGAAGTTTCCTACCAGATACATCCGCTGAGCGTTGGTGTTCATTGCCACCGCAACGCACGTGCGCCCGGAGAGTGGGGGCAGATCGTCGCTTACGATCCTTTTCCAGGTGACTCCCTCGTCGGTGGATTTGAAGAGCATCGTCCCCGCGCTCCCCGCGCCTCCACCGCCGCCTCCGAAGCCACGCGCCGCTCCCGGAGCGTTGTAATGCCGCACGGTGGTTGCGAGCATCACGTTTGGATGGTCGTAAGCCCACGCGATCTTTTGGATGCCGGTCTGATTGTCGACGTAAAGCGTCTTCTTCCAACTCTTCCCGCCATCGGTGCTGCGGTAGAGGCCGCGCGTTTCCGACTGCGCGTGGACGTTCCCCTGAGCCGCGACCATGACGAGATTCGGGTCGTGCGGGTCGACCAAGATCGAAGGGATCTGGCGGGTGTCGTCGAGCCCGAGGTGCACCCAGGTTTTGCCGGCATCGGTCGACTTGTAGAGGCCGTTCCCCTCGTTGATTCCGCCTCCGGTGATCATGTCTCCCATTCCGACATAGATCACGTTCGGATCGGACGGCGCGACCTCGACCGCGCCGACCGAAGAGGCCTCTTTCACTGAGTCCATGACCGGGACCCAGGTCGTCCCGGCGCCGGTGGTCTTCCATACGCCGCCAAGCGGCAGTCCGGCATAGAACACCCCGGGCTGCCCCACCGCACCGCTCACCGCGGAAATCCGGCCCCCTCGAAATGGACCGATATTTCGCCAAGCGAGTCCGGAGTAGAGGTTCGAGTCGGTCGAAGCGACCCCGAAAGCGGCAAGCGCAAGGGCTGCGCCGGTAACAAGTGGAAGAAATCGATTACTCATGGGCACCACGCGTATAACGCTCAAAATATAAGCCAGTTCATCCTCCGGCGATAAGTGCTACAAACATCTCCCGCTGGTAGGTGTAACCTACGAAGATGCGGACTCAGGGCGGAGTATCTGGCTTTTTGCTGATGTTGGTCAGCGCCTCGATGCTCGCGGGCGCCGCGCTGTGGCCCGCCCAGAAACCGGCAGCGAAAGAAAAACTCAGCTATTCGCGCGACGTCCTCCCGATCCTCTCCGACAAATGCTTCAAGTGCCACGGCCCCGACGCGGGGAGCCGGATGGCCGGCATGCGGCTCGACACGCCCGAAGGGGCTTTTGCAAATCGGGGTGGCCGATTTCCGATCGTCCCCTGGAAGCCGAACGACAGCCTCGTCGTCAAGCGCATCAACCATCCGACGATGACGATGCCTCCTCCGTCGAGCGGCAAATCGCTGACAAAGGAGGAGATCGCGATCCTCACCCGTTGGATCGCCGAGGGGGCGACTTACGGGCGGCTTTGGTCGTTTCAGCCGGTCCCCGCAAACGTTGCTGTTCCCCACGTCAAGAGCACTTGGCCGCGCGGCGACCTCGACCGGTTCATCCTGGCTCGCCTAAAGAAAGAGGGACTGGCGCCCAGCCCACCCGCCGACCGTCTGCGCTGGCTGCGGCGAGTGAGCTTGGACCTTACCGGGCTTCCGCCGACCGAACGAGAGATCGCCGAATTTCAATCCGATAAGAGCCCGGCCGCGTTCGAGAAGGTCGTCGATCGCCTCCTCGCCAGCCCCCACTTCGGAGAGCGAATCGCCGTCGATTGGCTCGACGCCGCCCGCTACTCGGACAGTTACGGCTACCAATCCGACCTGCTGATGCCGACTTGGCCGTACCGCGACTGGGTCGTCAAATCGTTCAACCAAAACCTGCCATACGACCAGTTCCTCACCGACCAAATCGCCGGCGACCTGCTGAAGAATCCAACCCGCGACCAACGTCTCGCGACCGCCTTCAACCGTCTCCACAGGCAATCCAACGAGGGCGGGTCGATCGCCCTCGAATTCAAGACCGAGTACGCCGCCGACCGTGTAAACACCTACGGAACCGCCGTGCTCGGCCTGACCGTCGGGTGCGCCCGCTGTCACGATCACAAATTCGATCCGATTACTCAGAAGGAGTACTACCAGCTCTTCGGCTACTTCAACTCGATCGACGAATACGGCCTGCTGCTCAGCACCGAGATCGTCCCCACCCCCTCGCTCCTGCTCCCGACCGCAGAGCAAGAGCGGAAGTTGAACGAATTGAAATCAGCGGATCGACAAGTCCAACTGAATCTCGCCAAGGCAACGAAGGACGCTGAGCAGCGGTATCGGCAATGGACGGGCAAGCCGCCCGAGACGCCTCAACTCCTTGCCCGGTTTTCTCTCGACGGAGACGACGGCGGTAAGTTCGCCAACGATCTGGGCGGAAATTTGACCGGAGCAAAGATCCAAAACGTTGACCTCGTTCCCGGCCATCGGGGGAAGGCGGTCCTCTTCGACGGCGACAACGGCGTCCTCTTCCGAGGCCTACCCGGAAGAGAAAGGTGGGACGCCTTCACCTGGTCGTTCTGGATCCAAGATCCGCGCCCCGGGAAGGGACCGGTCGTCCTGATGCATCGGACCGGCGGAACCGACGTCGGCTTTTGCGGCTTCGAGCTAATGCTGGAGGACGGCTATCTCACCGCCCGAGTAATGCGGCACGCCCCCGGAAACGCGATCGTCGTCCGAACCAAAGCCCAGGTGCCGAAAGGGAAGTGGTCGCAAGTCGCGTGGTCGTGGGACGGGAGCGGACGTGCCGCCGGACTCAAGATCTATCTCGACGGCCGACCGGCCGAAACGACGGTTTTGAACGATCAGCTCTGGAAGAAGATCAACGCCTACGGCGACCTCGGCCCCAGCGGCGGGGAGTGGTCGTTCGCCCAACGTTTCCGCGATTCCGGTTTCAAGGGTGGCAAGCTCGACGACGTCGCTTTCGCCGACCGGGAGCTGAGCGCGTTCGAAGTGGCCCAGCTCTACGGCAACGCAGCTCCTAGCGATCTTCCGGGCTATTACATCGCTGCCGTGGACCCCGAGGTCAGGGCGGCCCAGGAAGCGGTGAGGAAGGCTCAAGAGCAGTTGGCGAACGCCGAGGAAGCGGTATACGAGATCTCGGTGATGGAAGAGGCGAAAAAGCCGATCCCCTCCTACCTCCTCGCCCGCGGCCGTTACGATGCGCCTCGAACCGCCGCCACCCTCGTTAATCGAGGCGTGCCGAAGTCGCTTCCGCCCTTGAAGGTCGCCGGGAAAAACGACCGCCTCGCTCTGGCCAAGTGGTCGACTCGGTCGGACAATCCGCTTACCGCCAGGGTGGCGGTGAACCGGCTTTGGCAAATGATTTTCGGCGTCGGACTGGTGGAAACCAGCGAGAACTTTGGCTCACAAGGTTCGCGCCCGACCCATCCGGAGCTTCTCGACTACCTCGCCCGCCGCTTTGTGAATTCCGGTTGGGATGTCAAGGCGCTGTTGCGAACGATGGTTCTCTCGGCGACCTACCGTCAAGATTCCAAGCTCACGGCCAAGCTGGCAAAGGTCGACCCGGAGAACCGTTTGCTCGCGCGCGGCCCTAGCCACCGTCTATCGGCCGAGATGGTCCGTGATACCGCCCTAGCCGCGGCCGGCCTCCTCAATCCCAGGGTCGGCGGTCCCCCGGTGAACCCGTACCAGCCCGCCGGAATCTGGCAGGAAAACAACACGATGAGCCCCGGCTTCGTGCAGAGCAAGGGGGCCGACCTCTACCGCCGAAGCCTTTACTCCACGTGGAAGCGGACGACGCCCGTCCCGAGCATGCTCCTCTTCGACGCCACCTCGCGAGAAGCCTGCGCCATCCGCCGACCGACGACCAGCACTCCGTTGCAGGCCCTGGTCTTGCTGAACGATGTGCAATTCGTAGAAGCCGCCAGAGCCTTGGCGGATCACGCCTTGGTTGCGTCCGCCGATACGGGCGAGAGAATCCGGCTAATCTTCCGCCGCCTCGCCGGCCGCAATCCCGACGCCCGAGAAATGGCGGTTCTCACCCAAGGCCACGAGGAGCAGCTATCCCAGTTCAAATCAACCCCCGCCGACGCGGACAAGTTGGTCCACGTGGGAGAGTCGAAGCCGACAACGATTGACCCCGTCGTTCTGGCCGCCATGACGGTGACGGTACAGACTGTCTTGAATTCGGACGCGGTGGTGTGGAAGAGGTAAATCTATCTTGAGTAAGACGAATGAGTCAAATGGGACACATGCGTCTTATGGGGTTCCATTTGTCCCATCAAAGAGTCTCAGGTGATATTCTCTTCCCACCATGGCCGACGAACCCTTGCTCCCGCCCCACGGTGGATACCGGGATCTCAAGGCGTTCCAAAACACGGTGATCATCCACGACGCAACGGTCGCTTTTTGCCGACGATTCCTAAAGCCCACAGATCGTACGGTGGACCAGATGGTTCAGGCAGCTCGAAGCGGCAAGCAGAATATTGCGGAAGGTAGTTCGATGAGCGGGACTTCGCGTGCATCCGAGCTGAAGTTAGTCGGGGTAGCACGTGCAAGCCTGGAGGAACTGCTCAACGACTATCAGGATTTCCTGAGGCAGCGAAATCTGGCCGAGTGGCCGAGGGATCACGAGAAGGCGGTATACATCCGGCGTCTTGCTTACCGAAACGGAAAGTCTTACTCGACCTACCGGATCTACATCGAGGAGAAGTCACCCGAGACCGCCGCCAACACGATGGTCTGCATTCTCAGGCAAACGTGCTATTTGCTTGATAAGATAAAGAAGCAGCTAAGCGATCGCCTCGTCGAGGAAGGCGGTATTAATGAGCGGATCTACCGCGAGCGGCGAAACCGAAGAGGCTTTTGAAATGGGTCTTATGGGACTCATGTATCCCAGATGACCCATCAGTCCCATAAGACCCACTGCAATCCCCATCAAAGGAATTAAGCCATGCACTCCCTCGACCCCGAAAATCCCCTTCGCGAACTCCTCGGCTTGACCCGCCGCGAGTTCTTCGGGCGCACCGCGCAGGGGTTTGGGGCGATCGCCCTTGCGTCACTGCTACCAAACCTCGCCCTCGGCCAGCAGTCCGCCGCCCCCCTCGGCAAATTCCACCACGCGCCGAAGGCGAAGCGGATCATCTACCTCTTCCAAGCCGGCGGACCGGCGCAGCAGGACCTGTTCGACTACAAGCCGCTCCTGAACCAGATGCACGGCCAACCCCTGCCGCCGGGCATCAGGCGCGGTCAGCGGCTGACCGCCATGAGCAGCAACCAGAGCGTGATCCCGCTCGCCGGTTCGCCGTTCAAGTTCGCCCAGCACGGCGAGAGCGGCGCCTGGTTCAGCGAGATCCTGCCTCACCTCTCGGGCGTTGCCGACGACCTCTGCTTCGTCAAGTCGATGTTCACCGAGGCGATCAACCACGACCCGGCGATCACTTTCTTCCAAACCGGCAGCGAGCAGGCCGGACGTCCCTCCTTCGGCTCCTGGCTCTCCTACGGCCTCGGCTCGATGAACGAAGATTTGCCGACCTTCGTCGTCCTCGCCAGCGCCAACCAGGGTGACCAGCCGCTCTACGCGCGGCTGTGGGGAAGCGGCTTCCTAGACTCTCGCTACCAAGGCGTCCGGTTCCGATCGGGCGGCGACCCGGTGCTGTACCTCTCCAACCCGGACGGCATCTGCGGCTCCGGTCGCCGCGCCATGCTCGACCGGCTCGGAGAGCTCAACCGGCACGAGTTCGAGCGAGAGCTAGACCCGGAGATCGAGAGCCGGATCGCCCAATACGAGATGGCCTACCGAATGCAAACCAGCGTGCCGGACGTGACCGATCTCAGCAAGGAGACCAACGAGACCTTCGAGCTCTACGGCCCCGAATCACGCAAACCCGGCACCTTCGCCGCCAACTGTCTGCTCGCCCGGCGACTCGCTCAAAAGGGGGTTCGCTTCATCCAGCTCTACCACCAGGGTTGGGACCACCACGGCGGCTTGAAAGGCGAGATCACCAGCCAGTGCCACAAGACGGACCAGCCGGCCGCCGCGCTGATCAAAGACCTAAAACGTCTTGGCATGCTGGACGACACCCTTGTGGTCTGGGGCGGCGAGTTCGGCCGGACCAGCTACTCGCAAGGCCCGCTCGATATCAACTCTTTCGGCCGAGACCATCACCCGCGCTGCTTCACTGTCTTCATGGCGGGCGGCGGAGTGAACGCCGGTACGACCTATGGCCGCACCGACGACTACGGCTACAACATCGCCGACGCCGACGGCAAGATTCTCGACCCGAATAAGCAGGACTTCACCGACGGAGCCGTCCACGTTCACGACCTACAGGCCACTCTCCTATGGCTGCTCGGCGTTGACCACGCCAAGCTCACCTTCCCGTATCAAGGACGTGACTTCCGCCTCACCGACGTTCACGGGCACGTGGTGAAGGCGCTCATGAAGTAGCTATTTGTGAAACTTCTTTTCTCCCGCTCGGATGGGTACCGGTAAGCGGTTCCCCTTCGGCGGGAGCGGGCAAGTGGCGAAGTCGGTGTAGGCGCACGGCGGGTTGGTCGCCCGGTTGAAGTCGATCGTAACCTCTCCGTTCGCCGGCTTCTCGGTATCGAGGAAGCGCCCGGCGCCGTAAGTCTCCTTGCCGGTGGTGGCGTCCTGAAAGTTCAGAAAAAGCCCGCTTCCGGAGTCTTGAGCGTCGAGCCGGCAAACCTTTCCGTCCATGGTGAAGGTTACGTAGCCGGGGCAGGGAACGGGCGTGGTGTCACCGAGAACGTTCGTGATCGAGATCGTCTTCGGAGGGTCGTACGCGATGAACTTGGCCTTGATCGTATAGGCGGGATTGGCAGGGTACCAGTGGAGTCCCCGGAATTCTTTGTGAGCTTTCGAGTGCGGGTCGTACATGCGGATCCCCACTCTCTTCCCGCGGACGATCACCGTCAGCACCAGGTCTCCCACCTGAATCGCGTCCGGGCCACCTTCCGCATCTGACTTCACGTCCGCCTCGGCGACTTGCTTTCCACCGATGATCACGTCGGTTGACGATGCGGCTCGAAAGGAGACCTTTTTGCCGCGTCGAATAAACGTCCCCAACGCGCGTGGGGCGCTAGGGGGCAGCCGAACCCCGTTGGAGGGCGCGGAGCCGACCGTCGTCTCACCCTCCTCGAGCCAGAACAGCCCGGCGACGCTGAGCCACCCGCGCTCGCCCTTTAGTTCACTCTCGTAGGCGGCGCGCCACTTGGCTAAATCCATCGTCTGGACCTGTGCGTTCAGCGCGAGAAGACAGGGCATGATCGCCAGAATCATGATCTTAGTTAACCACCACGGCAGCCCGCCCTGCCGGACTTCGACAGCAACGGTTCGTTCGACACCTCTAGCGAGAGCGGAAAGAAGTTGCTACGGGTGGGAGTCCCCGGGCATTAGATTCTCGTGGATCAGCTTCGCTTTTTCAGGCAGAAGCTGCCCTTTCCTATCGTATCGAAGCTCGATTACTTCGTCGAACACGTCATCCGGCCACCTGCCGGCTGGCAAAAGCTTCTTTGGGTCGGCGCCGAACGCCTCGATGAGCCCCGGAATCTTTCCATGACGCCACGAGATCAAAATTCGGCCGCCGTATCTCTGGGCGCCCAATTCTTTCACGAGCGCTGCCGGATCGGAATCGGGAAACCGTACGTCGACCTTCTGCCTGAGCGATGCTGCGAGCGGCTCGACCGTTAAGCGAGGCCGGCGGCTCTTCTTGGAGTCGGAGGCGGCGAAGATGTGGGTGAGCCGGTACTTCTTGAAATATTGAACGTACGCCCTCGCTCGCGCCTCCCCGGCCGAGGTTAGTCCGTCCCCTTCCGGCGGTTTCTCGGCATGTCGAACGATCAACACGGTCGCGTTTGCCAGCGCAGGGGTTTCAGTTGCCGGCATCTGTCCCGTTACCAAGCCAAGCGCCAGTAGTCGGAGAAGAATCACGGGGAAAGTGTACGCAGCCCCTCCGCGCAGAACTCCCGCCATTCATCAATCCTTAACACTAGCGAGCCACGGAAGATTGGGTTCGATTCCTGGTCATAGCGGGGAACCCTGGCGAAATGAATAGAGTATTTGCAACTAATCGCGGAGGCGATTCTCATCGAAATTTGGAGGCTGTGCGTCAATCGGCTCAAATCTTCGGCGGGAGGAATATGACGATGAAAATTTATTCCCGTGGATTCACCCTAATCGAGCTCCTGGTGGTTATTGCGATCATCGCTATCCTGGCGGCCATCCTCTTTCCAGTCTTCGCTCAGGCGAAGGAAGCGGCAAAGAAAACGGCAGGGCTCTCCAACCTCAAGCAGGTGGGGACCGCCATGACGATCTACACCAACGACAACGACGACCGCCTGCCGTTCGCCCTTATCCGCAACTCGGCCGGCAATTGGTCCCCAGGGCTTCTCGCCGAGGTCCCGAACGATTGGCGTCTGACCACCCCCGCGACCCTCGAGCGCCACTCCGTGTATTGGGCGAACAGTATTGCGCCGTACACTAAATCAATAGAACTGGTCAAGATTGGCGACGGGGTCAATGCCGCCCAGGCCTCGTCGCCTCAACCCGGCAAACTCCCTCAAAACGTAGGGATGAGCTTTAACGGGCTCCTGCACACCTATTCTTTAGGTTCGGTTTCCCAGCCGGGAACGGTTCCCCTGCTGTGGTACGCCACCGGACGAGTCAACTGGACCGGCCAAATGATCTCCACCCCCTCCCTGCGCTGCGCCGGGGCTGGGGAATGTATTTTTAACCCGACCGGCTACCCCGACGATACAAACGGGGGCGGGAGCCCATTTGGTTCGGTTTGGTATGCCCCTCCCGCGGAAACAAGGAGTCACCGGGCGTACGCCAACGGAACGATCTTCGTGCGTACCGACACCTCGGCCAAGTTTAAGCGAATCGGCGTCGATGGCGGAGGGACCGTCGCGGACTTCCTAACCGATCCATTCTCCGTTTACGATGCGAACGTTAAAGGAACTCAGTACACGGGATGCCGGCCGACGGGATCGACCGCTCCGTACTACTGGTGCTTCTTCCGACCGGACTTGGAATTGTAATGAGAACCGTGATCGCGTTCGTCGCGGCGTCCGTTGCGATGGCAATCGCTCTTACCGTCGCCGGCTGTACTAAGCCGGCGGCGGAAGAGGATCGCCTCGAAAAAGAGCGTGCGATTCAGGCTCAGTCAAAGCTCAGGTTGGGGGGCTCCGCCTCTCTAGCGAAAGACACCCCAGCCGAGGCTACCGCCGACAATTAGCCGACATTGCCGAGCCCATTAGACCGAATTTGGCCTTCCCGACATGCAATCCATAGGATCGAAGGTCGACCCGCGGGGAACCAAGGACTTCGTCGTGGTCGTTGGACCGAATAATCGAGAGGGCGGCGAGCATAGTTTCGACGGCAGCCAGTATAGTTGCTTGCGTCGGAACATCGACAGGATGAAGTGGAGCTTGGATCGGGAAGCAGAGCTACAGCGTCGAATTGAACAGTTAGAAGAGCGGGCGACTAACGCGGAGCGGGACCTCGAGCAGTTCCTGTATGCCATTTCGCATGACCTTCGAGGTCCGCTTCGTGCGATCATGTCGAGCTCGATGATCCTCATCGAGGACTATAACGATCGTCTCGATGCCGAGGGCAAGAGCGAGTTGCAGCGTCAATCGCGCAACGCAAAGCGGCTATCCGACATCATCGAACAGATTTTAAAGGTTTCAAGGCTCGGGCGTCAGACGATGACGCCGGCCGAACTCGATCTCAGCGCCGCCGCCTCGGAGGCAGCTAGCTCGGCGGGGGTGGACGCCATCGTTCAGCCGGGAATGTCCGCTGTGGCGGACGCCGATCTCGCGAAGAAGCTGTTTGGCGCGCTGATCGATAACTCCGTGAAGTTTGCTAGGAAAGATTCCCCCGTCCACATCGAGATTGGACAGAAGGACGGCGCTTATTTCGTTCGGGACGATGGAATCGGCTTCCCGCCAGAAAAGGCGGAGGAAATTTTTAAGCCGTTCGACCGCCTTCATCCCGAAACTGAATATCCGGGATGGGGAATGGGACTCACAATGGTCCGCCTCATCGCTCAGCGGCACGGCGGCCGAGCGTGGGCCGAAGGACGGCCAGGCGAGGGGGCCACGATCTGGTTTACCCTCCCGGCAAATGGGGCCCATGTTTGAACCGGCCTTTACGCTGACCCTCATCGCCTCACCCGAAGATATCGACGAACTTGGACACGTCAATAATGTGGTCTACCTGCGCTGGGTCGAGGCGGTCGCGCGGGCCCACAGCGAGCAGCTCGGATTCGGAATCGACCGATATAAGGCGTTCGCGGCGGTGCCGGTCGTGCGACGGCATACCCTGGTCTACCACGTGCCGGCGATGAGCGGGGACGAGATCCAGGTTCACACCCGAATCGCCTCGCTACACGGGGTGCGCGCGACCCGAGAGACGAGGATCGAACGCGCCGACACGGTTTTGGCCGAGGCGGAGACGGAGTGGGTTTGGATCGACCCGGTCCGAAATCGTCCAGTACGCATTCCGGACGACGTCGCGGTTGCCTTTACGAGCGGTTAGAGCCGAACCCGGGTGGCTTCATCGCGCATTAGGCGGTTCTTCTGATGCTGCCAGGCGATCCAAGGGTCGTTGGGGACTTCCTCTCGAATTGCGACGATGTCCGGCAGGGTGTGGAGCATCGTATCGACCACGGCGGGGTCGAATTTACGGCCGCTTTGCTCGATGATGAACTGCACCGCCGCGGAAGCGTTCCAGGCGTCCTTGTATGACCGTTCGCTGAGCAACGCGTCAAGAACGTCGCAGACCGCCACGATCCGGCCCTCCACCGGGATCTCTGTACGGGCCAAGCCGTGCGGATAGCCGGACCCGTCCCAGTTCTCGTGGTGGGTCAGGGCGATCGTCCGGGCGACGCTGAGCAGGTCGTCGTCGCTCCCTTCCAAGAGGGCGGCTCCCAATAGAACGTGGCGTTCCATGAGACGCCGCTCTTCGGGCGTGAAAATGCCGTCTTTGCGGAGGAGGTAGTCCGGCATGCCCACTTTCCCTATGTCGTGCAGCACCGCCCCATGGAAGATCAGCCGGGCGCGCTGCTCCGGGACACCCATGCGAATGGCGATAATTTGCGCGCTTCGCGCGATCCGGTAGTTATGCCCACCGATCGTGTCGTCCTTCCACTCCGCCACCACGGCCAAGCGGTGCACAAGTTCGACCTTGGACCTTGCCGCGTCTTGCCTTGCCAATAAGAGCTCGTGAAAGCCGCGACGAGATAGAAAGAAGACAACGAACGAAGTGACCACCAGAAAGATGGCGTTTTCCAGCATCAGCTCTCGCCAATGGCCGTCGGGGTTGCGGAGGAGCGGGGCTCCTCTCGATGCGATCAAAAGATAGACCAACCCAATCGCGAGGTACAAACCGAGAATCCGGAAGGCAAGGATGTTCTCACTGAGCTTTGGAGCATCCGTGCCCGGGACCGTGGGCAGCCCGGATCGAACCTCCGAGGCAGGCGCTTCGGAGCGGCTTGTTTCTGCGATTCCGTAAGCAGATTCCCGATTGAGCCTGGCTGTCGCCCCCACGCTGCTAATAATCGGTGCAAATAGAATAGGCCATTAGTCACGGAGGCTCTGAATTCGTAGAATTCAGAGCCTCCGTGTTCGAGCCAACAAATTGCCGGCTTCGTGCTACTCGTTCGCTTGCTTGGCCTTCTCGATGTCCAACTCGTTCGGGATGCGAACCCAGAAGGTTGAGCCCTTGCCGACTTCCGACTCCGCCCAGATCTCACCCATGTGAACTTGAGTGACCAAGTGGTGGACTAGGAAGAGGCCGAGTCCAGTGCCGTAGATCTTCCGGTTGTCGTCGTTGTTGACCCGGTGAAACTTCTCGAAGACCCTCTGGAGGTGCTCCTTCGGAATTCCCATTCCCTGGTCTTCCACGCCGATCAGCGTCGACTCGCCTTCGTTCTTCGCGTGAACGGTGACGTCGCCGCCGTTCGGGCTGTACTTGATGGCGTTGTTGAGCAGGTTCGTCAGAATCTGATCGAGCTTGTCCTCGTCCCCGACGATCGTTTCAGGCAGGGCGTTGTGGACCTGAAGCAGAACGCGGTGCTTGCTGCTTGCCTGCTGCTGAACCGCGACCGATTTCTCGAGAAGCGGGAGAAGCGGGAAGCGCGAGTAGTTAGGCTGGAGCGACTCGCCCGATTCAATCCGAGAGGTGTTGAGGAGGTCGTCGATGAGGCGCCGAAGCCGGTCGCACTCGGAGACCACGATTCCGAGGAATTCGCGCTGGTCTTCCTTCGTGTAAAGGTCGGCATCGAGACCCTCGAGAAGCGTTGAGCTGAAACCCTTGATCGCGGTAAGCGGCGTTCGGAGCTCGTGCGAAGCCATCGCGACAAAGCTGGACTTCATCTTGTCGATGTTCCGCATGTCGGTGACATCGTTGAGGATGACCACGACGCCGAGGTCCTTACCGTCCTCGCCGTGCACCGAAGCGGCCTGCGCTTCGTAAATCCGCTCGCTGCCGGCGACATGGACTTGGATCTCGCCCTTGCCGCCTTCGGTGTTCTCTCGGGCGTTCTGGACGATGTTAAACAGCTCCGGAACGGGGATCGTCGCTTGCAGGTCCTTGCCGACGGTCTCGGGTCCGAGATCGAAGATCGCCCGAGCGGACGAGTTGATCTGGCTGATGCGTCCTTCACTCGAAACGAGCATGAGGCCGGCAGTAAGTGCCTCGAACGTTTGGACCAGCTCTTGGCGCTTCTGAATCGCCTCTTGGTAGAGTTGCAGGTTCGCGATGATCGATCCGACGTTTCGAGCCATCCGCTCGAGCAGCCGGACGTCCTCGTCGTTGAAATCTTCTCCGTGCCGCTTATTGAACGCGTGCAGCACGCCGATGGTCGTGCGCTCGATTACCCGGTTCTCTTCATCCCGCTTCTCGATAACGAGGGGAACGGTGAGACCGTTGGAGACATGCAGTAGCGCGAACGGGTCCTCTTGAGCGCGAGGGTCGTTCATGATGTCGTGGAAGATCAGCGGCGTCGCTTCGCGGAAGACATGGCCGGAAATGCCATGGCTCGCCCGGATGCGGAACAGCTTGAGCTTTTCTTCTTCCACACCATAACTAGGCGGAATCCCCATCAACTCCCCGCTTTCGCGGTCGTGGAACATGATTACGATCTTCTCCGCTTGGAGAATCATCGCAATGCGCTGTACCAGGCGTCGAAGGGTGACGTCGGCCTCGTTAATCGGGGCGACGTCCACGGACTCGGCGGAGCCACGAACAGACGCCGACTGAGCGGCCGCCGTTTCTTGTTGTTGGAGTTTTTGCTCCAACTCGGCGTTCCGCTTTAAGGCGGCGTCTAGTTGCTCTCTGAGCGAGTTCAGTTCGTTCTCGTCGCTCATCGTCTTTTGTGTACCCAGGGACACGTGCACCACTCTACCTCTCCTAGCCGCGCCGTTGCACGGGACGTTTGCCCCAATGACAGCAAGACACACGACCATGGGCGCGCTTGTCTTGGGAACTACCCATTGATGACGTCGGTCTAGCGGTCAAGCGTTCGACTTGGAGAGCGTTATACTGGATTCGGAATGGCACGAGAGCTAGAAGAAATGCCGCTGTTCCCGCTCAACACGGTGCTGTTCCCGTACGCATCGATTCAGCTTCATGTTTTCGAGGAGCGGTATCGCGAAATGGTTCGGCTCTGTCTGCACGAGGATCGGCCGTTTGGCGTCGTCCTGATTCGATCCGGTCCTGAGGTGGGCGGCCGCGCCGAGCCTTACCTCGTCGGAACCGCTTGCCGGATTCAGCGGGTCCACACGTACGACGATGGTCGCTTGGACGTCCACGTCGTGGGCGAGCGCCGGTTCAGGATTCGAGAGATCGACGATTCCCGCCCGTTCTTCATGGGTCAAGTCGAGCCGGTGATCGAACACGAGATCGAGGACGTGGGGCGAGCGGAAGAATTGCTCTCCCGAGCGAGGACCGAATTCGAGATGCTGATCCGGCGTCAAATCGAGCGGCAGGAAATCAGCGTCAAGGTGGTTTTTCCCAGCGATCCGGTGGTCCTCTCCTTTACTATCGCGAACCTTCTCCAGATGGCGAACCTGGAGAAGCAGCGGTTATTGGAAACGACAGACACTTTGGAACGGGTGGAAGACCTTATTCCGGTCCTCGAGCGCCATATTTTAGAAGCGGAAATCAGCGACGCCGCGCCAAGCGCCACTTACTACCGCTTGGGAGCGGACGATCTACGCGAGTGGATAACGCCTAACTGAGGCGGCCGGTGTTATCCAGACGCCCATTTTGTGCAGATTGCCGTCACCGCATCGGCGTAGGCCGACGGGTCGGTCGGTTTCTCTACGTACTCACGCACTCCCAGCGCTTCGCATCGGGCGATGTCGGAAGGACTTACGGAGGATGAGAAAAGCACGATCGGCACTTGCGCACGTAGCTCTTCCGACGTGGCGGCGAGGATTTCGGGCGCGCCCATGCCGGGCATTTTGAAGTCCAACAATATTAGCGCCGGGGTCACACCTTCGCGAATTTCGCGACCGGCGGATTCACCGTCGACTACCGTTTCGATCTCCCACTCCGGCAGCGCATTCCTTAGCGCACGACGCGTGAGTTGGAGGTCGAGCTCAGAATCATCCGCAACTAGAACTCTAGGCATCCTTGTCTCTCCCTTATGGATTCTTGCGCATTTTCTGTGTCTTTATCTAGGGTCGATGCCCTAATGGCCCAGCAATTTTTACAGTGAAAGGGCCGAAAGTCGGGGTTAAAGGCGAGTCCATCAGCCTTGCCCGGCTTTCTTTACTAACACGTTGTCCTTTGCAAAACGAACAAAATCGTATCCAGCCGCTTCAACTTGTTTGCGCAACTCATTGACGGCGGCGACTCCCATTGCGTTGAGGTGCTTCTCGGCCGATTTCATTTGGTCGGGATCTTTCGACCTGAAAGCGGCCATTTGCTCCTCCAGGCCGTCGGCCAGCCGGATTTTGGAGATCAGAAGCGCCTTGTGGACCTTCTTAAGCTCCTTGGGAGGGACTACGTCCAGAATCGCGTCGACCAATTCGTCGGTCGCCGCGCGGTAAGCCTCGTAGACCGGGATCAGTTTCGCCACCGCCGAATCCCCATCCGTCCCCGGTTCTGTCGTTGCCTTTTCGACCCCTTGATAGAACCCCTGCGAAGCCTTGTCATGAAGATTCAGCGCCTTGGTGAGCGCCTTCTCGTATTCGGAAGGGGCCGGAGGGTTGGCGCTGGCGAGCGCGAAGGTCAAAAGAGCGATGAAGAGAGCGATCAGTTTGCCGGTCATAGCTATTTTCCTTTGTCACTCTTTCGGACGAGCCGGACGTTCCTCCAATACTCTTCGGCGTCAAAACCTCCGGAAGCGAGAGCCTCGTCCACCCCTTTTGCGCCTTCGTCCGTGAGCGTGTTGCGCTCTTGGGCTAGGTTCGCTACCTCTTGGTCGTTCCCCTCGTTAATTGCTGCGACCGCAGAATCGAGATTTTCGTTTAAACGATCAAGTGCGCTTAGAATGGCATCATGCACCCGTCGCGCGCTAGCCGGAGGCTTGAGCGCTTCGAGTTTCTTGACCGACCGTTCGACGGACGAATCGAACCTGGAGTATGGTCCGAGGAAAGCCTTCATCCCCTTCTTGTCGATGTCGGTGACCTGCTTCCGCATCTCGTCGCGGAAAATCTTTACCGCCAGCGAATGCGATTGAAGAATGGTGTGTAGCGACTGGCTGTATTTGTCGAGCGCATCGCGATCGTCTGTGGAACTTGCAATTGGCGTCGCCACCGGGGGCATGTTCACTTTTTCGGGGGAGCTCGGAGCATTCGGTTTGACGCTCGTCGCCTGCTTTCCGGCCGGCTCGGCCAGCTTTGGCGGTTCGGCGTCGTTTTGATTCGAACACCCTGTGACCGCGGCCAGTAAAACAAGAAGAGCGACGAGAGGAAAAAGGCTCCGCATCACCCCGATTATGAGCCCGAGCGACGACCGACGATTCCATCGGATCAGGTACATGGATGGGGTTGTCTCCCACTAAGGCGCCCCAGATAGACGGTGCGATCGGCCGGATGGTCGATCGGATGATTCGGCGGTCGGTTCGCCGCACGTTTCGCGGCGTCTACTGGCAGCCTCCCCAATTGCCGGTGGGAGAGCCGGCGATCTTCGTGCCGAACCACCACGGTTGGCACGATGGATACGTCATGTATCTCGCGCTTTCGCAGCTCGGCCTCCGAGGATTTCACGATTGGATCGAGGAGTTCGACCGCTTTCCGCTGTTCGGGAAAATCGGCGGCATGCCCTTTCCATCCGACGATCCGGTCCGTCGCGCGGCGACGATCCGCCGCACGATCCGGCTGATGAAAGGGGACCGAAGAAGCTTGATGCTTTTCGCCGAAGGGATCCTGCACCGCCCGCCGGAGCTGTTGCCGTTCGGAAAGTCGTTGGATCTGCTCGTCAAAAAGGTGCCCGATGCGGTTGTGATCCCGGTCGGCATCCGGTACGAACACTCGATGCACGAAAGGCCGGAGGCTTTCCTGCGATTTGGAGAGCCGATGGAGGAGGGGCCCGAAATGTCCCGCCGCACTCGACTCGCCGTCGCAAAGCAGCTAGACCGGATCGCCGTCGACCTTTCGGTTGCGCCCGATCGGTTCCAGTTGCTGCACGCCGGAACCAAAGATGTGAACGAGCGAATGCAGCTAAGCAAGATGCCCGGCTTTTCTCGGTTGAGGGTTAAGATGGGCGAATATAAGTCGGAAGAACCTCGTAGCCAGTAGTGAAATGCACGTCGGCAGTTCGATGGAGAGCGAACCAGTCGAAACGCGACCCCCTAGCCGGTTCGCGTCGCCGAACGATCATGCCGAATGCCGGCGTCTCCACCGGAAATTCGGGACCACCTACTATTTCGCGACCCGGCTTTTCGGCCGCCGCACCCGGGAGCGGGTCAACGCCCTCTACGGATTTGTCCGCGTGCCCGATGAGTGGGTCGACAACCCGGTGGGCGGCGATATCGAACGTCGGAATCGTCTCGAAGCGTATCGAAGCGAGCTCATCCGCGCCCTCGACGGGGTTTGCCCCACCCAGCCGGTGCTGCGAGCCTTCTGCGACGTCATGCACGAAGTCGGTATGCCCCTCGACGAGCCGCTACGGTTCCTCGACGCGATGGCTCAGGACCTTTCGATTTCCCGATACGAAACTTACGAGGACCTGCGCGACTACATGCGAGGGAGCGCTTCTGCCGTCGGTTTGATGATGTGCTCCGTCTTGGAAGCGGGGAACAATCCGGCCATGTTGGAAGCGGCGGTCGCCCTCGGTGAGGCAATGCAGCTCACCAACTTTATTCGTGACGTAAGCGAAGATTACAACCGGGGCCGGATCTACCTTCCCGCCGAGGACATGGCTCGCTTTGGAGTGACTGAGGCCGATCTGGAACCTACGCCTCGATTTCGAGAGCTGATCCGCTTCGAGATCGAGCGAGCCCGGAATCTCTATTCCCAAGCCGATGTGGGTATCCCGCTGCTTCCACCGCGTGCTCGCAAGGCGGTCCGTCTCGCCCGAATCCTTTACTCTCGAATTCTCGACCGCGTCGAAGCGAACGGCTACGACGTCTTCTCCGCTCGAGCCCGCACCTCGAAGCTCGAAAAGCTTTCCGTCTTAATCGTCGAGATCCTGCGCTAACGTGGCACGGGCGGCTCGCCCGTGGGTATCACGGGGCGGCCCGCCCCTGAGAATCCTCCTCAGAAACTAGCTCGGGCGAAGCGTCTGTGCCACTTCAACTAAACGGTATCGAGGGTCACTCCCAGGTTGGTTAACTTGACCGGCTCGATCGATCCATCGTCCCGGAAAATTAGCTCGTCAAGGCAGACCACCCGATGGTGTGGGCTCTCCGCCTCCAAGGGACGCCGATGGTAAGCGATCACGTAACGCTCGCTGTCCGGAAGGCGAAGCACCGAGTGGTGCCCGGCGCCGTTCGCGACCGAAGGCTCGTTTTGAAGGAGAACGCCCTCCCTCTTGAACGGTCCAAACGGCGTGTCCGCGGAGCCATAGGCGGCCAGGTAGGTGTGGTCGGTCCAGCCTCCCTCGGACCACATGAAGTAATAACGACCCGCGTGCTTAAGCATGAACGGCCCCTCCACATAATTCTCGGGAGTGATTTCAACGATCTCGCCCTGGATGGAAGTCATGTCGTCGCCTAGCCGGGCCATGACCGCGTGCTTCCAGCCTCCCCAATACAGGTACGGCGTGCCGTCGTCGTCGATAAACGCATGGGCGTCGATCGGCTGGGCTCCATGGTGATATTCCTTCACCAGCGGATGGCCAAGGGCATCGTGAAAGGGGCCATCGGGCGCGTCTGCGACCGCGACCCCCAGGCCGGCCCCGTCTCCGGCCGAGAAATAGAAGTAGTAGCGACCATCCTTTTCCGCGCAGCTCGGAGCCCAGGCGGCCCGGTTCGTGCTCCACGGGACGTCGGCGAAATCCAATATTCGCCCTTCGTTCCGCCAACCCGTGAGGTCGGCTGAGGACCATGCTTCAAAGAACGTCTGCTCCTCGTACGGAGCCGAAAAGGTCGGGTAGATCCAGAAGCGCCCCGCGAAGTGGTGGATCTCGGGGTCGGCGTAGCAGCCGGGCAGAACAGGGTTGCCGGAAGACATCCGGCTATTAAACCTTCGTTTGTCGGGGCCAGCCGAGCAGGACGGCATCGAACCGCTCGAAAACCGCCGCCATCCCTTCCGGAGATCGGTCCGATGAGGAATGAATCGCGTCGATGAGCTGGTGGGTCTTGGACGTCATCACGAGGAGGTACCTCGCGGGGACTTCGCCGGCGTTTCGGTAGCTGTGCACGGTCCCTTTCGGAACCAAGATGGCGGATCCCGCCGGCACCAGCGTCTCGTCCTCTCCTACAAGGAAGCTCAGAACCCCTTCCAGAACGTACCAAGCCTCGTCGCAATTCCGATGGTAGTGAAGGGGAGCAACCCATTCCGGCCCATCCTGAGTCCACTCCGCGATCACAAAATCGCTGTCCGAAGCGCCAACGAAGTCACCGGCAAGTGGAATCTTAAGCACTGCCGATTATGTGCCCTTATTCCAGGACCTTAAACTTGGCCAGGGACGATTCCCCCACCCACACGACGCTTCCGTCTTCAGCAACGGCCCGATATTCCGTTTCCTGCCATTCGCGACCGTCCTCGTCCATGTGCGTGATCCGGCTGTCGCCGTTCGCTTTGAACTCCTTCTTGTCCGAGGTCCGGATGACTCGCTGATTTTTCTTTAGCACCTCTAAATGGTAGCCCGCCCGGTCTCCTTAGGTTCCTGCCAAAGACATAGTCGGCTACAATTTCCCTCATGTTCGCCACCCTGATCGCGGGTCTCGCGCTGCTTGGACCGCGACCGTTCGACTTCTACTCCTTCGGTCCCTACGATGCCTCGGTTCCGAAACCCGAATCGGTGCTCGGTTACGCGCCTGGCGAACATCACACGAACTTTCGGGACCAGGAGCGGGTGATCTCCGCGATCGCGGCCGCGGCTCACGACCGCGTTAAAGTCATCCAATACGGCAAGACCCCGGAAGGCCGCCCGCTTCGTATCCTCGCGATCTCCTCTCCCCGCAATATCGCTCGCCTGGAGGCGATCCGCCAGGAGCACGCCGACCTCGCAAGCGGCAAAGGAGATCCGGCCAAGACGGTCCCGATCATCTGGATCAACGAATGTATCCATGGCGACGAGACTGCCAGCTTCGAGAGTGGCATATGGACCCTCTACAATCTCGCCGCCGCGCGCGGCGGGCCGCTGGCCAAGGCGCTCGACGAGTCGGTCGTCATGCTCAACCCGGTCTACAACGCGGACGGGCATGAGCGGTATGTCGTTTATTACAACTCGCTCGCCGTCGGCTCGTCCGACCCGGCCGCGTTCGAGGGATTCCAGCCGAGCACCGTCTATGGGCGGCTAAACCACTATCGATTCGATATGAATCGCGACCGGGTCGCGTTCAGCCAAGACGAGACGCGCCAGGAATTTGCGGAAATGCTTCGATGGGGGCCTCAGGTCTACATCGATCAGCACGGCCAGGTCAACAGCTACTTCTTCCCGCCCGAGCCGATGTCCATCAACCCGAATGTCAACCGAGCGAGGAATGCCAAATGGACGGAGCTTTTCGGCCGTGCCACCGGAAAGGCGTTCGATTCTGCGGGCTTCGGCTACTTCACCAAGGACGAGTTCGACCTCTACTATCCCGGCTACCTCGATTCCAGCACCACCCTTAGCGGCGCGATTGGAATGACCCACGAGACCGACGGGGGCCGCCGTCTTGCCAGCGAGCGGGAGGACGGCAGCATTCTCACCCTCCGCCGAGGCATGGAAAAGCATTTCCTGAGCGCGCTCACCGTCGTGAGGGCCGCGTCGGAGAACGCGAAGCCGCTGCTCGCCGACTACGCTAAATTCAAGCGGAACGCAAACAACGGCTCGTTCGCCGGCAAGTTCCAACGAGTGGTGATGACCTCCCCCGACCCGCGCCCGCTGATGCGGCTGCGCGAACAGCTCGGCTTTGCCGGAATCCGTTCCACCCTCGCCGCGCCGTTTCATCAAAACGACGCCCACGACTACTGGACCGGCGCGGCCGGCCCGGCCGACTTTCAGGGGAACGTCCTTGTAGTCGACATGGCGCAACCGCAAGGTCCCTTGGCGAAGGCGCTGCTGGAAATGCAAAGTGACTTCGAGCCGGAATTCGTGAAAGCCCAGACGGGCAAAAAGAAGACCGCGCCGGAAGGGGAGGAGTACCCCGGACCGGAGGGGAGCGAATTCTACGACATGACCGGATGGGCGCTCCCGTTCGCCCACAACCTCCGCGCCTGGTGGTGCGAGAGCGCTCCCGCGGTCCGAGCGTTGCCGGATCCGGTCTACGCCTTCAAACTCCTCCCCAGCTCGGTAGGTTATGCCTTGCCGTACCGGGACGAAGAGGACGCCCTGGCGGCGCTCGACGCGCTCAACGCCGGGGTGAGAGTCTCCTATTCGAATAAGCCGATGACGGTCGGCGGACAGTCGCTCCCCCGCGGGACCTTCCTGGTATTGGCCGATCGAAACGACGATGGGTACGAGAAACTGTTGGAAACCGCTCTCCGCGGCCGAAAGGCGGAAGCCATCTCGCTCAATAGCGGCTATCCAGAGGTCGATCGCGAGGGACCGGGCAGCGGCACCGTCGGCTCGTTGCGCAAGCCGAAGATCGCCCTCGTGATGGGATCCAATACCAATCTCGCCGAGTCCGGCGCGGCTTGGTTCTTGCTCGAGCGCATTTGGCATGTGCCGTTCACTCCTATTTCCGGCGACGCCCTGAGCCGAGGGGATCTGGGCCGCTTTACCGCTATCATCCTCCCTTCTCGTGGGGCGAGTTCGATCTCTCCTCATCTGAAGGACTGGGTGAGCGCGGGAGGCCATCTGGTGATGCTCGATGCCCCTAAGTGGGCGATCGGCAAAGACGCCTTCGCCGACCTGACGAAGTCGAAAGAGGAAAGCCAAAGCCTGCCCGGTTCGCTCTTCCGAGCCGAGCTCGACCCTCGCAGCCCGCTCAGCTACGGCTACGCCGCGCCCGCGACCGGCAAGATCGATATCGCGGTCCCGATCTCCGGCGATACGTTCTACGACGTGCGCAAAGAGGGCGGAAGCATCGTCGCCTTTAGCGCCGACGAGAAAGTTACCAAGCTGCTCAGCGGCTGGGAGTGGCCCACGGAAACCGAGAAAGCGCTCCGCAATACCGTCTTTCTCCAAGACGCCCCGATCGGGCAAGGCCACGTTCTCCTCTTCACGCAAGACCCTACCGACCGAGCCATGTGGCCGGGTCTCAACAAGCTTGTCCTGAACAGCATTCTTTTCGGCGGTAATTAGCTTCGGCCGGCCTCCGGCCTACAATGTGGCTATGGGAGAGCTTACGAGACGAGAGTTGATCGCCGGCGCCGGCGCGCTGGCTTTGTCGCCGCATATGTTTTGGCGGCAAGAGAAGACCAAGCCGGTCGGCTGGGCGATTCTTGGCCTTGGCGGTTACGCTCAAAACCAGATCATGCCCGCCTTCGCCCACTGCGATCACTCGCGGATCGTGGCGCTGATTAGTGGACATACCGACAAACTGAAGCGGGTCGGCGATCGATACGGCGTGCCGGAGAAGAGCCGCTACCTGTACGAAACCATGGACGCGATCCGGGACAACTCCGAGATCGAGGCGGTGTACGTGATCACCCCGCCGGCCACGCACCCAGAGTTTGCGGTTCGTGCCGCGAAGGCCGGAAAGCACGTCTGTTCGGAGAAGCCGATGGCGCCGACGCCGGCCGACTGCCGCCGGATGATCGACGCCTGCCGCAAGGCGGGTCGGCTCCTGCAGATCGGCTACCGATCGCACTACGAAACGCATAACATGCGGGCGATCCAGGCTTGTCGATCGGGCGAGCTTGGGCACATCAAGTCGATCCGGTCCGATCACGGATTCAACATGCCGGGTGGTACGTGGCGAACTCAACGCGCGCTTGCGGGTGGCGGCTCGATGATGGATATCGGCATCTATTCGCTCCAAGCGCTTCGGTATCTCTCCGGGGAAGAGCCGGTGGAGGTGACGGCAAAAATCACGAATCCGCCGAACGACGATCGATTTAGGGATGTCGAGGACACCGTCGATTTCACCTTGCGGTTCCCAAGCGGGCTGATCGGGCATGGAACCAGCGGCTACTCCTGGCAGCCCGGCAAGAACCGTTACGAGGTCGTGGGAGATAAGCACACGCTCGTCAGCGAGCCGGCGACTTCGTATGGCGGAAACACCTTGACTCTGGACGGAAATCCGTTCCCGGTTACCGCGAACGACCAGTTCGCGGCGCAGATCGACCACTTCTCGCAGTGCATCCGTAACCACACCAAGGTTAGGACGCCGGGCGAGGAGGGGCTCAGGGACATTCGGATCGTCCAGGCACTGTACGAATCAGCCCGGACGGGCCGGCCGGTTCGGATGCGGGCATCGTAATCGTTCTTGTGATTCCGGGAACCTCCACCCCAACCCCTCCTCCTCCCGTTCGCGATCTACGTTGCCGGCTTCTGCGGCGCTTTAGCCACGACGGCAAGAGGAGGGGCTCCGGAGAATCACGCCCTTCTCGTGTACTTCAACTCCCACTGAAGCTGCCAATTCTTGCCGCCGTCTTTGGTGCTTTCCCAGCGCCAGGTGAAGGCTTGAGGGGTGATGTCTTGGAAGATCATTCGATTGGCGAGCTTCGGCTTTGCTTTTTGCGGGATGGTATGGAGGACCATGTGGCCGTTTTCCATTCCGCCGACGAGGTCGATGTATCCGCCCTGGTTATCCACCCAGGTCTGCCTCCAGATTTTCGCTTTGGGGGCATAGACCGACCAGCTTTGACCGGCGAACGTTCCCATCGTAAAGCTCTCTTGGACGACCTTGTCGCCCAATACCCTTTCGATCCGATTTTCGGCCTTGGTTTGAGACCAAGTCTTGCCGTCCGGATTTAGAGAGCGGCCGACGGCATCCCAATTTCCTACCCAGAAATCGAGCGACTTTTCGTCCGTGACGGCGAGGCTGGCGAGAGAGACGGCGAGCATTGCGGCAACCATGCATCGTTATCCGTCGTTAGAGTAGCCACCCATATAGGACAATGCAGGTGAATTGACCGGACTAAGACTTGAACGTGATTCATCGGAGCCGATCTACCAGCAGATTGCGGAGCAGCTTCGGTCGCAGATCGCTTCGGGCGCCTTGCCGCTTGGTTGCCGCCTGCCAACCGTCCGCTCCTTGGCCGGCTCGTTGGATGTCGCGCGACAGACGGTATTGGAGGCTTACCGTCTGCTCGGGAGCTGGGGACTGACCGAGGCGAGAGTCGGAGACGGAACGCGCGTAGTCCGCGAATTGCCGAGTGCGGAGGCAAGGGAGAGACTTGCCGCATTGCTAGCGAGCGGACCCATGGCCGACTACGAACCGCTCAGCTCGGCGGGTGGGCTGCGGTCGTTGGCCACCGCCGTCCCGGACCCCGCGCTGTTTTTGCACGACGAGTTCCTCGCCGAGATCGCCGAGTTGCGTAACGCATCACCCTGGGCGTTCTATTACGCGCCGCCGGCTGGGCTCCCGGAGCTTCGGTATGCGTTGGCTCGAGAGCGTGAGACCGCGGAAGCGGAATTGCTGGTGACCCTCGGCGCGAACCACGCGATCGGCCTCTTGCTCGACGAGCTCTGCTCGCCGGGCGACCAGATTCTGGTGGAGGAGCCCGGTTTTCTTGGTATGGAGAGCTTCCTGACGATGCGGGGATTGGTGGCCGTACGAGCGCCCTCGGGTTCGGCGGGCCTGGATCTAGATGCCCTCCGCTCCCTTGTTAAGGGTGTGAAAGCGATCCTCTGTTGGCCGAGTTTTGGACCGGCGACCGGGTCGCTGGCGCCTTTAGAAACTCGCCGCGAGATAGTGAGGCTGGCCGAAGAGCGGGGAATCTACGTCGTCGAGGATGCGCATTACCGCCCGATCGCGTTTTACGGTCAACCGCCTCGCTTGCGTTCCCTGTCCCGTTCGCGGTTCGTCGTCGAAGTCGACTCGCTCTCCGGCTACCTCGCACCCGGGCTCCGCGCGGGCTGGGTCATTGCCGATCGGGAGCTGATCGGGCGCTTGGAGCAGAGAGTACGAGGGACCGGGAGTGCGGGACTTGGCTTTTCGCAATTGGCGCTGGCCGGCTACTTGCGAAAAGGGCGGCTCGCCGCTCATTTGGAACGGGTCATCCCGCGCTACCGCGCCCGACGAGCCGCCTTAACGTCCGGATTACGGTTTGAATGGCCGGACGAGTCGGCATGGTTCGAGCCCCTTGGCGGCCTTTCGGTCTGGGTAACCCTACCCACCGGCGGCCGGTACGAGGATCTGTACGAGCAATCGCTGATCCGGGGCGTCCCGTTCGCGCCCGGAGCGCTGTTCGGGGCTCCCTCAAACACGCTCCGCCTATCGTTCGGCACGCAACGGCCCGAGTCGATTCAAGAGGCGATGGCGATCTTAGGCCGGCTGGTTCGAGATCGAGTCCGGTAAGAGAGTTACGTTCCGGGGCTACTCGTCGTGATCCTCTTTGCCCGGCTCTTGGGCCGTCATCATCCCGTCCGGAGTGGCCATCATCATGGTGTGGACCATGCCGGAGTCGCTGACCGAGCAACGCTCGGGATCGGTCGCCGCGCAGGGGGTGCCGAACCGGGGGAGGCCGAATTCCAGGTGGGTGTTTCCCCGCGCCAAAATCTGCTCCTTGTTTCCGCCGCCCCAAGTGGTAAAGCTCCGGGCGTTGCAATAGTGGTTGACGAAGCTCCGGCGGAACCGGGTCTCGCTTCGGTTCTTAAGCGATCGGTGCAGCACGTGCCCGCCGAAAAACGCCACGTCGCCCGGCTCCATTTCGGCTGGAATCTCCACCGCCTTGTACCGCTCGGCGATCGGCTTTAGCGTGTTGAGGGGATCGTCGTCGTCGTTCGCGTATCCACCCACGTTCCGCACGCTCGGAATCCCCTCCAAATCCGTGTTTCCATACCCGTATCCGTTTTCAGGCGGATAGATCGGCTCGTTCCCGCTTCCGGGCGACATCCATAGACATCCGTTCTCGACATCTGCCTTGTCGATTGCGATCCAAGCCCCGATGAGCGTGTCCGGGAAGGTCGGAATGTAGTAGCTATCCTGGTGGAAACCCTGCCCATTGGCCCCCGGCGCCTTGGTAAACAGCATCGTCTGCATCGCCGCCACGTCCGGCCCGATCAACGCCGAGACCAGGTCGAGCACCCGCGGATAGAGCAGGTATCGCTCCCAAAGCTCGATCTTCTGGTGCCCCATATGGATCCGGTGGAGCAGATCGCGCGTGCTGGGCCTCGGCCCCGGCGGGATGTACACGAACTCGCTGACGTCGACCCGGTCCGCGAGCAGATCGTCGCAGTGCTGCGCGAGCTCGCGCACGTGTTCCGGTAAGACGACTCCGCGAACGACAAGGAACCCATCGCGCCGAAACGCCCGGTACTGGTCGACGCTTACGCGATACGGCTCGATGCCAAGCCAAGGATGGGTAGCGGCGGCAATGCTCATCTTCGAGTCTCCTACTCCATTGTGCAACGTCGCACCTGGAATGGTAGCGTCGGCGTCCTCGCCGATGGTCCGGAGGCCGGTCTGGAGACCAGCGATCCACCGGATCCCATTGCGCGGAAGCTAACTACCGTCCGGTAGTCGAATCTGAAACACCGTTCGCCCCGGCTCCGAGTCCACGCGAATGTCTCCATCGTGGTGGTCGGTCACGATTTTATAGGCGATGTCGAGCCCCAGTCCCGTTCCTTCGCCCACCGGCTTGGTCGTGAAGAACGGATCGAAAATCCGGTCGCGGATCTCTTCTGGAATTCCCGAACCGTTATCCTCGATCTCGACCAACAGACAATCTCCCTCTGCTTCGGTACGAACCTTAAGAGTGCCTCCGTTCGCCATGGCGTCTACCGCGTTGTCGATAAGGTTGGTCCAAACCTGGTTCAGCTCGCCAGGGATCGCATTGATAACCGGTGTATCCGGCGCGAACTCCTTCACCACTCGGATTTCCTTACGCCGGATCTTGTGACCCAGCATGGTGAGGGTGTCTTCGAGCCCGGGACGAACGTCGACGTTCTGCACCGACGCCTGATCCATCGCCGAATATCCTTTGATCGACGACACGAGGTCGGCGATCCGTCCGGTCGAGGTCTCGATCTCCCGCGAAAGAGACTGGACGATCAGCGCGTTCGCCAACCAGTCGAGTCCAACCTTCACCGCGTCGCATGGGAGCGCGAGTCCGAGTGCGTCGACATCCGCCCGTGCGAATCCCGCCTCGACCAGCGCCGACGCCACTTCCCAGGGATCGGGTACTCCAAGCTCCGTCAGGCGGTCGCCAATCTCGGTTTCCCGGTCACTTCGCTCAAGTGGCCCCAATTCCACCGGGGGCCTTTCCGCCATCTCGTGGAGCACCTTTTGCAGAGCGTGCAGGCCGTCCGGCCCGACACCATGTTCGCAAAGCCGAATCGCAGCCTCTCGTTGGGCTCCCAGACGTTCGCGCATGTGCGCGGCCGAGCGGCGGGCCGCGGAGGCCGGGTTATTCAGCTCGTGGGCCAAACCTGCGGCGAGCACGCCGAGTGAGGCGAGCTTGGCTCGCTGATTGTCGAGCGTCATGGCCTCCGGCCTCCGTTGGGCCAGGGCGGGAATCACGATCGCCATCAGCTCCGGGCATGCGCCGGAGACGGTGTGCATCGCACAGAAGAAGTCGATCTTGAGTAGACGGCTTGGCTCGAGCGCGGTGCCGGTCGCCAGGTTTTCGCCATGGGTGAGCACCGAGAGTTCGCCGGTGAATTCGCCCGGGCCGTGGTTGACGATGAAGAGCTCCTGCCCATTCACCTGACGGGTGATCTTGATCTCCCCTTCCAGTAGGACGAAGAAGCTGTCCGACCGCTCCTTCTCGCGGAAGATCTCTCCGCCCGGCGGCACTTCCACGATGTCGCCGAACGGCTCCAAGCACTGGATCTGCTCTTCCGTTAATACCGGAAAGAGATGCTCCTGCCGCCTCACGCCCGCACCTCTCGCAGGTACTCGTGGACGATTTGGACCGCGATACTTCCTTGCCCCACACTGCTCGCCACCCGCTTTACCGACCCAGATCGGACGTCGCCCGCCGCAAAAACCCCCGGCATGGAAGTCTCAAGAAGGGAAGGAGGGCGCTTCTCGGTCCATCGCTCCTTACCCTCGGGGATTTCCAACAGCTCGGGGCCGGTGGGAATGAAACCACGTTGGTCGCGGACGATGGTGCCGTCGAGCCAATCGGTCAGCGGCTCCGCGCCGATGAAGATAAAGATCGAGCTAACCGAGATCACGTCCTCCCCTTTGGGGCCCTCGATCCGGACCTTCTCAAGCCGGCCGTTGCCGATCATCTCCTTAACCTGGCTCTTCAGCCTGACCTCGATGTTGGGGGTCTTTCCGATTCGATCGACGAGATACTGCGACATCGCCTTGTCCAACGAGTCTCCGCGCACCAGCATCGTCACTTTTCCCGCGTAGCGAGCGAAATGCATCGCCGCCTGTCCGGCGGAATTTGCGCCTCCCACAATGCAAACTTCCTCGTCGCGGCAGTTGATCGCCTCCGTGAGCGCGGCGCCGTAATAGACCCCTTTCCCGAAGAGATTTTCCTCTCCGGCCACGTTCAGCCGCTTGTAGGAAACCCCCATCGCAAGGATCACCGCGTGCGCCACGATCTCTTGTCCATCCGCGAGGTGAAGGACCCGGTAACCATCTCGCGCCTCCAACTTCGTGGCTTCGGACGGGGTGAGCATCTCAACACCGAACCGGATCGCCTGATCGCGGGCGCGGCGGGCGAGATCGGCTCCCGAAAGACCGGTAGGGAAGCCAAGGTAATTCTCGATCAGGGAACTCGACCCGGCCTGGCCTCCGGGCGCCTCGCGCTCGACGACTACCGTCTGCAACCCTTCCGATGCTCCGTAGACTGCCGCCGCCAATCCTGCCGGTCCGGCGCCGACGATGGCGAGGTCGTAGAACGGACGCTCCACGTGCGTCTTGAGGCCGAGCCGTTCGCCTAGCTGCGCGGGGGTCGGCATTTCCAGGCACGGACCGTTGTCGGGCAGCGTTACAAGCGGGAACTTCCCGGGCGCCGACTCGATCACCTTCCGCACCTCGGGATCGTCCTTCTGCGCCTCCACATCGAACCACTGGTACGGGATCTGATTTCGGGCCAGGAAGTTCTTCACCGCGTGCGACTCCGGCGAATAGCGGTGCCCGTACACACGGATCCCCTCGAACGGAGGAGTGTAATCGGCAAACCAGTCGCACAGCAGATCCTCGACCACCGGGAAGAGCTTTTCCTCCGGCGGGTCCCAGGGCTTCAGCAGGTAGTAGTCGATCCGCGCGCCGTTAATCGCCCTTATTGCCGCGTCGGTGTCGGCATACGCGGTGAGCAGAACCTTCTTGGCGGTCGGAAAGTGATCGAGGGCTTGCTCGACGAACTCGACGCCGGTCATGCCCGGCATCTTTTGGTCCACCAGCATCAGCGCCAGAGCCTCGTTCCGCTCCTTCAGTTGCCGTACCACTTCCAGCGCGGCTGCGCCCGATCCAGCTCCCACGATCCTCAGCCGATCCGCAAAAGCACCTCGGAGGTCCCGCTGCACCGCCCGCAGCACCTCGGCGTCATCATCCACCGCAAGCAATACCGGTTTCGTCATGAGTTAGCTTAGCGTAACCTACCGTAGCGTCGACGCCCCTGCCGACGATGCCGAAAACGTTTGTCCGCACCCTGCCGGAGTAAATTAGGGTGTGCGGACAAGCATCGAACTGCCCGAAGAAGATCTTGAGCGCTAACCGGCCATATCGGCTACTCCGCCTCGCCGGGGCTGTGCTCCCGGAGCCAAACCCGTAGCGGCACGTCGGCGTCTTGCGGTGTGTAGAACCCGTTGCACGTCTCACCGAAGCCGAGAAGCTGCTTTCGGATCGGATCGCAATTGGGCCAGAGACTTTGGACGGTCATGTCGTCCTTGGTGCGGATCCACCGGTAACCGTATCCGTAGAACAGAACCTTGCGCGTGACGTCCGACCAGTTTGGGCTCGCGGTGTGCCAAAGCCGCCGATCGAACAGCACCGCCGATCCCGCCTTGACGAGCACCGGAACGGCTCCGTCCGGTTGTCCGACTCCGTCCGGCGGCATCGGGAGCGAATCGGATAACTGACTGCCGGGGACGACCCAGAAATTACCGCGCCCCTCCATGCTTACATCCGATAGGAAGTAAGCGACTTTAAGTGATAGCCGAGGACGCGGGTGGGTTTCGATTTCGCGGTTCACGCGCCCGCTGTCCTGATGCCAGCCGAACGTCTTATTGTCGGGAGCCTGGCCGGTGGGCGGGGTCACGATCAGGTGGGCGTGATAGAGATAGATGTTCCAGCCAAGGATGCCCCAAACCTTTGGAAGCACCCGGTCGTAGTCGACGAGCTCCTGGAAGAGCGGGTCGTCCGGGATAAAGTTTGGATGAAAGAGCGCGGCTTTCGGATCGCCGCCCGACGCTAACCGCGCGGCGTAGATCCGATCCGTCGCCTGCGTTAATTCGGCCACCTGTTGTGGCGAGAGGGCATCTTCTACCACCAGCAAACCGGTCGTCTCGAAGGTATGCCTTTCTCCGTCGGTGAGAAGATGCTGCAGTGCGGACTCTTTCATGGCTAGACTTTAAATGATGCGGCCGAAGCGCAGGTGTTTATTTCGACGGTGAATCGCCCCGGATAAAGATCATCTCCTTCCCGTTTCCCTGAGGCAGCTTTAGAGCGATCTTGTTCGGGCCAAGCCACCGGAATACCCATGCCAAGTTGGCGACCCGATCGTTTTCACGGACGTGCATGATGAGCACGTTCCCCGACCGCTCGTATTTGCCGACCAAGCCGGCGGCGGTAACGCCGGCGCCAAGCGACATGCTAAAGGAGCCGTTTCCGGCCAGCCTCATATAGGCGCTCCCCTCTCTCGGGTTGAGACGCCATTCACCCTGCAAAGAATTCGGTGGCGGACGCTGGGAACAACCGGCGACGAGCACCGCCAAGATAGAAAAGTAAAGCCCCCGGTTCAACAGTTGCGCTCCCAACCCATGATAGCAACGTCGCGATGGCCATTCGGAACTGTCCTCACTGGATCCGCCCAGCGGGAAGCTGGGCTAAGCCGCTTGGTGGCCGAGCTTGCGGAGCAGCGAATCGAGCGTTTGCTGCTCTTTCGGAGTAAGGGCGGAAGTAAGGTCGACGACCCGCCGAACGTGCTTCGGGAATTCGGCGGCAATCAGCTCTCGCCCGGCCTCTGTAAGGTGGATCCAAAGAACGCGACGGTCCTCGCGGCACCTTTCTCGGCGGACGAGTTCCAGTTTTTCCAGTCCGTCGAGCACGGACGTCATGTTGTTCGGGCTCTTCAAATGCTTCTGCGCGAGCTGGCTCGGCATTTGCGGACCGAGGTGCAACAGCGCCTCCAAGACTCCGAACTGAGTGGGGGTCAATCCTTCTAGGCCGTCGTGCGCCGCTTCAAACACACGGTTCGATGCACGAACCAACTTTATATACAGATCGAGCGATCGCCGCTCCTCCTCGGATCCCTCGTAGTGCGTCGGCATCGGCGATCTATATGCTACAGCTTCGAGGGGCACATCGCGCAAGACCTCGACAACTGGCCCACCATAATCTGCGAAACACTATGATTTCCTTACTTATCTGTCGCGTAGATCCCTCTGCGGTTAGGCGATGTCTATTCCAGTATCCAAATAGACGTCCTGAATGGCGTTCAAAAGTTCGATCCCCTGGGGCATTGGTTTTTGGAATGCCTTTCGGCCGCTGATAAGACCGGCGCCGCCGGCTCGTTTGTTTATCACCGCGGTACGAACGGCATCGGCCAAGTCGTTCTTCCCAGACGCCCCGCCGCTGTTGATAAGGCCGATGCGTCCCATGTAGCCGTTGGCGACCTGGTACCGGCAGAGATCGATCGGGTGGTCGGTCGTCAGCTCGGAATAGACCCGCTCGTCGGTCTTACCGTAGTCGCCGGCTTCACCTTTGAGCGCCTTGTAGCCCCCGTTGTTCTCTGGCATTTTTTGCTTGAGGATGTCTGCCTGGATGGTTGCGCCTAGGTGGTTCGCTTGGCCGGTAAGATCGGCGGCGACGTGGTAGTCCTTGTCCTTCTTGAAGGCGGGATTGCGGAGGTAGCACCACAGAACGGTGGCCATTCCCAACTCGTGGGCGCGGGCGAAAGCTTGACTGACCTCCTGAATCTGGCGGGTGCTTTCGTCGCTACCGAAGTAGATCGTGGCGCCCACTGCCACGGCGCCCATGTCCCACGCCTGCTCGACGCTCGCGAACATGATCTGGTCGAATTTGTTCGGGAAGGTCAGTAGCTCGTTGTGATTGATCTTGACGAGAACCGGGATTCGGTGCGCGTACTTTCTCGACACCGAACCGAGCACCCCCAAAGTGGAAGCAACCGCGTTGCATCCACCTTCGATGGCGAGTTTCACGATGTTTTCGGGGTCGAAATAGTCGGGATTCGCGGCAAAGCTGGCGCCCGCGCTGTGCTCAACGCCTTGGTCGACCGGGAGGATGCTGAGGTAGCCTGTCCCGGCCAGCCGCCCGTGGCCATAGAGCGCCTGCATGGAGCGCAGCACCTGTGGCGGCCGGTCCATCGGCACGAAAATCCGGTCCACGAAATCGGGTCCGGGAAGGTGCAGCCGGTCTTTGGAAATGGTGCGGCACGTATGCCCAAGCAGGGACTCGGCGTCGGCGCCGAGCAGGGTTTGAATCTGGGTAGATGTCACGTCGTTGTGTCTCCGGGAAAAGCGTACCGCCTGAGTAGCATCGGCTCCCAGCCGATGAACATTCCGGTCATCGGCTAGGAGCCGATGCTACGTTTAGCTTTCGAGGTTCTCGCCCAGGACGTAGGCTTCGAGTTGCTCGCCTACTCGCACGTCGAGATCCCAGTAGCTTCGGAGGACGGGGCAGCCGCAGACTCGGGCTATGGCGGCGTGCACGGAATCGCGGGTGAGAGAGCGGAGCTCGCGCCGGGCGCTCTTGATCAGCTTGCGGCCTTCTTCGGTTGTGCTGAGTTGTTCTTCGTTCGGCGTATAGATCTCGTTCGTGAGAACAACGACGAGACTTCCCGACACGGTCACGTGGATTCTTCCGGGAGCACGGCCCTGCTGCTCCCGGTGGTACCGGCTGACCACGTTCGCGATCTCCAGTTCGAGCGATTCTTTGCTAGTCGAGTTAACCACCGCTACACATCAGAATACGACGCTTTGGACTCGAATTGCCGGTACGGGGCCATCAAAAATACGAGGTGTTAACCTTTCTTGGTCCTTCGACGCCGCTTAGGTGGGGGAGGTGGCGATGGGTCGAACGGCCCAACTGGAAAAATCTCTAAAAATCTCCATACCGACGGAGGCGATCTGTGCGTCAATGGAGACGAGAAATCCTGCCCTCGCGATCGCTAAGGGGGCAACAATGCCGCTCTCCTGAGTGGTGGTCCTGGGGGCGGATGCTCGAGGCCCTATGTTTTCGTTGATCGCGCTTGCGCTCGCTTTTCTCTCCTTCATCGCTTTTCGTGGCCGCGGGCCTGCTCCGGCACGTCCTGAGGCCGTCCGTATCGGCGCCCTTGTCGCCATTACCGCGCTCTCCTGCATCCTTGCCTCGCGGTACGGACCCTCCGAAGACTCGGGAGGGGTGGTCGCAGGCTTAGTAATTGGCGCGGTGGTCGCGCTCGGAGGAGAGTTGTTCGGCGGGATCGTGGCTCCGCTCGCGGTCGGCGTCGCCGGCGCGGCCGCGCTCCATTTCCTCAAGACGCCTTTGATCTCATCCGCTCAGTTGGCGCTGATTTGCGGGGTCGGGTTGGGAACTTTGGCGTTAGGGATCGAGGGCGCGGTCATCGCGTCGTTGGCGGCGGCGGTTTGCGCGGCGGCGGACGGGCTGGGGGCACTTCACGCGAATGCGCCGGCGGCGGCAGTGGTCGGAACGATGGTCGGACTCGGCGCGGTAGTGGGGACGTTCCTGGCGATGTATGTGCCCGACCGCCTGATCGCCCTGAAACCGGTGGTCATCGGCGCGGTTACGGTGGCGGGCGCATTTTTCGCCACCCGGCCGCTTAGCGAGACGGCGATGCTTGTGGCGGTGGGGCTCGGCGCGCTGGCCGGGGTCGTGGTCTACTTCGTCTTGCCGGAAGAGGAGGCGGACGCGGTACGGATCGGACTTTCCACCGTCATCGCGATTGGGGTAGCGACGATCGCGTTTGGTCTTGCAAAAGGCGCGGGAATGGCACTCGCCTTGGTCACGATGGCGGCCGTTCTTCTGGGATCGAATCACCGGCGGGCGTTCTTGACCGTAGGCCCGCTCGTCGGATTGGTCCTTTATCGCCTCCTGCGCGAGCAACATCCCGATCTGTCTCGGGCTCTCGACATCGGCCAGCACTACGCGATGCTCGGGGTGGCGCTTGGCGCGGTCGTTCCGCTTTTGCCAAGCGACTGGTTGAGCCGCCGCGGTTGGCGGGGCGCGGCGGGGGCGTTCCTCTGGAGCGTATTGGCCCTCGGATTTCCGGCGTTAGTAGTGGTGATGCTGGGTGGTAAGGGCGCGGTCGGCTTCGTAGCCGGGCTTGGTCTCTCCGGTCTGTGCCAGGCGTTGCGCCGGGAGCGGAGCCTGATGCCGCTGGCGGTGGCGGCAGGACTCTCGGCGACGACGGTCGCCCTCCTGGGATGGCTTCGCGATTCGGCCGATCTGAGTCGCGATGAGAAGGTGCACCTGTTCGCTTACACGGGCGGAGGATTGGTGGTGATCGCCGCACTGCTGGCGCTCGTATCTCGCCCGGCGAAAGTGGAGGTGGCGTCATGAAACGAGCGGTTGGACTTTTGATCGGCGCGTTATTCTGCGGAGTCCTGCTGAGTTACGGAGTAACGGAAGAGGTCCCGGTGGGCCGGGTCTCCGGCCACCTAACGATGAAGGAAAACGGCAAGCCGCTGGCCGACGCGGTGGTTACGTTGAGCCTGATTGGGGCTCCCGAAGAGGAGCGGCCACGCGCAAAAGGGGTGGAGACGAAAGCCGACGGTACCTTCGCGTTTCCGCCGCTGCCGGCCGGCCCTTACAACCTCGATATCTCCGCGAATGAGCACCACCTGAAGCGCCAAGTGGTGATGGTTGAGGAGGGAAAGGTCCAAACGCTCTCGCTCGAAGCAACGCCCAACGATCCGCACCTGAGCCTTTACGCGAGTCAGCGGGTGTTCACCCCGGACGAAACGCCGAAGATCGAGCTCCAGGGGTTCGTCCGGTCCGACGAAGTCAAAATCGCGGTTTACCGTCTGGATGTCGCGAAAATCGCGGCCAAAGGCGGACTGCAGGAAACGCTATCTCCCCTTGCCGGCCCGAACGCGGGGGACGTTCGCCATCTCTACGAAGCTGGCGAGCGGGTCGCAGACCTCTCGCATCGCATCGTCAAGCGCGACGCCGAAGGCGCATTTATCGAACCTCTCACCGTCGGCAAGCTCGCGGAAGGTTTCTACTTCATCACCTGCACGGCGGGGGATAAGCGGGCGAGCACCGCGATCAACGTTTCGAATCTAGCGCTCGTCACCAAGTCGTTCCGGGGCCGCGCCGTCTGTTATACGACCGGTTTGGCTTCGGGCCAGCCGGCGAGCGGGGTAGAGATCCTCGGGCAAGGAAAGAGCTCGCTCGAGAGCCTTGGGAAGACGGACGCGCAAGGGTCCACGGAAGTCGCGCTCCCTCCCGGAAAGGAGAATCGAGCGGTTCTGGTCGCTCGGCAAGGGAAGTCGATCGCCCTCGTCGGGTTCTTCGACGAGCGCGCAAACCAAGAGAACGTCCGCATCGTCGGCTATTGCGAGCGCCCCGCCTATCGGCCGGGCGACGAGATCCAGTTCAAAGGGATCGTCCGCAGGATTTCGAAGGACGGGTATCTCCTTCCCGGAGCCGGGACAACCTCGGTGACGATCCAGGATCCGGACGGCAATCCGATTCAAACGATGTCGCTGCCGATCTCCGAGCACGGCACCTTCCACGGGTCGTTCACCACCAGTCCGGAAAGCAAACCGGGAGGCTACGATGTCAAGTGCAAGGCGTTCGGCGCCGAAAGCAGTGGGATCTACGCCAACGTCGTGGCTTACCGAAAGCCGGAGTATTCGGTCGAAGTCACTTCGGACCGGTCGTATTACGTGATGGGAGACACCGCGGCGGCGGCGATCGAGTGCCGCTATTACTACGGCGGCCCCGTGGTCGGAGCGAAGGTGAAGGTTAGCGTCTTTCGGTCGCCGGCATGGCAATACGAAGGAGAGGGGGAGGAAGCCGGGATCACGAGTAGCGGAGCGGGAGAGTATTCCGAGCAAATCGATGCGGTGACCGACGCCAGTGGGCGCGCCCATATCGAATTCCCGACCCGGGTCGAGGGAGACCCGAGCTTCTTCACCAACGACTACGTTTATAACGTCAGCGCGTCGGTAACGGAGGAAGGGGGCAAGTACTTCGACGGCCAGGGCGAGGTGCGCGTCGTCCGAGGGGACCACGACCTCACTTTGGAGGTTCAGAACCCGATCATTCAGCCCGGCGAGACTGTCGATCTCCTCCTGAAAACGACGGACGCGGTCAAGCGTGATCTGCCATCGCCGAACCATATGGTGACGGTGGAAGTGGGGCGCGAGGTCTGGACAAAGGATGAATCCGTGTTCGTTCCGCGAGAGAAGCTTCAGGCGACCACGGGGGCGGACGGTACAGCCCACCTTCGAATTCCGGTCGACAAAGCGGATTCGCTGACCTTCCGGGCTACGTCGCGAGACGCGGCGGGGCGCGAAGTGGTGGCGGAGGCTTCGGCTTACGTGGAAGGGTCGCCGGCAATGGCGGAGCGGCTGAAGGGGAGCCTTGCCGTAACTCTCGACCACCGCGAGTACTCGGCGGGGTCGAACGCCCGAGTTTTGATTCAGACGGATCTCCCCGGCGGATCGGCGCTGGTTTGCGTCCAGGGCCAAGGAGTGCTCTGGCGCAAGGTGATTCCAGTCACGTCGTCGAGCACGCTCGTCACGGTTCCGATCGTCAAAGACTACGCGCCTAACGTGTGGGTCTCGGTCGCCTACATCAAGAACAAAAAATTCTTGGAGGCCGACAAGCGCTTGAAGGTGGCGCGAAACGATCACGACCTGCGGGTGGAGGTGAAGAGCGATCGGGATGTGTATAAGCCCGGGGATACCGCCCGCGTCACGGTTCGGACGTTCGATAGCCAGGGCCGACCCAAGGCGGCCGAGGTTTCGCTAGGGGTGGTGGACGAAGGGATTTATGCGATCGCGCAAGATGCCACGAACATCCGGGAAGCGCTTTACCCTGACCGGTCGGAGGGGGTGGTCACGTCGTACTCGTTCCCCGAGATCTACCTCGACGGCGGGGATAAGGGGAGTTCCAAGGTTCCGCTTCGAACCAAGTTCAAGGACACCGCAGGGTGGCTGCCAACGGTTTGGACCGGCGCCCGAGGCGAAGCGACGGTTCCGGTACCGTTGCCGGACAACCTCACCGAGTGGCGAGTGACCGCCGTCGGGGTTAGCGACGCTACCGACGTGGGGATGACGACGCACACCTTCCGGGCTCGGAAGGAGCTGATGGTGCGGCTGCAACTTCCGCAGTACCTGGTCGACGGCGACCGGCAGCGGATGACGGTGGTCGTCGCCAACGACACCGGGCAGGATCAAGACGTCAACCTGAACATCACCGCGGAAGGACTTGTCGTGGCAAACGCCGGGCAGCAGAGAGTCCACGTACCGAACGGGAAACCGCAGACGGTCGAATTCGATGTCACCGCCGGTCCGGCCGGCGTAGCGGCCGTCACCGCGCGGGCGTGGATCGACCAGGGGCCGAACGATGGGGTGCGGCAATCGTTCCCGATCGCCGCGCACGGCCGGCCGGTACTGAACGCGAAGGCGGGCGAAGGGAATGCCGACTTTACGCTTCCGATCCTTCCGACCGCCGATCCCAAAGCGGGGTCGCTGAAGATCACCCTCAGCCCCACGCTGGCCGGAGACTTGGTCGGCACCCTCGACCGTCTGATCGGCTTCCCCTATGGATGCACCGAGCAAACGATGAGCCGGTTCCTGCCGAGCGTGCTCGCCGCCCGAACCATAAAGGATCTCGGGTTGCCCGAGCCGGAAAAGCTTCGCGACCTGCCCCGTATCGTCCGCGATTCGGTAGCGAGACTGGAGTACATGAAGCACGGCGACGGCGGATGGGGTTGGTGGGAATACGACGAGTCGAACCCGTTCATGACCGCGCTGGTGCTGGATGGCTTGGACCGCGCCAAGCGTGCGGGGTACGACACGAATCTCGACCTCACCCAAACCCTGAACTGGGGAATGGAACGGCTGAAGACCGCGAAGGGGAAGGACGACCGGGTTCGCGACAAGATCTACCTCGCCTACGCCCTGCTCCGGCATGGCAAACAGGAGGCGGCGAATTACCTGAAGTCGGTCGACCTCGCCAAGCTCTCGCCCGACGCGCTTGCCAACGCGGCGTTGGCATTCCACGAAGCGGGCGATGCGGCACGGGCCGACGCCGCGCTTGGCTTGTTGGTGAAGTCCGCCCAGGGGAGCGAGGGGGTAGCGTACTGGCCTCCGGAAGACGATGCCTGGGGGGCGGAGCCGACGGCGCTGACGCTGGTGGCGTTTGAGACGATTCGGCCGGAGGACCCGATCGTCCCTCGCATCGTGCGACACCTGATGACCACGCGCAAGGGAGACATGTGGGAGTCGACTCGCGACACTTCGTACTCGCTGGTCGGCCTCACCGCTTACCTCTCTCACACGAAGGAGCTGAACGGAAATGCGACCGCCACCGTACGCGTGAACGGGAAGGTCGTAGGCACCGTTTCGCTCGATCCGCGGGTGCTCGACGACAAGAGCCGCACGATCGAGATTCCCCGCGCCCAGCTGGGGAGCGAAGCGCGCATCGAGATCCAAAAGGTGGGGGATGGGGCGTGCTATTACTCGACGGAGCTGAGGCAGTTCGACGCTCCTCCGGTGCTCCAAGCCGAATCTACCGATCCGGGACTGAAGATCGAGCGGCGCTACTACCGGCTCGAACCGCGCCGGCTCGAGAATGGAACGATGAAGCTTCTGCCGAGCCCAACGCCGGTGGATAGCTTTAGGTCGGGCGAGCTCGTCAGAGTGGAATTGGTGGTGAACAGCGACGTTCCCCGGCAGTTCGTAATGATCGAGGAGCCGACGCCGAGCTCGTGCCGGGTGCAAGAGCGGGACGCGATCGGGCAGTACGAGGAGTGGGGTTACTGGTGGTCTCGCACCGTAATCCGCGACGACCGTATTGCGTTCTTCGCGACCTGGGTGCCGAAGGGGGTGAGCAAGATCTCCTACACGATGCGCGCGGAGCAGGCGGGCCGGGTGCGGGTGCTTCCGACGAGGGCCGCGAATATGTACGACCCGGCAACCTCTGCTTCCACCGCCGAGGCGACGTTGGAGGTGGCAAAGTGAGGGCCTGGAGCGCGGTCTTCGCGATGCTCGCGGTAGCCGGCGGAGGTTTGGCCATCTGTGCGGTGCCGCGTGAGGCGACCCTCGGCGCGTACTCCACCTCGCTCGCGGAGCGGAGCACGTCGCAACGACATAACGCACAACTTTCCCTGAGCCGGCTTGTGGGGGCGGAGATTCCGACGGGGGCGACCTTCTCGTTCAACCAGCGGGTCGGAACGTTCTCCCGAGATCAGGGATATCGAAAGGCGCCGGTGAGCTACAACGGCCAGCTTATCGACGACTGGGGCGGCGGGGTTTGCCAGACGAGCACGACTTTGTATAACGCGGCCCTCCTCGCGGGAATGCGGATTGTGGAGCGGAACCGGCACCGGTTCCAACCCTCGTACGTGCCGCCGGGGCGCGACGCCGCGGTGGCGTTTTCGAATATCGACCTGCGGTTCACCAACCCTTATTCGTATCCGGTGCGAATCGAGGGGACGATCGCGGGAAGCCGCCTCGAGATCCGATTTGTCGCGCCACAAGCTCCGGCGATTCGCCCGGAGGTCGTCTCCGATGTACACGACGTCCAGAGCCCCGAGACCTTCGTTTTAGGCGCGCCTTCGGGGCGTCGTCGGGTTCGGAACACCGGCAAATCCGGGTTTGAGGTCTCTGTCTATCGCATCACTGGGCCACGTCGCGAGCTCATCTCTCACGACAACTATCCAGCGATGAACCGAGTGGTCGAAGTGAGGTGAGTTTCGGGGTACGTGCCCTAACTCGCGGCGGCTCCTCATAATCTGGCGCATGGAGTCGTTCATCCCCGGTTCGGTTCTGAACGAAGGGTTCTTCCGTGAAGCCGTTCGGCCGATCCTCGCGGACGCTTTTCCCGAGCTGCCGTACGCCGCCGCCCGAATCGGCGGTGGTTCCGATGTTCTCGGGTTCGACACCGAAATGTCCATGGACCACGACTGGGGACCCCGGCTCGATCTATTCTTGTCGGACGACGACCTTGTGACGTATGGGCCGGCGATCGTTCAGGCCCTTGGCGAGCGACTTCCGGCGCGATACCGAGGCCTTCCTACCCGTTACGGCGAGCACGAAGACGGCACCACTCACATGGGAGAGGAAGCGGGGCGCCATGGGGTCGAGCCAACTTCGATGAGGCGCTTCTTCGAAGCGTATCTCGCGTTCGACATCGACCGCGAGATCGAGCCCGCCGACTGGCTTACCGTTCCTCAGAAGAAGCTTCGAACCGTCACCTCAGGTTCGGTCTTTTACGACGAGATCGGCCTAAAGGAACAGTGCCAACGGTTCGCGTACTATCCTCGCGACGTCTGGCTGTATCAGCTCGCGTCGGCATGGGAACGGGTGGGCCAAGAGGAGCACCTTGTCGGCCGAGCGGGATTCGTGGGGGACGAGATCGGCGCGTCGATCATTGCCGCTCGGCTCGTTCGCGATTTGACGATGATCGCGTTCCTAATCGAAAGGGTCTATGCACCTTATCCGAAGTGGTTCGGGACCGCTTTTGCTCGGTTGCGCAGTTCAAGCGAGTTGGGGCCGCTTCTCACCGCCATTCTCTCGGCATCGGGCTGGCAAGAGCGCGACGCCCGGCTCGTCCTCGCCTACGAATACGTGGCGCGGATGCAGAATGGACTTGGCCTGACGGAGCAGCGGACGGAGACGGCGGCCCCGTTTTTCGGGCGCCCCTTTAACGTGATCCACCTGCATGCCGGTTTCGCCGGAGCTTTGGAAGCGCTGATCGTCGATCCCGAGGTCAAGCGGATCGCCGCCCGGCGGAAGATCGGGGGAATCGACCTGTTTAGCGATAGCACCGACCTTATTTCGCACCCGGAGTGGCGTCCCACGTTACGAGTTCTTTTCGAGTAGTTGTCGAGTTGGGGCAAACTGCCGGAGTGCTTCTCCGTCCGCGAATCTCCGACGACCAAAGGCATCTAGCTCTGCCGGATGGTTCCCCATTTTTCTGGCTCGGCGACACGGCGTGGGAGCTGTTCCACCGGCTGAGTATGGAGGAGGCGGAGCACTACCTCCGGACTCGCGCGGGGCAAGGTTTCAACGTCATTCAGGCCGTCGCGTTGGCCGAATTGGATGGTATCCGCACTCCGAACTATTACGGCGATCTGCCGCTCGTGGATCAGGACCCAACACGATTAAACGAGCCGTATTGGCGGCATATAGATGAGGTCGTGGACCTGGCCGCCGAGTTGGGGCTATACGTCGCATTGCTCCCGACGTGGGGGGACAAGATCAATAGAACGGTTTGGGGCGCGGGACCGCTCATCTTCGATAAGGCGAACGCTCGTGAATTCGGTCGGCTGGTCGCCCAGCGATATGGTGGGCGAGATAACGTTATCTGGGTGAATGGCGGGGACCGCGATCCCGGGGAATTCAAATCCACCTGGCGAGCGCTGGCGGCGGGATTGCGCGAAGGGGATGACTCCGCCGGCCATTTGATGACGTTCCATCCCTGCGGTGAGCAGAGCTCGGCCGACCATTTTCACGACGAGAAGTGGCTCGATATGAACATGCTCCAAACCGGCCATGGTGCGCGCGACCTCGACTTCGTCGCCGAGATGACCCGGAAGACATATCGTCGGACCCCGACGAAGCCAGTGCTCGACGGCGAGCCGAGGTACGAGAACCATCCGATCGGTTTCGACATGCGCCGCGGCTACTACGACGACGGGGATGCGCGGCAGGCGGCTTACGCCGGTGTGTTCTGCGGAGGATGCGGCGTCACTTACGGTTGTCACGCGATCTGGCAGTTCGCCGGAGATCGCCATGACCCGGTCAACAATCCGATTTCGCACTGGCGATATTCCCTCGGGCTGCCGGGCGCGGGCCAGATGCGACATCTGAAGGAGCTGATGCTATCGCTTCCTTTCCTTCGCCTCGCGCCGTTCCAGGTGGGTAGCCCGTTCAAGTTCGGCTTGGCGACCGCGGAGGGGGATGCCGCGGCCGTATATTTCGCCGAACCGGGGACGCTCGAGGTTGCCGGCTTACCGTCGGGCAGCGCCGAGTGGTTCGATCCCACGACCGGACACCGTAGGTTCGCCGAACCCGATGCGGAAGGGATGTTTCACACGCCCGACCGCGGTGGACGGATCCAAGACTGGGTTCTTCTCATCGCGGCACGGTAACTGTCGTGCAGAAATTCGGTAGGCCTTTTGGCAGAGTGGCGGCGCTGTGCACGGGGCCGTGCACACCCGATGTGGATGATCAACCTATTAGGCGCTGCGATGGTAGCGCCAGGCCTCGGAAAGGAGAGCCAACTCGTAGTTCATCCGAATCGTCCCCAACACGATTCACGATCAAGCAAGATTCGCCATCAAGGCGGACGGAGAATCCCTATATTCGCCCTGCCCGCCCAGCCGGTCAGGGCGCTTTTTTCTCTCGGAACTCCCCTTTGGGTATCATCAACCCCGGTTCGGCAGAGCGGCTCAGCTTTAGCACGTCGTTCACTCCGAGAGCCAGAAAAGAGAGAGAGCGGGCGGTTAGCTCAGTGGTAGAGCACCAGTTTCACATTCTGGGGGTCGTAGGTTCAAGTCCTATATCGCCCACTCTCTCAGCCACCCCAACTCGTCCGCCGAAGCTCGAAGAGCGAAGGTGGAAGGGGTCACAGGTTCAAATCCTGTACCGCCCACCAATTTGCACGGCTAAGAAACAATCCCAATGGCCCGCTCGTGCAGAAGATTATGAGTGCCGGCCACTCAATGGGTCTCTTAATCAACGGTAAGCCGGTTTACCAAAGATGAACCCGCTCGGTGGGAGCAAGATAGAGCTTCTGGTCAGGTGTCACGTTGAACGCCTTATACCAAGCGTCGATGTTGCGGACGACCCCGTTCACACGGTAGGGCGCCGGGCTGTGGTAGCCGTTTTGGACGATGTAGCGGATGGCGCTTTCGGGCGCGAGGTAGCGCCACGTTTGCGCCCAGGATAGGAAGAATCTTTGGTCGTCGGTGAAGCCGTCACGCACCTTGTCCTTCTGATCCGGGTGGTCGTCTAGGTAGAGGCGGTAGGCGCGGTAGGCGATCGATACGCCGCTCAGGTCGCCGATGTTTTCACCGAGGGACAGCTTGCCGTTGAGGTGCAGGCCCGGGTACGGGGTGTAGGCGTCGTACTGCCCGACGAGCGTGTTCGTGCGATCTCTGAAGCCTTGCGCGGACTTGGCGGTCCACCAGTCGCGGAGGATGCCTTTGGAATCGAAGTGCGATCCCTGATCGTCGAAGCCGTGGCCCATTTCGTGGCCGATGATCGCTCCGATCGAGCCGAAGTTGACGGCCGGGTCGGCGTTCGCGTCGAAGAACGGCGGCTGCAGGAAGGCGGCAGGGAGCTCAATGGCGTTCATCTGGGGGCTGTAGCTGGCATTGACGGTCTGGGGCGAGTCGTTCCAGCCGAGGGCTTCATGGCCGGCCTTCAGTAAAGCGCGCTCTTGGGCCCAGTCGAACGCCTTCAGCCGTCTTGCGTTTCCGATCAGATCGTCTTGGCGAATGGCCACTCCGCTGTAGTCGCGCCACTTGTTCGGATACCCCACCTTGAATCGATAGCTTGCCACTTTGGCTTCCGCTTCGGAGCGAGTGCTCGCATCCATCCAGTCCACGGTCGCTATCCTCTGTCTAAGCGCGCGGCGCAGGTAGCCGAACAGCTCCTCCGCGCGGGCTCGACTGGAGGCGGGAAAGTATCGCTGGACGTAAAGTTTGCCGACGGCTTCCCTGACTTGGCGATTCACGAAGTCGAACGCCTCGTCGTCTCGACGCGGCGGCGTTTTCTGACCCCAAAACCGCTTGTTGTAGAACTCGAAACTCGCGGATCGAAACGATGAGGGGAGAAAGTTGATCTGGTTCTGAATCCAGTGGAAGGCCAGGTAGCTTGTCAGCGTGTCGAGCGGGGCGTCCCCGAAGATCTTTGCGGCGGCTTGTACGGCGGTGTCGGTTCCGAGGATGACCTCGCGTACGGCTCCAAGCTTCTTCGCGGAAAGGAAGGTCTGCCAGGGGAAGCCGGGGGCGAAGGCTTTCAGGCCCTGTACGGACAGGAGGTGGTAGTTGGCTTTTCGGTCGCGGAGCTGCTCGATATTCCAGTGCGGAGCGGCAATCTTCGTCTCAAACGAGAGGACCTCTTCGGCGCGTTGCTGCGGCCGGTCGATCTGGGCGAATTCGAAGATCTTAACCAGGTAGGCGTAGTAGGCCTTGCGGTGATCCGGGTAGGCGCCGTCCGTTCGACTGTAGTATTCGGGTTGAGGCAAACCTAGGAAGGGTTGTTGACCCAGGTCCTGTTGATCGAAGTGCACGAGCCGGCGATTGGTGTTTCCATCGTCGAGAAAGACGTAGGTGTTGAAGAGACAGCTAGACCTCGGGTCGGCCATCCACCTTGCGGCTTCCTCACGAGTCTCGATCTTTAGGATTCGGCCCAGGTCGGCGCGGATGGGAGCCAAGCCAAGCTGTTCGACACGAGCGGTGTCCACGTAGCTCTTGTAGAGGTCTCGGATCAGGCGGCGAGGATCTCCGGCGGCAGCCGAGCTCTTTACGGCCTCCTGGACGATCTCCCGCACTTCTCGCTTGACGTCGGCTTCGAGAATCGACGTCTGCCCGTAGTCCCAATAGCCATCGGGGATTCGGGTCGATTTGAGCCAACCCTCATTGACGTACGTGAAGAAGTCGTCTCCGGGGCGGACGGTCTTGCTGATGCGCTCGATTTCGATGCCCCAAGTCCCGAAAGCCGTCCCGCTTTGCGTTTGGCCGTGTGCGGTCAAGAATAGAAGAGCCGCGATGAGCTTCACTTTTCTGCCTCCTCTTTGGAGACAGGGCCTTCATCGGGGACCGCGAGCAGGCTGATCACGCGCCTGCGCCTGCCCGGTGCGGCTGGGTTATCGCGAGCCGAGGAAAGCAGATCGGTCAGTTGCTTTCGAAGGGCCCAAAACTCCTCGTCGGTGAGGTTCGCCGCATTGACCCGAAACAGCGTATCCTCCGCCAGCGTGGGCTCCTTACGCGCAAGATAGCCTTGAACGACGGCCAAGACGCTTTCCAGCAGCCCGCTTATGAGCCGCAAGTACTCCTCGTGCCCGGCGTCGAGCAGGTCCTCGTTTGAAAACGTCACGGCGTTGGACTGAACCGCAAACCGCTTCTCGACGGTTCCTCGTATCGCCGTCTCGCCGACCACCTTGATAACCCCCGCCTCCGCGAGCTCGCGGATATGCCGGTAGAGGGACGTCTTCGAAACATCGGGCAAAAGATCCGCCATCTCCTGCGTGGTAAGTTCGCGCCTCATCAAGGTCAGCAGAACCCTCGCCCGAACCGGGTGGGTCACCAGCGATATCTTGGAGCGGCTGTCGCCCGTCATTTCCATTGTTGGTTATATTACCATGAGTGGAAACATTCAGCCTCGGACACTGTGCCAGCTCGGTTGTTCGACTCGACCGTGGGTCGCGGTCCCGAGATCTTCTCGGCTTTCGATTCCTGCCCCAATGTGGCCACGGTCACTCGAAGGGCGCTCAATTGGCGAAACGGATGGGGACATTACGGGTCGGTCCTGAACTCAAAATGGAGTGGAGAACGGCGCATCTTATCATTCACACGGACGGGGGACACATGTTCGATTTCCGTATTGCATCCAGGAATCTGAATGTGGAACCGCCTGCCTGAGGCTCTAGCGCGTTGCGACCCTCAATTAGCCTCTCGGATATTTGAGCGACCAAATACAATCTCGGCCGCTTCTTGGGTTCAAATTTGTTGGTTGACACTTCGGCATCGCTGAAGGGGTCGTCAGAGCTGCCAGGTGGTTGGCTACATGCAAACGAGTTGGTCCCATCATGAAGAGTCGTCAGCCGCGCGTTTTTTAGATCGAGGACCTTCCCGCGTTTCGTGTCGGCGATAGCCGCTCCGAAGCGAGCCGAATCAACGTCTCCTCATGTAAGCTGAGGGAAGACAATGGCGACCGCTGAGCAGATTAAGGCGTTGATCAGGTCGCACCTAAGCGACGACTCGGAACGTTTCTTCACGCTTGCCTTGCAGGTCGCGGCGCACGAGGCGAAGCAGGGGCACGGACCTCTCGCACACGAGATTCGCGACCTGGTTGATCGTGCTCGCTCCGAGAAAAAACGTCGCACGGTCCAAGGTCTACCCACCGAATTGGACACCCTGATCGAAGCTGATTTGCCTGGTGTACCCTTGTCCGCTCTCGTGCTGCCTACGAGTTTGTTGGATAGGATTCACCGGGTCATTAGCGAATATCGACAGCGCGACAAACTTCGCCTCCATGGATTGTCCCATCGACGGAAGATTCTGCTTACCGGCCCTCCTGGGACAGGGAAGACACTGACCGCTCGCGTTCTGGCCCACGAATTACGGCTACCATTGTTCACTGTCCAAGCGGATCGACTGGTGACGAAGTTCATGGGAGAGACAGGCGCTCGGCTCCGCCTGATGTTTGAGATGATCCGCGAGAGGGAGGGTGTATACCTGTTTGATGAATTCGACGCTCTCGCCGCCGGCAGGACGCGAGACAACGACGTTGGGGAGATGCGCCGGGTCCTAACCGCCCTCCTTCAGTTCATCGAGGGAGACTCCTCGGACAGCATCATCATCGCCTCGACAAACACGCCTGAGTTGCTTGACCACGCTCTATTCCGGCGGTTTGACGATATTCTTTCCTATGCGCTTCCGAGCGACGACGAACGTAAGCGCCTTATTGCGAACACGCTTGGCACCTTCAGGGGGTCTCGTTTCGGCTGGAAAACAGCGATTGACGGGAGCAAGGGGCTCAGTAGCGCCGAGGTCGTCGAGGCGTGTCGAGACGCACTCAAGGAAGCTGTTCTTGGTGATCTTAAGAACGTTTCTGCGATCGATTTGAACCGGGCCATGAGTGAGCGGCACCACGGACACGGAGGTCAAAGGCGATCCGAATCAACAAATTCCCTCTAATCATTCTTCCTGGGCATCCAGACGAAGTCTCATACACGAATCCCCGGAAGGTTGTTATTGCTCGGAACATTGTAAAGCGCGAGCGGGCTGAACACGCCCAACTCCTGAGTTCGAGGTTCTCTTCCGCATGGGATATGGCAGGGGAAAGGCTTGCTGTCGCCCATTCGAGCCGAGATGGAGTGTACGTCGAGTTTGTTGGAACAGCCAGTCTTCCTGTGCAAAGCCTTGAAAGTCGGGGTTCGGGTATTCGACTTCTAAACGTTCGTTCCTTCCAAGACGGAGACGGCGATCAGGTGATCGCGACGGCTTACGTGCCGAAAGGCAAAAGGTCCTATTTCCTCAACAAGATCAAGGCGTACGAATCTGAAGACGACAAGCGAAGCGGACGACCGAAGAACGAGAGTCTCGTCACCAACCTCAATGACATTCGCGTCGCCTTTCTAAATGACCTGTGGACCGACGATCCCGACCTGATGCCTGGGATTCACCCCATGTTCATTGAGGTCTGGCTTTCGACCGAAGACCAAGAGACGGTCAGAGCCTTCCGAGCGACAATGGCGAAACTTGGGATCAGCGAACATCCACGCTCAGCGCTCATCAAGTTTCCTGAACGAATTGTACTGCTCATTCACGCCAACCACGATGACCTGGTAAGACTGATTGACCATTCTGACCACCTCGCTGAGTTCCGTTCTGCACGGGAAGCATCGACCTTTTTCACGGAACTTGACAATGCAGAGCAAACCGAATGGGTCAAAGAGCTTCTCGACCGTACGGAGTTCGAGGACTCGGCCAACGTTGCGGTTTGTATTCTGGACAGTGGCGTGAACGCAGGTCATCCACTCCTCACTCCAATCACGTCTCTAACCGACCTGCACGCGTTCGATCCGGCCTGGGGTGTCGCTGACCACGATGGGCATGGAACGGGAATGGCGGGAATTGCCGGGTACGGCGACCTCCACTTAGCGCTGGTGAATTCGGAAAGACTGCACGTTGGTCACCGCTTGGAATCGGCAAAAATTCTCCCACCGGGCGGCAAGAATCCTCCTGAATTGTACGGGCACGTGACGGCGCAAGGTATTGCCCTTGCAGAAATGGCCGCACCAAACCGAAAGCGCGTTATTTGCATGGCGGTCACGGACGAGGAAACGCGGGACGAAGGAAGGCCTACTTCATGGTCCGCAGAGCTTGATCAGTTGACATCCGGCGCTTTGGACGACCATCGCCGCTTAGTGCTCGTTAGTGGTGGGAACATAGGCGAGAGGGCGGAATGGGCCAACTACCCCGCCAGTAATCTGACCAAAAGCGTTCACGATCCTGGTCAATCATGGAACGCCCTGACCATAGGAGCCTACACAACGAAGGTTCATATCCACTCACCTGATTGGGACGGTCACTCTCCAATCGCTTCTGCCGGTGGTCTTTCTCCTTTCAGCACGACTTCTCTCACTTGGCAGTCGAAGTGGCCTGTAAAGCCAGATGTGGTGTTCGAAGGTGGTAATGCCGCGCTGTCGCCAACTGGCAGAGCTGACGATGTCGATGACCTGAAGCCTTTGTCTACCGCTCGGAACATCCTTGTCCGCCACTTCATGTCCTTCGATGGCACCAGTGCAGCGACAGCCGAGGGAGCAAACTTTGCTGCTTCCATATGGGCCCGGTATCCCGACCTCTGGCCTGAAACCCTTAGAGCGCTGATCGTTCACTCAGCCGAATGGACTCCAGCTATGCGGACTCAGTTCTTGAGTAGCGAGGCTAAGGGGAGCTATCGTCAGCTACTTCGGGTCTGCGGATACGGTGTGCCAAATTTTGAGCGGGCGACAAGCTGTTTGACCAATCGCCTCACCATCGTTGCTCAAGACGAGTTGCGCCCATTTGCCCGGAACGAGAAGGGAACGATTGCAACAGGTGATCTCCACTTCTACCGTCTTCCGTGGCCGAAAGAAGCACTCTCCGAACTTGGCGAGACACCGGTTGAAATGCGAATAACTCTTTCGTATTTCGTTGAACCCAACCCAGGCGAGCGTGGTTGGCGCGAAAGATATAGCTACGCCTCGCATGGATTACGCTTCACTCTGAACTCGCCGAATGAAAGTGAGAACGAATTCCATGAGCGGATCAACAAGGAAGTTCGGGATAAAGACTTTGAGGGTGGCGATACTTCGGCTCCAAACGAGCATTGGCATCTGGGACAGCAGAGAGATAAGGGCTCTGTTCACTCTGACCTTTGGAAGGGGACGGCTGCGGAACTCGCCGCCTCAAATTTGGTCGCAATCCTTCCCGTTACGGGATGGTGGAAGTTGCGCCCCCATGTCGGCCGATGGTCCAAGACTGCCCGATACGCCCTGGTCGTTTCAATTCACAGTCCCTCGGAGAGGGTAGACATCTACACCCCCGTTGCGAACCAGATCGCCACTCCAATCGAAATCAACACATCCACTAAAGAGTCCTGACAGTCCTCCGCCTTGGATTCGTTTGCTCAACTTTGAGCAAACGCCACGACACGAGGCACCACAATAGCGCCCTTCCAAACCCTCCTATGATGGTTTTTTGAATCTGATGCGGAGTGGTAAGCGGTCGACCTGACTCGTTCACGCTGGAGGGGCATAGATTATGGATTGAAGTCCTGTACGGCCCACCAACAAAGTTGAACCTAAATCGGCCCTTTCCGCCAACCTTAGGCATGCTTTCGCGTTCGCTAAACCGCGCAGCCGTAGCAAGGCTACGGCTTAGCGTCGAGAAAGTCGTTCACCATTGGGACGATGATTGGCATGCTCTGCATCAGGGTTTAGGGGGTGGTGTCGGGCAAGATGGCCAAGCGCGATGTGGAGCGCGGTCCCATGTCCCCGTGGGTCTCGCCACCTTTGAGGCGAGACATCTCCGCGAGGTGCTCGAGGCGCACGCCGTCTGCATCACCATGGATGAAAGACATCGGCGCCGTTAGCGCCGAGTAGTTCGGGCCAGATGCCACCTCTCCGCCCCGCCGGAAACCGGCAGGGCGGAGCCTGCGATCCTAGCCGACCGTGAAGGTCTGGCGGACGCTGCCGTCGGCGAGGTAGGCGGTGAAGGTGACCACCGTGCCTTTCTTGGCGTCTTTGCCGATCGTGATTCGGAATGGAGCGGAGTTTCCTCCTTTTTCGATCCGAACCTTGGCGGGAACCGTGACGTTCGGGTCGGAAGAGGTGAGGCGGATCCAGTCGCCCGAGGGACCGGCGTTGCCGCGGAGAGTTACCGTCCCCTCGCCGCCTCCGTCGGTGTGCCGAACGGTCAACGCTTCAAGCACGGCGGGAAGAAGCAGATACTGCTGAACCGTGTCGAAGCCGCCCAGGCTGGCTCTGACCGAGACGGGGGTTCGCGCATCCACCCCTTGAGTTCGCATGGAGAAGGTAGCGCTGGTTGCTCCACCCTCGATCCGGACCACGTTGAGCAGGCCGATCAAAGAAGAGTCGGCGCCCATTTCGATGTTCAGCGAGAACGGGTCGCGCCCATCGAGATGAACGGTCGACGAGGCGGTGAGGCCGCCATAGATGCCCCCCTCCACCGTGCCCAACCTTATGAGGGCGTTCGGGGTGAGAACGAACGAGGTCGGAACCCATCGCTTGCCCTGCCGGCGCAGGCCGATTCCGGAGATCGCGCCCACGGGGCTGATGGCGGTCGCCTCGGTGTACTTCCAGTTCAGGTCGGCCGGAAGCAACGCGCTCACCGGGGTAGGATTCCAAGCGCCGTTTTGGTATTCCCAAACGGTGGCGGTCTTTTCTCCGTTTTGGTCCACGGTGTATCCCACTGCCTTCGTTCCCCAAACGTCGACGCCGAGACCGTGGGTCTCGAAGTACGGGTTGCCCACTCCGTCCAAGATGAGCCACTTATCCTGCGACCGGTTGTAGGCAAAGCCGTTTTTGTAGCTGTTCGAGGCGTTCAGCAGATAGGAGGTCATATCGCCGACGACGGTGATGCCGCCGTAGGTGCTAATGCTGTTCGGCTGCATCCAAGTGAAGTAGCCGGGGGCCGTCTTCATCGTCGGGTTGCCGGTAGCCGGTACCAGCGCGAGCTCGCACAGTTGGTAGTAGTTGGTCGGCTTAATGTTCACGGCCGCCATCAAGCCGTCCTCGTTGATACCGCCGGGGATGAGGTTAAGCCAATCGCCGGTTCGAGCCTGCTGGACCGGATCCCACCGGAACATGTGGATCTGAACTCCGGAACTCGCCATGCGGTTGTAAGAGCCGACGGCGATGCCGAAATGGTTGACTCCCGATCCGATGCTCTGGTACGTGTAGGTCAGTCCCGCCTGCATATTCTGCGTCGGCTGCCCAGGCTGAGTATAGAGAGCGGTGGGGTGCCCCGAAATCCAGGCCGTTCCGACGGCTTGTCCCTTGTTGTTCAGCCCGTTCATCTGCATCGAATTCCAATGATTCGGCATGTTGTAGAACGTGCTGGAGGTGTTGGCGCCGCCGAACATCGCCGTGTAGTCTTCGACGTTCGAACCGTAATTCGCCGAGCCGGCCACGTAGTTGTAAGAGTTCACCGCGAGCGCCGCGTTAGGGAGGTTCGCAAACCCCGGGACCTCGTACCTCTTATAGACAGGCCAAGTCGCGTGGCTCATTTGCGGCGCCGCGATCGCCATCAACGTTAGGCCACAGGTGGCCGAAATCGTTTTCCAGTTTTTCCTTTGCATTGAAATCATCCTCGCGCTTGAGTCGACGTCATAGTCGAGCGCAATTCGATTCAAAGCCACGAGCGTGACAGATGCGTAACAAACCCGTGACAAGCGAAAAAGCGGGTACAACGCCCCACTTCAGTCCTAGGCCCAAAACTGGTCGGAAAACCGTTCTACGCAACGGGTACGGGTTGCGAGCCGATCGCGTTTATCGCGTCGAAGGCGGCTTGGGTTTCTCCGGTAGCGGGAAGAGTTATTCGCATCGACATGTCGCCGGCGGCTTTTGCCGCCGCCACCTTCGCGATAACTCGCATTTGAAGGGTCAAGTTGTAACCGGCGAGGTTCACATCCTTTACCAAGGCTTCCCAATCGCCGCGGAGATCGGGGAGCTCGGCTTGGCCCCCGAAATACCCTTGGACGCCGATCTCGTTGCAGATCCTTCTGATCTCGCCGTTCATCTCGGCAAGCTGCGAAACCAGGCGGTTGTATTCCTGTCCTGCCGGATCGTTGTCGTCGAGCCTTACCGAAAGATCCCCCTCTCTGAGGGACCGAAGAGCCGAAGCGAGTTCAGAGCATTCCATGTTGACGCAATTCCTCCGAAGTGCTGACGCCATTCCGTAACAACATGTTCGGACCCGGTTTTTAGGTCGCCGCCGGTTTGGCTCCCCCCTTCCTCGAGATCGCGAGGGCTACCGGCGCGGAGGCATTAGGTTATTTGGTTCGCAGCCTAAGGACGCTGACCGAATTGGCCGGGAACGTGCGCCGGAACGAGGAGCTAAGACCATTTAGCTTCGTCGTTTGCGGAGCGATCTTGGCGGGCTCGGCCAGGGTGTTTACGTCTTTCGGATCGCCGGTCAAAACGGTTAGCGTGCCGTCCGAGGCGATTTGCGCACCTTTGAGGTCGAACGCCAACTCCTGGGAAGTGGGGAGGGCGTTGACTACCTTTACGAACAGGGTCCCATTCCGGGTGTCCCGCGTCGCGCTGGCGAAGAGGCCCGGCAGTTTGCGATCGCCACTCCGTTGCTCGGGCACGCCAGTCAGAGTGGTTGCCACCGTGCGGTCGCCGATGTTTTGGCCGAACATCGTCTGAGCGTAGTACGAAGGCGCGCCGAACGAATTCAGGGCGTCGTAACCGATCAGGTTGATTGCCCACTGCCGGCCGCCGGGGTTCACGTTGACGAACAGCGGGGCATAACAGGACATCGCCACGATGTCCGAGTTGCGCTCGACGCCGGTGAGGAAGGCGGCATCCGCGATGGCGCATCGCAGGTTTGAGGTCGGTCCGGTGCGGGCGCCGCCAACCCATGGAGCCACCGTATCGAACGCAGCCCATTCCCCCACGAACACCTTGGGGCCAGACCGGTCGTAGTCGTCGTACTTGGTGGCGAGCGCCATCATGTCCCACGCCTCCGAGTAATAGTGCTCGTCGACCAGGTCAGGCTTACGCTGAGTCAGGGGGAACTTCTGGCCCAGCCAATCCTTTCCGCCGGTCGTCGAGATCACCCGAAGCTTGGGATATTTCGCCTTGATCGCGTCGTAAAACTGCACGAAGCGGCCTTCGTAGCTGCCGGTTTTATCGAAGCCATCTTCATTGCCTACTTCCACGCATTCAAGCGGAAATGGCTTGGGGTGGCCGTCCTTGATCCGTTGAGCGCCCCACTTGGTCTCGGGTCCGCCGATCACATATTCAATCTCGTCCAGCGCATCCTGGACGAATGGCCGCAGGAGCGTGCCGGGCTTGATCACGTCGCCGTTGAGCGCGTAGCCGGCGTACACCGCGAGGACCGGCTTCGATTTGATCTCCTCGCACCAAAGCAGGAACTCCAGCAGCCCCATTCCATCCGTCGACCGGTAGCCCCAAGGCGACTTGTGGCCAGGACGGCCCTCGATCGGGCCGAGCGTGTCTCGCCAGGGGAATTTGTCTTGCAGGGTGTTCCCTTCGAGGTAATTGCCACCCGGGAACCGGAGAAACTTCGGCCTCATGTCGAGGAGCTTCTCCACGAGATCGATCCGATTGCCGTTGCGCCGGCCGTTAAAGGTCGGTGGGAAAAGCGACACCTGAGACAGCCACAGCGTACGGGCCGTTCCGGTTCGCAAGACAAGCCGGGCGGCTGCCGTCGTCGGTACGTCTCGAGATGTCTTGAGGGTGGCAGTCAAGTTGCGCCACGTCCCATCGGCGCCCTCTAGATCAGCCTTTGCGTAGACGGTCGCGCCGTTTTCCGATTCGATGCTCGCAGAAATCGGTCCTCTTCCGTCTGTCTTCGCCCAGACGGAGAGCCGGTAGGTCGAGCGCGGCTTTACCGGGATCCCCCAGTAGCCATCGTTCGCAACTCCCCCGCCGACTCGTAGCGCGACGGGTCGAGCGGCGGTCGGACCAGTGCGCTCCAACGAGACGGAGGATTTGTCTCCCACCGCGGTCCAGTGCGCGGGCCGCTGCGCGTCGTCGAGGAAAGCGCGGTTCCGTACCAATTCGCCGTACAGTCCTCCGTCGTACGAGTAGTTGATCTCCTCCGTCATCAGCCCGTAAAGTGTGGGGCTGACCCGCACCCCCGGTTTTGAAAAGTCGAGGGTTAAGGTCGCGGTGGTCTGAAGCAGGAGCCCGAGCAAAATCATGTTTTTTCCGGTTGGTGGGGCGTCAGGCTAGTGCCCGATCTAAGCGCCTCGTTTCATTTTTGCGCAGAGTGACCGTGGTTTCGCGGCCTTCGTAGCGAATCCTCGCCGTTGTGCCCCAAAGGCTTCGGATTGCCGCGTTCTCCAATTTCCCATTCTTCCAGGCGATGTCGATCTCGAATCCGCCCCTGGCCCGCAATCCTTTGATGGACCCGGTGGGCCACGCCGAGGGAAGGGCGGGCAGCAGGTGGAGGGAGCCGTCGTGGGATTGTAACAGCATCTCCGCGACCCCGGAGACGAACCCAAAGTTGCCGTCGATCTGGAACGGCGGGTGGGCGTCGAAGAGGTTTGGGTAGACGCCGCTCCCGCCTCCTTCGGCGGGATGAAGCGCGTCTTGCACGAGCTTGAACGCGTGATCCCCGTCGAGCAGTCGAGCCCAGAAATTGATCTTCCACGCCAAGCTCCAGCCGGTTCCGGCGTCGCCTCGGATTTCCAGAGTCCGCCGCGCCGCTTTCGCCAGCGCCGGCGTCGTAGCCGGAGAGATTTGCGCGCTGGGGAACAGGCCGTAGAGGTGCGATACGTGGCGATGCGTCAGCTCCACGGCTTCCATGTCCCAGTCTTCGATCCACTCTTGGAGCTGGCCGGCTTTGCCTACCTTGTTCGGAGCGATGCGATGGAGCGCGGCTTCGACCTTGGCAACGAAATCTTCATCCCTTCCGAGCGCTTTGGCCGCTCCGATGCAACCTTCGAAGAGGTCGCGAATGATTTGGTTATCCATCGTGGGACCCGCGCAGATCGATACTCCCGGATGATGCTCATGTTCGGGAGACATCGAGGGGCAGGTCACCCGGTACGGCGTTCCGGGAAGGTCGACCATCGCATCGAGGAAGAATTGAGACGCGCCCTTTAGATACGGGTAATGCTTTTCGAGCTCACGCCGGTCGCCGGTGAAGAGGTAGCGCTGCCAAAGGTGGGTTGAAAGCCAAGCTCCGCCCATCGGCCAAATGCCCCACGTCGCGCCGTCGACCGGCGCGGTACCTCGCCAACCGTCCGTGTTGTGGTGGGCCACCCATCCGCCGGCGCCGTACTGATTTCGAGCGGTGTGTGCCCCGGTTTTTGAGATGTCGGCGATCAGGTCGAATAGTGGCTCGTGGCATTCGCCAAGGGCGCATGTCTCGGCCGGCCAGTAGTTCATCTCCGTATTGATGTTGATCGTGTACTTACTGCCCCAGGGCGGCGTCAAGCTGTCGTTCCATAAGCCCTGCAAAGTCGCCGCCGGCCCACCGGGTCTCGACGTCGCGATGAGAAGGTAGCGCCCGTACTGGAAGTAAAGGGCGGCGAGACCCGGGTCTTGACCTTCTCGGTAGGCTCGAATTCGCGCGTCGGTAGGCGCCGATGAAGACGGTCCAAGGTCGATCGTCATCCGCCGAAACAGGCGGCGGTGGTCGGCCATGTGGGCTCTCTTCATTTCCGAGAACGATCGAGCCCGGCTTAACGGCTCGCGTGCGATCTCTTCCGGATTTGCCGAGAGGTCTTCGTACGATCGGTAATTGGTGCCGGCCGAAAATAGAATTTCAACGGAGTCGGCATTCTCGACCACGATCTGGTCCCCCTCGGCTCGAACGGAGCCTCCGGCAGCCCGGACCTTGGCGAGGCCGACGAATCGAACGGCGCCCGGCTTGCCCGCATGTTCGCCGCTGTGACCCTCGATGCGCAGAGTGTCGCCCTCGGTCGCGACCTTCGAGTCTTGCCGGCTCGCGAGCCGCACGCCGAGGTTGAGCTTTCCCTTCTTGGATGCCGTGAAGCGAAGAACCAGCAGACGTGCGGGATGGCTGGCAAAGACCTCGCGGCTGTAACGAACTCCGTCCGATACATAGCTCGTGCGGGCGGTAGCTGAGTCGAGATCCAACTCACGGGAGTAGGAGTCCACGTTCTCTCCGTGTCCCATCGTGATCCGCAACTCGCCGAGGGGTTGGTAAGGCGCCTGCCCCATCGGCTGACCCATAAAGCTGCGCTGGGTGAGATCGTGCGCTTCCTTGAAGTGGCCGGAGAGGACAAGCTGCCGGATCTCCGGCAACGCCGTCAAGGCTTGGGGATTATCGTAGCTCCGGGGCGACCCCGCCCAGATCGACCCCTCGTTGAGAGCCAAGCGCTCCTCGGCGACCCCGCCGAAGACCATCGCCGCCAAGCGCCCGTTCCCGATCGGCAAAGCTTCCGTCCATATCTTCGCGGGACGGTCGTATCGCAGGGCGCAATCGGGAGCTTTCATCGCATTGGAAAGTGCGAGCGTGGGGTGCATCGCCGCGAATGCTACGCTACCCGCGATCAGGTTTCGTCTGGAGATACCTTCGGGGATGGATGGATGACTCATCGCTCCATTCCGGAAAGCATCCTCGCCACGATGTCCAAGGCTTTGCGCATGCGTCAGATGCTATCACGTCATCGGAAGCCTGAGTGAGAGCACCGCCAAGAATATTTGAAGCTCTTTCGAAGCGCCCAGCTGGCGGTGTAGCGTCTCAACCTGGATTCTCTTTAGGCCGCCGGGGAGCAAGAGACGGTGAGGTCCGTCTCTTGCTCCCCGATCTCGGCTACTTCGCTTCGGCCGAATCAAACATCCGGTCAGGGCCGTTGGGCGGCTAGGACCAGCGGTCTGGTGTCCGTGAAGATGTGGCTTACGGAAGTGGTGTTCGTGTCGTGGCAGAACATACACCCGTAAAAGATGCCCATCGTCTTTGAGTTACCCGTTTTTTGGGTGAACGTCTCCATCGTGGAATTGGAGAGATAGCTCGTGCCGATCACGGTGCCCGGATAAGGGGTGGTGGGCACGACGCCGCCGTTTGTCCAAGTGCAGCCGAGGAAGTGATATTGGTTCCGGAGATCGCCACCCGGCATCAACTTGGCGACGTTCTGATTCAGCGACAGGATCTGAGAATTGGATTCCGCGACGCTGTCCTTTTGGTTTGGCGGCACGTCGTTCGCCGCGCCGAACGGTGTAAAGCGGATCGCCGTCCCGGGACCGATCGGAGCGGTCGTAGGGCTGACGATCGACTCATTCTTCGGTCCCCCTACCTTCGCTTTTGCCACGTTCAGCCCCGAAGTGGCGCCGTTGGCGGAAAAGAGCCAGGAACCACCCGAAACTGGGGCTGTGCTGCGTGGCCACGTCTGCGTCGACTTATCGGACGCCAAATAGGCGAACGAGTCGTTGGGCGCATTGTCGAAATGCTCAAAGCTTGCCCAGAGCATTTCCGGATGCCCCTTGCTGCTGCCGACGACGTGCAGGCCGACGAGGGCCAGCCGGATCGACTCCGACTTACCGGTCGGCGACCACTGAGTGGGGCTGACGGCTTTGTAAATCGGGACGGTGGCAACCATGGTCATGTAGTTTTCCGGGTGGGCGACGGCGGCCACCGAGACCCACGCCGCCTTCACTTCCACGGTCAGCGCTTCGGGATTGGTAAACGTCTTGCCATGCTTGCGGCCATAGTCGAGCACTTGCTGCAGTTGAGCCGGCGTTGTCGGGAAATAGGTGTCGGTCTTGCTGGTGGACGGGTCGGTCATCGTCAAGAAATAGGCGTAGAGGTCGTTGACCGCGATGCTGTAGTAAACGAGCGCTCCTTTTTGAGTGAGCTGCACGCTGCCGTCCGCCTGGCCGGTTTCCGTGGGTACGACTTGGCCGGCTGCGTTAACGAACGCCCGGTGTCCGCCGATCGTCACCATCTGAACAGTCCGGCTCACCGGCGCGGAGAGCTTCTGGAGGGTATGCCCGTTCGTATCGAGGAGCTGGGCGGCTTCACCGGCCAAAGTCTTGATCTTCGCGATCTCGACTGCCTTACCATTTGCAAGTTTGACGATTGGACGGCGATGGGCGGAAAGCTGAGCGCGGACGACTTTTAGCCGATGGCCCTGACGGTCGAATACTGCCGGCAAATTGTCCGGGCCCGGCTTGCCGGTGCGCAGTCCGAAGTGCGGGGTCCCAGCGCCGTAGGGGGTCATCACCCGCATGCCGTCCGCCCCCTTGGAGGAGACGTCGTAGAAGCCGGGCGAGAAGAAGGTGCGGAGGGTGGTTGGCTTGCCGTCTTTGTCGATACGAGTCCCGGTGGGGGAGGTCAGCCACAAGAACATCTGATACGACCAGCGATAGAAGTTTTGGTTCGTACTGGTGTCAAGCCCGAGACTGTCGGCCGGAACGACCCTGCCGTTCAAGCTCGGCTGTCCCGATGCAAACCAGCCGTCGAACATCGGCTTATCGAGGGGGCACATGTTGTACGGATTCTGCGGAAAGCTTTGCCGGCCGTAGCCGCGCATTCCGGTAAGGATCCCCGCGGAAAGAATCGCGGTTGCGGCGATCAATCCCATCCTGCTTCGTACTCTGTTACTTGCCGACGCCAAACTATCGGCACCGGACACTTTGTTCTTTAAGGCCATGTTCACTCCAGCTTGCGTTTAACGCAATGCAATATAAAATTAATACAGTGAATGCAATATAAACGATTATTCATCGTGCCGCAGCTATCAAATGAGATTACTCGCAAAATTGCCTGGTCCCCATTGCAGGGAGTCCGGCCTTACGCAAATCGAATCAGGTTCCCCAGGGCGGGTGAAATCTTTACGAAATGGCAGGCTCCAAAATTCGACTGGCCTTGTTGCAATCACCGTGTACGGGTTTCTTCTACTCAGCCTCGTGAAGTTCGCCGCGCCGGCCGGTCCGGTTTCCGTCCGGGGCGTTGCCGTGCAAAAGGTCGACCCCCTTCAGCAAGAGTTGGAACTGAGCGCGGACGATGTCGAAGGCCTGCGGGCTCATATGAGAGGAGTTAGGGCGATGGATCAAACGATATTCGCCAAGAAGGATGTCTCGGCGGCAAAGGCGCGCACCATGTCGTCCGAGGCGCTGATCGCGCAAACATCCAAGGCGGCGCTCTTTGTGACGTACATGCTGTACGACAAAGCAGCCATCGGCGTCTATCGAGCCTCCCTAACGGCACCCTCGCTGATGGAGTTGGTCAAGCGAAACGATCTGGGGACGGCCTTCGCGGCCGCCTACCGGCACATGCAACTCGACCCACTCAAGGACCGACGATTTTATGCCGATGGCGGTTTGATGAGGCTGATTTCCACTGACACGCTCGTTAGTTACCCGCCTATTCGCCGCAAGTTGGCCGGGCACGAGCGGGAGATCATCTTTGCCATGGCGGAGAAACTTGCCGAGGCGGAAAAAATCAACTCCCGCTTCAAGCCAGGCAAGAAACTGTTCGGAGGAACCCTTTCTACCGTCCAAGCCGCAGCAAGGCTTTTGGAGCAAGCCGCCCCGAAGTTAAAAGTAGATGTGATGAAGCTCCCGAACGTAGATTCGGCGATGCGGGAGATCTGTTCTCGGGCGAAGACGCTCGAGAGGTGAGTCTCAGCTTTCTCCGAACTCTTTAAGGGGTGAGATGGCGGGTCCCTCCAACACCTCTCCTTCGATCGAGAATCGGGAGCCGTGGCAGGGGCAGTCCCAGCTCTTCTCGGCAGAATTCCACTGGACGAAACAGCCCATGTGGGGACATGCGGGCGACAATTTATGGATGGAGCCGTCCTCTGCCCTATACGCGGCAACCTTTCCTTCGTCGGAATGGACGATCATTCCCTCGCCGGGCCGGAGCGAGGCGATTTCGCCATCGGCGTGACGGTCACCCACGAAATGGCTGGCAACGCTTCCGATATGCTTTGCCGATCCAGAAACCGCTTCTAACCCCATCCGATTGGGATCGTACACGTCGGCCCACGGGTTTTCGCGGCCCAGGATCAGGTCGCGAAGCAACATGCCGGACACGGTGCTGTTCGTCATTCCCCATCCACCAAAGCCGGTGGCCACGAAGACATGCTCGCTGGTCGGCATCAGTCGGCCGATGTAGGGAAGACCGTCCGCAGTCTTATTGTCTTGCGTGGACCAGCGGTACTCGATGGTTCGAACCGGAAAGTGATCGGTCGCCCATTGTTCTAGGCGTCGGTAACGGGCGACGGTATCTCCCCCTTCGCCCGTCCGATGCCCCTCGCCCCCAACCAGAAGCAACCCACCCTCTTCATCGAAATGTGGGCGAATCGAGTGCGTTGGCTCGGTGCTGATAAACATTCCGTTCGGCAGCTCGCCGTTAAGGCGGAGGCCTAACACGTAGGATCGGTGCTGGTACATCCTCAGGGCATAGAACAGCTTCTCGTTAAACGGAAAGTGGCTGGCGACCACGACGTGGCCGGCGTAGACGTTTCCCCGTTCCGTTTCCACGGTGCACGGCTCGCCTCCGTGGAGACCGGTGACCCGGGTGTTCTCGAAAATGAAACTACCCTCGCCCGGCAGCCGCTGAGCGAGCGCCACGAGGTACTTCCGAGGATGGAAGGAGGCTTGCCCGCTGAATCGAACGGCCCCTTTGACTGGGAATGGAAGCGGCACGCTCTCGAGGAACTCGGCCGGCAACCCCAGTCGTCGCGCGGAGTCGGCCTCGGTTCGAAACGAATCGACCTCCTCCTCTTTCTCGGTGAACACGAAGGCATCGCTCCGCCGGAAGTCGCAGTCGATCCCGAAGGTATTCGCCAATGAGGCGATCTGTTCGATCGCGGCTTGGTTCGCATCGCCGTAGGCTCTCGCTTTCTGTTCGCCGAACGAGTGGATCAGGCGATCGTAGATGATCGAATGCTGTGACGTGATCTTAGCGGTGGTAAACCCGGAGACCCCCTCGGCAACCCGGTTGGACTCGATGACGGCAACCGACTTGCCCTCGGCCTTTAAGAGGGTCGCCGTGGTAATGCCGGCCAACCCACCGCCGACGATCGCCACGTCGACCGTCAAGTCTGCTCCCAAGGGTGGAAAAGAGGTGGGCGGCGTCGTCGCCATCCAAAGCGAAGTTGGCCGTCCGGGGAGTTGATCGGCGTCGTTCAACATTCTAATCAAGACCGTCGAGCCTGGCGCAGTGTTCAATTACCGGACAGAGGCCGCGCCCCGATATCTGGTGACATCGGGGCGCACCGGGTGGGCTCTTGAAGGAAGCTCAGGGGGTGAGCAGTTGGATCAGTCTTCGTACCGGTCGTGGAAGTTCAGCCAGCTCATCGGACCGGTTTCGTTGCGCCCCTTGGGCGTGAGGTCGAGGTAGTTGTAGGCGCCGATGAGGAGGTCGAGGCCGCGCTCATAGCTCGAGTAGGTCCGGTAGATGTTGCCGTCCGCATCCTTGGTGAACACGCTCAGCCCCGGTTGCTCCTCACCGGACAGCTTCTGCATCGTGAAGTTGTGCAGGACCGGCCCTTTTTCGAGCTCTTCCTTCCGGTACGAGACACCGTAATCGTAGTTGAAGCTGTTCTTGGCCGACGACACCCAACGGAAGCTCCAACCCATCCGCTTCTTGAACTCCTGAAACTCGGCGAGCGGAGCGCGGGAGACTGCGACATAAGCGACGTCGTGGTGCTCGAAGTGTTGCCGGGCGCTATCGACGTGGTCGCATACGAACGAGCAGCCGATACATCCTTCGTCCCAACCGGGCGCATACATGTAGTGGTACACGATCAATTGGCTGCGGCCGTCGAATAGCTCGGAAAGGCTTACGGGACCGTCGGGGCCTTCGAATACGTAGTCGGATTCCACTTTGACCCAAGGCAGGTCACGGCGGGCGGCGCTCAGGGCGTCGCGGGCTCGGGTGAACTCCTTCTCCTTTTGTAAGAGATCCTTTCCGGCGGCGATCCACTCGCTGAGGGAAACGACTTGATGTTGGGCGGGGGCTTCGGTTGTCATTGATTTTCTCCATTATAAGTAGCATAAGCTACTAGTAGCACTTGAGCAGGTATAGAATCGCTCTCTAGTTGAATTTGGTGAGGAACCTCCCTTAGTGGAGGCCGGTTGGGCAGATGCCCTTATTGCGGCAGCAGCAACGCGTGCCACCTGGGCAGTGGACGCAGGCGCAAACCTTCTGGTCGGAAACCGCGCTTGCGGTTCGAGTAAGAGTGGGGGCGAGGCTCAGGGCGCTCGCGAAAGCGCCGATGAGGACGAGGGCGAGAAGGGCGGACCCCCGAAGGGGGGCCGGCCGCTGGATCGAAAGGACGAGACTCACTGGGTTACTTCTCCATAGCTGAATTTGGGATCCCAGCCGTTCGCTCCATCTTGCAAAAGATCGAGGAGCGGCCAGACGGCACAGAAATCGTCGCCGGCGTCGAACACGGCCTTGGCGATGCGGACGATGGACCCGTCGGGCTCGCGCCGGAAGGTGGAAACCCCTGGCCACGGTCCGTTCCCCCAGAACCCCATGTCGTGGAAGAAGGGGCTTTCGTAGGCGGAGACCATTCGGAAGCTCCAGTTCCGCCGTTGGGCGATCCGCTTCTGGACTTCCGGCTTATCCGGCGAGCAGACCACGAACGCGGCACGATCCATCACGTGCGGCGCCAGGCCGCTGAACCCATCCGCCCACATCGTGCAGGAGGAGCAGCCGGTGCCCATGTTGTGGATGACGATGAGGTCGTCTTTATCTCCGAACAACTCGGAGAGCCGTACCTCGGATCCGTCGGTGTTTCGCAGAACGTAGTCAATCACCGGCTCTTTCGGCCGACGTCGGCGCGCCTCGGTAAGCCGCTGCTTGGCGATCTCGACCTCTTTGTGCAGAGCTTCGATCTCGCGGTCTATGTCGGAATGGGCTTCAGTCATGATGATCTCCTGAGGGGGTGGGGGAAAAACGAAGAGCGAGAAGCCGGTGAGGATCGCCATAAGCCCCTCGCAGTGGCTCTCGAATCGGTCTGGCCATTGCCGATGGGCGGCGCAAAGACCTTCGTGGGTGAGCATATCGGAGTCGGCGACGCCTAAGATCTGGCCCACCCCCTCCGGCTCGTAGTGAAGCGTGGATACGCTCGGAATCCGGTGCGCTAGGTGGCTTTGGCGATAGTCGCGCGGGGCCTGGCCGAAGTAGACCTGGAAGACCCGCGCGAACGCCTCCTGCGAACCGTAACCCCCTTCGAAGGCGATGGAGGCCACGGAATCTTGACTCGTCTTGAGCCGGTAAGCCGCGCGCTCGAGTCGCAAGCGCCGGACGAAATCCATCACCGACTCCCCGACCACGGCCCGGAAAATCCGGTGAAAGTGGTGCGGAGAAAACCCCGCTACCCCGGCCAACTGGCGCGGCGTAAGCGGCTCGTCGAGCGCGAGCTGAACGAATCGAACGACCTTGGAGATCGCTTCGATGTATTCGGCTTCGGTGCGGCTCAACGTATCCATAAACCAATGTTACGACGCCCCGCACGGCAAACATCTGATCGCCAGTGCGATTCGAGAGCTTATCGGCGCAAGAGGGTCCGGGCGGTCGGACCGTAGAACAAGTGCTAGGGAATTAGAACGCTATGACCATTGCTATTACTGGATCTACTGGGCGACTCGGCCCCCTTGTCGTCGATCGGCTAAAGGCGCGGGTGCCCGCTTCGGACCTGGTCGCGCTTGCGCGGACGCCCTCCAAGGCAGAGGGGCTCGGGGTAAACGTTCGTAAAGCGGACTTCGATCGGCCCGAGACGCTCGGGCCAGCTCTCGGGGGAGTCGACACGCTGCTCTTTATCTCGGCGAGCGAGGTCGGTAAGCGGCTCGCGCAACATCGGAACGTCATCGAAGCCGCCAAGCAGGCGGGGGTGAAGTGGATTATCTACACAAGCCTGCTGCGGGCCGATGCGTCGTCCCTGAGTCTCGCGGAAGAACACTTTGGGACGGAAGAGGCGCTACGGGCGTCCGGGATCCCGATTACCATCCTTCGCAACGGATGGTACACCGAGAACTACACGGACCAGATACCCGGTGCGCTCGCGGCAGGGGCCTTGATCGGCAGCGCCGGCAACGGTCGGATTTCGGGCGCGAGCCGCCCCGACTATGCCGATGCCGCCGTCGCCGTAGCGCTCGGAACGGGGCACGAAGGACGGACCTATGAGCTTGCCGGGGACGGTTCGTTCACGTTGAACGAACTCGCGGCCGAGGTTTCGCGCCAGACCGGCCGAACTATCCCGTACAAGGACTTGCCGCTGGAAGAGTATGCGGCGGCGCTGGCGAGCTTTGGGTTACCCGACGGGCTGGCGCACGCGATCGCTAGCTGGGACGTCGGCGCCTCGCAGGGTGCGTTGTTCGACGAAGGTCATCAGCTCTCCAATCTGATCGGTCGGCCGACAACCCCGATGGCGGTGACCGTGGCTGAGACGCTTAAGAGTCTCCCCTAGCAAACACCCGGCCAGACGGCAATCCCGTCTGGCCCGGGTCCGTCGGCCGTCACCTCCGAGAGGCAACCTTCGGGAGCGTGACTTCGGGGAATTCAAACGTTTGGACCGAGGAAGCGGGCAGCTCGATCTTGAGGGAGCCGGGTTCAAAAACCAGATCGTCGACCTTTTCGTAGCGCTCCGCGCCTTTCGGGGTGGTGATCCACCGCTTGGCGACCCGTCGTCCAATGTGGAAAGCCGACAGGTCGAGGAGCTTGGTAGAGGCCTCTTTCTCGTTTTCGACGACGATCACAAGCTTTCGCTTTCGAGCGTCGTAAGCCGCTACGACGTGCGGATCGCTGGTGGACAATAGCGCCATCCCTGGTCGAAGATGGCGCATGTAGTGGGCGAGGACGAAATACTTCGGATTGGCTTGCTTGATCTTCGCAGCAACCATGTCGGAGTCCATCAGACCCCATCCTCCGCCGTCCAAAGGTTGCCAATAGCACCACGCGGATGCGCGTAAGACGTTCAGGTCCAGGCTCAGCTCGCGGGCGGTGGAGAGTCCAGTCGCGTCGCCGTCGCCGTGCTCGGAATTCCAGCGGCTCTTTCCCGCGATTGCCTCGGCGAAGGCGGCGCGAGAGCCCTCCGTGTGGGGATAGCCGTGAACGTTTACCCGCGAGATCAGGGCCTTGGCATCTTCACCGAGCGCGTGCCAGGTTGAAAGCGCTTGATCGAAAGAGGTTTCGTCGGAGGCCACGATCGGTAATCGCCGTAGTCCTTGCCGGTCGAGCTCGGCACGCAGGATAGGAAGGAAAGCGGCCTGCGTTGCGGGTGAGAAATGGCATCCTTCCTGCCGGCCGGTGGCGCTCCAATAGTTGGAGGCGGGCTCGTTGAATGGCTCGACGCTTGTGAAAGCCACGCCCCAATGCTTCTTGGAATGGGCGGCGATGGTGGCAAGGTAGGTAGCAAACGCGCCGTACATATCCGGACGCAGGTTGTCGTCGGTGGCTTTCGCCGCTCCGGATGGATTGCCGTTGACGCACATCCACCACATCGGCGAATTGGAAAAGAGCTCAAAGCGGTTCGCTCCGCGCGCCTTGGCTTTGAGCATCATGGCGCGTTGGGCTTTGTCGCGGCTCCAATCCCAGCCCGATTCCCCCTTGGCCGGGTCCAGCCAGTACCCCTCTATCTGTCGGAAAGGCAGCACGTTCTTGGAGAGAACCATTCGCCGTCCATCGACTTCGTTCGGGCTGCAGGCGCCGGCGTTGTATCGCACGATTGTCATGCCAAGCCCGGGGAGGACCTGGTCGCCAACCTGGGCGAGCTTTGTCGTGAATAAGGAATCCGCGACGTCGTCGCGCTCACCGAACGGATTTCCCATCCAGCACAAAGAGGCGCCCCAGCCCTCCCACCGAACCGTCGCGCCGAATGGGTCGATGAAGACGGTGGGGATCTGCGCAGCAAAAATGAGGGCGGCCACGCAGATCATTAACGGGTCTTATGTTACTTGCCGCTGCCTAGGGTCGGAGCCGTCATGCCGGGCGGGCCGCCACCCGGCGGGGCCGCTGCGGGCGACGTGGCTCCGCCCGGCGCCGCCGCCGACGATGGCGGGGGCCCGCCTGGCCCCCGCTTGGCGGCGTCGGTCTCCAGCCATGGCGGCTTGCCCGGCGTGTATTGAACCTGGCCCTGGTCCAGGTCGCCGGTTTTCATCGCCTTCGAACCTAGGTAGCCAACCATGGCGACCAGGAGGACGACGGCAACCACAACGATCGGAGTCTTCATCCGCTCTTGCATGTTCTCTAACCTACTGTCGCTTGTCCCACATTCCGACGGGCCACGGCCAGTTCACCGGATCGTTCGGCCAGTAGGACGGTTTCGGAGTCGTGGCCTGACTTCCCTGAGGCGCGAGGGTCGCGTCTTTCTTCAGGAACTTCGCGTGGCCGTCGGCCAAGCCGTAGTTTGCGCCGCCATTGAACATGGTCGCGCCGCCACCCTTCATGTTGAATTCACCGTAGTTGAAGAACACTTCGGTTGCCCATCCCTCGCACCACTGGTGGTACCAGTTCGGCCTCGGGGCGATGGAGATGGTCGACGCCGGAGCGGGAACCGCGGTCTGGCTCGAGCCGCCGGAATCGCAGGTCACCGACATCTGGCATCCTTCCGAACTGGGACCCCACCAATCGCCGGTGGCGCTGCCGAACGCCGGCCAGGTGAACGCCATCGAGTACGTGACTCCGCGAGTGGGCTTACCGGTCAGACAACCGGCGTCGCTTCCCTCATTGCCGCGACCCCAGTTGTCGACGGGCGACTTCCAAATCGGGATGTTCTTGACGTAGGGATCGACCTGTTGATGCCAAGGCTTCCACTCCGTGTTCCAACCCCAGCAGAAAGGGTACGTATCGTCGGTGTCGCCGCCGTACATGGCGATTCCGAGGGCCAACTGCTTTACGCCGGACAGATCGGCCGTCTTTTTAGCGGCCATCTTCGCCTGAGCGAAGACCGGGAACAGGATAGCGGCGAGGATCGCGATGATCGCGATGACGACGAGGAGTTCGATGAGCGTGAAACCGCTCGAGTGACGTTGATGGCGATGGTTCATAGGAATCTCTCCGTTAAGATTGCTTAGGAGGACGCAACGTGGTCCCAGGATCGAAAAGAGTGGGCATGGACTCTTCGAGGAGCGGTCCTTGATAGCCCTGAATGTACTGGTCGAGAAGGTGCATGCCTCGCTCGGCCAAGAGGTCGAGTTGAACATGCACGGAAGCCGCCGTGTGGCTGGTTGAAGAGGGCCATCTAAGGCCATCGTAGCCAACGATGCTAAGGCGGGATGGAATAGAAATTTTGAGAATCTCGCACGCTTCCAGGACCTGATAAGCCAGCCGGTCGTGCCAGCAGAACAGTGCGGTCGTCTGGGGCGCGGTGTTTAAAATCCTCGTTACGAGCTCCACGTAATCTTTGCCGCTGTCGAAGATGTGTTCGTCGGGGAGATCGACTCCGAGTCGACCAAGTTCCGTTTTCAAACGGGTAATTCGAAGGTTGCCGTCTCGAACCGTCGGCCCCTCGCTGGAAACCGCGGCGATATGGCGGTGCCCAGCGCCGACCAGCGCCTCGGCGACCGACGTGATGCCGGTTAATCCGTCGTCGGCCACCGATGGAAATTCTCTTAGCGGATCGCGGGTGTTGAGGAGAACCACCGGCAGATTGCTCCGCCGGAGCAGCGCCACCATCGGATCGTCGAGGCGAGGGGCGAAGAGCAGAACCCCATCCGCGAGTCCTCCGTTTAGGAACTCGTACGTCTCTTTCGGGCTGCGGCCGAAGCGGCAATGGACGAGGATGTCGTAACCGAGAGTCCCGCCGGCGTACTCCACCGCCGCCGACAGTTTGTCCATGTACATGTCGTGCGATTCACGAGTCCGGAACGCATTGTAGAAAGAGACGATGTGGGTCCGTCCGCGCCGAAGGGACCGAACCAAAAGGTTGGGCGCATAGTTCAGCTCCTCGGCGGCGAGCTGCACTCGGGAGTGGGCATCCGCGCTGATTCGCCGACTGCGAGCCTTTCCGGAGAGCACCAGCGAAGCCGTGGTAGCCGAGACGCCGGCACGAGTCGCGACCTCGATAAGAGTCGCTCTTCCCGTTTGTTTTTCCGAAGCGTTCGACATTGCTAAACCCTTTGAGCACCCTTGCTCAAGCGTTTTAGCAGTGTAACATAGAAAGATCGAATACGCAAAGAATTTCTATTTATGGAAATTCGGGATGGAAGCGAAGCGAGGGGACGGCCGGGCAAACAGGCCCATTCAAGCTGCAAAGGCCGCGTGGCGTAATCGACCCAGGAATCGACGACAGATCCTCCCTGCCTCGAAAATCGGACGAGGAAGGGAGGGGCGAAAGAGGGCAATTCCCCGGCAGACCCAAGGCCCCTCGGAAAGGGGCCCTTGGGCGATTGGTTAGCGAACTCCTACGTCGTTGATGAAGCTCGTGGAGTGGGGGCCGGCGGTGGTGATTAGGGAGGCGGCGCCGGTGACGGTGTCGACTTGGTTGATCTGACGGTCGTTGCCCGAGTACACCGCGGAGATGACGTGGTTGTCGTCAGCCGACCAGCGGACGCGGTTGGCGTTGTCCAGGCCGGGAATGGTGACGGTCGTCGAAGTGGCCAACGTATCCACACGCCACAGGGACTCGGTCGCATTCTGCTGGAAGAACAGAACTCGCTCGCCGCTTGGGCTGAAGTACGCCTCACTCGGACCGAGGGCGGCGGGGACCAGCACCACTTGCGAGTTGTCGGTGAACATCACCAACCCGTCGGATGTGGTAGCAAGCGCCCGGCCATCGGCGGCGATATCCCAAGGACGCATGAACGCAGCCGCCTCTCCGTCCCGGTGATCTCGACTCATCAGCACGCGAGGTTCGGTAGAGCCATTCCGGTACAGGAGCAGCTGGTCCCGATTCGCGCCGGTTGTCGGGTTGCGCTGGGAGATCTGAAGAAGGTAGTCGTCGGATGCCGCGATTCGATTGGCTCGCACCAGCTCCGCGGAACTGATGTACGTACCGGCTTCGTGCGGGATAAGGAAGAGACGAGTGGAGACGCCGGTCTCGACGTTGTACGACATCAGATAGGTGTCGGTCGAGTTGACGAATTCGAGGCCAAGGAAGCTCTTGTCCGACCATCGAAATGTATTGGTACGGAGTTGGGCCGGTCCCTGCCGTTGAGACGGCGAATAGAGTTTCGTTTCACTTCCACCGGCGTTAGCGCCGTAGACGTCGAGGAAAGTGTCCTCCCCAAGCCTTCGCTGCTCCACCCAATAGAGAGAGGTCTGTGCAGGGGCCGGGTAGAAGGCGGCAAAAGTGCCGAGCGTCGTAGCCGTTCCGGAGACCTTAAGGTTTGGAACGTCCGAGGTGGTGGGCAGCGGTACCCATTCGGCTGCAGCGTTTACCTTGTGGAAGATCCTGATGTTCGCTCGCTTCGCGAACGGAACGGCGCCCGAGGTGTAGGACAAGCCGACGGTAAACGCGGTCGCCGTTGTCAGTGAGGTGTTGGAGGATCCCAGGTCGAAGGTGGCGTCCGCGACGGCGACCCAACCGGTCGGCGGCGCGAAGTTGATGAGTGTGCGGCGAGGCTGAACCTCGACCGATGTGGATACGGCGGCCGCCGGGAGCGTAACGGTCAGGTTGCTGAATGTAAACGTTCCACCCGCGCTGGTCCAGGTCCAGCCGGAGCCCGCCGGAGTAAAGAGAGCGTAACTGGAGAAAGAGGAGATCTGGGTGGTGGCGGTGTGGTCGGCGACGCTTATCGTCGTCGTCACCGGCGTCCATTCGGCGGAGCCATCGGCGCGGCGATAGATTTTGAGCGCATCGAGCGGCGTACCGAGAGGGATCGTCATGGTAAGCGTCGCCGGGGTGGAGAAAGTCACGTGGGTGAATGACCAGCCGGTTCCGGCTACGTAGACCGTTCCCGCGGGCGCGTTTGTCACCGAGCCGAGTTTGGTGGCGGTAACGGGCGTGTCTGTGGAAACCGATCCAGCCGGAACGTCGAGGCGGACTTCGTTCGCCGACGTTTGGAAGGTTCCGCCACCAGCGCCGATCGTCCAGTGATTGGCAGAGGGCGTACCGCTCGAACCACCGGAACCGCCGCCGCATCCAACTGCGAAAAGTGCGAGAAGAAACACGCAAATCCAGAAAGTGTTAGGACGCATTACGCCCGGCATTATAGCGAGGGTTTACGCGCCAGATGGTGTAACTGCCGATAAATTAATAAAGGCCCAGGACCCTCCCAAGAGATCACTGTTAATTGCCCATATATAACAATAATTAGGACCGCCGCACCCTGGCTCAATGCCGGACAACGGGAAAGCACGGTGTTTCTTCCCCGTTTGTCGGCATCGTGCGATGGAGTGAACGGGACTTATTTCTCAGGGCCGAATTTGGTGGGAACCGGAGACCGGCGGTCCGGCATTTCGGATACCGGACGGAACACCGTTCTTGTGGCTCCCAATGACGCGAACACTTTTTCTTATCGCATTCTCGACGTTTTTAGCTGCGACCGTACTTGCGGACGACGGACCTTCACCAGGCCACTCCAGCCATGGGGCGGCGTTTGATTCAGGGATGCGCACGAAGCCTTGGAAGATGGAAGGGATCGGCGACACCCCTTTCCCAGTGACCGCGAAGAACGCCGAAGTTCAGTTGTGGTTCAACCAGGGCGAGGCGTTACTGCACAGTTTCTGGTTTGAGGAAGCCGAGCGCTCTTTCCGCTGGTGTCTCAAGTTGGATCCCGATTGCGCGATGGCCTATTGGGGATTGGCCCGGACCGGGTTGACTTGGTTCGTTTCCGGGGATGTCGCTAGCCCGCAATACCAGCGGTATCGCGACTTTCTCAAAGAGGCGATGAAGAGGAAGGATTCTGTCTCCGAGCGGGAGCGATTGTATATCGAGGCATGGAACGAGGCGTACGCTCCCGGAGAAAAGGAACGGTTCAAAATCCTCTCCCGCCGACTGCAAGAGATCGTTCTTAAGTTCCCCGACGACCTCGAGGCCAAGGCGCTGCTTGGGCTTTACAACATCGGCCAGGGAAGCGCCTACGCGAACGAGCTGATCATACAGCAGGTGCTTGCCAAGAATCCGATGCATCCTGGCGCGCACCACGCTCGAATCCATAACTGGGACGACGTGGACGCGGTGCAGGCGCTTCAGAGCTGCCGGTTATACGGCGCTTCCGCGCCGGGCATCGGCCATGCGCTACACATGCCGGGGCACGCCTACAGCAAGATCGGCATGTGGCACGAGGCGGCGCGAGCGATGGACGCCGCCACTCGTACCGAGCTTCGGTACATGAACGACCGGCTCGCCCTGCCGTACGAAACGTGGAACTACTCGCATAACCGAAACTATCTCTGCTACCTGCAAGAACAGCTAGGAATGGCGGCCGCCAGCATTCGGGGAGGGCAAGACCTGATGAGCGCGCCGACTGACCCGGAGAACAAGGAAGAGGCGGCGGCCGGATTCAGCGACCAGGGGGTCATCGCATTGGCGCGAGCGCACATCAAGTTCCAGCGATGGGATGAGATCCTGAAACCAGGAACGATCGGATGGCCGGCCGACGATTACAGCCAGGCTTTCCGAGCGTTCGCGGAGACGATCGCGCTCACCGGGAAAGGGGAGTCGCGCGCGGCGCGAGAAAGGCTCGCCGAATTTCAGGCCGCAGTCCATAAGCTGGCCGAAAAGGAGAAGGAAGCGGAAAGCTGGTTCTCGCTCCACCTCAAGGCTGCCGAGGGGGAAGTGCTTCTTGCCGAAGGAAATTCGCTGGACGGGCAGCGGCTGCTTTTGGAAGCAGCCGCAACTGAACAAACCCTACGCGACAAGCACCAATATTCGAACGACCCGCCCGATATGCCGTGGCCGATCATGCGGCTGGTCGGCGATCTACACCTTCGAAGGGGCGATGCCCGTTTGGCAATCGAGGCGTACGAACGGGCGCTGAAAAACGAGGCGAACGATGGATTCACCCTCGCCGGACTGGCTCGCGCTTGGAACTTGGCGGGCGATAAAGACAAGGCTCGGGAGTACGCGGGAAGATTGGAATACGAGTGGTCGGGAGCCGACCCTGGCCTGAGATGGCTGGCTGAGGTACGGGCACTGGGATTGAACGCGACGCCGATTGCCCGTACCCCGGGAGCAGAGCGACCTTACCGACCCGAAGAACTGGCTAGCTACGGTCCAAGCAACTGGGCGCCGTTCGCCGCGCCGAAGTTGGAGTGCCTCGACGTGAATGGGAAACCGGTCAGGCTCGAAAATTATCGAGGGAAGAACGTGCTCCTCGTCTTCTACTTAAACGAGGGGTGCGTTCACTGCGTGGAGCAACTGGAGAAGATCAACGAGCGGGCGGCCGATCTCCTCAAGGAAGACACCGTCGTCTTGGCGGTGAGCAGTACGCCGCCGGCCAAGAACAAGGAGTCGATGAAGCTGGGCAAACTTGGACTTCAACTGCTATCCGACCGAAACCATGAGAACGCTCGCCGGTACGCATCGTACGACGACTTCGAAGAGTTAGAGCTGCACTCGACGATCCTGATCGACGCGCAGGGTCGAGTTCGCTGGAAGCGAACCGGGGGCGACCCGTTCACAAACATCGACTTCCTAATGCGGGAGCTGAAGCGGATCAACGGTCCCCACTAGGGGGATCTTTGAACTAGATGCCGGGAGTCGTTCCGAACGCCTCCCGGAACATGGCAATGAACGCGCTGGGGTTTTCATAGCCTACGGAACTCGACACGTTCGATACTAGTGGGGGCAATGCGGTACGCGTAACGTGGCACTGGCTTCATGGTCATTGACAAATTGGGTTGACATTCATCTTGCCCGTAGCCCGTGGCTTTAGCCGCGGTTCAAGGTTCTACCGGGGATAAATCCTCGGGCTACGGGTGAATCTGTTTCGTCAATCTATTTGGTTGATGACCATCAAGCCAGTGGGTCCCAGGGGCATCCTGCCCCTGGCCCTTTCACCGGACTAAGGATGGCCGTGGGGTTCATCGGCTGGGAGCCGATGCTACGTTTCTACTTTCCAAACGTTCGGTGGAGGGCGGGGTAGGGGACGTTGGGGCCTTTGGCGGCGGCCCAGAGGATTTGGTTTAGGGCGTCGGCGGGGGCTTTGTCGTATTCCGTCAGGTTCATCGCCATCGATTCCTTGGCGCCGGGGGCTTTGGGGGAGTTCTTGGCTTGGAGGTCGACTTGGGCGGGGGCCGGTTGGTAGGGGGTGGTGTCGGCTTTTCGACCGAAGACTCCAAACATGGGGGTGGCGGCGGCATCGTACTGGGTCATCGGCGGGAGGCCGAGGAGGAGTTCGATGGTCCGTACCATGCTCACTTGGCTGTACATCGTATGGTCGACGGCGTGACGCTTGACCCACGGGCTAACGACGAGGCCGAACGTTCGGTGAGCGTCCACGTGGTCGGGGCCGTCTTGAGCGTCGTCCTCCACGAAGAAGATCGCGGTGGATTTCCAGAACTTGCTCCGGCTGGCGGCGGCGATGATCTTGCCGATGGCGACGTCGTTGCTCGCCACGCACGCCTCCGGAGTGAAGGAACCGGGCCGGGTACCGCTGGTGTGGTCCTCGCCAAGCGACATGATCATGAAGCTGGGCAACTTCCCGGTGGTTTCCGCTTTGTGAAGATCCTTGATCCAGCCATCCACGCGGTTCATATCGCGTCCCTCGGACCAGGTGCCGCGACTATCGACCGGGACGGCATGGCCGCCCAGATAGTCGGAGTCTCCCTCGCCGTACGCCTTTACGGAGAGTCCATGACGGCGGGCCAGGTCCCAGAGGTAGCCGGCGGCGGGAACCTGAAGCTCTTCCCCATTGACGATATCGCCGTGGTCGGAGTAGCCGGAGGTCCACTGCTTCTGCATCTCATCCGTCGCGATCGCCCCGTCGCACCAGCTATGGCCGTCGTAGCTCACTTCGCCGTTGCAGTAGAGGTTGTCCAGCAGGGTGTATTCGCGGGCGAGCTTGTGGCGGTTCGGCGTTACTTTCTCGCCGTACATGCAGAGATACGGTTCGCCGTTCCCTTCCTTCATGTCGCCAAACACCTGATCGTACGTGCGGTTTTCCATGATCACGTAGAGGACGTGGTCGATGGGAGACGGCTTGTTGGTGGCGTCGGGAACGATCGAATCGCTCTTCGCGGCGGTGCGCAAGACGTTGTCGACCCGGAACGGGATGTTGGCCCGTACCTGCCGGGTCCAAGCGGTGAGCGCCGGGGCGCTCCCGATTGGAATCGCGCTGACGTACCCTTCGAAGCAGTTACCGGTGTAGTCGAATTTTTGACCCTGCCTTCCCTCTTCCGGATTGGCGACCTTGCTCGGGTAATTGGCGCGAGAGTGGAGACCTTTACCGACGGCAACGTATAGCTGGGACTCGCCAGCGGCGACGGCGGTGGGATACCAACCCGTGGGGATGAAGCCTTGAATGGTTGTCGTCTTAGGATCGGAGATATCGGCGACGAGGACGTCGTTATTGTCCGCGTTGGCCACGTACAGGGTCTTGCCGTCGGGGGCGACGGAGACGGCGACGGGGGAGCTTCCTTCGAGGAGGGTCGGTTCGATCGCCGTATTGAGCACTTCGCGGACCCCTTCTGGAGGCCGGGTGGCGCGGGTTGGGCCGCCAACCGCCGCTTCCAGGGATCGGGTTTGGATGACATGCACGGTGTTGTCGCCCGCGCAGGCGACGAAAAGGCGACCGTCGGGCGCGAGCGCCATGTCGTTCGGCCGGATGCCGACCCGGATGTCGCGGACGTGGGCGTTCGTCTGGGTGTCCACGACGGTGACGCTATTGCTTCCCCAATTGCTGATGTACAGGTGGCGGCCATCTTCGCCGAGGCAGCAGCTATGGGGATTGCTTCCGGTGTTCACGATTCCGAGCACTTTCAAGGTGCCCGGTTCCAAGGCGTAGAGCTGGTTGAATGACTCGTTGCACGCGTAGATCCGACCCGTTTTGGGACTGACGGCGAGGCCGGAGATAAAAGCGTATTCGGGCCCCTTGATCTCGTTTCGCTTCGTCAGCTTGCCGGCGTCGTAATCGAAGGCCAGGAGCTTTCCGGAGTTGCCGCCGGAAATGTAGAGCGTTTTTCCGTCGGGACTGAAGGCGATACCGTTCCACACCTTTTCGAGGTCGACGGTTTGGATGACTTGGTGGGTAGCGGCGTCGAGGGTGGTCACATGCACGCCGCCGAAGCCGAGGGTGGTGGTGACAAGCTGCTTGCGGTCGGGCGAAAAGACCATCTTGAGCGCCATATCGCCGATCCGGACGTGGTTTCCCACCGGCGTAATGCCCCACCCATTCATCAGAAGGTTCGGCCCGGGGTGAACGACCGGCTTCGCCTTCGTGACGGCACGGTAGGTGGCAAAGGAAACGGCGCCGACAGCGACCAGCGAGAGAATCAGGTACCCGCGATTCATGGCAACTGCAGGCTACCCGCGAGAGACAGGGTGTTGGGGTGTTGCGGCCGGGAGCGCGTGGACCCGTGGCGGGACTGAGTCGATCGGGACACTTGGCAACCTATCTTCGACGCCAGCAATTTAACCTGGATTCCTGTTCTTAAAATGCGATAACTCGCGGAGTGACCGCGGGTAGTCTCCGCCACTGGGTAGAACGGTTGTCCCTTTGTTTTTTAGTGCCCGATCGCCGTTGATAGTTGGCATGCTCGTTCTAGGCGCATCTTCGCGCGCTCAGATCGCGCCCCCACATATCAAGGCCTCGAAGCTGACCAAACCTCCCAAGATCGATGGGAAGGTCGATCCCGAAGAATGGAAGGAAGCGACGCACGTCCTCCGGTTTGTCGATCCCTACACGGGTAATCCGACGAGCGATGCGACCGAAGGCTGGGTCGGCTACGACGGCGACGCGATTTACGTCGCATTCATCTGTCACGACTCCCAGCCGGGCGGACTCATCGGGCGCGAGATCCAACCGGGCTCGGAGATGCAAGACGAGGACACCGTCACTTTCCGCATCAACCCATTCGGTACCCGAGGTTACGAGGGGCGGTCTCGATTCCGGGTGAACCTGCTCAACACGCAGAGCGAGGAAATCTCCGGCGGCCGTGCGGCCAAACGGGAATGGCGAGGCGATTGGAAATCCGCGACCCAACGGCTCCCCGATGGGTGGAGCGTCGAGATGAGCATTCCGTGGAAGATGCTCAACTACCCGAAGGGGAAAGCGCTCAACATGGACCTTAACCTCGAGCGGTTCCAAGCGCGAACGAGGATCGGCTCGAAGTGGGCGAACACCACGGTTGCGGACCGTCCGGAATACGCGGGGTTCTGGGAAGGGGTCGAAGCTCCGACGAAGGACGACCGGAAAAAAATCCAGTTTCTGGCCTACACGGCGCCGGAATACGACCACGGGCGTTCGACCCTGCGCTCGGGCCTCGACGTCCGGTACTCGCTTACCCCGACACTTACATCACTCGTAAGTCTGAATCCGGATTTCCGGAACATCGAAAACCAAATCGCCGGCGTGGATTTCACACGGACCGAGCGATTCTTGGACGAGGCGCGTCCGTTCTTCAACGAAGGGAGCGACTTCTTCGACCTTACCGGCGAGTTCACGTTCGGCCGGATGTTCTATTCCCAACGGATTCCGACCTTCGACTACGGCGCCAAAGCGTATGGCCGCATCACTCCCACCCTCTCCGCGGGGGTTTTGACGACCGTCGATACTGGCCACACGACCGCCTCCGTCGCTCGAATCGCGAAGACCTTCGGCCCAAAGGCGGACGCTTCGATTTTTGCCACTCGCTTCGACCAAGTGGGACGGACGAACAACGCCTATGGCGCGACCGCCTTTGCCCGGCGCGGAACTTTTTCGGCCGACTTTCAAGGCGCCACTGAGGCCGACGAACGCGGACCAACCGACTCGGCCTACAGTTATGCCGCGAACTACGAGGTTCCCAAGTGGTTCTCGACTTTCAAGTTCGAGCATGTCGACAAGAACTTCGATCCGCCTCTCGCTTACGTCCCTTGGCAAGACCGCCACGGTTGGTACCAGTACACCGATTACTCGACCGAATACCGAACCGGACCGATCCGGGGATTCAACGCGAACGTCTACACCGCCCACTACCACACCAACGCGGGCGCGCTCCAACAGGAGGGGATGGAGTGGTTCGCCGGCGCAACGACCCGAAAGGACATTCGGATTTCCGCGAGCCGGGTCGATACCCAGTTTGCCGACGGCCGCGACTCGGTCACCGGCCTCGGCCTAAATTTCAACCAAAGCAACCGGTTCAAGCGGTTCGGCGGCTATTTCGAAACCGGCGAACGCGGTTCCAAGCCGAGCACCTTCTTCTCCTTGCACGGCTCGGTTCGAGTGCTGAAACGGCTTGACCTGGGGGCGGAGTTCTCGGCCCTCCGATTCGACGGCACCGACCAGCTCGCCATCGTCACCATCGGCAGCGAGCTCAGCCCAACCCGCTCGATTACCGGCCGCTTCGTCCAGCGAAACGGCAAACAAAACGCCTACCTCGCCTTCCGCAACGGCGGCCTAAATGGCACCGAGCTCTACTTCATCCTCGGCGACCCGAACTCCGACACGTTTCAGCGGAGGGTGAGCGTGAAGGTGGTTTGGGCGTTTTGAGGGGACGGGGTAGGCGTTAGGCGCTGGGCGTTAAGGCGTTGGGCGTTAGGGAAAACCGGATTACCTTTCATCGGCGCGCAGCGCCTAACGCCTCAACGCCCAGCGCCTAACGCCTACCTTTCCTCATCTTCACCGCCAAATCTCCGTCGAACCCTGGGAGGGGGACTCGGACTTTGCCGGTTCGGGGGACGGTGACCGTGCGGGTGCTGAGGACGATTCCTTTCCAGGTGTCCCAGTACTCGACGGTCCAAGTACCCGATGCCAGTCCGGCGAGGCCGATCATCGTCGGGGGGACCGGCGGGAGCTTTTCTTTCATCACGGCGAGCCGCTGCCAAGTGCGTCCCTCTGGGCGGAACCAGGCAAGCACCGTATCGTTTCCGACGATACACCAACCGTCGATCGGAGGCTTGGAACGAGGGGTCAACGCCACGAACCGGTAGGAGGCCATGAACCAATCCTTGCCGACGTTCTCGACCCGGATCGTATGAGCGCCGGCGGGGACGGTGAAACCGTAGCGGCCGGAATACTTCGTCAATGTTTCGGTGCTGGTGTCGGTATCGGCAAAGTCGCGGGTCATGATCCGCTCCCCGTCCAGCTCGACCTTCAACGTGGCTCCCCCAAAACCGGAAACATCCCCCACGATCACTTCGAACCGGGTCGGCCGCGGTAGGTTCACCTTAAAACGCACCGGGTTGTGCAGGTCCGGGTGGTTAACCACTCCGTGCTGGATCCCCGCCAACGGAAGCGGCCCTTGGACGCCGGATGGCGAAACCGTCAACGTCTTCGGTTGGTTCGCGCGCGATTTGCCCCAGTCGATCGGCCCACCCTCGAAGATGAGATCCTTGTATTGCCGCTTCGTAGGCTCCGACTGGTAAGCGAATGTGATGTCGTTCAACTGGAACGCTTCGCCCGGCCAGTCGATCCCGTCGACGAAGCGGGCCACCGCCCCAAAAATTGGATAAAGACCGTTGGGCGCGGTGAGGTTGTCCCACCACCATGGGGAGGCAGCCCCGGAGACGCCGCATGCGACGCTCGCCCACATCGGATCGTGAATCTGGATTCCGGTCGGATCGTCCTTCTCTCTCGAGCCCGAGGCATCCGCTCCGACTTCGCCGATAAGGTGCGGGCGGCCCCATGCCTTGCGCGACTGCTGAAGCAGAACCGTTCCGGCCAGGTCCGGGCTGCCGTAATGGTGGGTCTGGAAATAGTCGAGCTCAGGTATCAGCTCCAGATCGCGAATCCCCATCGTATTGCCGACGCTCGTGGTGACCGGGTGGGCATACGGGTCGATCCGATGGAGCTCCGCTCCCATTCGCCGGTGCCAATCGCGGACAAGGTCGACGTTGAAATCCTGAACGATGTCGACCTCGTTCCACATCTCCCAGGAAAACACGTTGGAGAAGGCGGAGTACCGAGCGACCAGATATCGAAGCTTCGTCTTGAACAGCCGGTCCATCTCCGGATCGGTCCAGAAGTCGCTCCAGATGCGCAACGGCCCGCCGTTCTCCCGGTTATGCGGCGTTTTGGGCCACCACGGGTAGGCATCGGTGTTGCGCAAGATGTTGTACGACTCGATGCAGAGCTGCAGATTCAGACCGTTCTGACGGGCGAGGTCGAGCACGTAATCGAGCCGCCAGGCATTTCCCAGGTCGAACTGCCCCATTCCTTTCCCTTCTTCCGGCTTGCCCGGAACGTCTAGGGCGAAAGTAGTCCAGAAAGGGGAAAGCCAAAGCCGGGCGTAGTTCGCCTTTTGCTTCCCGTAGTCGGAAAACCATTGGTCGTAGTTGAACGTGCCGGGGTCGCCGCCCCAACATACGTTGGAGCCGACCGGATAGTAGGCGGAGCCGTCGTCGTACTCGAAGTACCGCCGATCACGGGGGCTGACGCGGATCATCCCGTGCTGCGTCCCCTCGGTCGCCATGAAATGGATTCCCGTTCGCTTGGAAACGCCGGTTCGGTCGCGGAAGGTCAGCTCGACCCGGTGCTCACCGACCTCTTTGGGTGCGATCCGTACGAGCCACTTTGGGCTTCCGGATGGGGAGAGCACCTCCTTCCCGGCGCTTAGCTCGCGCCCGAACGGTTGGTAGAAGAATCCCGGTAGATCGTACGCTTGGCCGCTCGGCGGGATTACGTGCGCATCGAGCGCGACGTCTTCGGGATCGAACGGGTTTTCGAACGTTCCATGGGCATCGACCTGGATCTCCTCTAGTCCCAATCGCGGAACTTTGGGTGCGGACAGACTCGCTCCGGAAATGCCGAGTCGTTCGGACTTCGCATATGGCGTATGAATCGGCGCGTCTCGCCGGTGGGCGAGGATGAGGGCGAAGGCGAAGGTGGACAACATAACAACTCAGCGCCGACCTAGCGACGGATAAAGACCATTGTCTCCGCTTCCCGCCGCTCGTCGCGCCGTTATTCGCATTTTCGGATCGTTCTAGGCCTTTTTGAGTTCCGGAAACGCCTCGGCGCCTACTCTATCCGCTTATATGGCGTGTACCCGCCGCGAGCGGTAGTCACGGGGGTGAAGACGCGGATTGACTTGGGCGGAAGTGTTACCTCGACCATGCCGGCAAAGGTCAATGTCTGCGCGGACGAAAGGCGGTCGGTGAGCCGGGTGCCGTTCATGATTCGGCCGTCGCGAATGCCGACGATCTCGTGAACCGGCGCGTCGGTGGGATTGGCAAGAACGATGGCGGTTTCTCCCACTCTGTCCGTAAGCCGGAGGAACGCCAGCAGGTGCTCAGATTCCAAACGCCGGAAATCGCCGATCCGTAAGGATCGAACCTTCTTACGCATTTCGACGAGGCGGCGATTCCATTGCAACTCAGGATTTGAGTTGACGTTGAGATCCCATCGCATCGGGCCGCGCGAGCCGGGGTCGCCGGCGCCCGTCATTCCGAGCTCCGTTCCGTAATACATGACGGGAGCGCCAGGGAGGGTGAATTGCAGTGCCTGAGCGATGTGGCGGCTCTTCTCGTCTGGCAAAAGGTTGAGGAGTCGGTCAGTGTCGTGGTTATCGAGCACCAACCAAGAGCGGAGCACCGGCTCGATCCCCGAGTCGGCGATCATGCGCTCGAGCATGTGCCCCGCCACCGGACCTTCCAGCTTGCCGGTGGCAAACGCGGAAGCGATCCTCCCCGCGTGGAAGTTCATGATGCCGTCCATCGCCGGGGACCACCCTTCCGGATAGTTCCAGACCTCGCCGATAACGACGGAATCGGATTTCGCCCGATGAGCCGCTGTCGTGAGCTCGTGAAGGTATTTCGTTCCAAGCTCGAAAGCGGTATCGAGACGCCAACCGTCCACCCCTTCCTTCAAATATTTTTGAACGACCGATTCCGGTCCTTCCCAGAGATACTTTCGCACCTCGGGATTTTCGATTCGCAGCTCCGGGAGGTTGGCGACGGTCTCCCACGCTCGATATCCTATCGGATACTTCGAACCGATGAAAAACCAGTTCCGGTAAGGGCTCTTCGGATCCTTCAGGGCGGACTGGAATCGAGGGGCGTTCCGCCCCATGTGATTGAAAACCCCGTCCAGCATCAGCTTCATTCCGTGGGCATGAAGCTCGTGGGCAAGGTCGATCACGTCCTGGCGGGTGCCGTATTCGGGGGCGACCCGCTCGTAGTCCAGCGCGTCGTACTTGTGGTTCGTCAACGCCTCGACGATCGGGTTTAGGTAAACGACGTCGGGACCAAGGGCTCGAACGTAGTCGAGCTTCGAGCGGAGGCTCTTGAGGTCCCCACCCCAGAACGCCAGCTCGTGCGACCACAGGCCGACCTCTTGGTTAAGTGTCCCCGGCTTGGGATCTTCCGACCACGGCCGGAGTGATCGAGGCGCCGCATACAGGTGTCGCTTCGCCTCGAGGTTGGCGGGCGGAGCGAACCGGTCTACGAAGATTTGATAGACGATAGGCCCGTTCCACCAGTCTCGCTCGCGAGCGGCAAACGTTTTAGCATCGGGAAGGGTGGCGGCAAGCACGGGCAGTAGCAACAAGGGGGTCATAGGACGCAGATGCAGGATACTTCGGCTGGGCGTTGGGCGCTAGGTGCCGGGGCGTGAAGGAAAAGTGATGCGGTAAAGCTGCCCAACGCCCTGACGCCTCAACGCCCAACGCCTCACACCAATATAAGGTTCACTCCGGAGAGAGATGGCGACGCTGAAAGATATCGCGAAGCGGAGTGGAGTTTCCACTGCGACGGTCTCGTATGTGATCAACAACGGACCGCGCGATGTGTTGCCCGAGACCCGCGCACGGGTGCTGCAGGCGATTCAGGAGCTGAATTACCATCCCAACGCCTTCGCCCGCGGGCTGAAAGGGAAGAAGGGGGATGTCCTTGGAATCGTTTTTCCGCACGAAGTGGCCGCGCCGCTCGAGAACGATTACTTCTCACCGGTCTTGGCCGGCTTGCTCGACGCCGCGACGGCGCGTCGAAAGATTTCCATGCTTTTCACCGGCATGAAGTGGGACGAGGCCGAGCGAAACGTGCCGGTTTACTCGGATGGCCGGTGCGAAGGCTTGGTGCTGATCGCGCCACCTCGCGAAAGCCGGCTGGTTCCGCTGCTGCTCGAGAAGGGAACCCCGATCGTCGTGATCGGGACTCGAATACCGGGCGCGACCGTAACCACCGTCGACTCGGACAATGTCGAAGGCGCACGCATCGGCGTGCAGCACCTTATCGATCTGGGGCATCGCCGGATCGCGATGATCAAAGGACCGGTGAACTCCAGCAGTGGCCCGGAGCGGTATGCGGGATACCTTCAGGCTCACGGGGATAGCGGCTTGGAAGTCGACCCCGAATTGGCAGTGCAGGGGGCGTATGAAGATATCGTCGCGTATCGCGCCTCGCGCGACCTGCTGGCGAGGCCCCCGAAGCGACGCCCGACGGCGATCTTTTGTCCGCAAGACAGCATCGCGGCCTCGGCGATGCGGGCGGCCGAGGACCTTGGCTTGCGGATTCCGGATGACGTCTCCCTCGTCGGGTTCGACGACGTCGCGCGGGCGAAATCGCTGCATCCTCCGCTCACCACCCTTCGTCAGCAGTTGCGCGAGATCGGCGTCTGCGCAGCGACGAAGCTCTTCGAGCAGATCGCCGACCCGACCCACCCGCCTGCCGACGTTATTTTTGATGTCCAGTTTGTTCGCCGGGCTTCGACGGCGCCGCCCCCAAAGTACGGCTGACCCCGGACCGCCGCTCTCCAGAGCGGCTTCCCACCACGCGAGCCGCTCTGGAGAGCAGCGGTCCAATTAAGCTTGGGAAAGGATCGCTTCCGCCCGCTTCTTCGCGTCGGCAAAGGCCGCTTCGACTTGAGTCGTTGGCGCGACGTCGGCGTCGTCGGCAAGGCGCATCAACCCTAGCAGCTCGCCCGCCAGCCGGTTCGCCGCGTCCCCTCCCTTCGCGCGGAGACGCCGGGCAAGATCGTAAGACCCGTAGCCGATAGCGAACTGGCGTTCCAGACCGGCACGGGAAGTCTTGACTCGGGGGTCTATTCGCAAAACGAGCGGGACGGTTTGCGTTTGGCCGTTTGCGGTGAGCCGCACCGTGTATTTGCCCGGCCTGGCCCAGGGGCCGGGAGCCTCCACCGGAGTGTCTCCCAGAACGGCGGCCATAGTGTAACGACCCCCCGGAAGCGGACCGTATCGCATGTTCCAAAGGAACCGGTGCGATCCTGCCGTCCGCGGGAGCGGCTCGAATGGCCGGATCCAATCCGGATCGATATCGAGTCCTCGTGGATCGACGGGTGGCGCCGGGTCGTCGCTCGCGTAGCGGCGTACCAGCCTTCCCTTGTCATCGAAGATTTCCAGTGTCGTCTTGTCGCAATCTCGGGCGAGATGAAAGTTGATGATCGCTCCGTCCGGCGGGTTCTCACCCCCCGGCTCTTCGGGAGGTAGCGGGGTGTCGGAGTTCATATTCCAACGCACGCGGGTGGCCACTTGAGGGACATATAGCACGGTGTCTCGCGACGTTAGCTCGCCGCTGAGATGACGGAGGTCGAGTTGGCGTAGCGGCGTGACGTCGTCAAGGATCCAGAACGAGCGACCGTGGGTGCCGACGACCAGATCGTCGTCTTTCACAACCAGGTCGCGGATCGAAGTAGCCGGCATGTTTTGGCGTAGCGGCGACCACGAGACGCCGTCATCAATCGAGACGTAGACCGCGCGCTCGGTACCCGCGTACAGGAGCCCGCGACGAACCGGATCCTCCCTCACCACGTTCACCGGCTCGTCCGCCGGAATTCCGCTCGTGCCTTCCGACCACGTTCGCCCGTTATCGTGGGTCACGTAGATATGCGGGCGCATGTCGTCGAGACGGATGCGGTTCACCGAAACGTACGCGGTTGATCGGTCGTGTCGCCCCGCGTCGATCTGGGCGATTTTGCTCCAGGGCGTCAGACCCGGGGGCGTCACGTTTGACCAGTGCGCGCCGCCATCGGCGGTGCGCCATACCAAGCCGTCGTCGGTGCCCGCCCAAATCGTGTCCGCCTCTTGATAGGAAGGCGAAACCGCGTAGATAACCCCCCGCCGGCCAGGCTTGCCGAACAGGGCATCGGTGGGGAGCATGGGGTTTTCCCGACTTAGGTCAGGACTAACAATCTTCCAGCTATTCCCTCCGTCGCGAGTCTTAAAGAGAACGTTGGTGGCCAGGTAGAGCGCGTGTTTGTCGACCGTCGAGAAGATGAGCGGGGAAGTCCGCAACGCGCGGTACTTGCCGGAGCGGACCGCTTCCGGCCCAACCTCCTGCGTCTGCCCGGTGCTTTCGTCGTACCGGGTCCCTTTGCCCCCGTAGATGATTCCGGGGTTCAGCGGATCGGGCGCGATGTAGGCATACTCGTCGGCGCCGACAGGGTGCCAATCGTGGAAAGTGATGCGCCCGGCATTCCCCCGACTGGCGACGCCGGCGGAGCCGCTTTCCTGCTGGCCGCCGTACACCCAGTACGGATAACGGAAGTCGGTGGCGACGTGATAGAACTGGGCGGTCGGCTGGTTGTACCAACTGCTCCAGGTGTCGCCCCCGTTGAGCGTCACGCTCGCCCCTTGGTCGGCGGCTAGCAGCATGATCTTCGGGTTTTCCGGGTTGATCCAGATGGTGTGGTAGTCGTCGCCCCCGGGCGACCCTTTCCAGCCGATGAACGTCTTTCCGCCGTCGATCGATTTGTACGAAGCGGTGTTCGCCACGTAAACGACGTCCGGATTCATCGGGTCCACCCGCACCTCGGCAAAGTCGTCTCCCCGGCCCCAGATGCGGCGGTCCGGGTTGATCCTCTTCCAACTCTCGCCCCGGTCGTCCGAGCGGTAGAGCCCACCCAATTGGGGAGCGTCGACAATGGCGTAAAGCCGGGTCGGCTCACTGGGAGCGGGGGCGAGGCCGATGCGGCCGAGACCCTCTTTGTTCGTGGGGAGTCCCTGGGTGAGCGGCCGCCAATGGATCCCATTGTCGGTCGATTTGTAGAGGCCGCTGGTGGTCCCTCGCCACATGCCGTTCTCCCACGGAGCCAACCGCTGCGCGAAGAGGTCGGCGTAGACGACATCCGGATTCTTCGGGTCGGCGACCACGGTCATCGCGCCTGTGTCGGTGTCCTTGTATAGGGTCTTCGTCCAGCTTTGCCCGCCGTCGGTGGAGCGGTAGACGCCGCGCTCTTCGTTTGGCCCGTACGGGTGCCCGAGGACGGAGACAAGCAATCGGTTTGGATCTCGCGGATCGACGAGGATCCCAGTGATCTGCTGGCCGTCGCGCAGCCCAAGGTGCTGCCAGGTCTTACCGGCGTCGCCCGACCGGTACATGCCGTTCCCGACCGACAGGTCGGGTCGCTGCAACCCTTCGCCGCTGCCGACATAGAGGACATTCGGGTCCGTCGGGGCCACGGCGAGCGCGCCGATGGAGCCGCTCGATTCTTTGTCGAAAATCGGCTCCCACGTCCGCCCCGCGTCGTCGGTTTTCCACACGCCGCCGTTGTTGACGCCGATGTAGAAGGTATGCGGCTGCCCTGGCACACCAGTCGCACCAACCGTGCGGCCACCTCGAAACGGCCCGATCATCCGCCATCGAAGCGCGGAGTAATACCCCGGGTCAACCGGCGCCGCCGGCGAGGTCCCGATCAGCAAAGCGGCAAGGAGCAAAGATGCCATGGCAGTCACTCAGCATACAGCGAGGGTGGGATCGGAGTGAATAAACCCCTTTGCGTCTTCGCGTCTTTGCGTGACACTCCGGAAACGGAATCTCTCGCAAATGCGCGAAGACGCAAGGAAACGAGTTGCCACCCCCCGTTGCTACCTTTCCTCCGTTGATATATCGGTCAATTACTTGTTAAAGTAAGCGCATGGGACATCGTGGTCTGGTTGTGATTTTGGCGGCGCCTCTCTTTGCCGCGGGAGCGGACTCGACGGCGCAAAGGGGTGAGGCGGCTCATGTGATGCCGAGCATTCGGAAAGATCACTCGGACGCGATCAAAGTGTGCCAGGTCGGCTACCTGCCGGAAGAGACGAAGTTCGCCGTCGTCACCGCCTCCGCGTCGCAAGCGGTGGTGAGACGAGCCGGCGATGGGAAAGCCGTCCTGACCGTCACCCCCGGACCCGAGCGCGTGGATTCCGATTCCGGCGATGCCGTTCGGGAGGTCGACTTCTCCAAGCTCACCAAGTCCGGCACCTACTACCTCGAAGTTCCTGGATTAGGAACGAGTTACGACTTCCGCATCGGAAAGGACGTCTTCGCCCACTCCTTCCGCCTTGCGATGCGCGCATTTACCGGCCAGCGATGTGGAACGGCCGTGAGCCTCGCTCCGGACTTCCCCGAATACCACTATCCCGCCTGCCACACCGGCGACGCGCAGTTCCACGTTTCCAGCGGCAAAACCGGCGTCAAGGAGTGCACTGGCGGATGGCACGATGCCGGCGATTTTGGCCGCTACATCGTGAACTCCGGGATCACCACGGGCACCTTGTTATGGGCATACGAGCTGAACTCGAAGAAGCTTGGAAAGATTCGCCTAGACCTCCCGGAGAGCGGCAATGGCGTCCCGGACATGCTGAACGAGATCCGATGGAATCTGGAGTGGATGCTCAAGATGCAGGACTCCGACGGCGGGGTTTGGCACAAGGCGACCACCGCTCAGTTCCCCGCCTTCATCATGCCGCAGGACGACCACGGACAAATGCTGATCGTTGGCAGCGGCCACGCCCCGTTCAAGACCACCGCCGCCACCGCCGACTTCGCCGCCGTGATGGCGATCGCGGCCCGTGTATATAATGAAGTACGACTGGGTCTTCGCCAACCACTGTGGGGGCGCCGCAGGAAATGCGTGGGCGTGGCTCCGCTCGAACGGCGACGCCACCTTCCGAAACCCTCCCGGCATCGGGACCGGCGGCTACGGCGACGACAACATGAAAGACGAGCGTTTATGGGCCGCCGCCGAGCTGTTCCGTTTGAGCGGCGGCAAGGAGTACAACGACTACTTCTTGGCGCATTACGGCGAGTGGAGCCCAACCATCAAAGGAGACGCGCCTCAAGGCTGGCCCGTCGTGGGGAACATGGCGATGTACACCTACGCCCTGTCGGGACGTAAGGAGGCGGATGCGGACGCCGTTAGCAAGATCAAAGCGGACGCGGTGAAGGCGGCGGACGAAATCGCGGCTCGGACGCAAACGAACGGTTACCGCGTGCCGATGCTGTCGAAGGATTACATCTGGGGCAGTAACTCAGTGGTGGCCAACTACGCGATGATGGCGCTCATCGCCAACCGTTTCACCCCGAAGGCCGAGTATCGGAACTGCGCGCAGGACTCGCTGCATTACCTGCTCGGACGAAATACGTTTAACACCAGCTTCGTCACCTGGCTGGGAAGCAAAAGGTACATGCACCCGCACCACCGCCCCAGCGGCGCCGACGGTATCGAGCAACCGTGGCCCGGAATGCTCGCGGGCGGTCCGAACGCCAACCGGAAGAGCCCGCCCGCCAAGCAGTGGGAAGACCGCGAGGCGAACTTCACCGTTAACGAGATGGCAATCAACTGGAACGCCCCCCTCGTTTTCGTACTAGCCGAATCTCTCCCGTAGTGTCGGCGGTGGCGGCGGGTCCGGAACGGGTATTCAGAGATGGATAGCCCGATGAACTTTCAAACCATCATCACCACCCGCCGCGACGGGAAGCGCCATACAGATCGGGAATTGCACTTCCTCGCGGAAGGGGCGGCCAAAGGGACGATCCCCGACTATCAGTTGGCGGCCTGGCTGATGGCCGCCTACCTGAACCCGCTCGACGACGAGGAAACCGCCTGGCTCACCATGGCGATGGCGGAGAGCGGGGACCGCATCGACCTCTCTGGCTTGCCCAAGCCCTGGGTGGACAAGCACAGCACCGGAGGAGTCGGCGATAAAACGACGATCATTTTGCTGCCGATCCTCGCCGCATGCGGGCTGACTCTGGTGAAGATGAGCGGGCGCGGACTCGGCACTACCGGCGGGACCCTCGATAAGCTCGCGTCGGTACCGGGATTCCGGATCGACCTGACGCCGGAGGAGATGAAGGCGCAGGCGGCCAAGATCGGGCTTGCGATCACCGGTCAGTCTCCCGACCTCGCTCCGGCTGACAAGGCGATCTACGCGCTACGCGACGTCACCGGCACGGTCGAGTCGATCCCCTTGCTTGTATCCAGCATTCTTAGCAAGAAGATCGCGGGCGGGGCCGATGTCATCGTTCTCGACGTCAAGAGCGGATCCGGCGGCTTTATGCGTACCGAGGCCGGAGCTCGGTCTTTGGCGGCCGCGTTAGCTCGGACGGCAAAGGCCTGCGGTCTCAACTGCCACCTTGCGCTCACCGATATGGAGCAGCCGCTCGGGTGCGTGGGGAACGCGATCGAGATCGAGGAGGCGCGACAGGCGTTGCGCAACGAGCCGAACGATGCGGGCACGCAGAGGCTCATCGATTTGTGCCTCGACCTTTCGGGAGTCGCCTTGCGCGGCGCCGGGCTCGCTCCGGATCTAGTGGCTGGCCGAGAGATGGCAAGGCGAGCCCTGGAGTCGGGTGACGCGTATGAGAAGGCTCGGCAGTGGTTCGCCGCTCAAGGCGCCTCGATCGATGCGAAGTTACCGCAAGCCGCGGTTCGCAAGACGGTCGAGGCGCAAGCGGATGGCTGGGTCGAAACGATCAACGCGGAACTGGTCGGTCGAGCGGTGATCGACATCGGTGGCGGACGAAGAAAGAAGGAGGATAAGATCGACCCCTCTGCCGGAGTCGAAGTCCACACCATTGTCGGCGCTCGAATCGCGCGTGGCGAGCCGCTCTTCACCGTCTTTGCCTCGACCGAGAAAAAGGCCCAGCACGCGGCGGAAAGGGTATCGAACGCGATCACGTTTTCGGACGAGGAAGTCGCGCAGAGGCCCGTGGTTTTGGAAGTTATGTGAGCCATGCGCACGGGTTTCGGCGGCACGGACATCCGCCTACACCCGTGGCACCCTCTGCGTTATTCTTACGCTATGGGCTCGCATCACCTCACCGATGAGCAGATCGCGTTCTTCGACGCCAACGGGTACTTGATCCTTCGGAATTGGATTACGGGTCCGTTGCTCGAGGCGCTTCAATCCGCTGGGACGGTCTGGATGGAGCGGGGAACTTCCCCCGACCTGAGCGAAGCGGAACGTGGGGACTACGCGTGGGCCAAACGCGAGGTCGGAGAGGTGATGTACCGGGTCGACTATCTGCACGACAAGGGGCAGGAGGCGTCGTTGGCGATGCTAGGCGCCCCGCAAGTCTTGGGGGTGGCCGAGAGTCTTTGTGGGCGGAACTTCGTGCCTACGTACGAGTCGATGGTGTTTAAGCAGGAGGGAGACGGTGAGGTTATTCGCTGGCACCAAGACGCAGTGCATCCGCGCAAACACCGGATCTTCAACTACGATCTTTATCTCGATTCCTCGCGCCAAGGGGCGGGGGCGCTCGTGGTCATTCCGGGAAGCCAACGCGACCGCCTGGACGCTTGCCGGCTAGAAGAAGAGCACGGATGGAGCCCTCCCGGCTCGACAGTCGTGGAGATGGAACCGGGCGACGTTCTTCTCCACGATGTGATGGTCGTCCACGGCTCGCCGCGAGCTTTGGGAAATGCGTTGCGCCGAACGATCTACTACGAATTTCGCGCCGCCGAGCAGATTTTGGAGGAAGGCCCTTGGGACATCCACTGGGTCACGAGTCGCCTAAAGCTCATCCCGCTCGGCCTCCGCGCCTTCGCCCGAATGTTTCCGGATAGCCCGCAGTTCCACTGGCAGCCCGACCCTCAGTTTCAGCAGGAAATCGAGCCCGACGCCGATCTCAAAATCGCCCACGTCGTTCACACCCCTGGATCGCACTGCAGTGCGGGAAGTGTGTTGTGAGAAGGCGTTAAGGCGTTAAGGCGTTGAGGCGTTGAGGCGTTGAGGCGTTGAGGCGTTAGTAGCTTGTAGGCATTACCCTATTCCCAACGCCCAACTCCCAACGCCCAACGCCTTCAAAACTTCGTCTTCTCCTTAACCGTCGGCCCGAACGACGCCAGCGTCCGCCAACCGCGGCCGCCGAGGGAGGACTGGTCGAGTTCGACCGTCATCTTGCGCTTGGTACGAGGGAGGACGATAAGAATATAGGCGTTCTGGAGGACGCTCGCACCGGCTTGGGGGAGGATCTGGGGGCGGATACGCACGAAGGCGGTCCCCTTCTCGTCCCCGACATCGACGATGTCGAAGCCAGTGACATTCCGCGACTGTCCGCCGAAGAGGCACAGCACGACGTTCTTTTCAAAATCGACTACCGGCCGGTCGGGGAGATCGGTAACGGGCGCCGAGATGCCGGGAACGACGTTCGTCGACTGCCGGTGGTCGCGCCATACCCTCGCCCAGTTGGCGTTGTCCTGAACCATTTCCACCCGGGGGCTCTCCACCTGGGAGTCGGCGCCGGTCATTTGTCCGAGGGCCTTGAATGGCGCTTCCTCCTTTGGAATTCCATTCTGCGCCACCGATAGCAGCGTCGAAACGATAATCTTGTAGGCGAGCAGCATTCCTAACTCTCAGACGCGCGGGGCCGCGCATACGTTTGAGAATATCGCTTAACGGCGAAGGAATAGATCCTCGGCATCGCCGAGCGGCTTAGGCCCCCCGCGGTCGGCCGTCTGGTAGACCGAGCCGTCCATTGTGATCCGCATGATCGGCCCGGAAACGTCCGCACCAAAGTCGCCGGTAGGGGACACCTTGCCGATCCATTCGTTTGCAAGAAGACCGACAAGGGGATCGGAACGATTCAGTCGCTTGGCGATCTCGGGAAATGCTCCTGCATAGCTGAACGAAATTCGGTAGGCCGAGCTACGCGGCGCCCGCGGCCGGCTGCCGTCGATGGGATATGCAGGTGCTTTGGTGTTGGCGTACGGGTCGCCGGTGGCGAGGAAATTCGCGGGATCGACCCCGGAAACAGCAAGCGAGGCGAGGCTTGGGGCGGGGATGCCGTCGTTAGACGACTCGTACATCGAGAGCGCCACGTACACCTGTCTCATCCGCTCCGCCTCCCCCTGATCCATCTTTTTGCCCCTTATCCGGAGGCCGATTGCCAGGACGAGAGCGGCGGCGACCACCAAAACGCCACAACCCAAGAGCGTCTCCTTTGTGGTCAGACCCCGTTCCATCGCATAAGCATGACGCCTCGAGACGCGGTTTTCAGGTACACAACATCCAAGGGCGCCTTGCACGCGTAGATGGACGCCCGAACCCCACCATGGCAGCCGTCGCGGACGTCCCGCTCGTCAATATCTCCATCAACGACGTGGCCCTCCAGGTCCCCAAAGGGGAGCTGATCGTCGAGTCGGTGAAGCGTCTCGGGCTCGAAGTCCCGATCTTCTGTTACCACCCTCGAATGAAGCCGGTCGGCATGTGCCGCATGTGCCTCATCGAGATCGGGTTCAAGCAGCCGGACGGATCCGTGCGGAAGATGCCGAAACCGCAGACCGCCTGTACGCTCCCTGCCTCCGAGGGGCTGATGGTCTACACCGACACGCAGCTCTTGCACAACGACCGACGCGGCGTCCTCGAGTTTCTGCTGATCAACCACCCGCTCGATTGCCCGATCTGCGACCGGGGCGGCGAGTGCCCGCTTCAGAACAACACCCTTTTTTACGGCCCCAGCACGAGCCGGTTCGTGGAGCTGAAGCGCCACGCGCCGAAAGCGTTTCCGCTGAGCCAGTACGTAACGCTCGACCTCGAACGGTGTATTCAGTGCGGCCGGTGCGTGCGATTTACCGAGGAGATCTCGGGTGAGGCGGAGCTCGCGCTCCGTTTCCGAGGCGCGAAGACGCAGCCCGGAACGTTTGAGCTGCGGACCTTCGAGTCAAAATTCAGCGGCAACGTCATCGAGATCTGCCCCGTGGGCGCCCTGACCAGCTCCAAATACCGGTTCCGGGCCCGCCCGTGGGACCTCCAGACCCGCCCCGGCATCTGCACGGTGTGCAGTAACGGATGCAACGTATACGTCGACTATCGGGTCGACGAGGTCGCTCGGATCAACGGCCGGACCAATGAGGCGGTCAACGAAGAGTGGACTTGCGACCGCGGCAAGTTTGGGCACTACTCGCTGAATTCGGACAAGCGCCTTTCGAAGGTGCTGGTTCGCGAGGGGGCCGGGCTGGCGCCTTCCGACTGGGCGACCGCGTACGGCCAGATTCTGAGCGTTTTCCAAGGAGGAGACGTGGCGGCGTTAGCCTCCACACGGCTCTCGAACGAAGACCTTTTCACCTTCCGAAATCTTGTGCGGGGCGAGTTTGGTAGCGAAAACCTGGACCATCGGTTCGAGAAAGATCTGATCTCGAATGCCAATCGCTTGGAGAACAAGCTTGGCGTCAAGACGGTCCAGAACACGATCGCGGACTTCGAAACCGTTCCGTCGATCCTCATTTTCGGAACCTCGCTAGCCGACGAGGAGCCGATCCTCTTCCTCCGCGTCCGCAAGGCTTGGTTCAACAAGGGAACCAGGGTCGTCGTCGCCCATGATGGACCGACCGACGCCGACAGTTTCGCCCACCTGATCCTGCGCTACAAACCGGGGACGGCGGCGGCGCTGGCGAACGGTCTGTTGAACGAGCTGGTTTCCACCGGCAAAGCACAAGTCCCGTCGGCGCTCGTGGAGGACTTACGTCAATTCACGCCGGAATATGTGGAGACGGTGACCGGAGTGCCGGCCGCCACCCTGCGCGAAGCCGCGGGGATCGTCGCGGGTAGCGCGACGATCACGACACGCGGTATCTACGATGCGCCGGGCGGCGCCGACGCGGTCGAGACGTTGGCCGGGCTCTCGATGGTTACGGGTGGCACGTTCAACAACTACGCCCGTGGAGCGAACGAGGAAGGAGCGACGCTCCTCGGCGTTCTTCCTGAGAATGGTCTCAACACTCATGAGATTCTCCAAGCGTGCGCCGTCGGAAAAATCAAGGCGCTGTGGCTCGCCGGCGTGGACCCCTTCGACGCACATCCCGATCGCGACCTGGTTCGTCGCGCGTTGGAGAATGTCGACTTCTTGGTTTTTCAGCACCATACGGAGAGCGAGGCGCTGCACTACGCGAGCGTCGTTCTCCCGATGACCGCTCCGACCGAGGCTGAAGGAAGCTTCACGAACTTGGAGCGCCGCGTCCAGCGGTTCGCCCAGGTGCTGCCATGGAAAGGGGATGCCAAGCCGGCGTGGCGCGTTTACACGGAATTGGCGATCCGCCTTCGCCCCTACGCCCCTCCGTTCAATCCAGGCGAAATCTTGGCGCGAATCGCCGCCGAGATCCCGGAGTTCGTGGGTGCGTCGTACGATTCGCTTAAGGGGGAAGGGTTCCTACTTGGCGTCGGCCCCGATCCCGATCCGCAGGATCATACGGCGCCGGTGGAAGTTAACGGTTAAGCGGGGCACTGCCATGGGTCCGGGACTGTTGAAGGCGTTTTCCAGACTTACAGTGTGCATAACCGTCAGCGTTGCTTTTGCCGCGCTGTTAGGCTTGGTCTCGGTTTTCAATCCAGGTTCTTGGGTGGGGGACAATGCATCGGCAAGGACTACGTTTAATCTGCTCTTGCTCGGACTCGTTCAGGTCGTTTGTGCCCTTTCGATGATGTTCTTGAGCGATATTCCCGTTTCTCGCCGCAAGACCATCGCCAAGATTCTTGGTGGTTCAGTGGCGGTTATCGCCTTTTCCTGCCTCTATCTCGCCGACGTCGTCAAGCACAGGTAGCGACGGGCTTTGGCCCCCCTGCGGTTGTCGGCGGGCCAGCGGTGGATTCGCCCGCGGTTCAAGGTTCTACCGGGATAAAAATCCCCGGCTAGTCGGGAGCCCACTCCGCTTTGTCGGCGTAGTACTGAGCTACGTCCCCGCACGGCATTTGCAGGCCGCCTCGCAGGCCACCGGGGACGGTGACGTTGGCGGCGGGATCCGCGCACCATTTGCTCCAGTCGTTGGAGTTCTTGGGGAAGAGGTAGGAAACGCGCGGGCCGAGGTGGCCGGGGGCTACGAGGCCGACTTTCCACGCCACCATTTTTGCGTGGCCGTCGACGAAATTCATGTTGAGCTTGCCACCGTGGACCAGCTCGTGATTGGTGGTTCCCTCGAATTTGCTCAGCATCGTGTTCAGAGCGATCGTGTACCAGGTGCGATCGTGAGTGTCGCCGAACGCGAACGTCTCCGCCGAGCTTAGGACCGCGCTCTCGTTTCTGCCCCGCGCTCCCTGCCAATCGTCGCCCGCGTCGTAAGCTTCCATCAGGCCCCCTTCGAAGTCTCCGGGCGTAAAGGTTTGGAGCGGTCCCCAGTTAAAGCCGTAGCCGATACAGCGAGAGTCTTCCGGCTGGCCCGGATCTCCCGTGCATCCGCGCTGATTACGATCCGGGCAGAAGAAGATCTCCTGGTTTTTCGTGTATGGAAGCAGGAGGTTCCAAACGTCGTGGTACTCGCCCGTCGCGCTGAGCTGATATGCGGTCGGCATCATCCCGTCTTCGTCTTGCAGATAGAGCTGAAGGGCGGTCCCTTGCTGGCGCGAGTTGCTGAGGCACGCGGTGCGCTTCGCCGATTCCTTGGCTTGGGCGAAAACCGGGAAGAGAATGGCGGCGAGGATCGCAATGATGGCGATTACTACCAGCAGTTCGATAAGAGTAAAGCCTTTTCGGCGCAGCATAATTGAATAGTGTCTGTTACGCTATCTGGAAATGTCAAGATCCCGGCTTTATGGCCGGACTCGAGGTTGGGACAATTCACCTAGATTTGGTCCAATTCCAAGCGACACAATAAGTGGCATGTCCGAATCCGAGAACCTGGCGGAGTTCGGCGCTTCCATGCGGCGCAACCGAAACCTACTCGGATACACCGTCCGCGATCTGGCCGAGCTCGCCGGGATCAGTAAGAACACACTCCTTCGCGTGGAGTCCGGTTTGCCGGTCCAAAAAGCGACTCGGGAGAAGCTCTGCCGAGCTCTCGGCATGGTCCCGACCGATCCGGCCTCCCGGCGGCCTGGAGCCAATGAAGGTGCATACTATCGCCTTCACACCAACGCGGACGCGGTTTGGTATGCGACCAAGGTCAACCGGAACGGGGAAGCGGAGAGCTCTACCAACGAGCGAATCGGCGATCCGGCCGAGCGGAGCCGGCTTGGTTGGTACGGCTTGGCCGACAACTTCGGCCGTCCTCTTCGTTGTCGTCGAGAGGGCTCGCGGTTGATTCCGTTCGTCGTGGAGGTTTACCGCCCCAGCGACATCACGGCGGATCCGAGCGGGGAGCGGTTCGTTTACGGGCTGCGGGGAAAGGTGCGGGTGGTCGTCGGCGAAGAGAGCTTCGTATTGCAAGAAGGCGAGGCCGCCACCTATGATGCCACTCAGCCAAACGGCCTCGAGCCGTGCGACCCGGTAACTCCCGGGCATCCCGCGCCTTTAGTCTTGCAGATCGTTCTGCCTTAAACGGCGCTTTCTCAGCCGCGGCAAGAAACCGCCGCCGGCATGCTCGGGGCGTAGGGTGCCCTCGACCTCGACGGCGTGTCCCTGAAAAAGGGCACCCAATCAAATTGGAGAACGGATGCAAAATTGCGGCATGATGATCGATAACGCCTCTACCGACCTTCGGCAGGTGATCTCCGCAATGATCTCCGAGGCTTGTGAGACTTACAACTCGGACCTTTCCCACGTGCCGGAAGACAAGCTGCACGCGATTCCAATGGGTGCCGCCCGAACACCCGCCTCCTTCACGGCCGAATGCATAGGATTTAACCGATTCGTTGCGCGGGCGCTCAGGAATGAGCCGGTTTACATGCCGGGAACCGAAGAGCGCGAGGCGTTTGTCCGCTCTTTCGACTCGCTGACCAAACTCCAGGAAGGGCTAACCGACAGTTGCGGCGTCGTTATCGAAGCTCTTGCCGCCTTGGAACCGGAAGAGCTTGCCGCCGAAGTTCGCGCGCCTTGGGGCCAGCCGCTTCCCGCGTACAGGCTGGCGTACTATGCCGCGTCGCATATGAATTACCACGACGGCCAGATCAATTACATTCAATCGCTCTATGGCGACGGCGAGATGCACTGGGCCTAGCAAACGGTTATGCTAGGCAACTATGCCCTCGTCGATCTCGCGCCGAGACCTAATTGCCGGCACCGCCGGAGCCGTAGCCACCCCGCTTTTCGACCGATCTCCGCTTATTCACCTGCCGTCCGCCGTGAAACCGGTGGTCATCTCCTCTGGGAATGGAAACAGTTTCCGTAACGGAGGAAAAGAGACCTGCGTGGAGCGGGCCTTCCGCCTGATGACCAGCGGGACCGACGTTCTCGACGCCCTGATCGAAGGGGTGAACATCGTCGAGCTCGATCCCCACGAAAGCTCCGTGGGTTACGGAGGAATACCGAACGCCGATGGAGTCGTTCAGCTCGACTCATGCTGTATGCACGGCCCCAAACGCTGGGCGGGCGGAGTGGCGGCTTTGGAAGGGGTTCGAACCCCGTCCAAGGTCGCGAAACTCGTCGCATCCGGAACCGACCACCACCTGCTCGTGGGGAAGGGGGCTCAAGAATTCGCCCGCGCCATGGGCTTTACGATCGAGGAAGACCTCAACACGGAGCAGTCGCGCCGGGCATGGGTCGAGTGGAAGCGCCGGACCGACCCGACGCACTATTTAGACCCGGCTAAGCGCGATCAAGCCGGCCTCGAAGCGGCGCTGGCGATGTCACGCGAAGGCTGGATCGATCCGGAGCACGTGTGGGGGACGATCAACTGCAACGGAATCAGTCCCGCTGGCGAGCTGGCCGGGGTGACGACCACTAGCGGTCTCGCCTTTAAGATTCCCGGCCGGGTCGGAGACTCCCCGGTTCTCGGCGCCGGACTTTACGTGGATGGGCAGGTCGGCGCTGCCGGGTCCACCGGCCGGGGCGAGGCGAACCTCTATAATCTCTGCTCGTTACTCGTCGTCGAAGAGCTCCGCCGGGGCGCGCACCCGAAGGATGCCGGATTGGCCGCCCTCAAGCGAGTGGTCTCCAACACTAAAGAGAAGCGCTTGCTTGAAGAAAACGGCCGTCCGAATTTCGGTCTGAACTTCTACGTTCTGGACGCGCGCGGCCGGCATGCCAGCGTGGGATTTGGACATAGCCGGTATGCCGTTTGCGACGAGAAAGGGGCCCGTTTCGAAGAGGCCGAGTCCCTTTACCCCTGAGAAACGGCGGGCTAAGCCGCACGGTTTGCCAGATACCTAGGGGGGATCAGTGACCGCGACTAGAATGAAAGGATGGAGGTCGCCGGTCGGATGGATGCGGAGCTATGGCCGGCTCTCGTCGAGTCGGCCGGAGACGTGATCGTCGGTAAGACGCTCGACGGCATCGTCAACGTTTGGAACCGTGCCGCCGAACGGGTATTGGGTTATTCGGCGGCTGAAGCGATGGGGCGCCCCTTCGAGTTATTTGTCGCCCCCGAACGTCGAGACCGGGAACGCTCGGTCAGAGAGCGGCTCATCCGCGGCGAGCCGGTCGACCGCTACGACTCCGAGCGGATCGCCAAGGATGGCCGAACCTTAAGCGTCTCCGTCACGGCGTCGCCCGTGTTCGATCGGCACGGCCACTTGGCTGGCTTCTGCGAGATCGTCCGCGACGTCACGGCGATTCGGCGTCGCGACGCGGAGCTGCACCAGGTGTACGAGGCCGCCCGCCGCCTTTCCGCCACCTTAGACCGGCACGAGCTCTGCAGCGCGTTTCAAGATCTGGTGATGGAGGCGATTCCATGTAACGGGATCGTCGTATCGACTTTCGATCCGGACGCCGCGGAGATCCGATGCGTCTACCTTTGGACCGGGAGTATTGAGATCGACCCCACGACCCTGCCGGTATTGGCTTACCAGCCGGGAGCCGGCGGTATGCAAACGGAGGTGATCCGTACGGGCGAGCCCAGGATCTTCGACGTAGGCGAACGGGTCGCGCGCCCCGGGACCACCTATATCGAAGTCGAGCCGGACGGTGGGCAGCGCGACCTGAAGGCGGAGAGCGCCCCGCCACCCACTCCACGTACGGCGATGATGGCGCCGATTAAGCTCGACGGCAAGGTCCTCGGGGTCGTGCAGGTTATGAGCCATGAGCAAGACGCCTATGGTCCGCCGGAGTTGGAGAGATTCAGCGCGTTGATTTCTCCGCTCGCCATCGCTTTCCAAAACGCCGATCTGTACGACGCCGCGCAACGCGAGATCGCCGAACGCCGCGCCGCCGAAGAGGCGTTGCGGGCGAGCGAAGAGCGGTATCGGATGCTGAACGAGCAGTTGGAAGGCCGGGTGCGACAGAGAACCGACGCGCTGCAGAAGGCGGTCGATGAGCTGACCGGGTTCTCTTATTCAATCTCCCACGACATGCGTGCGCCGATCCGGGCGATCATTTCATCGAGCCATATCCTGCTCGAGGATTTCGGCAACGAACTCGAGAACGACGCCCGCGAGCAACTCCGCCGCCAGGCCACTGCCGCCCAAAAACTCGGAGCCTTAGTCGACGACCTGCTCGACTATGCCCGGTTAGGGCACCGGGAGCCGGCCAAGGAAACCTTTGACCTCTCGGCGCTTGCGCGTGCAGTCGCCGACCGCCTTTCTCAGCCCGATTGGTCTTGCGCCGGGGCCGAATTCTCGATCGAGCCGGACATGGTCGCCGTGGGCGACGCAACCCTGCTGGAGATCTTGCTGACGATCTTGTTTGAAAACTCGGGCAAGTATCGCAGGTCCGGATCGACGCCGCATATCGCCCTCCGGCAAAAAGGTGCGGAGTTCACCGTCTCCGACGATGGGATCGGTTTCGACATGCGATACGTAGCCAAGCTCTTCCGCCCCTTCGAGCGCCTTCACCGCGACGAGGAATACCCAGGCACCGGCATCGGCTTAGCGAACGCCAAACGGATCGTCGAACGCCACGGCGGAAAGATCTGGGCGGAAAGCGATGGACCGGGCAAAGGCGCCTGCTTCACCTTCACTCTTCCTTCCGGAGCGCAAAACGGGCGCTAGCGCATCAATAGCCAGGTGAGCAGGCTGCCCACGATTCCGCCGGCGGCAGCAAAGGCCACGGCAACCTGCCACTTAAAGTTGGCCCATTGAATTGGGGCTTTGGGTTGAAACTGCTTAATGTCCAGTTGGATCTCGGCCAAGGGGAATGTTTTTTCGGACCCCCAGCCGTCGCTGACACGCACCGTCGAACGTTGAGCGTCGTAGCGGATGACGGTGGAAGTCCAATCTCCCCAATCGGGCCACTTACACACCACCCGGGTGCCCGGAGTGATGGCCAGGGGGCGAATGTCCTCGAAGCTCACATTCGTCTCACCTCCGTTCAGAAAGCAAACCCGCGGCGCTCCCTTGCCAACCTGCAGCAACTTGGCGGCATAGAACTTGCCGTCCGTCGACTTGGCAAAGACGAGATCGCCTTCCTTCGGCGGCTCGCCCAGCAAATCCAGATGCTCCTGCATTGCCTGCAGGACCGCCTCGCGCGACAGACCGGCCTCCTGGGCCGCGGCAAGAACATTCTCTAGCTCGGACGTATTGGCGCCGGAGCGGAGCCGCTGCTCGATCTCCCCGGCGCGTATGATCACGTCGTGAACCTGAGTTTCGGTTAAGTGGGTCTCCGCCATCGTTCTTAACACCGGTAGTTGCTACGGGCGGAGGTTACCGCTCGTTTCGAGCCTGCCGTATGGCCGAATAAACCAGACCCGCCGACGAAGCATAGTTACCGTTTACCCGCGCCCCAATGACGGGGTTGATCCACTCATACGGCGCACCTTCGGAACGGTGTCGTCGAATATGGGCAACGTATTCAGCGAGCAACTTCTCCCCTGCCGAGCGATCCACTTTTTCGAGGGCAACGACCATCCAGCCCGTCGGCGTAGCCCAAAAGCCACCGTTCTGGTACGTGCCCTGGCCGGAGCTCGCCCGTTCCCAGAAGCCGCCGAACTCGCCCGTGGGCGGCATGTGGCGGACCTGCCCCTCCATGACGGTTCCACCCGCTAAATAGAGCGAAAGCAGGCGCCGTGCGACAGCCTCTTCTTCGCGACGGGGCAGAATTCCGAGCCAGACCGCGAAAGCGGAGGCCCATACGTCCTCTCTCTTCCCCAACCCGGTGGCGGAAAGGAGCGTTGCTTGGTGGAGTTCCAGCGGATGGTAGAAGCTGGCCGCAACGCTCCGGCAGATAAGCGCCGCGGCCTGGCGGAAGCTCCTCGCCCGGCCTCTTTGGCCAACTGCGTCGAACATCGCCGCAAGGCGGCGGGCGGCTTGCCATCGCAGGAGGGAAGGCATCAGGCACTTGCCCGTCTTTGTGATCGAGTCGCAGAACCCCCAGTCGACCCGTCCCTTACCCGCTGCGTCGTCGCAGACGACGAGCCCGGTGAGCGAGTCGGTCGCTACCGACTCGAAAGCCTTCTGGCAGATGTCGATAACGGGCGAGCTACCCCAGCGGGTTTTGACCAGGGAGCGGAGAAATGTGGAGCGCCGGGTGAGTCGAAACTGCTCGTGCGCCATCTGAATGAAATAGAATGCGTCGTCCGCCGGCGGAAGATAGCCGTAGTTGCCGACCCCTTGGTCCGCATAGGCTCCCGGGTACCAGCACGCCTCCCCCTGAAGCGTAATGTGATCGGGAATGCTGTAGGCGGGGACGTGCAATCCGTGTGGAAAGTCGAGTCCACTCGGCCCGGGCTGAACGGCGGCGATAACCTTTATCCACCCTTCGACCTCGTCCGCGGAAACGAGGTCTGCCCCCAGCATCATCGCGGCATCGCGCATCCAAAATGCCGGGTAGTAGCTCTGCGTACCGCCTGGAACGCGCACCGTGTAGCCGGTGGTGTTTAGGTTGGCATCGCCGATCCTGCCACCCGCGACGACCTTGCTGGCGTCGACAACTTCGTGGGCGACTTGGTGCAGATAGTCCAAGTCGGTCGTCGCTAAAACGGTGAGGGCAAGGGCGGTCAACATCGCTTCACACCAAAAGAATTAGCAGACCGTCCTAGGCGGGCTTGAGGTATTGCAGCGGCTGGCAAAGGGAAATTTTCAAGACCCAGTCCTCTTCCGACAGAAAGCCGATCCCTTTCCGGTTTAAGGTTGCCGTGAAGACGGGCCGTTCCAAGCTCGGTAACTCCACGCCGAGGCGAGCCAATGCCGTCGCCTCGGTTTGAGTGGGGGCGCGTTGCGTCCTAACCGAAACCTCGACCGGATAGGAAAGATCGTCCACCACGCTAGCGAGCGCGGCATCCAACTTTCGGTAGTTCATTCATCCTTCGACGCTAGGGTGTCGCCATGTCGATTATCCCATAGCCCCAGTGAGCGTCCCAAGCGCCGGGAGCTCCGCCGGGGATTGCGGAGCGAGCCTTAAGCTTCGCCTTCACCCCGGCCGGGTCGAGCGTGGGATCCTTCTGCAAGAGGAGCGCAACCAGGCCGGTCACAAACGGGGCCGCCATGCTGGTTCCCATCATGATGGTGAACCCGCCGAGCAGCCGGTTTTTCGGTAGCGGCAAGGAAGCGGAAGACATGGCGGAGGCGATCACCGCCCCGGGCGCAGTGAAATCGGGCTTTTGAGCGCCGTTGCGAAGCGGTCCATCGCTGCTGAAAAACGCGAGGCCGCCCACGGTGAGAGAGGGAATCGATTGAGGCGCGGGCGTGGCGTCCGTCCAACTGTTCTTTGTACAGAGGCAAGCGACGGTAACCGCTTGACCAGAGGCTCCCGGCGAACCGACCTTGTGTCCTGGAACGCCGCTCCCCGATACGAAAGGCACTTGGCCGATGTTGTGCCCCTCCATGCTCCAAATGTGAAGGTCACCCGCCGGCCCCGCCGTGGGTCCTCGTCGCACGTGGAGCTTCCACACGCCGGCGGCGACTTGACCGAGCGGGCTCGCGCCGAGCACCTCGACGAAGAAGTTGTGGTCTCCGCTGACCGGGTCGGGGCCGTTCGTCGTCATTCTTATCGTCCCATCCGTGAGCGGATAAATCCTCGACGGCGAACCGGCGAGGATGACGCCTTGAAACGGCGTCATCAGCCCCGAGGGCGATTCCACCGCGATTTCGAGTTCGAACGTTCCCGGATACCACCCGTTGAGAACGGGGATCATTGCCGGATTAGCGACGCCGAAATTGATCGTGTCGGCGCCCGAGGGGGCGATACTCGTGTGCGCATGAATATCCTGGGACCCTTCGTTGCCGGCCGCGCACACCACGATGCGTTGGGGTCCTGAGACAAGGTCGATCCGATGCGAGAGGTCGTCCGTCCCATCGTGCGGGTCGTGGTGACCCCCGAGGCTCAGATTCACGACGGCAGGCAATCCGAGGCTGGCGGCGACATCGAAGATGTATTCGACTCCGTCTGCGATGTGGGCGTCCATCATCGTGGTCTTAACAAAGACGATGTTCGCTTCATGGGCGACCCCCTGATAAGTCGCGTCGTTTCCCGCGGCGATTCCAGCGACGTGCGTCCCGTGTCCGTGGGTATCGGTCGTGCCGGTAAAGGTCGGAGCCACGAACTCGGTTCCGTAGCTTCGACCAGGGACGCCTGCGCCGGCCAGCGTTTGATCCCAAACACGGAGAACGCGCCCTGCGAATGCGGGATGCGAGCAATCCAAGCCGCTGTCCACGATCCCGACGACGACTCCCTTTCCGGTGTCGCCGGTCGCGGCTTTGTAGGCGGGAAGGTTTACGGCGACCGCTGCCGTATCCAACAAGAGGTTCAGATACCGGCCCGGACTGATTCTCCGCACCGAAGGGTCGTCGGAAAGACTCCCAAGAGCGCTGATCGGAAGGTATGCGGTGCGGGCCACGTATCCGTTCTTGCGTCCGGCTTCGCTCCGAGTGGGCTCGTTGACGGTCACTCCTATCTTGGCAAGGCGCGCGACCGTCTCTGGCTTGTCGTCGATCCGCACCTTCACCACGACACTCGGATCCGCCGTCGCATCCGTCTGCACGATACCGAACGACTGGAGCGAAGCCGATAATCCTCCGACGCGGGGGTGCTCAAAGTCATGCATCAGGGCGTTAAGCGCCGGAGTCATCTTCTGGTAATTCATAGTCGCCCTCTATAGGTGCGTAAGGTACTAGCAGCCGCAATGATAGCGGTAAATGGAAGGCTCCGAGGCCGGTGAAGTTACTTGATTGTGCCGATCGAGGCGATGGTACTCTCGCTGACCAGTGTGCACCTCCAGGTCGCGGGCGAGAGAGAACTCTAATTGACCACGGTCACGCCGTAACTTCCAAGCATGATGTCGGTCGTCGCTAAAACTAGGTCCTCGACCAGGCATTGAGCCAAGATCATTCGGTCGAAAGGGTCGCGGTGATATAAAGGCAAGCTCGCCAACCGCGCGGCGTGAGCAGTGTCAAACGATAGTTGAGTGGCCTGAAGCCGCGAGATAAGCTCATCCCAGAACACCGACTCGGGGACCGGGAGATGGAGTTTGCCGACGGAGACTTTGATGTTGATCTCGGCGCGCGAAATAGCCGTAACCATCAAGTTTTCCGTCCCGAGCAATATCTCCTTCAACTCCTTGCTGAGCGTCTGTTCTGCGAGCGAAAGCCGTAAGAGGACACTTGTGTCCAGGAGGATTTTCAAAGTCCGCCCTGGACAAATTCATCCGCCTCTCGATCGGTCATCGGTCGTAACGCGTCCTCTAACTCCTTCTCGTCGACCTGTCCGGCATACATTCCAAAGGCGGACTCGCGCAACGCCCTATCAACCGGAGGACGAACGGCTGTGAGTTCCGCTATCGGTCGATTTCGCTCGCAAATCACCACCTTCTCGCCAGCTTTCGCGAGCCGCAAAAAGTGAGACAGCCGGGCCTTCACTTGAGCTACGTTTGCCTGGATCATAGTCATATAGTAGACCATGTCGCGCTAATCACAGGAACGATCGACCGGGATTTCTGAAGACAGGTATACTCTGTGTCCGATCGTTGGCCGCATGCGACGTGCGCGACGCCATTTTGGGGGCTTAGCTCAGTTGGGAGAGCATCTGCTTTGCAAGCAGAGGGTCAGGGGTTCGAGTCCCCTAGCCTCCACCATCCGTCTTCACATTATCGCGTGGTGGCACTTCTATAAACATCCCGGCACAGTTGAAGGAAGTTCTAGTCAGTACTCCCGGATACGCTCGGTAGCAGCGTTCGGTTTAGAGGAACTCGGGTACCGGTCCAGGCCCTATTAAGGACCTAGAGGCAGGCCACGGTCCGGATTATTTTCTTGACGGTCGACCTGACATAGCGGCCAGCCAAGCCAAAGCGGTCATCCACTGGAACCCCAAGTTCCGTTGAAACGCCTTTGGCATACCCCTACAAAACGATAGGCGGATGTACATGCTCTCACTAGTAAACATGCATGTTTTTAATGGTTGTCTGATATTTCTCCGCCAATTCCATTACCATTTGGCGCGGAGCTACCACAGATATGCCATTACCAACAGCGGAAACGAGACTTCTGGAAGAATACGATAGTGATTTAGATGTCCTCTTCGCCCAAATGACCGGAGATGCGAAAAAGGACTCTAAGGTCGAAAAGCAAATCGATCAGAAGCTCAAGGTCTACCTTCAGCAAATAACGACGGCCAAATCCCTGGATTCTTCAGATTCTGATGTTCTCTTTCACGAATCCAACTATCACGTTTTTCGAGCCCTACGGGTCTTCGGCTCCTCGGTTCTGATGCGCAAAATGGCACAGGGATCGGAATCGCTAGTGGGCGGTTTGGCTGCGGCAGGAATTGCGAGAGCTCAGGAGAAAAACAACGCAAACAAGGCTTTGAAAATTCTGGACGAAGCGTTATCAATCTCCGACAATGCCTACGCACGGCTGACTAAGGCAGATATCCTGCAGGCAATTGGGCGTAAACCAGAAGCAATCACCGAACTACGTTATATTACCGCCAATTTTCAGCATCTCGAAGAGACATATATTGCCGCCAGGAAATTTTTGGCAGAGCTAGAAAATCCACCAAAGAAGGGCCCCTGCTTTATTGCGACAGCCTGTTATGGCTCGTATGATCACCCTGACGTTCTCGTTTTGAGAAATTGGCGGGATCGTTGTTTGCTCAGACACGCGATGGGAAAGTTGTTCGTAAAGTGGTACTACGCGACCGGCCCGGGAGCAGCAGAGGTAGTCGTTAGGCACCCTAGATTGGGAAAGTTGGTCAAGTATTCAGTCCTAATTCCCTTAACTAAAGCTTTGAAGATTGCGGGCTTTCACAACATCGAGGAGCAAAAACAAACCCATGGCTAAGCGATATATTGCGGTTCTTATATTAGGAAGTGACGGTCGGCCTGCGAAGGACGTCCGAGTATCATTCGAAATCCATCAGTTCATGGCAGGTGGGTTCACGCCTGATCAGCGAACGAATTCGAACGGTGAGGCGCACTTTGAGGTCGACACTGACGCCGGGGCAGAATGCACGCTCTACGTAAATGGCCAGGTTGCTGTAAAGCGCGGAGGTTTTCAAGGTCAGTATAAGGTGTACTTGTGATGACCAAGGGAGAGATCTACACCACGTATCTCTTGGACGAAGGCTACCGCCCCAAGACTGACGAGGATGGTGACATCGTCTTCAAATATGAGGGCATGACGTATATCCTTTTCGTCGCTGAAAAGGACCCGGAGTATTTTCGGCTGGCGAAGTTCCTAGATGCCGAAGGTTGTGATCAGACCGCCGCTATGGTGACCTGCAACGACGTTAATCGTCAGTACAAGGCTGCCAAAGCTACCTGGAAAAACGATACTATCGTTGTGTCTGTTGAGCTATTCTTTGGAGAAATCAGTCAATTTATACCGGTCTTTCCGAGATTATTGGATATCGTCGACCAGGTTTCCAGAGAAATAAGCGATAAACTTGGAAATTAGGAACACCTGTGAGCGTAATCACCTAAATTATTCTTCGTAAAAGGTTAGGAGGGGAGGGGTTTGCCCGTGGAGCAATGATGTCCGCTCTCCAGTTACGGCTTCAGTTGCCTGTTCCGCCGGTTCTCGTCTGTTCTCAACCATATTCGGGTCTATCGACAATTGACGTGGGCGCTTTGGACGGATCTTTTTAACAGCCCATGCAAAGCCCCGCCTTTCTCTCAATTTGACCTACAGACGGAGCGATTAGGTTTAATTTGGGAGAAAGGCAGGGCGGCAGGCGCGGGGACGTCCGGTTCCACCCACTGGATCCCCGATAGACCTCATATTCGAGAGGAAACAAGTACAATTTGCCGGCGGCGGGTGCAAGAAGCTGTATGATGTCCTCGTGGTTCAACCGACTCAACACGACATCGCCCCCGAATTGACACCCGAAGCCTGGAAAGCGCTTCCGGTTCACGAGCGGGCTCTGCGGCGGGCGGCCTACTGGACGGATGTTCGCAAGGTCGAGGAGCAGCCGCGCGGCTCGAATAAGGGACCCGAGGTGAGCTACTTCTTAGAGGCGGCCGGCGCCCATCCCGGTGATCCCTGGTGCGTCAGCTTCGTCGCGGCAAACTTCAAGGACAGCGGCGGCACCGAACTGCCGCCCAATCCGGCGTCTACGCACTCCTGGTACGAATGGGCTCACCAAACTGGACGGCTCGTGACTACCCCCCGACGCGGCGATGTCTTCATCATCATCGAATCGCCAACGACTGGACACGGCGGCCACGTCATCGAGATGACCGGCAACTCTTATCGAACCTTAGAAGGGAACACGAACGACGGTCAATCCCGCGAAGGTTACGGCTGTTTCCGCCACACCCGAACCGCCAACGCGTCCACGCACTTCATTCGGATGAGCTAGTCAAAGGCGGAAGGGGGAATGCGGAAGGCGGAATGTTGTGGAAGCCCCGAGTAAAGGCCTTCCGGCTTCCGCATTCCCCCCTCCGCCTTCCAAAGGCTCTTCGGTAGACTCACTGGCATGTCGCCTCGGTTGGCGTTTGCGGTAGAGGCGGCTTATCGGGCCGGGAGATCGACGTTGGCTCACTTCCAAGCCGGCGTGGGCGTCGACCTGAAAGCCGACTTGTCGCCGGTCACCGTCGCCGACCGCAATGCGGAGCGGATGATCCGGCAAGCGATCGCCGCCGTGTATCCTCACGATGCGATCCTCGGCGAGGAAGAAGGAGGCGCCTCCGACGCGCTCGACCGATGGGTGATCGACCCGATCGACGGCACCAAATCGTTCGTCAGTGGGGTCCCGCTCTACGCCACCCTGCTCAGCTACGAGCAAGACGGCCAGCCGATTCTCGGCGTCTGCTACTTTCCCGCCCTCGGCGAAATGCTTTACGCCGAGCGGGGGCAAGGATGCACCCTCAACGGCCGCCCTTGCCGCGTCTCCGCCAAAAGCGATCTCCCGGAAAGCGTCCTCGCCTGTGGCGGACCCAAGTCGATGATCAAGTACGGCCGCTGGGACGGCTTTGCGACCCTCTCGGGCCAGACGCTCGCCACTCGGACATGGAGCGACGCCTACGGGCATGCCCTTGTCGCCTCGGGTCGGATCGAGGCGATGGTCGATCCGATCGTCACCCGCTGGGACCTCAGCGCGATTAAGATCTTGATCGAAGAAGCCGGTGGCAAATTCACCGACTTTCGCGGCGGCGATCCATTCACGTCGGCCGCCGCCAACGACCTCGAAGCGGTCAGCAGCAACGGCGTCCTTCACGAGGAGATACTCCGGGCGTTCGCATGAGATTCCTGGGCGTCGACTTCGGATTTAAGCGGATCGGTCTTGCCGTGATGGACGGCGAGGCAGGCCTTCCCGCGCCTCGAAACCCGCTGGCGGCGAGTGGCAAACTGAAGACCGACGCGAACGTCATCGACCAGCAGGCGAAGCGCGAGCAAGCCGATGCCATCGTGGTGGGACTTCCCATCGAGCCGAACGGCGAGGAAGGGCGAATGGCCCGGATCTGTCGTCAATTGGCGGGACATCTGGAAGAGCTCGGCCGTCCTGTCTATTTGGTGGACGAGCGGCTGACCAGCGCCGAAGCGGAACGCACCTTGCTCGATAGCGGTTTGAAAGGGAGCGAGCGGCGCAAACGCCGCGACGCCGAGGCTGCGTGCCTCATTTTAGAGAGATACCGGGATGCCCAAAAAACGCAATAAGAACCGAAGGTTCGGACGCTGGACATTCCTGCTCCTGCTTGCCGCCATCCTGCTCGGAGGATTCCTCTGGCTCTCCGCCGGCACTGCGCCAATGCCCGCCGGCCGGGCTTTTTATGTGCGATACGAGCGCCCCACGACGCTACCTAAGGTGCTGTCTGAGATGCAGCGAAAAGGGGTCGTGCGCGACCCTACCGCGTTCCGGGTTTACGCCTTTATCACCCGCACCCCCACCCAGATCCGTACCGGTACCTACCAGGTTCGCCCGGGCATGACGGCGAGGGAGCTACTCAACGAATTTCGAAAGCCGTTCAGTCAGAAGGTGCGGATTCCGGAGACGAATTGGGCGCAGCGTACGGCGAACCTGCTCGACACGAAGTACCAAGTCTGTTCGGCGGACGAGTATATGGCGCTCTATCGCGACCCGAAGCAGTTCCATAAACTCGTCTCGTTCCCCCTCCCCTCGACGACCCTGGAAGGCTATCTATATCCAGACACCTACGACCTTCCGCCGCTGCTGGGCGCTCGGGCGGTCATCGAGCGGCAGCTCAAAGCGTTCGAGCGTAAGGTATGGGAGCCGCTCAACCATCCGGCCGACCTGCCGAGAATCCTAACCGTCGCTTCCATGGTCGAACTCGAAGCTGGTCGCGACGACGAGCGGGCCGCCATCGCAGGGGTCATCGAGAACCGGTTGAAGAAGAAGATGCGGCTACAGATCGACGCGACGATCCTGTACGGAATTCAGCGGTGGAAACGGCTCACGAATGCCGACTATAAGAATCTGGACACACCGTACAACACTTACCTCCATGAGGGGCTGCCGCCAGGCCCGATCTGTTCGCCGAGTCTAAAGAGCATTGAGGCCGCTATGAAACCCGACACGTCCGGCGACAGCCTGTTCTATGTGGCAATGCCGGGCCAACGCAGCGCGTTTGCGTCAACCTACAAGGAACATTTGAAGAACGTTAAAAAGCGCAGAGATGCGCTCAAGGAGCTGGGACAGTGAGCCGCTGGCAAAGCGGCGATTTCGATCGCGAGCGGATCTCCGATTTCTTCCACCCGTTCACCCCCGCCCATGCCGCCGATTCCCTGGAGCAAGTCGACCTGCAGCGCCTTTGGGATCGCGGCAAGCGCCTAATCCTCCTCGATGTCGATAACACGCTGGTTGAGTGGAAGGGGGAGAACTTCGCCCCGGCGGTGGTGGAGTGGCTGGAGAAGGCGAAAGGGATGGGATTCACCCTGTGCATCCTTAGCAACACCCGCCGAGTGGAGCGGCTCATGCGCATCACCCAGCTCCTAGGGGTGGAAACCGTTCGCGGTCGGTTCAAGCCGAGTCGGGCGATGTACCGGCTTGCCTTAATCAAGTTTCACAAGAAGCCTGAGGAAGCAATCATGATCGGTGACCAAATGATGACCGACATCCTTGGCGCCAACCGGGCGGGAATCGACGCTATCTGGGTCCGCAAAATGGCGAGTAAGGAGTTCGGCCCCACGCGGATCAATCGCTTCATCGAAGGGCTATTGACCGGGCCGATCTACAAGTCGCTCATTACTCCGCTCGACGAACATGGGAACGCGGCCGAAGTCACGAAGCCGCTGAGAGAGCGCTCCGTCTATCACCAATTCGTGAAGTTCGCCATCGTTGGCGCTACCTCCTTCGCTGTCGATCTGGCGATCAAGTTTTTCCTGATCCGTTACGTCCACGCGGGAAATCAACTGCTCAGCGAGCAAGTAGGGCACACGCTGCGCACCGATTTCCCCGGACTCTTCAGTTTCGCGCGCGACGACCAGGGAGCGGCGGCTCCGATTCTGGGTTTCATCGCTTCTCTCTTCGCCATGTTCAACTCGTTCGTCTGGAACCGGCTCTGGACCTTCGAGGTGCGGGGTAAGGAAGAGAGGCTGAAGCAGATGAAGCGGTTCTACGCCGTGTCGCTGGTCGGCCTTGTGATCAACAACGTCGTCTTCACGCTGTTCTTCAACATCATTCCCGGCCATCGAGGGGTCAGCCTGGCGGTCGCGAACGCGTTGGGCGCGGTGGTTGCGGCGGCGTGGAACTTCTACGGGTCCCGGCGGTACGCCTTCAAGCAATGAACCAGGTCTTCCCCTGGCGCGAAGCGCCGGCTGCCGAGTTCGCCGTCATCGGCGATCCGGTATCTCACTCCCTGTCGCCTCGCATGCACCAGGCTGCGTACGCCGCGTTGGGTTTGCGGTACCGGTATGTCGCGGTCCATGTGCCCGCCGGCGAGGTCGGCCCGGCCCTGGACCACTTGTCCGCGCTCAGTTACGTCGGCGTTAACGTCACGGTTCCGCATAAGGAAGACGCCCTGAAGTGGTGCACACAGATCGATCCCCTCGCCCGCCGAGTCCAAGCTGCCAATACCCTCCGCCTCGCCGACAAAGCCTGCATCAACACCGACGCCCCTGGCTTTATGGAGACGTTGGAAAGTTTAAGGCGCGAGGCCGGAAGCGCGGTTCTGTCAACCATCAACCATCAAGCATCAACCATCAAACCCACCGTCCTCCTCCTCGGTGCCGGTGGCTCGGCCCGAGCGTTGGCGTTCGCGTTAGCGCAAGCCGGATGGCGGCTGCGGATCTACAACCGGACGCGCGAGCGCGCCGTGGAGATGCTGAATGGCCTCGAAATCGAAGCCGAACTGCTCTCCCAACCGGACCCGGAAGGGGCCGACCTAATCCTTAACACCACCTCAGCCTCCCTACAAGGAGCGAGCCTGGGCATTCCCTGGGAGAATGCGAGCCGGGATGCCGTCGCCTACGACCTCATGTATGCCGAAGGAGGCACCCCGTTCCTGCGAGAAGCTGCCGAGCGCGGTTTGCGCACCTGCGACGGCCGACCTTTGCTCGCCGCTCAAGGGGCGTTGGCGTTCGAGTGGTGGCTCGGGGTTCCCGCCCCCCGCCAAGTTATGCTGGAGGCGCTCGATTGAGGGTTCTTCCCCCTACCGACGCAAATATCGAGCTTGCCGCGCAAGCGCTGAGGCAGGGCAAGCTGGTCGGGATGCCAACCGAGACGGTGTATGGAGTGGCGGCGAACGCGCTCGATCCGGCCGCCGTGAGGGCGACCTTCACCGCGAAAGGTCGCCCCGCCGATAACCCCTTGATCGTTCATCTCGCCGACGCTACTGATGTGTCGACCGTCGCCGCCGCTTTCCCGGCCCACGCCCAAGAGCTCGCCCGCCGCTTCTGGCCGGGGCCGCTGACGCTCGTCTTGCCCAAACGATCGGACGTACCGGAAGTAACGACCGGAGGCTTAGGTACCGTGGCCGTTCGTGTTCCCGCTCACCCGGCCGCGCGTGCGCTGATCGCCGCCGCGGGAGTCCCTCTCTCTGCTCCAAGCGCAAATCTGTTCATGGGACTTTCGCCGACCCGCGCCGAACATATCGACCCTTCTTTAGCCGAGCACCTGGCGCTCATTCTCGATGGCGGTCCCTGCGAAGTTGGCCTCGAGTCCACCGTCGTCGACGCCACCGGTCCCACCATCCGCCTTCTCCGCCCCGGAAGAGTAACCCAGAGTGACCTGGAAGACGCACTGGGGGAGCCTGTTCTTGCGGGCCAAAGCAAAGAGCGGCGATCACCCGGCCAATATCCTCGCCACTACGCCCCGCGTACACCGGTCCGGCTGGTCGACCACCTTCCCGAAGGGGAGCCCGGTATCGCCCGTTTGGACGACCCCGAGCAATATGCCGCGGCCCTTTACGCCGCACTTCACGACCTCGACCACCTAGGTCTCCCGGAAATCCTCGTCGAACGTCCCCCAAAGTCGGCGGAGTGGGCCGCGGTGTGGGATCGTTTGAAGCGAGCCACCTAAGCAAAGCGTCAAGGCTCTTTTTTTGGATGCTGCATCCGTCCTCGACCTCGGAGAGGTCACAGATCCCTCATAGCGGAATGTCTGGGCTTTAGATACATTGGGCTACCGGTTGGAAGGCGGCGCCACGGGTTAGATCAACTCTAAGGCTACTTCCGAGCAAAAATGGCGGCCGGCCGGGGTTAGGCGGAGACGCTCCGCATCCGATTCGACCCAGCCGCGATCCAGTAGCCGCCGTACTCCCCGCTCCTCCAGTTCCAGACCCGTCAGCGATAACCCCTCGTTCAGCCGCAGGCCGAGCATGATCCGTTCGGTGCGCAAAGTGTCCTTGTCCAAGTGTTCCGACTCGAACGGGAGCGGCAGGCCGGCTTCCACGGCCTCGCAATAGCCCAGCGGATGCTTGAGGTTGGTGTACCGCCGGCCCTCGACCATCCCCACCGCACCTGGACCATACGCCGCGTACTCCTCGGCGTGCCAGTAGCAGAGGTTGTGGGCACACTCCCGGCCGGGTTTAGCGAAATTGCTGATCTCGTACTGCCGGAATCCCGCGGCTTCGGTTCGGGCCACGCACTCCTCGTACATCGCCACCTGCTGATCGTCGTCCGGCTGAGTGAGCTGGCCGCGGAGGTGGCGCTTGTAAAATGCGGTGTTCGGTTCGATCGTTAGGCAGTAAAGGGAGAGATGCTCCGGTTCCAAGGCCAGCGCCCGGTCAAGGTTTCGCCGCCAGGCGTGGATGCTCTGATTCGGAAGGGCGAACATCAGATCGAGATTGACGTTATCGAACCCTGCCTCCCGAGCGGCGCCCACCGCTCGCTCGATATCTCCCGCCTTGTGCACCCGTTCCAGGGCGATGAGGTCGGAATCGAGAAAGCTCTGAGCGCCCAGCGAGATCCGGTTGAAGCCAGCTGTTCGCATCGCGGCAAACTTTGAGTGGTCGACCGTCCCCGGATTCGCTTCGCTCGTGATTTCCGCGCCATCGAGCGGCGGGTGAGTTTCCAGTACGGCCTGGAAGATGCGCAGAAGCGAGCCTTCGTCTAGATAGGTTGGCGTACCGCCGCCGAAGAAGATCGTCTTCGCCGGTCGTCCAGCCCACGGCGAACGCTGGATATCTGCAACGATCGCCTCCACCGTGCGCCCCACGATCTCCCCCTGCATCGCGTACGAGTTGAAGTCGCAGTACCCGCACTTGCTCGGGCAAAACGGGATGTGAACGTAGACAGCAAGAGGGGAACGGTTAGCCATACAGTTCGGGCGGTAGATCTTCTACGTACAGTTGCAGCGTCGCAGTAGAGGCACGTTCGGTAGCACTGGTGAAAATCAGCCGTTTCGTCCCTCCGCGTACGGAGAATCCCTGAAGGTAGTCGGGCGTTTCTATTAGCGCTTGCTGGGAAGCATCTCCTGAGCCGGTCGATCGGCGGGCAAGGTGGCGAAGTGAGGGTCTCGGTGAACTAGAACCGCGCGACGATCAACTGCAGTCGCGGCAATTAACGTGTCAACCGTAGCAATCCGCGCGGTCGCAGCATGGCGTAAGTCGCGGGCAAGGTGGACGATGGATTCCGTGAACGGAATGACCTCTGCGACGGCCTCTTGGATCCCCTGTACGGCGCGGTCAGCCGCCTCACGCGAACCCGTCTGGTGGAACACGGCAGTGTCAATCTCGAACAGGGTCAGTGCCGAAATACCGACGCTGTTCTTGGCGTCCAACAGGATCGCTTTCACACGCTCTGCCCCGGCTTCGTTAAGAAGGGCGGCGAGAGCGCCAGACGTATCGAGCAGGTGGGTCACAAGCTACCGTCGAGGCGTGCGTCTTCCTCACGCCAGCGAAGGAATGCATCGACCCCGCCCCCCTGCTGCTTTAGATAAGGCTTCAGCAAGCCGCTCAACCTCTCGACGGCCTCCTCACGAGAGACCGCTGGCCGCAACTTAAGAGCACCGTCCTCGGTCCGCTCCCATTGGATCGGGCTACCTTTATGAAGCCCAAACTCTTCAGCAAGGTCTTCGGGAAGGGGTACCGATCCTTCTTCTAGGATTACGAGCGACATAGCTCTATTGTATCGCGAGCCGAAGACACATTCTCGGTGCGTTTAGTTGCCGGCAATTGTGTTCCGCCTCTTCGGCGTCCTCGCCGATGAGCGAACGTACGTTCGCCCCTGCCGCTACTTCAGCGAGTAGAAAGCGAGGCCGAGACCGGCGAGGGCAAGGATGATCACCGGCACCGCCGGGATCTTTCGGTTAATTCACGTCGAGCCGACGCTGCACATCAGCTTGTGATAGCCGTAACCGGTCAGCGCTCCCAGAACCGCTCCTGCCGCGAGACGCAAAAACATTAGCTCCAACTTACCCGCGAGGCGCATGCGCCCCTGGTCCCATCTCTAAATGGGCCGACTTTGCATTTGCAGCCCCTCTCCGCAATAATAGAGCCTCGATGAAGCTCATTCGTTACCTTCTCTATGCGGTTGCCGTCGCCACTATCGTTGCCTGTGGCGGAGGAGGAAGCGGCACAACTTTCGATCGGCAAGGCGTCCTCTTCGCGCCTAATAACCCTCAGGGGGTTCTCGCCGGGACTGCCGTTGACCTGCTGCTGGTTACCACCGCAGTAAACAGCACTGAGCCTGGCCACACGTTCACCGCCAACGTCGACTCCTCGGACATCCCGTCCATCGATCATCGCAGTTGGACTGGAACCGTCGGTCCTGTGAACGCCGTGGACTACCACGTGATCACCGTCCACATTCCGGACGGGCTTGCCGAAGGAACCCACCTTCACCTCCAAGTAGCCCGCTCGTCCGAGACCTCACCGATCAGCCTCGGGCTTGTGAGCAGTTACGAACTGATCGTCGGCAGTTCCACCGTGGTGGGCGCATTCCAGGGGCAAGGACCTGTCTCAGGAAATCCTGGGAGCACGGTAACCGGCACCCTGACGTTGACTTCGATCGGAAGCGCCCACGGGCTCGTTGAGTTCACCGGCCAATTAGGCGGAGTATCGGTCAACCCTCAGAGCGGCAACATCGCCGCAAACGGGGCTCTCTCCGCGACGGTCTCCTACCATATCCCTGCTACCGCGACCCCCGGAAGCACGATCGACGTTCCTGTCTTCTTCAGGGCGAGGACGAACGATGGGTTTGCCATGCTCCATGTGCAGGTCGCGGGCAACTTGCCGGGCGACTTCACCTTCGGCACGAGCACCAATAGCGTCCTGTTGACCCCGGGTGCGACCTCCCAGGCGATCACCGTCACCGCCAACCCGCAAAACGGATTCACTGGGCTGATCACCGTTACCGCGACCGCGACGGACCCACGGGTCACGTTATCGTCGCCGACGACGAATCCGTTCACGATCAACGTGGCCTCGGCCTCCCCCGGAACCACGACGATCCACCTGCAAATGTCCCAGCAAGGACAGGGGCAGGGCCAGAGTTCCGTAACGCTCAGCGCCACCGGCGGCGGGCATACGCACACCGCAACCATCCAGGTCCAGTCCAGCTAAAAACAGAAAAAGGGTTGCCGGCGATTCGCCGGCAACCCTTTTTCTATGCCTCAGTTAGCGGCGCTCTTCGCTGCTTCCCGGAACGGGACCATCTCGATGTTGCTGATCCCGATCAGGCCACAGTTGTGGCCATTGAGCATCTTTGATCGGATGATCTTAATCGTCGCGGTCGTGGACTTGCCCGAGTTCCACGTCATTCTCGCCTTGTAGTACCGGCCGAGCCCGGCGTGGAATGAAGGGCTGACCTGGCCGTTCGCCGAGATTTCGCAGTCCGGAACCCACTCTTCGGTGGCCACCTGATGGGGCGGGGTTCCTTCCTCGATGTGTCCGCTGAGGCTGATGCAGTTAAAGGTGATCAGGTACTGCGTCTTTGGCTGGCACTTCACGGTGGTCGACCAAAGCATAAGCGGCTCGACGCCACCGGCATTGGCAAAGAAGACTTTCTCCTTGCCCGTCTTCTTAATCGGAGATCCGAAGGACTCGGGAGCGATAAGGTGGTGCAACTGCGGCCGGTCGAACGCAGCGGCAATCGTGTAGGCGCCCGGCCAAAGGCAGTCGACCGCCGGCTTCGCGTAGGGCAGGTCGGACGTAAAGCCGGTGTTCCCCTGGGAGAAGTCACCGTTTACGATCAGGTTCTGGCTCGCCGTCCCCTCGTTCCCGCTGGCGACCACGGCGCAAGGAACAACGATCAAGCCCAGCAAGAGGGGACGAAGGAAACGAGGTGTACCTGACATGGCTTTATTCTAGACGGCTTGAGTGAGGAGCAAGTTACGCGCGCTCCTAGTGCGCGGCGGCCGCGTCGCCTCCTCCGGCTCTTCGCTTCATCAGCAGAAGGCAGGGGATGGTAAGGGCGAACATGATGCCGATGAGGACGTGGGCGTTGTTCACCGCCATCGTGTACGCCTGCCGCGTGATCTGGCCATCGAGCAGGGTGTGGGCGCCCGCTTCGGCGCGCTGCAAATCGAATCCCTTTGCGTAGAGCGCTCCCTTCAGCATGTTCGTGCGGTCGTCGGCCAGCGGGTTGCCGCTGTACATCCGAGCCGCCAGATCGTAGCGGTGGAAAGCGGTCATCCGCGTAACATAGGTCGACAGGGCGGCGATTCCAAACGATCCGCCGAGCTGCCGCGCCAAGCCGAGCAGCGCCGCGCCTTGCTTCACCGATTCCGCCTTAAGACCGGCGACGCCGGCGACGATGACGGAAAGCATCAGCAAGCCGATTCCGATCCGGCTGAGGTCGAGCGCAAGTTGCGCGTCGCTCTCGTTGCTGGACGAGGTCATGTGGCCTAGCATCCACATCGAGATCATCATGATCAGAGCGCCGGCCATTGACAGATCGCGCCCCGGCACCTTCTTCTGCATCATCATGCCGGTGGCCATCATCGTGAACGCCAGGAAGAGTCCGGGGGCGAACATGAAGAGCCCGCTCTTTAGCGGCGTAAACCCGAGCACGACCTGGGCGAACAGCGGGAAGAGATAGAGCCCTCCGTAAAGGCCGAAACCGGCGACGAACATGACGACCGTGGCCCCGCTAAGTCCGCGATCTTTCAGTACCCGAAGATCGACGACCGGCGAGCGGTTACGCGGCGAGATCTGCCACAAGACGAACCCGAGAGTCGCGACGACGCCGAGGATCGTCAGCTTCAAGATCAGCTGATCCGCGAGCCAGTCGTTCTGCTGTCCCTCCTCCAAGACGTACTGAATCGAGCCGAGCCCGGCCGTGAGCAAACCGATGCCGAGCCAGTCGATCGTTCCTCCCTTCTGGGCTCCCGCTCCCCGGTAGTACCTTCCGATGAGGTACATCGATAACAAGCCGGTTGGGATGTTGATGTAGAAGATCCAGGGCCAGGCGTAGTTGTCAGTGATCCATCCGCCAAGCGTCGGCGCGAGCGCAGGGGCGGTGGTGATACCGAGCGCCCAGATGCTCTGCGACAACGTCGCCTCATGCTTCGGGAAGATCTCGGCCAATGCGGCCTGCGTCATTGAAATCAACGGCGCGCCCGCGGCGCCTTGAATGAGCCGGAACAGGATCATCTCGTTCAGGTTCGTCGCGAATCCGCACAGCGCGGACGACACGATGAACATGGCGATCGAGACCAGCATGTACCGTTTGAGTCCAAACCGCGTTGCGAGCCATGCCGTCATCGGCAGAACAATTACGTTGGCCAGGATATAAGAGGTGCTGACCCATCCGATCTCTTGAAAGGTACAGCCGAGGTTGCCGGCCATCGTCGGCAAGACCGGGTTGATGATACTGGTGTCGAGCACCTCCAGAATCGAGGCGAGGACGAACCCCGCCAGCAGTATCCAGCGGGCGTTTCCATACGCCCCGAGCTCGCGCAGGGGTTGAATCCTGGAGCTCGGAGCGGTTGCGGTCGCGCTGGCCATGGCTTACTGCCTCCCAGCGGTGTCTACAGTGGCGATCACCGACATTCCCTGTCGCAAGCGGTCGATTCCGGGGTTCTCGTCCTTGTCGAAAACGATCTTGACGGGAACCCGCTGAACGACCTTGGTGAAGTTACCGGTCGAGTTATCCGGCGGCAGGAGCGTCGTGGCGGAGCCGGTGGCTCGAATCACTTTGCCTACGCGGCCGTGGAATTTCTGCCCAGGAAAAGCGTCGACTTCCACGTCGGCCGGCTGCCCTTCTCTCACTCCCCCGAGTTGGGTCTCTTTGAAGTTGGCCATTACCCACACCCGGCTTCCGCGAGTGATCGTGACGACGGTTTGGCCCGGATTAATAGCCGTCCCGACGTTGGCGCTGTGCTTCACCACGTAGCCGTCGCACGGAGCGTATAGGAAGGCGTCGCCGACCGCGACCTGCGCCCGCTCAACCGCCGCTTTAGCCTGCAGCATCTGGGCCTTCGCTGTCGCGATCTGCTTCTCCTTCAGGGTGATCTCTTGCGCCCCCGCTTGGGCGGATTGCAGATCGGCGTTCGCCTTCTGCCCCTGTCCCTCGTTCGTTTCGACGTTCGCCCCCTGGATGCCGACCTGCGTTTCGCCCGCTCTGACCAGTTGCAGACCTTCCTTGGCGACCTGCACCTGCTTGGCGGCCACCTCGGCCTGGTTCTCCATCGCCCGCACCTGCGCTTCCGCTTGCGTCACCGCGGACTTGGCCTGGGCGACCTGGGAATCGGCGGCGGCGGCGCGCTGCTCAGTACTCACCAAGTTTGCGTTCGCGGTCGCCGCCGCGGCGACGGCTGAGTCGTATTGCTGCTTGGAAACTGCTTCATCCGCGAAAAGCTTCGCGTACCGCTGGAGGTCTTGCGCCGCCCGGTCCGACTCCGCCTTGGCGGAGTCGACGGCGGAGCGAACCGCCGCCGCATTGCGAAGGGCCGTCTCAACCGCCTGTTTGGCACTGGTAAGGCCCGCCCTGGCTCCTTCTACCGCCGCCAGTGCTTGCGACGCCTGCGCCTTCGCGGCGGCGATCTGCTGCTGAGCCTGCCGCTCCTGGCTTCGGATCGTGTCCGCGCTCAGCCGAACCTGTAGGCGCGAACCCTGAGTTTTGGCGGCCTGAGTGGCGATCGTAGCCTGAGAGCCCCGGATCGCGGCCTCGGTCGAGAGTTTGGTAAAGGCTAGCGAAGCTTCCGCCTGCGGCACCTGAGACTCTGCCGCGAGCAGGTTCGCCTTCGCTTGGGCGAGCTCGGCGCTAGAGCCGTTGTTGCTCAGGCGAGCGATGAGCTGCCCCTTGTGGACGAAATCACCATCCTCCACCGTCAGCTCGGCGAGGGTGCCGGAAACGGTTGGGCTGATGTTGACGAGGTCTCCGGTGACGTACGCGTCGTCCGTCTCCGCGTGGGTTTTGCCGAACGAGTAGCTGGCCCACCCCTTGGAGCCGGCGGCGAGGACGATCGCCCCGGCGACGATGGCCAGGATTGCCTTGCGAGCGACGCCGGCCGGCTTTGCCGCGACCGATTCGGGCGCGGGGGCGGCACTGTCGACCGGTTCGCTGGGCGTGTCGACCGGAGGGTGCGACGAGGTAACGGGGGTTCGAGATTCGTGGTTTGCCTGTTCTTTGATCATTGCTCTCCTCGGGGGGCTTACGGGATCAAGGGTCGGCTCACGGCTCGCGATAGGCGGGCCTTGGCCGTGAGGAGGTCGTAGGTCGCTTGGACCTGGGCGGCTTGGGCCGCCGTTAACTCAGATTGGGCGTCCGTCACTTCGCTGTAAAGGCCGACTTGGGATTCGAATCGTTGCTGCGCCAGCTTGCGCGCCGCCGTCGCGGCGGTGAGCGCCACGTTCGCGGCGTCCAACCGCTTTCGCTCCGTTTCCACATCGAGGGCGGCGTTCTGAACTTCGAGCGAGATGCTTCGCCGCGTCTGTTCCTGGCGAGCCTTCGCCGCGTCGACACCGGCGCGGGCCTCGTGGACCTGTTCCCGCGTCAGTCCACCGTCCGAGATCGGAAACGACAGACCGAGCGTCAGCGCCACGACGTTCTGTCGCGGTGAAACAAAAGATGTGGTCGGGTACCGGTTACCGGAGAGAGAGAAGATCACCGAGGGGGCGTTTCCTGTCTTGGCGATGCTAACCCCCTTCTCCGCTGCTTGAAGGTCGATGCTCGCGGCAAGTGCTTCAGGGCGCTTGTCGAGTGCCTGAGCGATGAGCGCCGCTCTCTCGTCTGGTCCGAGCGCGTTCTCCTTCTGATCGGATTGGCCCGGGTCGACGAGGGCGAGCGGGGCATCCAACGGCCGGTTCAATTGGTCATTGAGCGCGCTGCGGGCGGAGTCGAGCTCGTTTTGCCGCCGGACCAACTCGCGCTCGGCTTCCGCCACCTGGCTCTCGGCGCGGAGCGTATCGATCTTTTGACCGACTCCGCCCTTGTACAGCCGCTCGGCGACCGACGCCTGTTCTCGATAGGCGCTGAGTGAGGCATTGGCGACGCGGACGTTCTGCTCGGCCCGAAGAACGGCGTAGTAAACCGTGGTGGTGTTGAGGTCCTGGTCCTCCACCGTCGAGCGGAGCCGGTAGGCGGCGGCCAGCGACCGGAGCTTGGCCTGGGAGGCGATCATTCCGAGCTGCTTCGAAATGTCGAGGTCCTGCGACAGAACAAGCGAAAGTTCCTCCTGGTTGTTCGGCGCAAGCTCGAATTCCGATTTCGAGCCGGGAAAGCTGATTGTGGTGCGATCGTCGAAGCGAGTCGCAGAGGCCCGGAAGCTCAGCTGGGGGCGGCGGCGAGACTGATCTTGGCCGAGCCGTGCCTTCGCCGCGTCGTACTCGCTCTGCGCGTTTTTCACCGCGGTGCTGTATTGCTCGGCGGCGCGGATAGCCTGGTCGAGGGTCAGCGGAGTTGGCCGCGAGTCTCCGCCCGCTTGAGCTGCGACGGCAACGGCGATGATTCCTGCAAGGGCGCTCACAGTCTCACTGCCTCCCCTCGATTAACGTCGCATTCAAATTTGTACATTGGTTCACCTTCTCTTTTCAAGCGTTCATATGTTTGCTTGTTGAGCAGATCATACACCATGAAAACAAAAAATCTTACATCGCGTAAAAAAATGATACAATCAGGTCACATTGACCTGGTGAGAAACGTCTCACCTATTGAGAGAACGAATGAATATCGCTGAAACGGACCAAGGAAACATCCGCCCGAGCATGAAGGAGCGCCAACGCCAGCTCCGGGAGGACGCGATTCTCGACGCCGCCGTCGAATTTCTGCAAACGAAGGGGTTCAACGCGATGACCCTCGAGGACATCACGGAGGCGATCGGGATCTCCCGTCCCACGCTGTACCAGCACTTCAGCTCCAAAGAAGATGTGCTGATCCACGTTGCCATGCGCAACCTGCAGCGGACGAGCCAATACCTCCAGGAGATGGATCCCACGCGCCCCGCAACCGACCGGCTGCGGGAGTTCATCGCCTGGTCGATCGCGAACAAGTTCGGTCCGGATAAGGTTACGTTCTACGACATGACTCGTCTGGTGCTTTCCTGTGGCGGCTCGGACCCGCGGCTGCTGAAACCTCAGAGCGCGTTCATGAAGGACGTTGAGAAGCTCATTGAGCAAGCCCAACAGGAGGGCGGGGTGCGTACGGATGTTCGCGCCATGCTGCTTGCAGAGGTGTTCGTGGGAACGATCAAGAGCATCACCTTCAACCGGCTCGTCGTGGAAGGGCACACCACCGCCGCCGAGATCACGGCGGGGCTGACGAACCTGATATTCGTAAAGCCTACGTCGTAGCCTGTTGGTCTCGTAGCCTGCGGCTATTAGTCGGGGTACGAGGCTCTACCGAGGATGATGGTTATTCACAAGTCGGATTTCATTCCCCTCATCTAGTTGGCCCGTAGCCCGTGGCTTTAGCCGCGGTTCAAGGTTCTACCGGGGATAAATCCCCGGGCTACGGGGTGAATCTGTTTTGTCAACGTGCTTTTGGTTGAAGATCATAATCTTCGGGCTACGGGAACGCCAACGACTGTCAACGTTCGTCGGACGCCTGATGTTCCGAGTCACAAGCCCGATTCAAACCACCCATCCCGGACCTAACGCGAAGCGTTGTAGCCGCAGGTTGGCTCGTACCTGCGCGAGCATGTCGGCTGATCCGTATGTTTGGTGTTAGGCGAAACATTCTCGCGCAGGTACGAGCCAACCTGCGGCTACACGTCCTTCGGGCGTAGGGAATCGTGTCGATTCGCTCGCCGGTTCGCTCACAAAAACGTGGTGGGAGCCGATGCTACTTAGCGGACCGAAGGCGGTAGAGCCCTGCGCCGTGCGACGCGATCGTCGGCGCGAACTCCCGCTCCGCTAGGCCGAGATCGCGTCTCTGCCACAGGTCGCGAACCCGAACCCGGCCCCCGAGCCCTAACTCCTGCAGCGAGACCGAAACCCGGCCCGTCGTCTGAGTATTGAACAACGCGAGGTACTTATCCGCCGAGCCCGGAACATCGGCGATCCAACCAAAAACACCATCGCGGTGGAACAGCTCCCGGTTGTTGGTGCTCGCCTGGTCGACCCGAATCACTTCCGGATTGGTGAGGAGCGAAAGCGTAAAGTCGTCCAGCTTCGTCAGGTCGGCGCCGATCATCAGCGGGGATCGCGCGATGCTCCAAAGCGTCATCAGCGTGATCTGCTCGTCCGGAGTAAACCGGGTCTTCGAGCGCCCCATCTGGATCATGCCGATGGGGAGCATGTCCGCGTCAGGAAAGTGGCCGGGGGCTCGGTACGGCGTCCAATCTCGTAGCCGCCGGAACTGGTCGAGCAGGCTCGGCCAGTTGTCCCAGAAGTCGTCGCTGATCCGCCACATGTTGGCGTGGTTTTGCACGTGCTCTCCCGCCGAGAGCGGAGTTTCCCCCGGCGACGTGCTGAAGACGATACGCCGTTTCGACCGGTCGATCGCGGTTCGAATCGCCTCGATCTCCGGGAGGTGGTACGGCCTCGAAAGGTCATCGACCTTAACGAAGTCGATCCCCCAATCTGCGAATTGGCGGAAAACCGAGTCGTAGTACGCCTGTGCCCCCGGCTTGGTCATATCGACCCCGTACATGTCGCCGTTCCACGGACAAACGCTCTTCCGGTCCGCGATATCCGCGGCCGTGAAGGAAGTTCCCTTGACCGGAGTTTTCGACTCGACGGCTTGACGCGGGATGCCGCGCATCAAGTGGACTCCGAACTTCAGGCCCCGATGGTGCGCGTAGTCGGCAAGCGCTTTGAACCCTTTCCCATCCGCTGCCGAAGGGAACTTGTTGAGCGCCGGCTGGAGCCGTCCAAACCCGTCCATCTCGAGCTTGGCCCCCTGCCGGTAATCGAACCCGGTGGCGTTCGGCTCGTACCATTGAATGTCGACCACGACGTACTGCCACCCAAACCGCTTGAGCTTCTCCGCCATCACGTCGATATGCGCGCGGGTCTGAGCTTCGGTGACCGTCGTGGCGAACCCGTCCCAACTGTTCCACCCCATCGGCGGCGTCTTCGCCCAAGACCAGTAATTTGGCTGGTCGGCTTTGCCGGTTGTGCCCGAACCGAGTAAGGCGATCAACGGGAGCAGGCTAGAAAAGATCATCGTGAGACCGCTATCTTGACTGAATCATCTCTTATTCGCCAACGCTGGGCGGGACAATTCTGCGTAACCGGCTCCCTCACTTCCGCAAAGAGTACAGATACGCAAGCAAACACATCTTCCCCCGCATCGTTTGTTGCGGCGTGAACTCGTTGTTGCAGTAGCAGTACCGGGCCCGCCAAAGCGCTTCGCCGTGTGGCCATTCGCTCCAGGCCGGGTAACCCCGGCTCGCGTACCACTGCGGGTCGCCCATGAAGCCGGGACTCCAGGCTTCGGCGTTCATATAGGGCGTGTGTCCCGGATGGACATCGGGAATGCCGTCGTTCCGTCCAGACGTGTAGATCTCCTCCGGATGCCGCGCTCCCAACCCGGTCATCTGCGTCATGTTCATCGGGTTCCGCCCAAGCCCGTAGTCCGCCTCTAAGATCATCGCCCGCTGGAAGTCCAGCCGGTCGCTCGGCGAAGTCGCCACCGCATGGGCCACGCACAGCCGCTGCACCTCTTCCACCGTCTGGAACCATCCGTACGCCTCGTCGCTGCTTCGCCGCGACGGCCGGATTAACGAGGGAGCGACGTTCTTATGCCGCGTCTCCAACATCACCGCCGCCTTCATGTTCGCCAGCAGCTCCGGGTGGTGGATCGGACGCCATCCGAACTTGGCGCACATAAGATAGGCCGCCGTGCCATAGAGCTGGTTGTATTTGTCGGCCTCCTCCGTCGCCACCTCCGGCCCGGAAACGATGCTCTCTTTGGCCATCGCGTCTTCGAAAACCCGGTCGCCGGTGACGTTGTAGAGGAACGCCGCCGCCATCATCTTCAAATCGCGGCCGCGAATCGAGCCATTGCCGATGCCGAACTTGAAGTCGAGATCCCGCTCCGCCGCCACCTTCCAAGCTTCGGTCGCCGCCGCTCGATACTGCTCGGCCAGCTCCGGCTTGCCCGCGATTCGGAAGCTGTCGGCGAGCATCGCCGCGTTGGCCGCGTTTGCCCACGCCATATAAGGCGCCGCCGCCGCCTGGTACATCGCTTTGTCGTCCACCGTCGGATTGTTCAGCCCGAAGCTGTATCCGCCCTTCGTGTCGCGCAGCCGAAGCCAGAAGTCGACTTCGTAGCGGGCTTCGTCGAGCAGGTCGGGAATCCCGTTTCCGCTCTCCCGAATCCCTAGGTCGTCCTCCTTTAGCCGACCGTTGCTCAACACGAACGGCAGGAGGATGTCCCAGATGTTCGAGACGTGAGTAGCGTTCCGGTCCCAGTCGGTGGCGTCGGAATGTCCGCCCCACGCGTTCGGATTCGTCGGCTCTCCCGGTTCCTTGTATCGCGACCAATCCTTGTTGTCCCAAGGATCGCCGCCAAGCTTCTTCCAATCCGGGTGGATCGGAGACATCGTCGTCAGAAACACTTTGAACCCGGGCGGGTCCACGTTCGGGACGTATCGTGGCTGCCGCGGTACCGGAAAGAAATCTTTGCTCTCCCCCTCCCGCATGAAGAAGTATCCAAGCACCGACGTCTTGTAAGGCTGGCGGTACACATCGTCGGCGATGGTGAAATCTTGGCTGCAGCCGACCCCGTCCACCACGAGCCGGTACGTCCCCGGTTGCTTGAAGGCGGAAAAGTCGCAGTTCCAAACGTCCGACTTCGTGAGGTTCCACGTCCCGCAATCCGGTCCGCTGGACTTCCAAAAAACCACCGTCCCGGCCTCGTACTTCTTGCCGCTCTTCGCGTCGAACAGCATCACCCGCCGTCCTGCGTAGCTCGAATAGTCGCGCGCCCCGCCGTCCCCCAGCCACATGTATAGGTCCGCCGATTTCGCCGCCGTCTGGCTCGGATCGTAGCCGATGATGTTGGCGTGCACCGCCTCCGAGACGTTCCGAAAGATGTCGAAAGCGAACGTGCGGGCCTCCACGTCGCTATGGGTCTGCGGCGAAATCGTGAGCCGATAGTGCTTCCCATGCTCCAGCTTCTTCGGGAGCTTCAGAAAGATCGTGTGCTCCAATGTGTAATCGGGATCGGGCCACTTCCACGCCGAGCCAGAGACTTTCGCCTTGCGAGAACATTTGACCGGCCGGACCGGGGTTCGATACCCAGGGTCGTCTGTTGAAACCAAGCTGTAGCTGGCCGGATCTGTCGCCGCCGCGGTATCCACCGGCAGCCCGAATTTCTCCAAAACGTCGTCCCCAAGCCCCTCGGGGTTGTTGAACGCCCTCGGTCCCGTCCCCAGGTCGCGATACCGAACCCAGCCGTCCTGCCACCGGATCATCACGTACTCGTCGTCGACGGTACGCACCTCGACTAACTTCGCCGCGTGAGCGCTCGCTCCAAGCGCGAGCAAAAAACCGAAAAGCAATCTCGAACGGAGAGTCAACGTCATCGTAAGGACCTACCGGGCTCCCTCAATGTACACCGCCTGGCCCGATTCCCTCCTGAAGACGATTACCGAGCAACCGCTTCGGGAGGGGAATCGAACCACTACATCCAGCTTAATGCCTGCTCCGCCCACCCGCGAAGGCTCTGCCAATACCTGGCTTCGCCCGCCGGACGCTCCAGCGGAAGATCGCGGGCGATCATTTGCAGCGCTTTCAGCGCCAAGCGCGGCGCGAACTCGCGCTGGGTGACGCCGCGCCGCCAGAGCACCTGCTCGACGAAACCGGTGTGGACGAACGGGTAGCAGTCGTAGACCCACACCATCGCCAAGCCGAGTAACGGATCGCCGAAGTGGCCGAAGACATGGACGAATTCTACGAGAGGGTTTTCCCCATAGTGCGGATCTCCGGGCCAGCCGACGAGGTCGTCCATCGGCGCAGTTCCCGTTTGGATCCGGTATCCCTGGGGAAAGAAGAACATGTAGTCGGTGTACACAAGGGGTGTGTCGATTTCGACCACCGCGGCGCCGACCCGCGCGACGGCGTCGGCGAACCAGGGGTCCGCAAGCCAAGCCCGGCGCTCGGCTCCCGCCTCCGCCAGCCACGGGTCGGCGTTCCACCGTTCGTCGTCGGTGAGGATCGCCACTTCGTCCAGCAAAGTTCGTCGAGGGAGCGTCGCTCCGATCGGGTCGTCCATGAGCCCCTCGCTGCAGGCTTGGAGTCGGTCGAGTCCTTCGATCGCCCGTTCGGTGGCAAGCCGGATCCGGTGCGGGGTGCCTCCCAGCGCCCAAAGGCTCAGGTTCTCGCCGCGCGGAACCTGACAAAGGCAGAGCGACTGCCCCGGCTGCGGTCCCGCGATCACCTGGGGTCCGGGAATACCGAGCCGGGCCAGTGCTTGGGCGAGCTGGATGCGATGAGCATCGATGCGGCGGAAGTCGACGGTTCTTTGCGTTCCGTCGGAAAGCGCGAGCTTGACGCGCGGGGAAAACGGTTGCCAGGGCTCGGGGTCGGCCTGGACGCTGACGATTCGCGAGCCGGGAAACGCGGCTTCGATGAGAGACATGTGGGACTCGCTCAGAGTCGGATTCGCTAGTTTCATAGGGTTGAGGTAGGGGAAAACGGTCTGGAGGTCGTCGCGAATCAACCTCTTCGCGGCCATGAGACGGCTGCGCACGGTGTTCGGCGGGACCTCGAGCAGGTGGGCGATCTCCGGGATGGACCATCCGCCGACGTAATACATGAGGAGGGCATCTTGATGAGGCTCGGAGAGAAGCTTTAAGGAATCGCGGATGGCGAGCCGTTGCGTCAGATCGGCCTCTTCTGAGGCTTCGTTCAACTGGGCGATCGGCTCACCGAGCCGGCGAGTGCCTCGACGCCGGCGGTAGTCGGTGCAGTGGGTCAGGGTGAGCTGGCGAAGCCAGGCTGTGAATTTCGTGTGGTCGCGAAGCGTGGGGAGCTTCACGACTGCGTACGCCAAGGTTTCTTGGGCCACGTCGTAAGCGTCGTCGACATTTCCGAGGGCTCGCATGGCGAGCCGGAGGATAGTTGGCCGGTGGGCCTCGAATAATTGATCCGTCGCCGCGCGATCCCCAGCGAGGGCTCGCGTCAGGAGCTCTTGTTGCGTTTCGTGCGTCATCAACCCCTAAGGCGCCCCCACCCTCAAAAATAGATCATCGCCAGAGTGAAAATTATTTGATCCGAACGAGCGAAGGTACGGACGATGGATTGTCCCACTCTGGCCTCGAAGAGGCGTCGATCCTCTAGCCCATGGTGAAGCGAAGCGGAGCCTTGGTAATACCGGCCAACCCATCGAGCCCTGAAAGTGGCGACCTCAGCCTAACAATATGAGAAGTCCAGGAACTCGTTGAATGTTCTCGCTCCGTTCGGGCGAGAATGGGAACTGCGCGATAATATGGCCAACCCATGAACAAAACCGCTCTGTCCGCCCTCGCCGCCGGTCTCGTCTGCCTATCGGCCGCCCAAGGAGGCTCTTCTCCCGAGAAACAGGTGCGAGAGACCGACAAGCAGTTCATGGAGGCGCTGTTCAACGGTGACCACAAGGAACTCGACCGAATCATCCACAAAACCGCGGTAATCGTCACCTCGACCGGCTCGATCGGCGACCGCGAGCACATGATCCACTCCGTGCGGACGGGCGCGACCCGGGTCAGGCGAATGGCCGCCGACCGCGTCCACGTCTACATGCACGGGGAAACCGCCGTTGTAACCGAACGCCTCCACTCCCAAGGCACCGCCCGCAACCAGCCGATCAATCACTGGCTCCAAATCATCCGCGTCTACCTCCACGAGGACGGCCGCTGGCAACTCATCTCCTACCAATCCACCAGGATCAAAGCCGGGTAGTTCTTCTCCAGCGCCTGCCCCGCCTTTAGCGTGACCGGTCGGGGAAGGGCGCAGCCCGGCGAAATTGAGCCAGCCCCAACGTGATGAGATCCATGGCTTGAATCGACGCGTTCAGCGCGAGAAGACAATGCTCGAGCGCCAACAGCATGACCTAAGAAAACCTCGTTCACGATAGAATTGCTGTTGGCACCCAATGAAGAAGTCTCTCGTAGCCATCACGTTCATTGCCATGATCGCGGTAGCCCACGCGCAAAAAGTGGTCGTCGCCTATGTCCCCAACTGGATCGAGCTTGAAACGTTCACCGATACGATCGACTACGGCAAAGTGACGCATCTCAATGTCGCGTTCGAGAATCCGGCGGACGATGCCGGCAACATGACGTTCAACAAGAAGGATGACGCGTTGATCGCAAAAGCCCACGCGAAGAAGGTGAAGGTGCTCGTCTCCATCGGCGGCGGCTCTGCCTCCACGAACAAAGAATTGATGGACCGCTATTTTGCCCTCCTGACCGAGGAAAAGCGGGCCGGCTTTGTCGCCAAGCTGGTCGAATACGTTGTCTCGCACAGCTTCGATGGACTGGATGTCGACATCGAGGGGCCGTCGATTAACACCGACTACGGTGCATTCGTACAGGATCTGGGGAAGGCATTGAAACTGAGAGGGAAGCTGCTCACCTCCGCCCTCTCCAAGGGTTATGGGGGCGACAAGGTGCCGAGCTCGGTGTTCGAGTGGTTCGACTTCGTCAACATCATGGCCTACGACGAGAGCGGCCCATGGAACCCGGACCGGCCCGGCCAGCACTCCTCCTTCGATGCCGCCAAGCAAAACGTCAAGTACTGGCTGGACCGTGGTCTGCCCAAGTCGAAAGCCGTTCTCGGCGTTCCGTTTTACGGCTACGGATTCGGAGACGCCTACCGCAAGGGCGACTACCCCTTCTCGGAGATCGTCACGACCTACCCCGGGGCCGAGAAGGCGGACCAAGTGGGAAGCACGATTTGGTACAACGGCCTGGCCACCATCCAGGCAAAGGCCAAATACGTCGTCGATGAAAAGCTCGCCGGCATCATGATCTGGTCCCTCGACTCCGACGCCAAAGGCGAAAAATCGCTCCTCGCCGCCCTCTGGGCCATCCTAAACCCATAAGGACCGCCGGTCTCCAGACCGGCCTTCCGATGAACGAACGTTCGCCTCTTTAGCGAACTGCCACGAACAAGCCCACGGTGGGCCTCCACCCTAGCGCAAGACGACCCGCTCAAGCTTTCATAGTCAACGGATTCGGCAACGGGATCGCAGGAAGGTGTAGAGCTTTCCGTCGGTGGAGCTCATTCTCATGACCGAATACATGACAACTACCGCGGCCGCGAAGGCGTATTCGAGGGGGAGGACGGTGGTGAGGGCGGCTCGCCCGGTAAGTTGCAGGCCGAGGAGACAAGCCGCGGCCACGAGGGTCAGGCACAAGCCATAGTTCGCCATCCGAACAAGAATCGCGAGAGGTCGTAGCCGGCGGTACTTCAGGCGCCCCAATCCTGCCGTCAAGCCCGGCACCATCAGCATCGGCATGGACGGGAGCAAGATCCCGGCCGCCGCCTCGACTCCGCGCCATCCTCCGTAAATCGAGAAGCCGTAGCCGGCGATGGACAGCATGACGCCCAGTGCAATCTCGGGCAAAGGGCCAAGCCGCCTGGCATCCATGGCGGATTTCGGCGGATAGCCGTCCGCCAGTTCGACCGCAATCTCGCCCAGCTCACCGAATTCTTGGACCGCCAGCGCCTCGGCATCCATGGCGCTGCGGCCAATCGCCCGCAGCTCGGCCGCCCGTTCGCTCAGGTGGTTTTTCGCTTCGGCGGCGATTTCTTCAGCATATTGGGTTGAGAGAGTGCGCTCCAGCATCTGCCTGAGTTCAGAGACGTAAGTGTCGATCGAGCGAGTATTCATTTCACCAACTTCCATTCCGTCACCCCGTTTTGCAGAACGGATCCAACGCCTCGGGCAAAGGCCTGCCACTCCGCCTGCTTACGCCGGAGCGTCTTTCGTCCAACTTCGGTCAATTCGTAGACCTTACGGGGTGGCTTGTTGCCCTGGGGAACCCACACCGCGGAGATATCTCCCTCGGCTTCCAGTGCGTGCAACGCCGGATACAGCTTTCCTTCCGCCACCGAAAGCGCTTCTTGACTAAGCGATCGAATGCGCTTGCTGAGTTCATATCCATGCGCCGGGCCTGTCGAAAGGCAGGAAAGGACCAGTGCTTCAAGGTCTTCGCGGAACGTCATGCAGGAATTCAGTATACATAAAAAAGGAGGTATGTTGGTTTTGGTATGAGGGTGGCCGTCAAGAACCGGGTCAGAGCTCCGGAGCCCCCTCTCCCTCCTTCGGATGTATGTGCCGAACGAGGGAGAGGGGGTTGGGGGTGAGGGAGTCCGGAGAATGATGGTTGATATTTGATAGGTGATGTTTGAGCATCCGGACCTAAGGACCGCCGGTCTCCAGACCGGCCTCCGGTAAACGCCTGTTCACCTCATGAGCAACGAGCCCAAGTTCCGGGACTAGGTGATCACAATCTCGATCGCCTGCCCCGCTTTCAGCGTTATCGGGCGGGGGAGGGATATGTGGAGCATTCCGTCCTTCTGCGACGCCGTCACGTCGAGCGGGCGACCCTCGACGGACACATCCGCATGGGTCCCGTGGGCCTGAAACGAAAGATCGTGCACCCGGAGCCTTCCCCAAGCCATGGACAGGTGGCACGAGTGCCGGCCGGCTGAGATCTTCTGCGAGAACGTTCCCCAACCTTCGGCCGTCGTGAAAGCTGATTTAAACTCTTCCGGCGTCACCCGCGGCGCGAATCCGATTCTGCCCGCCGGCCCGTTGTAGCTGAACCCCGACAAAGCCGTGAAGACCCCCCACGACGCCATCGCCCGCGAGTAGTGGTCGCTACACTCGACCTCGTTGTACGGGTTCCGCTTCGAAGGGTGGTACCGCTCGTGCACGGCCCGGCAAATTGAAAGCCCCTCCTCGACCATCCCTTCCCAGATCATGTGGCCCGCTACCTGGTACTCGATGCCGGTCCACACCTCGTCCCGGTACAACACCGGATCTTGCTCGCGACCGCCGATCGGCCAGGTGCAGGTGAAGAGCCCCCCTTGCCGGGCAGCGCGAACGGCCGCTGCGGCGGCCAGCGCTTGTTCTGACCGGCCACGTCGGGAGCCCAGTTGTACTTCCAGACCGACTGCAGCCCCTTCACCACCTTATCCGCCGGATAGATGTGCCCGAGCCCAACCTGGTGCGCCCACCCTTGGCCAAAAAGCTGATCGGCAAGGCACCCCGGCCCATATTGGTACTGCTTGTATTTCGACTGGTCGACCTCCTGGATGAAGTACTCGCCGTTCCACAGCCGCCGCATCGTGGCCTCGCGCCCGCTTTCGTAGATCTTCCGGCACTGCTCGGCGAATGGACGGTCGCCAAGCTCTTTCGCCATCTCTTCGCCCGCGCGGAGAGCGGCTAGGTAGAGCGAGCCGACAAACGTATTCGCACCGAAGAAGTCGATGTCGTAGGTGTTCGGCTGGGCATCCTCGATCATGCCGTCGCCGTTGGCGTCGTGCTTGATAAGGTATTCCAGTGCCTTCTTCGTCCTCGCCCAGTTCTTCTTCAGAAAACGGTCGTCGGCGCTGTTGAGGTGCTCGCGGTATGCCTTGAGGATCGTGCCGCACTGTCCGTCGGCGGCATACTCGCGGTCGCTCCTGAAACCCACGAGTCCGGTCGACTCTTCGAACGCTTCCCCAAAATCCTGCCGCTCGCGGACGTTCCGCTCGAGCTCGGGGAAGAGCCTCGCCATCGAGTGCTCGTAGTTCCAAACGTGGGTGCAGGTGCCGGAGCAGCAGACGACCCCCTCCCAAGCCCAGAAGCGGCCACTCTTCCACCATTCGGTAACGCCGGTGGCGATGTTGCCGATCGTCGAATGCAGCCGGTCGAGCAGCCAATACGGAAGGGTCGAGTCGTAGTAGGTGTCCCGCCAAAGCTTGGTGTCCGCGCTCAGCCGCTTTTGGTTGCGGGCGACGTAGGTCGCCACCTCGCCGGCGTCGGCGAAGTGGTTGGCGTAGTTACGTCCGCGAGGGTGGTGCGGGAAATGCCAGGCAAGCACAAAAGTGACCGTGTGGGAGGCGCCGGGAGCGAGGTGAAATGGGGCGGGTCGAACCTCTCCGACGTACTTGGTGGCGAAGTCGTAGCTATCCTGGTGGCTTGCTTTGCCATTCGCGAGCGCGGCAAGGGCGAGGGTGCCGTTGTCGCGATTCGGATCGGCATGGCGCGAGGCGACCTCTTTGGCGTCCTTGATGCGATCGGCCTGGCTAAGGTCGTCGATGTTAATGTGGCCCCAGCCGCCCGTCGCGTCGTCCACGATTTCGATCTGGGCCCGTTTCCCCTCGAACTCGGTGACGTCCCAGGCATCCCATAACAGCTCCTCGCTGTTGAGACCGGTCGCAGTGCGAACGACTTTGCCGTTGACCAGCAGGTTGATGCAGGTCTTCCCCGGCATATGGCCGCCGCCGATCTTGAAGGTGATGAAATCTCGTTCGACCGTGAACTCGGGCGAGGTCAGACGGCCCTTTGTATCGTCGCCGCCGTAAAACGAGTTGACCAATCGCTTGCCGCCGAACTTGGTGACCGGGTTCTGGCTCGGAAGGGTCCCCGCCGCGGGGCCGGGGCCGAAGGCCGTTCCGGTCGTCTTCCAGTTGCCGTACGTTTCCCCCTCGAAGTCAGCGATGAGAATGTTCGGTCGCGGATTTGCTCGCTCCGAAGCGAACGTGTCGTGGGCCGGATCGGCGCCATGAACCATCAGGGTAAGCCCTTTTGCCACGTGCGCGGCGGTGTGTCGCCGCCGCCCCTTATCTTCGTGCTCCCCAGATCGAGCGCAGGCATTTTCGAGGAAGCCGGCGAGGTCGATCGCGACATCGCTGGAGCCGGGGTTGTGAACCGTGATCTCGAAAACCGTAGCCGGCAGCCCGGAGTCGTTCGCGTTGAGCGGAATGAACGGCGAGAACGCCACCATCTCCGCCATCACCGGGCAGGCGGGGTCTCGATACGAAACGGTCGCGATCGGATATTGGCCGTTGAACTCGATCTGGCTAAAGGAACTCTTGTCCAGCCGGTACTTGCGCCCCCCTGCCTCTAGCGTGAAGCCGAACTCCACGTTCTTTGGGATCGGACGCTTCGCGTAGCTGTACGGGCCTTCGTTTTGGTAGCGGTGTTCGTTGAATATCTCCCAGCAGCCGAGGGTCCCGTCGCCGCAGAGATATAGCTGCCCGGCGGCGATGCCCCCGATCGGCATCCCGATCGAGTCGAGGTCGGCTCCGGTCCAAGTCTCTTTGGAGCCGCGCTGGATAAGCTGAGCCCTCCACTCCCGGGAGAGCCCCTTCTCCGCGGGGACTTTGTGATCTTGCACCACTAGCGTCCCATCCGCGAGCACGGCAAGGATCTTTCCTGGGAATCCAAGACCAAGGGCGGTTCCTCCGGCCATCTTCAACATCGAACGTCGGCTGAGATCTTCCATATCGGCAACCGCGAGTGTAACCCGATTCGGCTTCCCGGCACTCAGCTCCGCTGGGGCCAGTCAAACGATTTAGGTTGCCTATGATGAGGACTGAACTTCACCGCTCGACCTGGTTTGCCTTCGGCCTCGCCGCCTCCGTTTTAGGGGCGTCGTTCGCGGCGGCCCAGACACCGGCCGCGCCCAAGACGTTTCCCAAAGGCGTCCTACACGGGCGCGTGCTCGATACCGATGGTAAGCCGGTCGCGGGGGCGACCGTGGCTTTGCAAGAGAAAGACGGCAAGGTCCTGACCTGGACGAAGACCGACGAAAAGGGTGAGTACAACTTGGCCGCCGACCCCAAGCGGGCGCTTCATCTCCGTCCTTCACGTAGGCGAGGATTGCTCGAGAAGTGCGTGCGCGTGGCAGCGGACGTGGCGATGGCGCCGGTGAAGGCAGCCGGTTCCGTAGTGGCAAAGCCCGGCGAAACGGTAAAAGCCGCGGCCGTTTCCGCCGCGACCGGAAATCCATTGCCGTTGGCCGGTCAGACGGCTAGCTCGGTGTTGCCCAATCGCGATACTGCCCAACAAGCTCGCGAGGCCGCCGCAAATACCGCCGTCGGCAACGGCCCGGCCTCCGCCTCGGCCCCGCCCGCCGAGAAAGGGCAGGCGCTCCTATTGATCAGCGCTCCCAGTTACAAGGACGCAAAGGTCAACGCCGGGGCGTACTGGCTCGATCCGCCGGAGGGTAAGGAAACGGGAATCCAAGCATGGCTGGAGACTGTAAAAATGGCGTCGACCAAGGTTGCCGGTAACTCCGACGTCGTTCAGGAGGCGGTGACGCTTTCCGATCCGGTCCTCGAGCCATCGCTGGTGCCTCCGGGCGGGGAAGTCAAGATTCGAGTGAAGCTCAATTCGCCTCCGGGCCCGGATCGCCGTGTACGCGTTTTCGCACGGGAAGCTCGAAAGAACACCGTTGTCGAGCTGCTTCCCCAGGGTGGCGCGGATAAGAACATCTACGCCGGAACCCTCACCCTCGATCGAAAAATGCCCGCCGGAGAAACCACGGTGACGCTTGGCGGCCTCCGAGCCGTCCCGGTAGAAGTTAAGCTCAATCCGAAAAAGCCCGACCCATTAATCGAGTTCGTCCGCCGCCTGGACGATATGGAAGCCGGCAAACCCTACCTCTACGACCCCCTCATCATGGCCAGCGAAAACCGTCTAGAAGTCAAGCTAACCGTCCTCCCTAAGTAACGTTGCCAGTAGCGTCGGCGCCCTCGCCGATGAGTCCCCCACCTTCGGTAAGCTCCTTTGGTGCAAGGAGGCCAGGAGCTTGATTCGGGAGACTCGCTGTCTGCCTTTCGCGATCGTTTCGTGATTGAAGACCCGAACCTGATTTACCTGGACGGGAACTCCCTCGGGCGGTTACCGAAGGGGACGGTAGAAGCCGTCGATCGGGTGATGTCCCAGTGGGGCTCCTCGCTCGTTTCTGGGTGGCGTGAGTGGTACGACCTCCCCCAACGTCTAGGTGCCAAGATCGCCCGGCTTATCGGCGCGGAAGCCGATGAGGTCGTCGTTTGCGACTCGACTTCCGTGAACCTCTTCAAGCTGACGGTGGCGGCGCTCCAGGTTCAGGCCGACCGCCCGAAAGTGGTCACCGACGACGCGAACTTTCCATCCGACGTTTACGTGACCGTCGGCGCGGCCGTACTCACCGGGAAAACCGAATTCGACGTCGTCGCCGTGGAAGACGACGTTGCCGCGGCCACGTCGCGGATCGAGGCGAAGCTCGACGGCCAAACCGCTGTGCTCACCCTCTCTCATGCCCTTTTCAGGAGCGGATACGTGCACGACATGGCGCGGCTGACCGGGGGAGCGCACGAGGTGGGCGCCCTCGCGCTTTGGGATCTCAGCCACTCGGTCGGGGCGCTTCCGATCGACCTCAACCATTGCGGCGTGGACCTCGCCGTCGGCTGCACCTACAAATACGTGAACGGCGGCCCCGGCGCGCCGGCGTTTCTTTTCGTTCGACGAGAACTGCAGGAGCGGATGCGGACGCCGATCTGGGGCTGGTTTGGACAGCGAAATGCGTTCGACTTCTCTCTCGATTACGAACCCGCGGCCGGGGTCGCCCGGTTCCTGGCCGGGACGCCCCCCATTTTATCGATGGCGGCGGTAGAGCCGGGTATCGATCTACTCTTGGAAGCCGGATTGGATCGGTTGCGAGAAAAGTCGGTGGCGCAGACCTCGTTCCTGATCGAGCTCGTGGACGAGGTCTTGGTCCCACTCGGGTTTCAGATGATCACTCCCCGCGACGTAAACCGGCGCGGCTCGCACGTATCGGTCACTCACCCGGAAGCTTGGCGGATCAATCAAGCGCTCATCGCCGAGATGAAGGTTATCCCCGATTTTCGAGCGCCGAACGTCATCCGCTTGGGCGTGACCCCGCTCTACACGACGTTCCAAGAGCTGGAAGAAGCGATCGATCGTATTCGGTGTGTGGTTACTGAGCGCCGATTTGAGAAGTACGACGTGGCAAAGTCGGCGGTCACTTAGCGCCTGCCGATGCGCTCCGGAGCCCCCTCTCCCTCCTTCGGATGTATGTGCCGAACGAGGGAGAAGGGGGTGAGGGAATCCGGAGGGTTCATCGGCGGGGGCGCCGACGCTACGTGGCAGGAGACCGGCGATCCTTAGTCGCCCACCAGGCTTCGAGCGCCTCGTCCCAAGAGCCGGTGTAGTAAGCGTCGACGTACGCCTGAAGAGCGTCGAACTCCGCTTTGTAAAACTGCTCGAGCGAATCCCGTGTCGCGGTTTGAATCCAGGTTGCCCAAGCCTCGAGCCCTTTCTGTAGGAGGGCGTGCCCTTCGGCGGCGGAGCCGAGGCGGGGATGCTCGCCGAGAACGGCGTCGCGTCGCACCTCAGTTTCGTCCGGAAGATCCTCGACGTGCACGAGGTCGGGCCGGATCGCGAGTAATTGCGACGTCTCGTACCGGGCGGCATGGTCCAGCAAACTTGGGTCGTTGAGCGGCTGCAACGGAGTAGCGGCAAAAACTCGCAGGCCGGGACAGTCGTCCATGGCGCGAAGCGCCGCTTCGTAAAGCTCGATCAGGTGGCCCTGGGCGTAGTGACCGGTGACGACGGCGATGGAACGGACGCCCGCCCCGGCGAGGCCGAGAAGCGTGTCGTCGAGGACCGCTCGGAACGTCTCTGTGCGGATTTGTAGCGACGCCGGGTGGGGAAGTGTGGTGATCGGTAGCCAGATCCCCGGAAGGAGAACCCCCTCCATCTGATCCGCGAGACGCTCGGCAAACGACTCCGCGACGATCCCATCGAGTCCAAGCGGCAAGTGATCCCCATGCCACTCCAGCGCCCCCCACGGAACAATGGCGGCCGCCCCCGCCTCCCACGCCGCCTCAAGCTGCGCCGGCGACATTTCGGCATATCTAGGCACAAGCCAGTTTAGAAGCTTTCTGGGAGGAAGAAATCGCAACGCCCGGCGAGAAAAATGGTACCCCTTTTCAACGATATGGCGGATAGCGCTGTCGGGCGCGACATCGCGCCAAGCTTGGGCCCGCTAACCAGACGTTGCGCGTCGGTAGACGGAGCGGCGTGGTCTCAAAGCGAAGAACTTGTATCGATCTTCGGTGACACGAGGTTCGGATTTCCTAAATGGGGCTGCCGTCGCCTGTAATCAATCCCGTTTACCACGCTACCGTGACATCGACCGGTTTGCGTCGTCGGCGGCCGATATACCTAGTAAATTCACTGCCTAGCAATAATGCTGTAAAATCCTTTTCGATATGAGGAAGCGTCTCGTTGGAATTTTCGGCTTATTGGGGCTGGCCGCGGTTGGATGCGCGCAGTCGGATCTGGTCGGCTTTCACAAGTATCCGGAATTCCGGACCTTCTCCGGGCTTCCCGGAGGCGGATTCGCCGTGACCCCCGACGGAGAGCTCAGTTACAAGGGCGCGATGGCGTTCAGCACGCCGATCGCCTACTCTCTCGGACAATTCCGAACCATCTTCGGAGGCGGAATCGTAAGTCAGAACGGCTCTCTGACGAGCCCGTTCAGCTTCCGCGATTCCGCGACGCGTAGCGATGGGAACGGAACCGGGTTTCTCCAGACCGGCGTCAGCCTGGGCAAAGCCGGACTCGTCACCGGTTCGATCATGTGGCTTAGCAGCGAGCTTGATTCCGCGCTGAACTTTCAATTCACCCCAGGCACCCAAACCGGACCGGCCCGCTTTGCCGCCGGTGTTCAAGACCTGACCGGGCACGGGGGTTCCTCCGGTGGAAGCGTGGTGGGCGACAACGACTCCTCGCGCAGCTTCTACGGCGTCGCAACCTACGACTTCGGCTCCAACGGAACGTACGCCTCCGCGGGAATTGGAACCAACCGGTTTCGACACGGCTTTTTCAACGTCAGCACAAACCTGATTCCGCAAGCCAAAGCTTATGTTGAATACGAGGGTTGGTTCTGGAACACCGGCGTCAACTACTCGGTTCCGCTCACGAACATACGGACCGGCGAGGGGGTCAACCGGATGCTGAACCTTCAGATCGCGCTCGGAAGCGTCGCCGGGAAATACGGCTACTGGGGTCTGATGCTCTCCCTCTAGCGGCTACCGGCGTCGCAACCATGGACGCACGTGCAGCCGGTATAGCAGCAACGGAAGCGAGTCGCTGAAGGCGACGACCACTCTCGAGAGCGCCAAACGATTCTCGTCGGTCGTCGCCGCCTTCTTCCGCAACGCCAGGCCGACCTGGTAACCGGCCAAGCCGACCGCCTCGACCGCGGCGTCGTTCAGCCCGCCATAGGGATAGCAGAAGCTCCTCGACTGAATGCCGTGCTCGACCAGATCCGCGTGCGCTTCGTCGACCTCCCGCCGTTGATCCTCGGGAGCGAGGTCGTCGAGGTGAGGGTGCGACCGCGTGTGATTCCCGATTTCGTGCCCACGAGACTGCGCGTCGATAAGCAAATCCCAACCGGCGAGCGGACGCGCCGCCGTTCCATCCCAGTCGCTGCTGCCGCCCACCTTTCCCGAGACGGCATAAAAAGCGCCACGGGCGCCGTTGCGCTCCAAGATTTCCGGCGCATGGAGCATCGTCGAGAGGTAAGCGTCATCGAAAGTCAGGCACACCGGGCCGATGGGCCAAAGGCCCCCCAGGTCCCGGGGCAACAAAAAAGGACGCCCGCGGCGAGCGAAAAATCGGACGTGCGACTCCAGCCTTTCCGGCTCGATATTGAGCCTGCGGCCCTCCTCCGACTCCGGGCCAACCTTGTGATAGCAAAGGATCGTGGCGGAACTGGCCATGTTGGGCGTGACGACAGCGGGTCTCCGAACGTCCGAAGTATGACTGAATGCAATCCGATAGACAAAGATCGGGGCAGTCTAGTTACAATGGAGCGTCCCCGATAAAATCCGGGGCGCTGGAGAAGCATAGCGAAGATGCACAAGTTGCGATCAATTACCGTCGGCCTAGGCGCGCTCGCGCTCGTTGCGGCCGCATCTGCCCAGTTCGACGGTCCCGCACCGCTGGCATGGCGCTCGATGCAACCCACAAGCGTCCCACCGGGCGGCTCGCCCGTCACAAACGGCGACGACATCTACCAATCGATCGGCGGACGTATTTACTGTCTGGACCGTTCGACCGGAAACAAGCGGTGGCAGTTCCCGCAGGTCGAGGCGATCCCGGGAGTCTTCCGGACGTCGCCAGTGCTTTCTAACGGCACCTTGATCGGCGTGGGCGACAACAAGATCGTTTACGCCATTGATCCCGCGACCGGAAATTCCAAGTGGAGCGCCAACCTACCGACCGGCGCGCTCGGTTCGCCGGTAGTCGCCGGAAACCTCGTGGTGGTTGCGCTCAGCGACAACAGTCTGATCTCCTTTAAAGTCGGCGACGGCTCGCCCGGTTGGTCGAATCCATACAAGGTGTTCGATGGCCTCACCGGTACCATCGCCGCCTCCGGCAACAACGTCGTCCTATTCACGGGACGTCAGCAGATGGCAAGCCTGAACACGGCGACGCAGAAGTTGGACTGGAGCCAGACGTTCACCCAGCTCGCGCCGAACCCGTCGGCGACGGTTGTCGGGGACACGATCTACACGAACTCGGGCCCGTATCTCATCGCGCTGAACGCGGGCAACGGGATGGCGCGATGGCAGACCGCGACCCCGCTGCAACTCGCCCTCTCTCCGGTCTATTCCCCAACCGGGATCCTTGTCACCTCCCAAGACGGCAAGCTGCTGATCATCGATCCGGTGAGCCACAAGATCGTCACCAAGACTCCGATCGATCTAGGCTCGCTGCCGAACGTGAAGCCAACCTCGGTTGGCAACGGCAAGTTCATCGTGCCCACGTCGAACGGCGCGATCAATCTCGTCGACGCCACGACCGGCGACGCTCAGTGGTCTTACATTCTGCGACCTGCCGCCGACGCGGTGGCCTCGACGACGACCACGAGTAGCGGGCCCGGCGGAAAAGGTGGCGGTGGTTTTGGCGGGTTCGGCGGCCAAGGTCCCGGAGGCCAGAATTCCGGAAACAAGACCCAGGAGAAGATCACGTTCATTCAGGCAGCCGCGCCGGCGGTGCTGGTGGGCGAAACCCTTTTGGTTCCGGCGCGCGACGGCAGCATTTTCGCTTTCGATCGTAACCTAGGCGTCGACCTCACCCCGCCGAAGGTCGAGATGCTCTTCCCGAACGCTGGCGACCAGGTTTCCGGACAGCCTCCGCTCGTCCTCTACTTCCGGCTCACTGACGAGGCTTCCGGCCTTAATACGAAGTCTCTGAAGGTCGAAGTCAATGGGCAGCCGCTGGATTTCACCCTCAACAAGGACGGCACCATCTTAGTCCGGTTCTCGCAGACCGGCAAAAATCGGCCCCTCGCCGATGGTCGAAAGGAGATCATCGTGACGGCGGCGGACTGGATGGGGAACGAGATTCGCAAGCCGTTCGCGCTCACCATCGACAACGCGCTCGCCCCGATCGTGATACCGGGAAGTTCGACGAACGGTGGCAAGGGCGGCCCCAACGGTCCGGGTGGACCTGGTGGCGGCGGTATCGGCGGCGGCGGCCTTGGCGGTGGCTAGTCTGACGGCGGAGCGGTCACCTGCCTTCTGGCAAGCGCTCGCGGCTACCGAAGCCTCGCCGGTCAAGAGCCGAGCTCTCCTAGGAGAGCTCGGCTCTCTTCCTCTTACCGAGGCGCTCCCACGTCTTGTCGGGCATTCGGCGCTTTCCGAGGCCGAGCGCCGGCGAGTGGGCTTCACTTACCCCCAGGCTCTCGAGCGGGCCTTGGAGGCAGGCGTGCGCACATTAACCGAGAGGGACTTCCCCGAAGCGCTGGCCGAGGCGGTGGGAACTCCGCCCATCCTTTTCATCCACGGCGATGAGGGATGCCTCCATGCGCCGACCGTGGCCATCGTAGGTACCCGATCCGCGTCCACCTACGGCCGGGCCTGCGCTCACAAGTTCGCCGAGGCGCTGGCGAGAGCCGGCGTCACCGTCGTCAGCGGGGGAGCCTTGGGAATCGATGCCTCGGCACACCGGGGAGCCTTGGAGGCGGGTGGCCGAACCGCCGCGGTGCTCGCCGGAGGGGTCGACCACGTCTACCCTGCCGTTCACCACGGCCTATTCGGCGCCATTCGCGACCAAGGGTGCCTCATCAGCCAATTTGCCGTCGGTTCAAAGCCGAACGATTACCGGTTCATCGTTCGAAACTCGCTCGTCGCCGCGCTTAGTTCAGCCGTCCTCGTCATCGAGGCTCCCAAGCGTTCGGGAGCGATCCACACCGCCCAAGCCGCCGCCGAGCTCGGCCGGGAAGTCTTCGTGGTGCCAGCCAATATCGACGCGATGTCTTTTCAAGGTTCCTTCGCCCTCATTCGCGACGGCGCAACTCTCGTGAGCCATCCGGTCGAGCTGCTCGAATCACTCGGCATCGAACCGGGCGCTCCCCCGGAGGAAGCCGCCCCCGCCAGCTCGCAGGGTGAGCGAATCTTGTCTCTTCTGACCTCAAAGCCTTTGGCGGCGGAGAGAATCGTCGAACAGAGCGGCCTTAGCACCGCCGAGGTGCTCTCAGAGCTCACTATGCTGGAATTAGAAGGACGCATCGTCCGCGACACCGGAGGGTATGCCTTAAAGCCATGAAGAAGGTCGTGCTCGCATATGGACCGCGAGGATTTGGGAACTACACCTTCGACACGGAGACACTCGAATTCTCTGGCAGCCCCGACACTCGAAGTGGACCGCTGATCATTCCCGGCTTCATCGATATCCATACCCATGGCGCTTTTGGGATCGACTTCATGTCGGCCACGGTCGACGAAATGCGGGATCTCTGCTGCGAACTTTCGAAAGTCGGCTATGAGGGGTTCCTGCCCACCACGGTCACTGCCCCCGTCGCCCAAGTTCGGCAAGCTCTTGCCAGACTTCCGGATGATCCGATGATCCTTGGGTTCCACCTGGAAGGTCCCTTTATCTCACCTCGATATCCGGGCGCACAGCCACAAGGGGACATCGTGGATCCGCCCGTGGGCGTTTCCGAATGGGACCCAATCTTGGACGATTCACGTTTGAAAGTGATCACCCTTGCCCCTGAGCGACCGGGAGGCGGAGACCTCATCCGAAGATTATCGAATAGAAACGTGAAAGTGAGCATCGGGCATACGGAAGCAACCTACACCCAGTGCCGAGAGGCGTTCGCTATGGGAGCTAGGCACACGACCCACACGTTCAACGCCATGCGCCCGCTGCACCACCGGGAGCCGGGAGCCGTGGGGTTCGCGCTTACCGAGAACGATGTCTTCACGGAGCTGATATATGATCGGCACCACGTCGCGAGGGAAGCCGCAGAAGTTTTGCTTCGATGTAAACCCGAGAGCCGGGTTCTCGCGATCAGCGATTCCACGATGGCGGCTGGCGTACCATCCGGCACGCATCTAAAGATGTGGGGGCTGGACTGCCACGTGAGTGAAGGAACGGTGCGTCTTGCCGACGGTACCCTCGCGGGAAGCGCGATCACCTTGCTGGATGCCTTTCGGAACCTGAAAGAGGACTTCGGCTGGAGCACCGCGGTAAATGCCTGCTGTATTAACCCGCGCATCGCACTGGGTCTATCTACCACCGAAGCCCGTACATATCTAGAGCTGGACCCAGATCTAAACATCGTCGCCCGCTACGATCGGAAGAAGTAGCCAGAATGGCGGTCGTCCCTACGACGAAGTTGTGTAGCCGCAGGTTGGCTCGTACCTGCGTCCTCAACGATCCACAAGTTTCGTTGCAAAGAGACACGCTCTCGCGCAGGTACGAGCCAAACTGCGGCTACAACGCTTCGCGTTAGGTACACCGAATCGTCGGCGAGGGCGCCGACGCTACTTGGGGACGGGCGGCAAGCGGTAACCTTTTGGGTCAATGAAAGTGCTCGTCGCGGATAAATTTGAGGATAGTGGGCTTGCCGGCCTTCGCTCGCTTGGCGTAGAGATCGCTTATGAGCCGGACCTGAAGGACACGACCCTCGCCGCCCGGCTCGCCGAAGAGCCGTTCGATGTCTTGATCGTAAGGTCGACGAAGGTGTCGGCGGAGATGATCGAGAACAGCCGCCTGGGACTGATCGTCCGGGCCGGGGCGGGCTACAACACGATCGACGTCGGTGCGGCGAGCGCGCGCGGCGTCCTCGTCGCCAACTGCCCCGGGAAGAACTCCCAGGCGGTCGCCGAGCTCGCGTTCGGCCTCCTTCTCGCCTGCGACCGCAAGATCGCCGACAACGTCGCCCAGTTGCGAGAGGGTAAGTGGAACAAGGCGGGGTTCAGCAAAGCGCGGGGACTCTATGGCCGGACCCTCGGCCTCATCGGCATGGGGAATATCTCCCAGGAGATGATTCAGCGAGCCCGCGGCTTCGGCATGAACGTTGTTGCCTATTCCCGCTGGATGAGCCCCGAGATTGCCGCCGCTCTCGGCATCGGGCGGGCCGCCAACCTGATCGAGCTCGCGCAGCAGTCCGACTTCGTGTCCGTCCATGTGAGCCTCACCAAGGAAACGCGAGGGATGCTCGACAAGAAGTTCTTCGACGCGATGCGAAACGGAGCCGTCTTTATCAACACTAGCCGCGGCGAGGTCGTTGACCAAGCGGCGATGCTCGAAGCGCTCGACACGAAAGAGCTTTTCGCGGGCCTCGACGTGTTCGAAGGGGAGCCGGAAGGGGGCAAAGGCAGCTACGAGGGACCGCTTGCCAATAACCCGCGCATCTATGCGACCCACCATATCGGAGCCAGCACCGAGCAGGCCCAAGAGGCCGTTGCGGACGAGACCGTCCGGATCGTCCGCGAGTATCTGCTGACCGGCATGGTGCCGAACGTGGTGAACGTGAAGCGGGGCGAGGCGGCCAGCCACGTTCTTATCGTCCGTCATGCCGACCGAGTAGGTGTCCTCGCCCACGTCTTGGAGATTCTCAAAGGGGAAGGCGTCTCGGTTCAAGAGATGGAGAACGTGATCCTCGGCGGGGCTCAAGCCGCCATCGCTCAGATCTCCGTCGACAAAGAGCCGTCGCCCGCCGCTACTGCGGCGATCAAGCTCAACGCCAACGTCTTCGACGTGAACGTGATGGCGATTCAGCGATAAGAGTTAGGAAATAGCTAAACCATGGGGGAGGCGGTCAGCGTCTCCCCTTATGTGGAGACCGAGGACTATCGGAGAGACCTAAAACGCCTTCGGCGAAGCGTTGCCCTGCTCTGGCTCTTTGCCGTGATCGTGATAGGCAGATGGCTTGTGAGCAAGTTGGAGGAAACGGTAGTGGCGCCGTACGTAGGCCATCCTAACGTCGCTAGAACCGGCGATACATACACGATCTTTACCTTCGACAATCGGGCTCCCTCCGTCATTCCGGCATTCTTGGTCGTGCAGGATGGCGGCTTGCTCCGGTCGGCCCAACTGCCGCCATTACCGCTGAAGGTAGAGAGTGGAAGGTGGGAGGTTGACGCCCGAGAGCTAAAGTGGCTCACTCAAGACGGAGGGCCAGCCGAAGCCCCTGACGTGGGAGCCGATATTCGACTTGTGTACCTTCAAGGTGCCTGGAGTGAGAAGAGGTAGGGCCAGAGCTTCCATAATAGAAGCCCCGTGATCCTTTCCGTGTCCAATGTCGCCAAGTCGTTTGGCGTCGATAGAGTCCTTACTGGCGTGACCTTCCGCATCGATGCGAGGGAGAAGGTCGCGCTGGTCGGACGTAATGGAACCGGCAAGACGACGCTTCTGAAGATTATCACCCGCCAGATGGAGCCCGACAGCGGGGGCGTCCAACTCGCGAAAGGGGCCAAGGTCGGGTATCTGCGGCAGGAAGCTCCGGTTTCGCTGGGCCGCACCGTGATCGAAGAGGCGGAATCGGCGGTCGAGCGGCAGCTCGAGCTCCGGGCTCGAATGGCGGAGCTCGAGCAACGGCTCGAGAACGGCCCGACCGAGGAAGAGCTGGATGAGTACGCGCTGATCCACGAGCACTTTTTGGAGGCCGAAGGGTATTCCGCGGAGAACGACGTGCGCGTGGTTCTCCAGCGGATGGGGTTCACCGAAGACGAATTCGACAAGCCGACGGCGAAGCTGAGCGGCGGAGAAAAGACCCGCCTCGCGATCGCCCGCCTCCTGCTCGAAGAACCCGATCTACTGATCCTGGACGAGCCGACCAACCACCTCGACCTTCAAGCCACAGAGTGGCTGGAGGGTTGGCTTCGCCAGTACCACGGCGCCGTTCTCCTCGTCAGCCACGACCGAACCTTTCTCGACAACACCGCCGAGCGGGTGGTGGAGATGCGAGACGGTACGGTCAAGACGTATCCCGGCCCGTTTCCCAAGTATCTGGAGCTACGCGCCGCCGACGAGGCGCGGCAGGCCGAAGTCGCCAAGCGGCAGGAAATGGAGATCGCGAAGATGGATGAATTCGTCCGGCGCTTCATGAACTCCCAGCGCACCGCCCAAGCGCGCGGCCGGCAGAAGATCATGAACCGGCTCATCGAGAGCAAGGTGAACGCCCCCAAAATGGAAAAGGGGATGAAAGGCGGCTTCGCCGAGCCGAAGCGAAGCGGGGATACGGTCATGGCCACCGAGAAGCTAACCGTCGGATTTCCGGCCGGCGACGAGGAACCGGTCGTCTTGTTCAAGGATCTCGACTGGACGGTTCGATTCGGCGAACGTTGGGGCGTCATCGGAGAAAACGGCTCCGGCAAATCGACTCTAATGAAGGTCGTCCTCGACCAACTGGAGCCGCTCGCCGGTCGGGCGCGACTCGGCTCAAACGTGGTCTGCGGCTATTTCACTCAGGACGGTGTCGACCTCGATCCCGAGGTCTCGCCTCTGCATACGATGGTTTGGGACCTCGATCTCAAGCCCCCCGAAGCCCGCAACCTCCTCGGACGCTATCTGATCACCGGCGACGATGTTTATCGTCCGATCAAGACGCTTAGCGGCGGAGAAAAGAACAAGCTGTCGCTGGCAAAGCTCACCCACCTCAACCCGAATCTACTCATCCTCGACGAGCCGACAAACCATCTCGACATGGCATCGCGAGAGGCGCTTGCCGAGATCCTTCGCGAGTACAAGGGAACCCTCGTTCTGGTCTCGCACGACCGGCACCTGCTTGCCGAGGTGACCGACCACACCCTCGATATCCGCCGCGCGGGTCCGATTCAGTACCCGGGCTCCTATCTCGAATATCGAAACCGAGCCAACAAGCCCGCGCAAACGCCAAAGAAGGAAGTACCTCCGGCGCCGATCATTCCTAAGCTGCTTGACGGCAAGAAAGCACCCCAAGAGCCGGCCCTCTCGCCGCGCGAGCTCAGCAAGGAGATCGGGCGCTTGGAGAAAGTGGTCGCCGGCATCGAGTCCGAAATCGAAGATCGAGAGGCCGAGCTAAAGGAAGTCGAAGACCGCCTCGCCAACCTCGACCCCTCCGCCGACGTCTTCGCCCTCACGCGCGAGCATCAGCAGCTCAAAGAGGAGCTAGAAGGCACCCTCGCCGCGTGGGAAGAACACTCCACCCGTCTTGAACGCCTAATCGCCTCCCGCGGCTAACTCCAGAGCCCCCACCTCGTCGATGTTCGTGCGATGAGGAGGGGGTTGGGGGTGGAGAAATCCGGAGTGATAGCTGATCGTTGATGGTTGAGCGCACTAGCGGCGAAGCAGTGTAGTCAGCGCACACGTGTGCCGCGCCTGCGTGCCACGCCGGTAAGCTTTCGACGATGGAGAGAAGGGCGTTTGGTAAGACGGGACTGGAAGTCAGCGTGCTCGGGTTCGGTGGTTCGGAAATCGGGTTTGGGGACGTGGCTCAACCCATCATCGAGCGCTTACTCAATTCGGCGATCGACGCCGGCCTTAACGTGGTCGACACCGCCGAATGTTATGGCGATGGCGAAGACAAGATCGGACGGGCGATCTCCCATCGTCGCGACGAATTTCTCTTGTTCACGAAGTGCGGACACTCAAGCGGCTTTGCCGAGCCGGACTGGGACCCAGCCATGCTGGCGAAAAGCATCGATCGCTCTTTGCAGAGGCTGAGGGTCGACTATGTCGATCTCGTGCAGCTTCACAGTTGCGATGAGTCCTTGCTGCGTCAAGGCGACGTGATCGACGTGTTGAGACGCGCAAGAGAAGGCGGGAAAACCCGCTTCATCGGCTACAGCGGGGACCGCAACAACGCGCGGTACGCCGTGGAGTGCGGCGCGTTCGACGCCCTTCAGACCAGCGTCAACATCGCGGACCAGGAAGCGATCGAGCTGACCCTGCCGCTCGCCCGTGACAAGGGAATGGGGATCATCGCGAAACGCCCCGTCGCGAACGTCGCCTGGATCTCCGAGCCGCCCGTCGGCTCGTATCCCCGCACTTATTGGGAGCGCTTACAGGAGCTGCGCTACGACTTCCTTCAAAGCGAGACGCAAAAGGCGGTCTCGATCGCGCTTAGCTTCACGCTCGGTCAACCGGGCATTTGCACCGCCATCGTCGGGACCCAAAATCCAGACCGATGGCGTCAAAATGCAAAATCGATCGCGTCGGGCGCACTCGCCGCCGAGGAGGTCGCGGCGATCCGCGATCGCTGGAAGGAAGTGGCCCGCCCCGATTGGGTCGGCTGCGGCTAAAAGCCGTCGGCCGACTCAAGGACATAAAGCGCGGTTTGCATCTCTTGGTCGTCCAGCTTGGTCTCCCGGATTCGGTTCGCGATTCGACGAGCAAGGGGAGCGGCTTGTGGAAACGTCTCGTTCGTCCAGAACCGGTACTCCTTATGGAAGAACCCGACTTCCGCCAGGAACAGCACCGGAAATTCATACGACTCGCCCACGGAGCCCATATCCTCTTGATTAAAGGATCCGTCGCTCTTGAGCGTCTCTTTCAGGCAATGGTCCATCATCAGCCGGATTGCCCCTCTCGCCTGCTCTTTCTGGCGGGCATCCATAAATGGCCAACCGTATCGAAACAGCTTCACGATGTCGAGGTCGTGGTGGTTCGACATTTTTCCTTCCTGAAGCCATCCGTAAGGAAACTCGAGATCTTTCATCGCGAGCACCGTGCGGACGATCTGCGGCCATCGCCCGATCTTGCCGTCTAGGTAGTGGGCGACATGGAACGTGCAGCTCAGGTCCGCTGTCTTGCGCAGCCCGGTCGGCGTTTTGTACCAAGCGCCGAAAAAGCCGGTCTGCGGGTCCTGCCAGGTGTTGACCACCCAGTCATGAATGGTCTTCTTCAGCGCCGGATGAAATTTGTATCCCGACTTGAGACTTCCCTCGATGAGCCGCAGAAGGTCCGTTCCCGCCAAGTTCAGCTCGAACCGGCGATCTTCGCCCGTCGCCGCTACGTCGGAGATGAGATTTGAATTCAAATAGGCAAGCAATCTCGCCGGCGTGTTGATGCGATCCAAGAATCGGAGCGGCTTCTTCGGCACCACTTCGTTGACTAAGTAATCGCACGTGGCGTCCAGCTTGTAGAACCAAGCCTCGTGATACGGCCCGAAGCTCCCCTCCGCATCTTGCTCCACGACGGCGGTGTCGCCTCGGCCATGGATGAGGTCGTCGACCTGAGCCAGCTTCTTCTCGATCTGATCGTAGCGGGCAGTGTAATGGGTAAGCCAGTGCGTCTCCACCAACAACTGGTGCGCCCGACGCGACGATTTCCCTTTCGACTCTCGCGCAAAAAGGGCTTTCGTCAGTTCCTCGACTCGGTCCTTGTAGTGGTTAATGCGGTCCCGATAGGAGGGGTCGAACCGGACGAAATCGGGCCCCACGTCGTACCCGAAAACCCCCATCTTCTCACCCCGCGTTTGCCAGTGAGCCGGCAAGGCAGAACTTAGCAGCAATGGCAAACATGCGGCCAACATGGGCTGATTATGAATCTCGGTCCCGGCTAAATCGCCTTCTTCCGCGCTCGCATATTCAGGAATTCGACCATGATCGCGAACCCCATGGCGGCGTAGGTGTACCCCTTGGGAATCTCCTGCCCGCTTCCCTCCGCCATCAGGTTAAACCCGATGAGGATAAGGAACGCCAAGGCGAGCATCTTGACCGTCGGGTGGCGATCCACGAACTCCGCTATGGCGGTGGAAAAGACGAGCATGATCCCGACCGCGATCATTACCGCGAGGATCATCAACGTGACCTGGTCGACCATTCCAACCGCCGTGATGACGGAGTCGAGCGAGAAGATCACGTCCATCACCATGATCTGAACCAGCACCGCGCTCAGGTTCGGCGCCTTTCCGCCGGAGCCGTGCTCCTCTTTCCCCTCCAGCTTTGCGTGGATCTCTTTGACCGACTTCCAGATCAGGAACGCACCGCCCAGGAACAGGACGAGATCGCGCAACGAGACCTCGCGCGATTCGGCGTGGAGAGCGGGGAAGGGGAGGGTAAAGAGTGGGTGGGTCGCCTTCACCACGAGGCCGATCCCCAGGAGCAGGATGATCCTGGAGACCAACGCCAGCATCAAACCGAGCTTGCGGGCTCGACTACGATCCGCCTCCGGCAGCTTGCCGGCGAGGATCGAGATGAAAATGATGTTGTCGATCCCGAGAACGATCTCAAGCAGAGCGAGGGTCAGCAACCCGACCCAACCGTTGACGTCTCCCATCCAGTCAAACATAGTTCTCTTACGCCGCCAAACTCGAAACGCCCGCCATGAGGCGCATCGTCTGCTCCTCCGTCGCGCCGCCGGGCAGTTCGCCGACGACTCGACCTTCCCGCATCACGACGATGCGAGTGGCAAGGGCCAGTAGTTCTGGCAGGTCGCTAGAGATTAGCAGGACCGCTCTTCCTTCCGCCGCCAACCCACGAATTAGGTTGTGGATCTCGGCCTTCGCCCCGACGTCGACGCCGCGAGTCGGCTCGTCGACCAAGAGAACGTCCGATTCGGCGGCCAGCCACTTGGCGATGACCAGCTTTTGCTGATTTCCTCCGGAGAGGCCAAGTGTCGGCGCGTCCAGGCCGGGAGCTTTCACCCGCATTCGATCGAAGAATTTCTGAGCGATCGACCGCTCCTTCGTTTGCTGGATCCAGCCGATGCTTGCGACCCGATCGAGCGTGGGTAGAGAGATGTTTTGCCGCGCCGTCAGGGACAAGACCAGCCCGTGACGCTTACGGTCCTCGGGAACGAGGCCAATGCCCGCTTGCATTGCCTGCATGGGGCCGCCCACGCGCGCCTCCTTCCCATGTAAAACGACTTTGCCGTGCGACATCGGATCCAGCCCGAAGAGGGCATGGGCAAGTTCCGTGCGCCCGGCTCCGACCAGACCGGCGAAGCCCAGAATCTCTCCGTTTCGTAGCGAGAACGAGATCTCCTCGAATTTGCCGGGACTGGTGAGACCCTCGACTCGAAGTACCTCGTCGCCAACCGGCGGATGCTCATGGTCCGACAAACTGGAGGCCAGCTCCCGCCCAATCATCATCCTGACGAGCTCGTCGCGATCTAAACTGGCCATCGGCTTGGTGCCGACGACGCTTCCGTCCCGAAGTACAGTCACCGAGTCGCAGATCGCGAAGACCTCCTCCAGTCGGTGCGAAACATAAACGCAGGTGACCCCGCGCGAACGGAGATCGCGGATCAGCTCCAAGAGCTTCAGCGCCTCCGATTGGGAAAGCGACGAGGTCGGCTCGTCGAAAATAAGCACCCTTGCCCCGCGACCGATGCCTCCGGCAATCTGGACGAGCTGCTGCTTCGAGATCGGTAGCTCGCCCAGGATCTGCTTTGGATCGATGTTTGCCCCGATCGCGTCCAGCCATCGCTTCGACCGCTCGATCATGGCGTCCCAATCGAGCCAAACCCCCTTGCGAGGGAGGTCGCCGAGACACAGATTCTCAGCGACGGTCAGGTTCTCGGCGAACAGCAGCTCCTGGTGGACGATGCTGATTCCCGCCGCCGACGCGTCTTGCGGTCCGCGAAAGCGGACGTGCTGGCCGTCGAGTTGAACCTCGCCCTCGTCTGGCTGATACAGTCCGGCCAGGATCTTACCCAGCGTGCTCTTCCCGGCTCCGTTCTCCCCCATCAGCGCATGGACGGTCCCGGCTTCGATCTCCAGGCTCACATCGCTGAGAGCCTGGACGCCGGGAAACGCCTTGCTGAGGTGCTGAACGGAGAGGATCGGCATCTATTTAGCGGCTGCGAGATACTTAGGATCGACCTTGAAACCCCAATCCTGAAGCTGCTTGCTCCATGTGGGAAGGGTCTCCTTCGTAACCTTGACGAGGTCCATCTTGGTGATCGCGGGAACGTCCTTGTTGAGCAGGAGCTTGTCCACGATGATCTCCACCGACTTGTGGCCCCAGAGGTAAGTCGGCTGAGCGAGCAGCGTCGGGGCGATTCCCTTGCTCACGTACTCGAGCTCTTCAGGCAGGGCGTCGACAGCAACGATCTTCACCTTTGCCGGGTCGAGGCTGAGCAGCGCGGTGTTGAACAACGGCCAGCCGCCGACCATCGCCCAGCAATCGATCTGTGGGTTGGCGTTCATAGCACGGGTAACTTCCGCGGAGGCATCCTGCGGGGTCTCCTTGGTCAGATAGAACGTATTGACCAACTTCAGCCCGGGAAAGTTTTTCGCCTCATCCTTCACGCCCTGTACCCGCTTCTGGAGGTTCGGCGCCGTCTGGTTGCCGCTCAGGATCGCGTAGTTCCCCTTACCGTTGGTGACCGCTCCCAGCTCCTTCATGACGAGGTGTCCGGCGTCGACATCGTCGGCGCCGTAGAAGGCGAACCGTTTGCTGTCGGGAGCGTCGCTGTCGAAGGTCATGACCGGCACGCCCTTATCGACCGCGTCGTTAATGGCATTCGTCACCTTGGCCGCGTCGGAGCAGCTAACCAGAATGGCGTTCGCCCCGTCGTTGACCGCTTGGGCGATTCGGCGGGCCTGCTCCTCGCCGTTCTCCTCCGGAGGCGTGGCCCAAACGACTTGAATGTCGGCGTTGTTCTTCGCACCAAGATCTTTCGCCGCGGCTTCCGCGCCGGTCTTTGCGGACTGGAACACCGGATTGTTCGAGCTCTTCGCGATCATCACGATCTTGAGCGTCTTCTTTGCGCCGCCTGTGGCAGCCGTCTTACCGCCCGTGGTAGTGGCCGCGCCGGTATCGCCACCGGTGGTTCCCGTGCCGTTATCGCTGCTACCGCAACCCGACAATCCAATCGCGGCAAAAGCCGCCACTCCCCAAACTAGATTCTTCAGCATCATCCTATCCTCACCAATTCAGGTTCATATTACACACTGCCGCCGTGGCTCCGGCATCTTTCCGGCAGGATGCCGGGGTGACACTGGAGAAGATGCCGCCTAGGAAGGCGGCACTACATTAGGCTCTTGCCTTTACCATTCGCTTTTGGGCGAGGGTGGAGCTGGCCCGGTCGAGTACTACGGCGACTACGATCGCGACGCCGATGATGATCCATTCGTAGTTTTGATCCATGTGGAGCGTTCGAATCGCCTGACGGATCATGACGATGAGCAAGGCGCCCAGCAACGCACCGAGAGCGCTTCCTTTGCCGCCGTTCAGACTCGCTCCGCCGACAACCGCGCTGGCGATAACGTAAAGCTCGTACCCGTTCGCGTCGCCCGACGACGCCGATCCATAGAAGCTGCTTCCCAGAAATCCGGCGATTCCCGCCGCCAAACCGGACAATACGTACACTCCGGTTAGGATCCTTGTGATCGGAAGTCCCGAGTAGCGGGACGCCTCAATATTTCCGCCGACCGCGAAGATTCGACGTCCCCAGGTCGTCCGCAAGAGGTAAATGCCGCCGAGCACGGTGACGAGGAGCATCACCACCATCGGCACGGGAGCCAGGTCGCTACGGAGACCGAGGTTGGCTTTAGCGAAGTTGTTGAGAGGTTGCGGGACGAGGATGCTTTCCGCTCCGCTTCTCACGAACGCGATCCCGCGGTACACCCACATTGTTCCGAGGGTGATGATGAACGGGTGAACGCCGAGCCGGCTTACCATCACCCCGTTGATCCACCCGCAAAGCAGCCCGATGCCGCAACCGAGACCGATCCCCGTCAACACGTACATCGCCGGAGACAGGCCGGTCATGTTGCGCAAGATCATCGACATCAAAACGCCGGAGACCGCGTAGATCGACCCGACCGAGAGATCGATTCCCGCGGAGATGATCACCATCGTCATCCCCACCGCCATGATTGCGAAGAAGCTGGTGTCAGTCGCGACCTGAATCAGGGTTGCCGGATTCAGGAAGTTGTTGACCATCTGATGGGTCCGGCCATCGACATGGCTACCCGCGTACCGGCTCATCACGATGCCGAGGAGGAGAATGATGCCAATCAATCCGAGCTGCTGAAACCCGAGGAGGCCCGATAGCCCCTTTCGCGCGGTGGAATCTGGTCGCACAGGCGATTATGGCCGCCCCCGACCGCTGGTCTCCACAGAAGTCGACTGCATTTGGGACGCCGTTACCCGGGCGAGCCTCATCGAGGCTCAACAACCCAGGAGTTCTGCAGTGTTAAGCTATCGAACCCTCTTTAGGCGGGAAGCGGTAACGACGATGTCTTGCGTGCCCGTATCATTTACCGTTGGTAAGGCGTCAATCGACAAATGCTCAGGTGTTGGCGAGGCCTCGAATGGTCTTTCCTGGTGAGGTGGACCACGAGTTGGATCACGGTCAGCTCTTTACCGCACCCCGGATTTCCTGGGATACGACTACGGTTTCGATTTGCGACGCTATCTTTCGGCGGTACGTCCAGCCGAAGGACGGCGAAGTCATACCGGACGCGGTCTTTTGCGACTTGCCTAAGTGGGTCTTCCTGGAGTACGCCGTCGCTGTGGGCGGGAGCCTACTACAAGGTTCCAATGAGCCGGAACTCGCCCGGCTCCAGCCGATTCGACTGAGCCAAAATCTGCTGGGCTGGAATGAGCCCCGGTATCTCGCTTTTCCTTCCGGCGTCATCGCGATGTTCAACGCCGTTCTCGACGGCAAGCGGCTGGCGGACTTGGATTGCGCCAGTCGGAGCACGGTTACCTATCCGTTCGGATCCGCAGCTCTGCCTACCAAGTTCTACTTTGGGCTTGATTATCGGGCCGTTTCACACGCGCCGTGGAGGCCGGGCACGGTCTACTTTTACGATGCTAAGGAGTTCCCGTCGGATGTTTGGGAGAAACCATTTTTTTCCAAGCACCCGATTCGCCCCACTGCGCGCCTCCGGGTCTCACCGCAAGATTGGCCGATGCTGGATACCGTCGAGGGGATCGACCTCGTGGCGCAGACACGCCGTCAGTGGGACACCTTCAAAGGGTATCCGTGGCACGAGGATGACGAGATCCACCCCAACCGTTGGAAGCGCCCACTCGTCGCAGCTTCGAAGACCTACCTGGCGGCACACTTTACGGAGCGAGTCACGCTAAGCGAACTCGGCAAGCGAGTCGGCTTGAGCACATTTGCGATGCTTCGCACGTTTCAGGCGGAGGTTGGAATTTCGCCGGCGGAATATCTCGCCGGGCTGCGAATCGGCAAGGCGAAAGAATTGTTGAGAGCGGGGCTGCCCATTGGCCAGGCCGCCGCCGAGTGCGGATTCTGCGACCAAACCCATCTGAATCGCCATTTCCGCCGCCGGCTCGGTCTGACGGCGGGCCAGTACGTGCGAGCGCAAGATCGTCCTAGCCTCGCCGGTTAAGCGAGCGATACGATTGAAGCTCGCACCGGATGTGACTTCGATGGGTTACTTACTACTGAGCCTTCTCCCTTTGATGGCGGCCCCACCGGCCGACAAGCTTGCAGATTTGGTTGGAACTGCGGTTCACAAAGCGGCCGAGCCGTTCATGAACGCGGACCAAACCCTGGCGATGTCGATCGGAGTCTTCAAAGATGGGCGGTCCTTTACCTACAATTTCGGGGTAACCGAGCCCGGCGCCCGCCGCTCGCCGAGCATGCATACCCGCTATTTCATCGGATCGATTACGAAGACCTTTACCGGGATCTTGCTCGCCAAGGCGGTTAGGGAAGGCAAAGTCTCCCTCGATGACGATGTTCGAAAGCACCTGGATGGCGACTATCCAAATCTTGAATTCCAAGGGGAGCCGATACGGCTTTGGCAATTGCTGAACCACACTTCCGGTCTGCCCCGTGATTTTCCTCCTAGACCAGACAAGCCGGAGCCGGACTATGCGAGGATCGCCGGTCAGGACAATGCGCGGATGCGAGCCTATACGGCGGAAGAATTCCTTCGCGACCTCCATGTGGCAAGCCTTACGAGAACGCCGGGAGTGAAATTCAGCTATTCCAACGTCGCGGCCCAATTGCTCGGCCTGCTCTTGGAGAAGGTGTACGGCAAGTCGTACGACGCTCTGATCAAGGAGAAGATCGCCGGGCCCTTGGGAATGCGAGATACGAAGGTCGCGCTAAGTCCTCGCGAAATAGCAGAAATACCTCGCGCAGCCAGCTTCAGCGGAACCTTTCTTCCGGCCTCGTCGACTCGATTGCCCGCCGCCGGATCGCTGAAATCGAGCACTTCGGACATGCTCAAATACCTCGCATGGAACATCGCCGAGACCGACGATGCCGTCAGACTGGCTCATCGGCGGACGGGAAACACCGATTGGGGTTCGAGCAACTTCTATGTAGGGCTGAACTGGCAAATCTTGACCGGTGAAGGGCAGCGGATGATCTTCCAAGACGGATACCTCCCCGGCTTCCATAGCATGTGCCTGTTCTGCCCAGAACGTCATATCGGCATTGTCGTGTTGTCCAGCGAGAAGGTTCGAGCCACCCCCACCCGCCTTTCGCCCCTCATCGACCAGATACTAAAACGGATCGATCCGGGAATCATGAGCACGCCTTAAAGGGATTGTTCTAGATGAGATTCAAGCAGTGTTTGGAGTGTCGGTTTCTCCCGGGGCCAAAATGTCGAGCTTTGGGAAATAGGTGCGATATCTTGCGTCATCGCGGGTAATGAGGCGGTAACTGGCTACGGCGGCGTGGGCGCCGATGAAGAAGTCGGGCAATGTAAGCACACTCGGTCCGGCGGTGAATCATCGTAGATTCACGGATTGAATCTACGATGATTCAATTAATATCTATGCTGAACCGTGGGGCAGGCATAACATCTGGGTAGAGCATCGTCAGCTCTCCCTGAACGACGTTGCAAAGAAAGGCGGGCGTCAGCCAGTCGGCGGCTTCGGTCGTGAAACCTTGATTACACTAGCTCACTTGGCCTTGTGCCTTCTCGCCCCTCATACAATCTCTTGGCAAGCGACCACGCCACCTCGCGAGCGCCTCCTCATGGACAAGGGTTGGCGGTTCGCTCTGGGTCACGCGACCGATCCCTCCAAGGACTTCGATCCCGCGCCGCCGGGTACCGTCTTCAGCTACTTTGCCAAGGCGGGCACCGCGCAGGGCGCGGCCCGCGACCGGTTCGATGATTCCAAGTGGCGGAGCCTCGACCTACCCCACGATTGGGCGGTGGAGCTCCCCTTCGACTCGCTCGGTAGCAACAGCCACGGCTCGAAGGCGATTGGGAAGAACTTTCCCGAGAACAGCGTCGGCTGGTACCGCAAAACCTTCGACGTTCCCGCGGCCGACCGGGGGCGCCGGATTGCGTTGGACTTCGACGGCGTCTTCCGTGACTCGCAGGTCTGGGTTAACGGTTTCTACCTTGGTCGCGCAACCAGCGGCTACACCTCGTTCGGCTATGACGTGTCCGACTACCTGAATTACGGTGGTCGAAACACGGTCGCGGTGCGGGTGGACGCCAGCCTGGAGGAGGGGTGGTTCTACGAGGGCGCCGGCATCTATCGCCACGTTTGGCTCACGAAAACGGCACCGGTCCATGTTGCGCGGTCGGGCACCTTTGTAACGACCTCGGTAGGTGGTCGAGGTTCGAGCGTCGACGTTCGCACAACCGTCCAGAACGATGCGGACGCCCCCGCTCGCTTTGAGATCGGCCAGACGATCACGGACCCTGAGGGACGGCCGGTGGCTACCTGGGCGTCTAAGACGATATCTATTGGGCCGGGAGGCCGGGTCGAGACCCCGTCCACGCTCCGACTTGGACACGTCCGACTCTGGTCGGTCGAGACTCCCACGCTCTACCGGCTTGTTACGACGGTGCGTCAGGACAAGCGGGAAGTCGACCGGTACGAAACGCCTTTCGGCGTCCGCACCATTCGGTGGGATGCGAGCAAAGGGTTCATTCTTAACGGCAAACGTGTCCAGCTCAAGGGGGTCTGCGACCACCAGGACCACGCGGGCGTGGGCGTCGCGGTGCCCGACGCTTTGGAAGAGTGGCGCTTGAAGCAACTAAAGAAGATGGGGGTCAACGCTCTGCGAACGAGCCATAATGCCCCCAATCCCGCACTCCTCGACGCGTGCGACCGGCTTGGCATCCTCGTAATGGACGAGAATCGCGAGACGGGAATCAACCCTCAGCAACTCGAAAGCCTCGGGCGTATGATTACGCGAGACCGAAACCATCCATCGGTCGTTATCTGGTCGATCGGCAACGAGGAGTGGTCGATCGAGGGCAACGATAAGGGGGCCCGGGTGACCAGCACCATGCAGGCATACGCGAAATCGCTGGACCCCACCCGGCCGACGACGGTCGCGATCAGCGGAGGCTGGGGCGCCGGCTCCTCTACGACCATCGACGTGATGGGATTCAACTACTTTACGCATGGCAACACCGACGACTACCACGCGAAATTTCCAAACCGGCCTTCCGTCGGAACCGAGGACGGAGCCACCCTTTCGACACGCGGCGTCTACGTCTCCGAGCCGCCGAAGGGCTGGCTTTCGGCGTACGACGTGAACGGGCCCGACTGGGCGAGCACCGCGCACCGGTCGGTAAACCACTACGCGGTTCGGCCGTTCGTCGCGGGGCAGTTCCAGTGGACCGGTTTCGACTACCGGGGGGAGCCGACCCCCTTCGGATGGCCAAACATCGCATCGCAGTTCGGCATTCTTGATCTCTGCGGTTTTCCCAAGGACAACTTTTACTACTACCGGGCTTGGTGGTCCGATGCTCCCTCGCTGCACCTGTTCCCGCACTGGAACTGGCCCGGAAAGGAGGGCCAGCCCATCGATGTGTGGGTTCATGGGAACGTGGCGGAGGTGGAGCTCACCTTGAATGGGACGAGCCTCGGTCGCAAGCCGATGCCTCGCTTCGGACACCTGGAATGGAAGGTGCCGTACTCTCCCGGAGTTCTTCTTGCCAAAGGTTATTCGGATGGTAAGGAGGTTCTCTCGGATCGGGTCGAAACCACGGGAGAAGCGGAGGGTTTGCGCCTGGGCTCCGACCAAGCTTCGATCAAGGGTGACGGTGAAGATCTCGCCGTAGTTGCCGTCTCGGCGGCGGACGCCGGGGGGCGGGCCGTCTCGACCGCGGGCGCGCAGGTGACCTTCGAGATCTCCGGACCCGGGCGCATCATCGGAGTAGGGAATGGCAATCCCAGCTCACACGAGCCCGATCAGGCGGTCGGGGGCGTCTGGCGTCGCGTCCTCTTCAACGGTCTCGCCCAGGTGATCGTGCAATCGACCGGCGGGCCAGGAGAGATCGTCCTGACCGCGAAGTCGGGGGGACTTAAACCCGCTACCTTGCGGATAAAGGCGGCGCCCACCCCCCGCCGGCCTTTCGTGCCTTAACCTTTGAGGCTCAGGTGAGAGCACTCCGTAGAAGCCGCCTTTGGAACGAATTTAGGGGCGGCTTCTCCCGGATCACTGAAACAATCGTTGAAGGAAGTAGTAGAGGTTATTCCTCCACTCGGTGGGATCGTGGCCGTTGCCGTCGACGTTCCAGACGTGTGGGATGTTGTGTTCCTTCAGGTACTGGTGGGTTCGCTTGCCGATAAAGATCAATCCGTCTTTCCGGCCGTCGCAAAGGTAGATCAGCTTGATCAGCGAAGCCTTCTGCTCGGGATCCGGCAGGAGCTCGGACGGGACCTTCGTGTTCGGAGCGGCCGAGAATCCACCGACCCAGGCGAATTTATCGAGGTGCCCGAGACCGAAGTCGAGGGCTTGGCCGCCCCCCATGGACAGGCCCGCGATGGCCCGGTCAACCCGGTCCGACGAAACGCTATAGCGCGACTCGATGGCGGGGATAAGGTCGTTAAGGAGGTCGGCCTCGAAGTGGGCGAAAGCGCCGGCGGCCTCCATCGGGTTTTTCGGACTCCTGTCATCCTTTTGAGCGCGTCCGTTCGGCATCACGATGATCATTGGCTTGGCTAACCCAGCAGCAATGAGGTTGTCGAGAAGTACATGGGGTACGCCGAACAGCGGCCACTCGTCGACGTCTCCTCCGAGCCCGTGGAGCAGATAAAGCACCGGGTACTTCTTCTCGGCCGAATAGTTGGGAGGCAAATAGACATTCGCGTGACGCACGGAGCCGACCGATTCGGACTTGTATTCGATCCGCTCCATCCGACCATGGGGAACGTCGTCGCGTACCACGTCGAAACCATAAGGAGGCTCCGGAAGGACCTGCTTATCATCCGGTCCCAGTTCGATCTGGCGACCCGGGAGCGCCGAATTCCCGGAGGAACCGGTTTCCGGGCGGAAGAGAAGCGGGGCGAACTCGTGCAAGCTTCGACGCCAAGTCGTCCACTCATGGGCTGTCCCTTGAGAAACGAACGACTTGACGTTGATGCCGGCCTTCACCGCCGCCTCGCGAAAAGCGATGACGCCCCGCATCATCTGAGCTTCTTCGGTGCCGTTGCTGAGGAAGACGGCGTGGACACGCTTGTTGAATGCCTCCGCGTCGGCCATGACGCCGTTGTGAAACGTCTTGAAGTCGATCGGCTCTGTGCTGAAGGCGCCCGCGCCGCCACTGAACCCGCCTAGATAGGCGAATTCGTCAAGGTGATCGAGTCCAACCGAGAAGGTTTGCATGCCGCCCATCGAAAGTCCGGCAAGAGCCCGGTTCTCGCGATCGGGCTTGGTCCGGAAGTTCGAGTCGACGTACGGGATCAGATCTTTTGAGAAGACGTCGCCCAGCGTACTGAACGCCTTGGAAAAGTCCGGGCGTCGAGCCGGCGGTATCAGGGGCGGCTCCTCACCGGGACGGTACGCATAGCCGTTGGGCATTACGACGACCATCGGGACGCACCGCCCCTCGGCAATCATGTTGTCCAGGATAAGTGACGCCTTGCCTTCCAGGGTCCAACAGTCTTCGTTCTGACCGGCGCCGTGCATCAGATACAGTACGGGATATCGTCGGGTCGGATCTTGATCGTATCCCGGCGGGGTGTAGACCCGAATCCGCCGCCACCCGGTCGTAACGGACGAGTAATACAGCTTGTCTCGAACGTCTCCATGGGCCATCACTTTGACGGCGAAGTAGTCGCCGTCCGGGGAGGGAATCTCGATATGGCTCAGGAAGCGGCCCGCGTCATAGATGTGCTGGACGGCGGGGTCGCCGACGTTGACGCCGTCCACGTGAAACTCGTACCCGTGGATTCCAGGACCGATCGGATCGGTGGTGACGGTCCAGTTCCCCTTACCGTCGTTGGTCATCGGCCATTCCTTGTTTAGGCCGAGCGCGACGCGTTTCGCATTAGGCGCGCGGTAGTAGAAGACCGCCCGTCCGTCTGGAAACACTCGAGGAAAATGCTGGCCGGGCACCGCCGTCGAAGCGAGCACCGAGCCTGGCGGTATCGGGGGTAACTCGGCATTTTGGGCGCCGGCGACGGCGCTTAGGAAACTGCAAACGAACAAGGCGGCGAGAGGGGTTGCTCGGGTTATCATAAGTGGGGCCACCGAAACGGATGTATTCTCGTCCGCAACGTCACCCTCTAGGGCGAGATTGGAATGTACGCGGGAAATCATTTATTGCATACACGTCCAATTCGGGTTGTCGCTGCGGGCTTTCATCTGAGCGAGGGTTCCTTCCCTGGTCACCGCCATCCCCATTGGGAGCTGATCTACCAGCGGGAAGGGCGCGTAACCACCGAACAAGATGGAACGCCCTTCGAAATGTCTCCCGGCATGCTGCTCCTGCACCCCCCGGATGTGGAGCACTGCGACATCGCTGACGGCCGCTATTGCATCGTGTATGTCGGCATTGCTTCGGAAGAACGCCTCGATTGGCCTCGCCTGTCGTTCGACGATTCCCACCGCAGAATCGGCAACCTCGTGGAGGCGATGGCGCATGAGTCTCATGGCGTGGAGCAACCCGAGAACGAGCTCCTACAACTGATGCTCCTGCAGCTCGATATTCAAATGTCCCGGAAAGCCCGAGAAGCCGAATCGTCCTCCATCGACCGCAAGATGGGTCAGGCGAAGAGCATCTTGACCGCTGACTTGGAGGGCAAGGTCGATCTGGACTGGCTCGCGGCGGAGCTTGGGATGGGCCGATCGAGCTTCTTCGCACACTTCGTCGAGCACTTTCGCACGCCGCCGCAAGAGTATCAACGGAATTTGCGGCTCCAGCGCGCCATTTCCATGCTCCGGAACTCCGATTTCACCCTTCAGACGATTGCCGAGCGATGTGGCTATAGCTCGGCAAGTCATTTGAGTCGACATGTCAAGCAAGTGACCGGGCGCCGACCCGGCGAACTAAGGAACGTGCAGCCTTGAACAACTCCTCTAAGTCCAATTTCGATTCCGATACCCTAAGTCGTCGTAAGGTCCTAACTTACTTGGGCGCCGCGCCGTTTGCGTTTGCGATGCCGCTCTTCGGAACCGGTGACGACGACACCGGTTTTCCGCACCTGGCCCCCCGCGTACCCAAGACCGATCTGGGCATCTCGCAATTGAGCGAGGAGCAGCTCCGATGGCTAAGGCACGACAAGTTCGGCATGTTTATCCACTGGGGCTTGTATGCCGGCCCGGGGAGGGGGGAGTGGCTTATGCACAACGAGGCGATCCTTCCCGACGCCTATCGCAGATTCGCCTTTCCGGAGAGCGGCGAAGAGTACTTCGCGGCGGATCGGTTTAATCCCCGCGCCTGGGCGCGCCTGGCAAAGGATGCCGGGATGAAGTGGATGTGCCTCACCACCCGACATCACGACGGTTACTGTCTGTTCGACAGTCCTTATCCAAACGCGTTTACAAGCCAGCAGACGCATCACCGGGATTTCGTGCGCGAATATACGAACGCCTGTCGGGCCGAGGGAGTCCGGGTCGGCTTGTACTATTCCGTGTTGAGCTGGCGATATCCGGGTTATTACGACGTCACCGGCACGGATTGCAAGCGCAATCCGTTCGGCTATAAAACCGATCCGGCCCACCATGAGAACGCCCGCCTTATGAAGGAGGAGAACTACGCCAACGTGCGTCACCTGCTCAGCTCTTATGGCCATATCGACCACATCTTTTGGGACGGAGGTTGGCTGGGCGAGCAGGGTAGCGACGCCGATGGCGCGTATTTCCATGAATCGGGCCACTTCCTCGATGCCGGCAACGCCTGGCCGGTGGGCGAACGATGGCGTGACCACGACTCGAGCGGGCGGGCACTTGGAATCATGGGCATCGTCCGCAAACATCAACCCCACGTCGCGACCAACCCGCGATTTGGCTGGATGGGGGACTACATGGATGAAGAGGGAGGCGCCCCGGTGCGTGGTCCTGTACGCTCGACGGCGCTTTACCAGAAGTGTCTCACCACGGCGGGGGCGTGGGGCTATGACCGCGGGGCTATCGAGGGAGGCCATGTCATGCCCCCGGATATGGTCATCGAGTATTTGGTGAACTGCGTCGTACGGGACATGGTGATGCTGCTCAACGTTGGCCCGGACCGTCACGGCGAGATCCCTCCGGCCGTCGCGACGTCGCTTGAGAAGGCCGGCCAGTGGATTCGAAAAGCCGGCGAGGCAATCTACGGCACCCGGGGCGGCCCCTGGCAGCCCGTCGACCGAAAGCTAGGTTACTGCTACCGGGGATCGACCATTTTCGCGCACATGCTAAAGGGGTACGAGGGTGACACCTTGGAGACGCCTGCCGGCCGAACCCCGCGCCTCCTGCGGGCACGAGAATTGTTCACTAACCGCCTGCTTCCTTTCGAGGTGCAGAGCGACGGCGTCATCAGGATTCATAAAATCGACCGAACCGTAAGCCCCGTGGATACAATCGTCGCTTTGGAATTCGAGCGACAGATTGCCGCCAAATGATGAGATGACCCGCGCGAAAGTGCGACTTCGGAGGACGACAAAGAACCGATGCCGACGGGCGGCTCAGCATCGGCGTTGCTCCCGGTCGGCCTACCTATGAGGTCAAGGTCGACGGAGGGTTCCCGATGCCGGCAGATGTCGTTGGCCGTTCTCATGACGTCGCCGTTCTTGTGCCGGTGCGACGTCCCCGAGACCTACCGCGGGCAAGCTGGGGTGGGAATTCTTACGCGGTCTGCCCACGGTTTGGGATGTTTCTCGGCAAACACGCGCCTACTGAATTCGCAACGACCCTAACCCGGTAGGTTGAGTTCGGCGCCGATGGTCACGACGTTACCGACGACGATGACGGAGGGGGGCGCGGCTTGTGCGGCTTGTTTTAGGATAGTGTCAAGGGTGCCGACGATGAGGGTCTGGTTGGGCAGCGACGCGTTGGAAACGATGGCTACCGGTGTCTCGGGAGGGCGCCCGTGTTCTAGAAGCTTCGAAACGATGTAGGAGAGGCGCTCGATACCCATCAGGAAAATAGCGGTGGGAATGCGGGCGGCGGCGGTCCAGGGTATGCCGTCGTCCAACCCCTTGGCCTCATGGGCGGTGAAGACGGCGAAGGCATTGGAGACCCCCCGATGGGTTACGGGAATGTGGGCCGAAGCCGGCCCCGCGATCGCCGACGATACTCCGGGGATGATTTCAAAATCGATTCCGGCTTCCTTAAGGGCGAGAGCCTCTTCGCCTCCGCGGCCAAAGACGAAAGGATCGCCCCCTTTTAGGCGGACCACCCGACTTGCCGTCTTTCCAAAGTGAACCAACAGTCCGTTGATGTGGTCCTGCGAGGGCTGCTTCGGATCGCCCGGTTTCTTACCGACGTCGATCAATACCGCGGAAGGATTTGCTTCCTCCAAAAGTTCGCAGCCAACCAGACGGTCGTAGAGCACTACGTTTGCCGCTTTCAGGGCACGGAGTCCCTTCACCGTGATAAGACCGGCATCCCCTGGACCGGCGCCTACCAGTGAAACCATTACGTGGTCTCCCCGCAATCAAATCCCAGTTCGTGCCGGCCACAAAGGAGGCACTCGGGATGTTCCTCGGCCCAGCGCAGGCCTCGCGTCATCGCTTCGCCGGCCTCCGTCTCATTTATGTTTAGGAGGGCTGGAACGTCGGAGGCGAGGACGCGCGCCCAGAATCCTTGGCGATGTTTGTACGACCCAAGAGACGACTTTACAGCCGGCCGCCATTGGCCCAAGAATTCGCCTAACCGGCCCACCTCCGGCGTCAGCAAATCGTCGGAGATCCGGTTTCGGATTTGTTGGGCAAGGGCGGGGGAGCAGCCGCTGCTCGATACCGCAACCTGCATCGGACCTTGCCGCACGATGGCGGACATGATGAAGTTGCAGTTCTCAGGATCGTCCACCGAATTCGTGAGCCGGTTCAGGGCGTTGCCGGTTTGAAAGACTTCGGCGTTCGTTGCGGGGTCGTCGGTGGCCGCGACGATCATGAAGTAGGGAATCACATCGGCGGGCTCGAACGCTTTTTCGATCCAAACGAGCCGGCCGGCATCGACCTCCCCCTGGATCTGTAAGGAGATCGTAGGTGACAGGATCGTTATTTCCGCTCCGGTCGACTTGAGCGATTCGACCTTTTCCCAGGCGACGGGACCGCCGCCGACGATAAGGACGGCGCGGCCGGAGAGCTCTAAAAAGACGGGAAAGTAAGTTGTCATCTTCACTCCACCCCCCGGAAGCCGTAACCGATCCCGCGGCGCGTCTCCAGGAAGCTGGCGGCCTGGGTCGGAAGCTTCGCTCGGATGCGGCGGATGTGGATGTCGACGGTCCGTTCGCCGCCTTCGAATGAGACACCCCAAACGAGGTTCACCAGCATTTCGCGGGAGAAGAACTTGCCGCGGTGGCTGCATAGAAAGCTGAGTAAGTTGAATTCCTTTGGGGTCAAGGGAATGCGGCAGCCGTTGGAGTTCAGGGCAACGGCCGCATCCAGATCCAGGGTCACATCGAAGAATTGGATGGAGTTCGACGACTCGACTTTTCGATGTTTGAACATGAGCCTCGATATCCGGGCCTGCGCTTCGACCTGACTGAAGGGCGGGATAAGAAAATCCTCGACGATGGCGAATATCTCCGGAAGTGAGAGCTGGTTGGGAGACACCATCGCGATGCACGGCAACTGGGGTGGCTTATCGTCCCAAATTTCGCGAAATACGCGCCGAAGATGCTTGATGGGAAGGCAGTCGTGTTGGCGGGTGATGTCGGCAAGGAGAAGGTCCGGCGGACGGCCTCCGAAGGCTCCGACGAGGTCGATGGCGGTTTCGGTCATGGTGCCGAGGAGTTCGGTCGACGCGCAAACATACCGATCGGACGGTAGTTTCCGAGCCGTGGCCAAAGCCTCCACGCCATAAGTTAAGATCCGGTGCATCAAGCGCAGCATTCCCAAAGCAATTGAGGGCCGCTACTTTGCGGGACGCCGTCGGTATCGTTGACGGCAAACCGAATTCACCCGAACTTCTCTCACGTCGGCAACTCTGCCGCATCGAAGTTCAGGATTAAGTGTCCATTATCAGCCAGATAGATCGAATACGTTCGAAGGAAACAATCGTCCGACTGGGATTTGCCCGTTTCAAGGTCGAATTTTCTCGCGTGTAGCGGGCAAACAATCGTAGATCCGCCAAGCAATCCGTCGGCCAACGGTCCGTTCCGATGGGGACAAGAAGCCTGCGTAGCGTAGACATTGCCGTTCCGCGATCGGAAGACGGCGATCATCTGACCTTCGATATCGAATTCTCGACCCTCCCCTAAAGGGATCCGGTCCGCCGGGCCTAGATCCCGCTGGGTGATCGTAGATCGGGTCAACCGGTCACCCCCACAAGCTGGCTCGCAAACTGGTGGACCGAAACCGGCTGCTCCGCCTCCAGCCAAGGGTCGACGTAGGCGTCGACCGATTGCTGCATTGCGTGGTCCAGGTGGGTCGCGATACCCTCGCTGTCTTCCACCACGACCTCACGGATCTTGGCGATCCCGATCCGCTCGACAAATCCGTAAGTCCGCTCAAGATACTTCGCGTTTTCCCGGTAGTACTGGAGGAACCTTCCAACGAACAGCAGAACGTCGGCGTGGGAATCGACCGTACAGAGGAGGTCTCCCTTACGGACATGGGCTCCGGCGGCTCCGCCGACGTAGATCTCCCACCGCCCTCCTTCTACGGCGACCGCGCCGACATCCTTTACGTAGGCTTCGGAGCAATTTCGGGGGCAACCGGCGGTGGCGAGCTTAAGCTTTCCGGGGCTCTCTAGACCTTGGAATCGGGTTTCGATCTCGACGCCAAGTTTGGTGCTGTCGCCGAGGCCGTAGCGGCAGAAATCGGTGCCGACACAGGTCTTGCAAGTTCGGAACGCTTTCGCATAGGCGTGGCCGGACGGCATGCCCAAGTCTTTCCAGACGTCCGGCAGATCTTCCTTCTTAATCCCCAGGAGGTCGATCCTCTGCCCGCCAGTGATCTTGACCAAGCGCGCCTCGTATTTGTCCGCCACGTCGGCGATCCGGCGTAGCTGGTCGGGGGAAGTGACGCCGCCGTAAATTCGGGGGATGACGGAGAATGTCCGGTCCTTTTGAATATTGGCGTGGACGCGGTCGTTGATATAGCGGGCGTCTCGTTCGTCCTCGTAATCCGCGCCCCAGATTTGCTTCAGGAGGGAAGCCAGGCCCATCTTGCTCGACGGGTCTTCTTGGCCCCCGGCCAAAGCGTCGAAGACGCTGGACACCGACTTCAGACCCTGTTCACGTACCGCGGCGACCAACTCGGGCTTGGCCAGCGGAACGCCAGGAACGTAGTAGTGAATGGTGGGGTCGGCCTCCACTGCGCCATCCGCCGCCCACTCGACGAGCTGTTGAACTTGGTGCTTACACGACCCGCAACCGGTGCCGGCTCGGGTGGCGTCCATCACCGATTTCAGACTCTTGCGGCCGTTTTTAACGCACTGGACGATCGCCGATTTACAGACGCCATTGCAGTTACAAATCTGCGTGTCGTCGGGAGCGTCGATTACGGAAGCTTCGGCTTTGTTTCCTTCGAGGGAGAAGAGGAGTTGTGCCCGATCTTCCGGCAGGGCGGAGCCTCGGTCGAAGGCTTGAAGAAGGGTCGCGGCCTTCTCGGTTTCGCCAAGAAGAATCGCGCCGACGAGCGTTCCGTCCCGGATGATCAGCTTCTTATATCGGCCGCGGCGCGACTCGTTGAATTGAACGACCTCGTCGTCCGGCGCCGGCTCGGTGATCCCCATGGTCGCCAGATCGACGCCCATCACCTTCAGCTTTGTCGCTAATTTCGAACCCGGATAGAGAGCGGTCGGGTTGGTATCGGTGATGACATCGGCCAGGACTTGACCCTGGTGCCACAGCGGAGCTACGAGGCCGTAGACCCGTCCACGGTGCTCGGCGCATTCGCCAACGGCAAAGATGTCGGGATCGTCGACGGACCGCATCTGGTCATCCGTCACGATCCCCCGTTTGACGGTAAGGCCACAATCTTTGGCCAACTCGACGTTGGGGACGATGCCGCACGAGATGACGGTCATGCAGCAGTCGAGAGTTTCTCCATCTGCAAAGGCGAGACCTTCGACCTGGTTATCTCCGAGGATGCACTTCGTGGAGCGGCCCAGATGAACGTGGAGCCCCATCGTCCGCAGAGTTTCCTTGAGGATCTCGCCGGCCTGGCGGTCGAGCTGCATCTCCATGAGGTGGGATCCGAGGTGGACGACGTGAACCTCGACGCCATGCTCGAGCAATCCCCGCGCACATTCCAACCCGAGGAGCCCGCCGCCTATGACGGTGGCGCGTTTGCATTTGCGTGCGTAAGCGGCGATGTCGACGCAGTCTTCGATGGTTCGGAAAACGAAGACGCCGGGCTTCAGCGCGCCGTCATCGGTGCGGAGCCCTCCGAACGGCGGAACCATGGGCCGGCTTCCGGTGGCGATGATAAGCCGGTCGTAAGGAACGACGGAGCCGTCCGCGGTTTGGACGTTCTTTGCGGCCCGGTCGATTGAGGACACTTTGGAGTTTGTCTTGAGGGTCACTCCGTTGTCGGCATACCAGTCGATCGGGTTAAGAAGGATCTCGCTCGGATCCTGCGATCCGCTGAGCACCTTGGAGAGGAGAATCCGGTTGTAGTTCCCGTGCGGTTCCTCACCGAGGACGGTGATGTCGAAGGAGTCTCGACCACCTCGGGCCAGGATCTCTTCGACAGTTCGGGCGCCGGCCATGCCGTTGCCAATCACGACTAATCTTTGCTTTGGGCTCACTGTGTTGGGTTCCGCGCTGGGTAAGTGGCGGTTGGGGCTTTGACTAGAAAGCGCCCAGCCGTACTACGGTGATAAAGGAGGACCGTCGGAGGTCTTGTTCGCAGGCGGCGATGCCCAAGGGTGGCAACTTTGCGAAAGCAGAGCAGGCGATCGGCTTCGATCGCCATGCCCTGCTTTGAGGGACGATTAGGAGTCTATCGCGCATTTGTTTCCGCCATGTTTCCGGTCGTCGAACTTCGTCAATCCATGGAAGCGGCGGGGGTGCCGACCGGCAAAGGGGCTAGCCGGCGGGAGGGCTCCGAGAAAATCGCCGACCAGTTGGGGGCGGTTTTGAGCGTCGCCATCGCGATTATCGTGATCGCGCCCACCGCGACGAATCCAGAGGCGTAGGTACCCGTCGCATCGTGCAGGTGGCCCAACGCGAAGTTGAGATAGTAGCCGCCGACTCCGCCCGCGGCGCCAACGAGCCCGGTAACCACACCGACCTCGTTTTTGAATCGCTGCGGAACGAGCTGAAACACCGAGCCGTTGCCCATGCCGAGGGCGCCCATGAGGAAGAGGAGCAAGAGGCAAGTTGCTGGGAAGCTGTGAACAAAGAGGGCGACGCCGACCGAAGCGGCAAGCACCACCCCGTAGAGGATGGTGAGCATTCGTAACCCGCCGAACCTGTCGGCCAGCGCTCCACCCACCGGGCGCAACAGCGAACCCGCGACGATGAACGGCCAGGTCCACAGGCCAACGGCCGCTTTGGGGGCGTCGAATTGATCCACGAAGAAAGTGTTGGCGAACGTGGAAAGCCCCACAAAGCCGCCGAAGGTGACGAAGTAGAGCAGGCAAAAGCGCCAAAGGTCGGTACTTGCGAGGACGGCTTTGAAGTCCACGGCCCGCAGTGGCGGCGACGTTCGGGGAGGTTCTTTGGCGAGGAGGGTAAAGATGACCAGAGTCAAGGCAACCGGAATCGCCAGCAATCCGAATACGCCGTGCCAGCCAAACCGCTGAGCGAGCAAGGGCGCGGCAATCGTGGCGAGAACCGTTCCCGAGTTCCCAGCTCCCGCAATCCCCATCGCGATCCCCTGCATTTCGGGTGGGTACCAGCGCGAAGCCAGCGGCAGAGCGACCGCGAACGAAGCGCCTGCGACCCCGAGGAAGATTCCAACGCAGACCAGCATCCCGTACGAAGTGGCCGATTGCCAACCGAGGAGCAACGGTAGGAGCGTGACGAACAGAGAGGCAATGCCAACCTTTCGGGCGCCGAGACGATCGACGAGGATCCCGATCATGATGCGCCAAAACCCAGCCGCGAGCAGGGGAATGCCGATGAGGGTCAGCTTGGTCGACGACGGGTACCCGTTGGCGACCGGCTGCGATGAATGACCGGCCGCGACGAGGGTGCTCATCGGGCTTAGTGGGACGACGTTTTCGTTGGGGTTCCCCTTTGCGCCCGAGCCAAGCTGAACGTGAATCAACCGGGACCGCGCGTTTACCGCATCGAGGGTGGCCGGATCCGCGTTGTTCACCACGAACGCCTCGACCGGTTTCACGCTCGAACGGGTGGCAACCCCCGGTGCGCCAGGCTTGATGAGCAGGTTGTAGACGTTGCCGGGCTGATGCTTGGCGGGGTCGGCTGCCTTAACGACGAGCGTGTATTGTCCCGCCTTCGTGATCGCGGCGGACGGGGTCACCTGTAGGTTTTCCCCGGTCAGCCCGGCGTCCGTCATGATGAACGGCGCAAGGGCGCCAAGAATCACCCAAACCATAAACGAGATATCGAAATGTAGGAAAGCGCTGAACAAAGTGGGGGCGTTCCCGCTGTTCTTAAGACTGGCGAGCTTCAAAATCAACCTCCGAAACGGCCGGTTGGGTGGTTTCGTCGAACTCACCCATCACGAAGAAAGGGCGGGCGAGGACTAGCCGTCGTCCATCGACTCGACCTTGGCCGCGCAAACTTTGAATTCGGGCATTTTCGAAACCGGGTCGAGCGCCGGGTTGGTCAGCAGGTTCGCCGAACCATGGCCCCCCCAGTGGAACGGCACAAAGATCGTGTCCTGGCGAATGGATTGGGTGAGCTTGGCCTTGAGGATGGCCCTGCCCCGCCGGGTCCGGACCGAGACCAAGCAGCCGTCCCCGGTGTTGAGGCGACTTGCGAGCGCCGGATGCATCTCCACGAACGGTTCTGGTGAAGAAGCGGAGAGCTCCTTCACGCGGCGGGTTTGAGCGCCGGATTGGTAGTGAGCCATCACCCGGCCGGTAGTGAGATAAAGTGGGTAGTCCTCGTCAGGCTCCTCGGCCGCCGGCCGGTGCATCACGGCGTGAAATCGGGCCCTGCCATCTGGGGTGGCGAATCGATCGAGAAACAGACGCGGGGTTCCTGGATGGTCCGAAGAGGGACATGGCCAGAAGACGCCGTCCTCGGCGGCGATCCTCTCGTAACTGATCCCCGAGTAGTCGGCGACGCCGCCCTCGCTAGCCCGGCCCAGCTCCTCGAAGACCTTAGCGGGCTCGTCGGAAAAGAACCTGCCATGGCCCAAGCCTTCGGACAGCAACTTGATCACTTCGAGGTCGGTTTTGACCCCGACGGGAGGCTCCGTCGCCTTGCGCCGAAGGAGGACGCGGCCTTCTAGATTGGTCATAGTGCCCTCTTCCTCGGCCCATTGCGCGGTGGGTAGGACAACATCGGCAAGCAGCGCCGTCTCCGTCAGGAAAATGTCCGAGACGACCAGCAGCTTCAATGCCGCGAGCTTTTCACGGATTCGACCCGCATTGGGAGCCGAAACGACCGGGTTGGAGCCCATGACGATCAGGGCTTCGATGCCTCGTTCCGTGCCGATCGAACCCAGCAGCTCGACGGCGGAAAGCCCGGGGCCAGGTAGGTCGGCCGCTTCGATTCCCCACACCGAGGCTATATGGGCGCGCGCCTCGGGGTTATCGATTCGACGATAGCCGGGGAGTTGGTCCGCCTTTTGGCCATGCTCCCGCCCACCTTGACCGTTGCCTTGGCCGGTGACGCAGCCGTATCCGCAATTCGGTTTGCCCACCTTGCCGAGCGCGAGGGCGAGATTGATGAAGCTGAGGACGGTGTCCACGCCCTTCGAGTGCTGTTCGGCGCCTCTCGCCGTAAGGATCATTGCGGACTTAGCTTCGGCCAGCAACTTGACTGCGAGACGAAGCTGTTGGATGGGAACGCCGGTCATTCGCTCGACCCGGTCCGGCCAATAAGAGGCGACCGATCGTTTCACGGCATCGAATCCGTTTGTGCGACTGGCGATAAACTCCTCGTCGAGAACCCCCTCCTCGATGGCGATATGCAGCATGCCGTTCGCAAGGGCGAGGTCGGTCCCCGGGGTTGTTTGAAGGTGGAGGGTCGCCGATGTGGCGGTGGGAGTTTTGCGCGGGTCGACGACGATCAAGCACCCCCCAGCTCTTTTTTGCGCGTCGAAGTACTGCATGATCGGCGGCATCGTCTCGGCCACGTTGCTTCCCACCAGCAGGATTGCTTCCGTATTTGCGATGTCCTCGATCGGAAACGGAAGACCGCGATCTATGCCAAAGGCGCGGATGTTCGCCGCTGCCGCGGACGACATGCAGAACCGTCCGTTGTAATCGATGTTGGATGTGCGTAGCGCGACCCGGGCGAACTTGCCGAGCGCGTACGCCTTCTCGTTCGTCAGGCCGCCCCCTCCGAACACCCCGATCGAATTGACGCCGCGGTCTTTCTGTATCTCGGCGATGCGACGGCAAATTTCACCGATCGCCTCGTTCCAGGAAACCGGTTCCAGCGGGCTCCCCTTTTCGCGTCGCATCAGCGGACTGAGGAGGCGTTGAGGACTATCGAGCAGGGAGGCGGACGTCCAACCCTTGGAACACAGACCTCCTTTGTTGGTTGGGAAATCGGGACGAGAAAGGACCGCGATACGGCCATCGCTTGACGCCAGATTCATTCCGCACTGGAGGGCGCAGTAAGGGCAGTGAGTCGCGATCATGCCCCGGACTGAACGACGACCAGACCGACGTCGATGACGATCACGCCCGTAACCCCTTTAGGAGCGCCGAGCCAAACCTCCAAGAGGGTGCCCGCCGGACGGGATTCCACGATGGCAAGAGGAACGTGCTGGTTGGCCGAGGGACCGAGCGGGACATACCGGATCGGCCGGCCGTCCGCCATCAAAGCTAGGTATACGAGCTCCTCCGACGAATTGCCGGCCCGAATGTATAGAACTTCGGCGGACTTTCCGCGCGGCACCTCGAAAGAGAGCTCTCGGTTGAGGGGCGCGAGATCTACGATCCCGCCGCCGACGAACGGATAGACGCCCTGCAAAAACTGGGGCGCGGCCTTGCCGGTCCGGGTTAGAAACTGTAAACGGCTCTCGCTGACGAGCGAGCCTTCCATCAATTGAGTGAGCGTATCTTCGCGCATAGGTTCCTCGGAGCGCGCGACGTTACGCATAGCCCGGAATCCACATCGGCCCCGAGCAGGTTACGATGCCATCTTAACCGAGGCTTGTTTCTGAACTGTTTCCGACTCGGAAACCTTATGGTTTGAAACTGCGAGCCTCTTTACCGCACAGGTGTAAGCCGGGCAAACCGCTTCACGGCATACGGTATGACACGTCCATGTACTTCGATTACGAGCCGCCACCGTTCCAGATCGACAAAAAGGAAAGCGGGCCTTGGATGACCCTAAGGTGTGTCTGGAACGATGAGACTGCGCGGGCAGCGGCCGAGGCGGGGATCGTCGGACTCTCCGTTGGTCCTGAGAACTCCGACCTCTCGTTTCTGAAGGACCTGTCCCACTTGCAAGGCTTCAGTTACCTCCACGACGGAGCGGACATTGGGCCAATCCACCACCTGGTTAACCTGAGGTGGCTTGGGATGTTCAATATGCGGGGGCCCAAGGTCGACTTCACCCGCTTCCCCAACCTGGAGGAATGCAATCTCGACCCTTGGTCGCCCACGGTCTCGCGGGTCTTCGAGGCGCACTGGCTCCGCAGGCTTTGCCTCGATCGCTTACCGAACAAACACTTTTCCGGAATTGCCAACCTTGCCTGGCTCCGGCGGCTGACCATCTTCAGCGGATCGATCGAGACCTTGGAACCGATTGGCGGGCTGACCCACCTCGAATACCTGCGAATCGCTCGAATGAGGAAGCTGCGAGACGCCTCCGCGATAGCTCGACTTACAAACCTGCACGAGTTAAAGGTGCAAGACTGTTGGGGATTCTCCACCCTGAACCACCTGTCTTCGCTGACCCGATTAGAAGAGCTCACCCTAGACGGAGTTGGCCCCGTAGACACCCTGACGCCCCTAGCGACGCTCGTGAATCTAACGAGATTCTGGCTCTACGGCATCCGTAATACGCACCTTGTCGATCGAGGCGTCTCCGTCCTAGAAAGACTTCCGAACCTGGAGCGATACTGGGTAAAAGTTCACCGCGCCACTTTGACCGGCCCAAACCGGGAGTGAGACCCTTAGCGCGCTAGGCCTTAGATAAGCCTGCGTTCCAGGCATCTCGAGCGCTGATGACCTCATCGCTTGCTCCCTGCCAGAAGCTGTTGGTTGGATGCCGGCTTTCAGATATGGCTTTGAGAATGTTCGGTCCGTTTCCATCCAGTCGGACGCCTTCACTCTCATTGAACAGTAAGATCACCTCGGCCGGACCACAATCTAGCCGTCGACAACGTGCACTCAAAGCCGTGTCGCCACGGTAGAAATTAGTGAAGACCTCTTGATTCGACGTGCGCTCTTATCCTAAACTAGGTTGCCAGTGCATATATTTGCGGTTTGGCTTGGAAAGCTTTATGCGAAGAATTCTAAGTTTGTTCGTTTTGATCCTGGTTGGGATATTTGGCCTTTCGGGGTGCGGTGGTTCGGGCACTTCGGGCATTTTGCCCGAGAACCCGGACCCGGGCATTTACGAGGCGTCGTTCTCGCGCGGAGGCGGAAGGATGACCGTCACGACGGCCAAGAACAACTCGGTAACGGTTGTCGTCGCGGATGACGCGGCTGGAGTCTTCACGGGTACCGGATCGCTAAGGTCCGACGAATCATTTTCTGTGACTTGCAAGGGACCTAACGATCAGTCGATTGTCGTCACCGGAACTCTCCAGAAGTCGGCTCTCAGCAAGAAGTATGTTGGGAAAATACAAGGCAGCTTCACATTCACTTACGACGCGCCTCTTGCGCTAGGCAACGTCGACGTTACGCTGTTTGCAGGAACGTACACGGGGACGGTCGACATGCGAAATTTCGATTCGTGGCCCTGCACGGTGGTTATCGACGCGAACGGATTTATTACCGTGAACTTTACGTCGAACACCACCCCAGTTTCCATGCGGGGACTTCTATATTCGGACGGTCATGCGATTTTGAGACCAGATGACACGGTGACTCAGAAGTTGAACTATTGGGGGAAGGGGGCTGCTTATCTGTTCTTCGATCTGGGCAACCTCTACTTTAAAGTGTCCATAAGTACAAAGAAGGACGGGAACGAAGTCGGCGTCATTCGAACGCAGACTCCATACCTACCTGGTTAGCCGCTGAGGATTTGGAGTCAGAGACAGTGTTGTTCCGTGCCGCTGTAAGGGGCGGTACGGTGCTACGAAGAAGGTAAACGTACCTCAAGAGCCCGCCTTCGCCTACGGCTTGCCAGCCGTAGCCGGAGGCGAAGGCTGGTGGGCCCAGCTAGATTCGAACTAGCGACCTCACCCTTATCAGGGGTGCGCTCTAACCAACTGAGCTATGAGCCCGGAACGGTTGCGGAGTATACCTTGCCCTTGCGAGGACCGCAAGGGCTGCTTGCCGTGTCAACATCTGACGAACGGGATCATGGCTCAAACGGCGATTTCTAGACGGGCCCTCAATCGGGCGCTTCTTGCTCGACAGATGCTCCTTCAGCGAGTGGAGGATCCGGTGGAAGAGGTCGTCGGGCGACTCGTCGCGATGCAGGCGCAGGAGCCGCGGCCGCCGTTTATCGGCTTATGGTCTCGCATCGCGGGATTCGATCGAGCGGAAGCGATCCGCCTGCTGCACGAGCGCCGGCTTGTCCGGGCGTCCACCCTGAGGGGAACCCTCCACCTGATGACCGCCGCCGACTACGCGGCGTTCAACGCCACGGTGCAACAAGGCCCAGAGGGAGCCCGCGCCATCCTCAAGGACCGAATGGATGGGTTGGATATCCCCGCAGTGATCGCGCGGGCTCGCGAGCTGTTCGCGGAGCGGCCGCAGACGTTTACCGAGATCCGGACCGGGTTAGCCAAGGCGTTTCCAAACGTGCAGGACGACCGGGCGATGGGATTTACTGCTCGAATGAGCCTTCCGCTGGCGGCGGTACCCGACGACACGCCGTGGGGCTTCCGCGCCGATCCGATCTTTACCAACGCGGACACCTGGCTAGGCAAGGAACTCAACGCTCAGGCGGACATTCGCGGCCTCCTCCTTCGCTACCTCGCGGCCTTTGGACCCGCCACCGCCGGCGATTTCCAGGCTTGGAGCGCGTTGAAAGGGGGTAAGGAGGCGATGGAGTCGCTTCGTCCGGAGCTCGTTTCGCTCCGTGACGATCGAAAGCGGGAGCTGTTCGACTTGCCCGACGCGCCAAGGCCGTCCGAAGACGTTCCGGCTCCGGTTCGATACATCGCCGATTACGACAACCTGATTCTCTCGCACGTCGACCGAACCCGAATCGTCGCCGACGAGCACCGGCCGCGAATCGTGAGCAAGAACCTGCGGGTGGCGGCGACCTTCTTAGTGGACGGCTTCGTCGCCGGGACCTGGCAGACGACGGCGAAGAAGAAAGCGGCGACGCTCACGCTATCTCCGTTCGTCGATTTGGGGAAACGGACCCTAGAGGAGTTGGAGGACGAGGGGCTGAGGCTCCTTCGGTTTTTGGAGCCAGGGGCGTCCGAGTATTCAGTCCAGTAGTAGCGTCGGCGCCCCGCCGATGATCTTGGTGTTCCGAACGTACACCAAGCGCAGGTACGAGCCAACCTGCGGCTACACGTCCTTCGGACGAAGTGTCCAAGATTGATCCCTAGTTCGTGTGGATCACTGTTCGCATTTGGGCGCAGACAATCTGGCTAACATCTGGTGGTGAGCGACGGCGCCCTTCCGACAGACAAACGACAGTTGACCTTGGACCCGGAGAATTGGGAAGAGTTCGCGCGGCTGGCCCACCGGATGGTCGACGATATGGTCGATCATTTGAGATCGTTGCCCGACCAGCCGGCCTGGCAGCCGATGCCGGCCGGGCTGTCCGACCGGATTCTAGACGAGCCGTTGCCCACCCGGCCGCAGGGTGAGGAAGAGGTTTACGAGCAGTTCCTCCGGGACGTGCTGCCGTACCCGAACGGGAACCTGCATCCGCGGTTTTACGGCTGGGTGCAGGGGAACGGGACGCCGCTCGGCATGATGGCCGACATGCTGGCATCGGGGATGAACGCCCACCTCGCCGGGTTCAACCAGGCTCCTCCTTCGGTCGAGTTGAAGGTGATCGATTGGCTTCGCGAACTGCTCGGCTTTCCCGAGGGGACCAGCGGACTCCTCCTCTCGGGCGGCAGCATGGCGAGCCTCACCGGCCTTGCGGTCGCGAGGAACGCGAAAGCGGGGTTCGACGTGCGCGAAGAAGGAGTTCAGGGCGACAAGCCGCACTTGACCGTCTACGGCTCTAGCGAGACCCATTCCTGGGCGAAGAAGGCGGTGGAGCTGCTGGGACTCGGAAACCGCGCATTCCGGCGCGTTCCGGTCAAGCCGGACTTCACGTTAGACGTCGAAGCGTTAAAAGCCGCCGTGCGGGAAGATCGTGAGGCGGGGCACCGCCCGATCGCGGTTCTCGGTACCGCGGGGACCGTCAATACCGGCGCGACCGACGACCTAGACGCCCTCGCCGATCTCTGTGCGGCCGAGAACATGTGGCTGCACGTCGATGGCGCGTTCGGAGCGCTGGCGGCGATTTCACCTCGTCTTCGCCCGCTTGTGAAGGGACTGGAGCGGGCCGATTCCGTCGCGTTCGACCTTCACAAATGGATGTACCTGCCGTTCGAAGTGGCGTGCCTTCTCGTGCGCGATGGCGAAGCCCACCGGTCGACGTTCTCGCAAAACGCCTCCTACATCTCGGCGCTGGATCGAGGGACGATCGCCGGCGGCCTCTTCTTGGCCGATCTCGGGGTGGAGTTGACGCGCGGGTTCAAGGCACTCAAAGTCTGGATGTCGCTCAAAGCGTACGGCATCGGGCGGTTCTCCGGCCTCATCGAGCAGAACGTGGATCAAGCGCAGTACCTGGAGAAGTTGGTAGGGGTGGAGCCGTCCTTAGAGCTCACTGCGCCGGCGCCGATGAACATCGTCTGCTTCCGGTATCTAGCGGACGGGTTGTCCGACGAGAAGCTGAACGACCTCAATTCGGAGCTGCTGTTCCGAGTTCAAGAGTCGGGAGCGGCGGTGCCGAGCTCAACCGTTATCGACGGCAAGTTCTGTCTGCGCGTCTGCTTCGTCAATCACCGGACGCGTTTCGAGGATGTCGACGATCTTGTGTCGGTGGTTCTGAGGATCGGCGGCGAGTTGTCGGCGGAGTCGAAGTAGCATCGGACCAACCGGCTTACGCTAACCGGGCCATTTGCTCGGAGAACTCCAGTGGCCCCTCCCATACTTCGCCGCCGTCCTCGTATCCCCACCAGGAAGATAGGACACCGAAGACGATCGACCAGGAGATAGCTCTTTCGAGGTCGAGCGAGAGGATTTCGCAAAAAGCGCGCACTCGGTGGTCGAGGACCTCTCGGGTTTCTTGCCGAGGGTTGACCAGGAACGAGGGGAGCTCGAATTCTCGTTCGCCGACCACCCCTTTCGGGTCGATCGCCAGCCACGCCTCGCGAGTAGAGGAGAGGATATTTGCGTGGTGCAGATCGCCGTGCAGCAGAACCTGCTCCCCCTCGGATGCCAGAAGCTCTTCTCGAAGCCGTTCCGCCCGATCGACCGCGTGCGCCGGGAAAGGGCCGCAGCCGCCGTCGAATGTCTCGCGTAGCCGCCCAAGGCCGGCCGTCCATCGACGAAGATCGGGGAAGGCGTCGGAATCGGGGGCCGCCCGCCAGAGGTTCCGCATGACGTCTGCGGCGATCGCGATCGACTCCTCCTCGGACCGGGAGGTCAGCATGTCGCCCGGCGTCAGGTGTTCCAGCAGCATCGCCCCTGCTTCAATATCGGCCTCGATCAAACGGACCGCCCCCCGGCCGGCGAAATGTTCGAGCGCGCACGCCTCGCTACGGAATTCCGGTCCCGGTTTCCCCAGCTTTAGAACGACCGATGTGCCATCCGATCGGATTGCCCGCAAAACGTAGTTATACGAAAGATTTCCAAACGGCTCACCGAGGCTCAGATGCCAGCGCTGGGCAATCGATTCAAGGTTCTCGGGCGCAACGGGCGTCATGACGGTCAAAGAATTCGTTGGACCGTCCAAAACAGCGCCACCGCGGCGATCGCTACCGATGCGGGAATGGCGACTACCGACCGATATCGCTCGTTCGAACGGTACCAGCCCACCAATAGAAACGCCGCCGCCACGACGGTGAGCTGCCCAAGCTCGACGCCGCCGTTAAAGCCGACAAGGGCAAGGAGAAAGTCGTTGCGGTGGAGGCCGAGATCCTGCAATGCGCTGGCGAACCCCAGACCGTGGACGAGTCCGAATCCGAAAACCACGAAAGGACGCCATTTGTTGAGCTTCGACGTGAAGAGGTTCTCGATGGCGACGAAGGCGATGGAGAGGGCGATGACTGGCTCTACAATCGCCGAGGGAAGCCGAACCACGCCATAAAGCGCGAGGCCGAGGGTTAGCGAGTGAGCCACCGTAAAGGCGGTGACCTGCTTGACCAGATCCCGGGTCCGCGAGCTAAGGAGGAAGAGGCCAAGGACGAACAGGATGTGGTCCAACCCGTTCGGCAATATATGGGTGAACCCCATCCGCACATATCGCGGAAGCACGGTGTACCAAGGCAGCGAGACCGTTGCCGCCGGCACCGATATAGACTGCGGTGGCCCGCCACCGCTTTCCGTAGCGAGCCTGCGAGCGTTGACTAGCGCAGGCGAAGTCAACACTTTTTTGGGTGGCGTCACCGGTAAAGGCGCTATGGCTGGCTTGCTTACTTTCGCCAAAGCCGCCGGCGACTTGACTGGGGCTTTTTTCAGGGGCGGGCCGCCCCTGATACCCACGGGCGGGCCGCCCGTGCCACGGCGCGGGGAAGTCATCGCGACGGCGCGCTTGGCGACTTCGGCGGGGGATGGGATGGCGAGAGGAGTGCTCGTGGAACCGGCTTCGACCGGTTCGGAGATCGGCTCCTGATAGGGGAATTCGGTGGTGAGGACGACGGAGTCCAGAACCTCGGCGAAGTGGAAAGAGGAGCTCTTCACCCCTTTCGGTAGGTGGGCGGTCAGGTTCGCCGCCAGCATCATCGGCAGCGCGTTTCGTCCGTTCCGGGCGACATAGTTCTGAACGTCGGCGGCGGTCGGAAAGGTGAAGGAGTCGGCCTTCACCTCCGAGCCGTCGGCGAGAATCCGCAACTCGGTGCGGAACCGCACCTTGGCGTCGGCGAGCTGTGCGTCCAGCGTTGCCGCGGGTAGGTCCAGCAGCTCCTTCATCTGCGCATCTCCCGCCTCGCGGGGACGCTGTTCCAAGACGAAAGCGAGGAGGTCGAACCGGACCTCTAGCCTTACGGAACCGTCAGCCGCGATCTTGGCCTGCGCCGATGCCACTGCGGAAGGGTGGAAGGCGGCGCTCAGCGCCGCCAGTCCGACCATCCACAGGACGACGAGGAGCCGGATCACTGCCCCTTGAGCGTCTCCCAAAGCCGGCGGACCGCCGCCGGCGAGAGGTCTTGATCCCAGATGGTGAAGTCCCGGATATCGCCCTGGAAGGTGCGCTTCCGCTCCCACGCGTCTGGCGGGTAGACCCGCGCCTGAGCCTGATCGTTCTCGAGGTCGACCTGCTCCGCCGCGATCTGCTGCCCGTTCTTGTACAGCCGCATCGTGCTCCCGTCGTACGTGGCGGTAAGCATCTGCCATTTGCCGAGGTCGAGCCGAACGCTCGTCGCGACATCCTTATTGGCGGACCAGAAGTTGATGCCACGGTCGAAGACCGTGAAGTACCGGCCGGTGCCGGTGCGGCCGTCGATCGCGCGGCCGAAGCCGGCGATCATCGTCCGCGGCTCAGGCGTGGCATCCGCCCGGCAGAACAGGTTGATCGTCCACGGTGCTTTTGCGTTCGTGGGCAGGGTCCGAACCGGGAAGGTCTTGGCGACCTTCGCCTCCGGCGCGGGGATCGACAGTACGGCAACCCGTTCGGCGATCTCGACTCTCTGTTCGGCCATCGCATTGCCGGCGTGGGAGAGGTCCTTCACGCCGCTGACGGAGACTGTTTCCGTCTGTCCGGGAGCGAGCGGGCGCTCCATGGTCAGTTCTACCGACCGCCCGTCGGATTCGAGTTCTGCCGCCATCGGCTTGACGCCGGAGGCGAACCGGTAGTTCGCAACGTTTTCGGCACTTTGCCGGTCAACCCGCTCTGAGAAGTTGATCCGCACGAAGCCAAGCGCCTTAGGGGACGACGCCGCGACGACGGCCGGAGGGGTCGTGTCGTGGATGTCGAGGGTGGCGGTGGCAACCGGCCCGACGTGGCCGTAGGCGTCCACCTCGGCCACGTGGATCGTCGTTGGATCGCTAAGCAGGATCGGGTTCTTGTAGAGCGGGGAGCTTGCGGTGGGAGTACTGCCGTCGAGCGTGTAGTGAAGACCGCCAGCGCGGAAGTAGAGCGGAGGATTGAGCGTGACCGGGGTCGCGTCCGTGAACGTGCCCGAGGACGGAGAGACGCTCGGCCGGCTGCTGCCGTCGTCGCGATGGTCGGCGAGCGTGTCGTATAGCGGCTGCGCGGCCTGGGCGACGTCGTGCGAGTTTCGCGCCACCGAGATGGCGAAGATTCGTACGCGGGGATCGTTCGGCAGCTTCAGTCCGACCGTCCCCCGAGGAATCTTCAGCCCGTACTTGTACACGTAGCTGTATTGATAGTATTCGTTGCCGTCCACAGGGTGGTGGCGGTGAGAGGCGTAGAAGGCGACTTCGGCCGGCTTGACCCAGCCCGGTACGAGCCCGTTCATGTGCTCGTAATAGGAGAAGTTGGGCCCGGGGTCGTCGGCCCAAAGCCGGTTGTCCCATTGGCCGACGTAGCCGGACCAGTCTTGGATGGTGAGGGCGCTAGGCGTTGGGCGTTGGGCGTTGGGCGTTGCCGGAACCGGGGCGAACGAAGTGGCGACATCCCCGCTCGCCGAAGAGGCGAGGATGTAAACCTCGTCCTGGCCGGTAGGCAGTTTGATTGTCTGCCCGTGCGCAACCACAGCGTTTTTCGCTCCGTCCTTGGTCGAGCCGAGTCGGAACTTGATTCCGTCGATGGCGAGAGAGGACGGGAACTGTTCGGCTGCGTACGTCCGGCCAGAGGCGTCGAATTTGCCGTCGGTTCGGTTCTTATCCGTCGAAACCGCGTCCAGGTCGTAGTTCAGCGCGACCGGATTGCTGACCGTGGTTTGGGCCGGCATGCGCGAAGCGCCGAGCTTCACCGCGAAGGTCTTGAAGCTGTAGGCAGGGACGTTCGTGACGAGGGCGCCATTTTGGACGGTGGCCCCGCCGATCGGCATCTCCTGGCCGTTCAGCTCGCGAGCGGAGACGATGCCCGCCGGGGAATAGATCTGGACGCCGCTTGCGTTTCGGCCCTCCAGTTCCCTCAGGCGAACAATGACCTCGTTGCCGTCCTCCGCTTTCTTGAGAGCGGAAATCTCGACCTGCTTCGTGTTGGTGCTCACAAGCGAGAAGCTCTTGCCCAACGAACCCGGATGGGAAGCGACGGAGAAGACCCGGAGCGGTTGATTGACCCGCTTCGCGGTCCACGGCACGTTCCCCTTTCTCCAGTCGCCGACGTGCGGCTGGATCGCGTAGAGAGTCTCTTGCCGGCCGAAATCTTGCGTGGCTTGGTCGTTGAAGCCGCTTCGCGTTCCCGGCGTGTAGAGGAGGGTCAACCGAACGGTATCGTCGTCCGGCTTGTCGGAGCCGAACTTGCCGTCGTTGAGAATGGCGACGCCGTAGTCCCCCTTGGTCCCGGTGAGGTCCAGCCACTGGTGCTGCGGCACTTCGTATTTCTTCGGATCGTTGTTCCCGCGCTGGATCGCGCCGAGCTGAAGGTCGTAGGTCGCCTTCGGATTTCCGGTCGTGAGCGGGAACGAGGCTTTGAGCGCACTCTCGCGAGTTTGCCAGTCAATCTTGTTCAACACTTCGACACGATCGCCGGCCGCGCCGGCTGCGAGCCGGATCGTCTGAACGAAGCGTGAACCGTCCGTCTCTCGGGTGACCCGAAGGGCGACACGGGCGGGGCCGTTTTCGGCGATTTCGATCGTCGCGGGGCCGTGGACGTAGCCGCGCGGCGGAAGCTTGGCGTCCGTCCAGTCCATGTTCCAAGCCGGGAAGGCGCTCGGATTGTGATATTGGAAGGCGAGGCGAGCCGGCGCCTTCAGCACCTCGCGCTTGTTCACCTTGTCGTAGATCGAGGCGATATCGCCGTCGCGGTTGAGCGTCACGCGGAACTTCTGGTTTTCGAGGGTCTTGTCGAATACCTTGAGACCGGAAGCGGCTGCCGATGAAGCGCTACGAACGTCGAAGGTCGTGAAGCTCGTAGCGGGAACCTTGGCGACGAACAGGATGTGTTTCACCTTGCCGTCGTTGGACATCTCTTGCGTCGGAACCGCGACCCCATCGGGCCCGTAAACGATCGGTCTGTTCATTCCCGCCGAGGGAACGGTCATTTCGACCACATCCTCTCGGCCGATGGAGAGAGGGTTGTAGACGACGACCGATCGCCCCTTGGCGCGCGTGTCCATCGCGGAGGTGACCGCTCCCACTGCGTCCTGGGTAACGGATGCAAAAGCGTTCTGAGCCAGAAGGAAGTCGTTCCAGCAGAATTCGTACGCCTTCGGAATGCTCGTTCCCGGCAGCATGTCGTGCATCTGCGAGCCGAGTACCAGGTCCCACGCCCAATAGAGACGGTCGCTGGGATAAGGGGCGCGGCCAAGCCACATGGCGGCGACCGACGCCCGCTCGGCGGCGTCAGCGAGCTGCTCGCTCTTGCGGTTCCATCGCTTCATGTACGCCTGCGACGTGATCGATCCGGCCGAGTGCTCGGTAAGGAGCAGCTCGCCTTGATACTGAGGAAGCTTGGCGACCTGAGCCGGGGTGAGCGACTTCACCATCTCATCGGCCTTCGACGAGACGACCGAAACCGGCCCTTGGCCGGCGATGCTCTTCTCGATCCATTCGACCGAGCTGGCGTTCGGCGCGCCGCCACGGTCGCCGGTGCCGTAGTAGTGGTAATCGACGTAGGCGCCGGACTGCCTGCCGGTGTTTTGAATGCGGGCGAGCCAACCGGTGTTCTGGCTCAAATCCTCGTTAACCGATCCGCCGTAGGAGCCGGGATCGAGCGCGGCGACTACGAATCGCCCATCGGGGCCGATCCACTTGCCGACCTTGAATGGAATGCCGACCGCCGAGCCCCACGTCAGCTTCTGAGTGGAAAACCCGTCGAGACCGCAGTGCGCGAGGATCGACGGGAGGGCATAGGGGAAGCCGAAGCAGTCGGGGAGCATGAACTCCTGACTGGCCACCCCGAATTCGTGCCGGAAATAACGGTTTCCGTAAAGGATGTGGCGGATCAGCGACTCGCCTGAAGGGACGTTCGCGTCCCCTTCGTCGACGGAAGAGCCACACGGGAACCAACGCCCGGCCTTGATGTACCCCTTCAGCCGCTCGTATTCGGCTGGGTAGTACTCCTTCATCATCTCGTATCGCCGCGAGCCGCTGAAGTTGAAAACGTAGTGCGGGTACTTGTCGATTAGGGCGAAATTGTCGTTCAGCGTATTCGCGATGTACTCGCGAATCACCTGCGGATACGCCCAGCGCCACTGGGTGTCGAGGTGGGCGTACGGCACCACATAGAGCGTATTTCCCTTCGAAAGGTCGCGTACCGGAGCCTGCTTGGGCTTTTTCGCGGTCGGTTTTTTGTGGCCCGACTTTTCGTGGGTTGGTCCGGCGGAGGTGACTGCCACGGAGGTGAGCAGCACGGCGGCGAGGGCGCTCCAGCGGAACGGCCGGGCGGATGAGGAGTATCGGGGACGAGTCATGGCTAGTTCGGTGAGCGCAAGAGCCACAGTGCCCTTACCTCCGAAACTTACCTGTTTCATGAGGCAAAGGCGGCGTGAAGTGCTTTGGCAGTAGCATGGCGCGGTGGTACGCGCCGTGCTCTTTGATTTGGATGGCACCTTATTCGATCGCGATGCCGCCTTGAGGCGGTTCGCGGCCGACCAGCATCGCCGGCTAATACTGCAACCGGTGGTCGACGAGTCCGAGTACGTGGCGCGGTTCATCGAGTTGGACGATCGAGGAAAGGTTTGGAAGGACCGGGTGTATCGGCAGCTTGTGCAGGAATTTCCGCTCTCCGAGCCCTGGGAAAAGCTTCACGCCGACTATGAAACGACGTTCGCCTCCCATGTTTCCCCTTATGCCGGAACGGAAGAGATGTTGCGGGGACTGAAAGGGCAGAACTTGGCGCTTGGAATCGTGAGCAACGGCCTCACCCACTTTCAAAAGCGGACGTTCAAGGGGCTGAATCTTACGGCGCTTTTCGACGTCTTGGTGATCTCCGAGGCGGTCGGAATGCGGAAGCCGCACCCGGACATTTTTCACTTTGCGCTGGGGCAGCTTGGCGCGGAAGCTGCTAACTCGGTGTTCGTCGGGGACGATCCGGATGCCGATATCGTAGGCTCCAAGTTGGCGGGACTCCGCGCCGTGTGGCTCCGCTCGCCGGAAAGGGAGGAGCCAGCCGAGTGCGACGCGATTATCGATCGGATTACCGATCTTCCCAACGTCTTGCGAGGGTTTTAGGAATTCGCCAGAGGCAAGGGTCGCCTCCCTACGTCCGAGGGGCGTGTAGCCGCAGGTTGGTTCGTACCTGCGCCCGGTGTACCTTCGGTACACCGGGATCATCGGCGAGGGCGCCGACGCTACGTCCAGAGCCTTGCCATCGCAGACCAAACCGATTGACCGGCTGTCGCGGGACCCTGCCCGACGCGCCGTCGGCAGGGTCCGGCCACCGGCCGGGCAATCTCTACGGACTCTTTGGAAGGACATGTGCTCGCACCTGCGGACGGAGTCCCGACGATCCGCATGTTAGGTCAAAGGGCGAAACTTCCTCGCGCAGGTACGAGCCAACCTGTGGCTACAACGCTTCGCGTTAGATCGCTCTGCGCGGGGCGGACGACGATGCAGGTCCACGAGCAAGTCGTCCGTGCCACGTATGGGTGGCGTACGGACTATCATAAAAAGAGAAGGAACGATGAGTACGACCGAGCTCCTCCAGAATGTCGACCCCGAAGTCGTGGCGGCCCAGGCCCGCGATGGATTTGCTATTGCCCGCGGACTCTTTAGCGAAGAAGAATGCGCGCGGATCGCCGACTACTTCACCTCCATGGTCGAGCGCGGCGGCGACGGCTGGGCGGAAGGGGAGGTGGATCCGAACCATCCGGACCCGCTCAAGCGCTATCCCCGCCTTTTGCAGCCGCATCGCGGAGACGACGTGGCGTTCAATTTCATGATCGATCCGCGCATCCGAGCCCATCTTACAGCGCTGATGGGGGCGGAGCCATTCGCGGTTCAGACGATGGTCTACTTCAAGCCGCCGGGCGGCCGAGGGCAGAACCTTCACCAGGACAACATGTACCTGCTCGTCCAGCCCGGTACCTGCATGGCGGCGTGGCTTGCCCTCGACGATTGCGACGAAGAGAACGGGTGCATGATGCTCGTCCCCAACACGAACGGCCTGCCCATGATCTGCCAGGTGGACACGCCCGGCCTAGATGAGGAGCAGTGGGGAACGATCGAGACCCCGCTCCCGCCCGGCACTCAGCCGATTCCGGCCCTAATGAAGCGAGGGGATGTCCTGTTCTTCAATGGAAGCGTGATCCACGGATCGTTCAAGAACAAGAGCAACCGTTTCCGGCGAACCCTCATTGGGCACTACATCGCGGCGGAAACGGAGCAGGTGGCGAAGTACTACTTCCCGGTTTTCCGGATGGACGGCTCACGCCTAGACGACGGCATCGCCGCGTCGGAACCGAGCGGTCCGTGTGGGGTGTACGAAGCGTCCGAAGTGGCCATGTCCGGCCACTTCAAAACGTGGGAAGCGGCGCACTAGCGGTATCGCTCGAGCATCGCTTCGGCCTCCGGGCCGAACTCCACCAAGCGGCGATAGAGCGTTAGCTGAACCATTCCGCGCACCTTGTTGAGGTCCGCGGGATCGTTCGGGCCGAGCTGGAAGTAGGTGTCGCCGCGAAGGTAGTCGGTGAGGAACCGGAGCCCAAGCTCCAGGGTGATCGCCTGAACGGCGAAGACCATCATCTTGACTTCCTCTTGGGTGACCTCTTTGGAAGCCTGTAGAAATCCGCGGGTGACCGCCTCGTAGACCTCTCGGTCCACGACGACTTTCGACAGGTCGCGCTCCTTCTCGCCCGCGACGTTGACCATCGACCGCTGGAGATCGCCCCAGTCGGCGAGCCAGGTAAACGGCATGATCGTGTCGAGATCGACGAGCGCTTTCACTCGGCCGCTTCCGGCCTCGAAGAGAAAGTTCTCGATCTTGGTGTCGCCATGGATTAAGGTGTGGCGAATCCGACGATCGCTAAGCGCCGTCCAGAGCCCCATCGTGAACGGCTCTCGTTCCTGCACAAGCTCGATAAACGGAGCGAGATCCGGGTCTGTGGTCCGGGCTAGAAACTCCTCGTCCTCCAGAGCTACGAGGAAGTGCAGCTCGGTCCCGGCCCGAACGGTGGGATCGGTGGGGAGCAGCTCCCAGCTTTCGTCCAGGGTGCGATTTCCGGCCATCACCGAGTGGAACTGCCGGTAGTAGAGGGCGGTGTCGCGATACCCGGGAAGCGATCCGGCGATCGCCGTGGGATCGATAGACGAGGTTAAGTCGGAGTAGATGGCGGTTCCCCGCCCGATCTCCTCGGCGAGTGCGAGCTGAGCCCCACGGTCGGAGATCTCGCCCAGACTCTTGTAGCTAACGACGCCCGGAATCCGCACCATCATCCGCCAGACCGACGGGCCATGGTCGTCGCTGAGGTCAAGATACGGTGCCCCGCTGTGGGTTCGAATGAGGCGGATCGGCTCCCAAACCGGATCGCTTCCGTCCGCCTGTAGGGCGGCCGACTGAGCGTCGATGACGGCGAGCATCGCCGTCATGACCCGATGCGGCATGGTGAAGACCTCGGAGTTCACCTTTTGGAGGAGATACTCGCACCCTCCCGCATGAACGGCATAGGTGTGGAGGTTGATATTTCCCCGATCCGGGAACGGTTCCACCGTGATCGGCTCCGGTATGTCGAATCTCCCAGCCAGCCACTGTAGGTCTTCGTCGGTGTAGGCGTTTAGGAAGCTCGTAAGGTGCGAGGGTCTCTCGCTGGGGTCATAGGCTAGCGACTGCTGGATCATCGTCGGTCCGGCGGGAAAAAGTACCCGCCGGGGAAGTATACGACTCCCGGCAGTTTGGCGAGGTGGGAGTGTAGTCCCTTTGCGGCTTAAGCGGCATCTGTGGCACGCAATCGCCTCCCCGTAGCGTCGGCGCCTTCGCCGATGATGCCCCGGTATAGCGCACAACGCGGTCCTGACAGGGGTAGGTCGGAATCTGCTCTTCCTGGGTTCGTTTTTATCCTGTTCTGGTTCAAATCTGGGTTCGTTCCCTGGTTTTTCCTTTGGGGTCATCGCCTGGGAGGCGATGCTACGGGGTACGTCGGTGCTTTCTTAGGCGGCTGACGGAGGACATGCCGCTGCTTCCGCCGATGGCGCGGCCGGAGGCGTCTCGCCAGAAGATGCCGTAGTTGCCGAACAGGGCGCCGGTGGCACTCAGGATGACGGCTGGAGGCGATGTTCCGTCGGTGGTTTGGTTTAGGATCTGCCCCGTGCCGTTATTGTCCGCGGCGATCGCGAGCCGGGCTCCGTCGGGGCTGAACGCTTCCCCTTGGGGAAAGACGTTGTTTGGGTTCGGCAGCGCCACCGAGGTCTGGATGGCGATGGTGAAAACGAGCAGTCGGTTGCTGGTCGCTTGCTCCTCCCAAAACGCGAGTTTTAGGCCGTCCCGGCTAAAAGCTGGAAGCACGTGGTTCGCGGCGACGGTCGTAAGCTGATTCGCCGGCCCGGCCGGTCCTGCGCTCAAGGTGCGGAGAAAGACCTGATCGATGTCCGCGTTCGCGGCGGAGGGAGCGACGTACGCGACCGTATCGTTGTCGGCCGGAGAAACCGCGGCTCCGTCGGCGACGCCGTAACCGGTCGGCGAGCCGCCGGTTAGTGGTTCTGCGAACAACGTATCGACTCCCGATCCATCCACCGCGGTGTAAACCGCTTTGGAGCCGTTCTGGGTTACCGCGATCGAGGTGACCTCGGTATAGACCGGAGCCACCAACGTGGTCGCCCCGGTCAAGGTGAGGCCCACCGAACGGTAGATGCCGTAGAGGCCGCTTCCGTTCGGATCCGCGGCGAAGACGTACTCCGTCGGCAGCGCCGGGTTCACCGCGAAGATGAGGATGCTTCCGGAGACGTTCGGGATGAGGGTGACGTTGTTCGTTCCGGACGGGGAGATCTGCTTGACGTCGAAATTGGAGCCCTGTCCGTTCGGGGTTCCATAAACGATCGACGTGGAACCGGTTCCCGCCGAGGTGGCGGTCGTCGCCGTAGTCGCACTTGTCGCGGTCGTTGCAGTTGCGGAGGCCGTGGCTGTCGCCGTCGCGGTACCGGAAGCGGTCGCGGTGGTCGAATCTGTCGACGTTCCGCTGCCGTCTCCTCCTCCGCCGCAACCAATGACGAGCAATGCTAGGATAACGAAGAGGAGGGCCGGAAGGATATTTCGGTGGTTTTGCATAAGAATCCTCCTAACCGGTCGGAGTGAGAGTAAGCAGCACCTGGTCTACTCCGAAACGAATTTGGGTCGTGCCCGGCCCGGTCGTCGTCAGTTGAAACTTAGTGGTACCGTCGCTGGCGAAATACTTAGGTGCGTTCGGAATCGGCACTGTCACCGTCGTGTTGGTTGTGCCCAGCGTTAGGTTTGCAACGCTTTCGAAGGCCGAGGTGGCCTGGTTAAAGAGCTTGAGCGTCGTGGTTCCGCTCGTCCGCATCGCGGTCACGGTAACCGACGCGCCGAATTGAACGGCCTTGGCAGGGGGATGAGAGGCGAAGGTCCCCTGTACGGTGGCGACTTGGCCGCCGCCCGCCGGCGATGCGCTCCTAACCACGTAGTCGTGGCCGTCTTTGGCGACCATATTGCTCGGCACCCCGGCGACCGCGGTACCCGACACCACGGAGAGTGAACTAGGCGAGGTCGCGAACGGACCGAATATCCCCAGCAGGGAACCAAGTCCCGTTACGAAGTCGTAGCCGACGCGCGCCGAAAACTGCCCCGACGTTCCGGAGGTGATGTCACGGAAGAACGATGTGCCGGCGAGTCCATACAGGCGGGTCAACTCGGAGAAGCTGGAAGCGGTGAAGTACCCGCGGGCGTTTGTGATCCCGGCGCAGACTGGGCACGCAAGACTGGTGCCTCCCACCACGAACCAACCGACGCCGGTTCCAGGAATGGGGGTGCTGTCATAGACGGCAACGCCGGTTTCGGGATCGGCAATCGCTGCGATGTCCGGCGTCCCACGGGCGGAGCCGACAACGCCCGAAACCGAATTCTGGTACGTCGGACGCGGCTCGCGCGAACTTGGGCCACCTCCCGCACTGCTCCAAGCGGTCTCGGATACGACGCTGCCGTTGGATAGCGCAAGCCGAGTACCGCCGACGCCGACTACGTTGGGCGAGGCGGCCGGATAGGACACGAGGTTGCTGGCATCGCCTGAGCTGGCGAAGAAGACTTTGTTCGTCCCCAAGAAAGTGGAATCGCTAGCCGACTCGTTTGTAAATTCGTTAGCGCCGAAGCTCATGGAGATTTGGCGGACGTTGGAGAGTTGAGTCGCCGCCACTCGAACGGCGGCAAGCAGGTCGAGGAGGCTGTCGCTATCGGCTTCGATCAGATAGATCTTGGCGTTGGGAGCCATTGCGTGGGCCCACTCGATGTCGAGGGCGATCTCGCCGCCCCAGTCCGCGTTGGTGGCGGGCTTTGTGCCGGAGGCATAGACGACCTGAAAGACCCGATTGGTTGAAGCGGTGGCCACCCCGGACGGTTCGGTGGGAAGTCCGAACTGAGCGGAGAAGAAATTAAAGTCGTTGAGCGACGTGGGAAGGTCGAACGCGTCGACGATGGCGATCGCCTGCGTGCCGAGATTTGGCGGAACGTTGTAGGCGGCGCGGATGTCGGCGGGATGGTAGCCGGGGATGGTTTGACCCGCCGCCGGCCCGTGCGCGGCGGCGAGCTCTGGAAAAGGGGAGTCCACCGATGGAAACCGCCAGGGTCCGATATAGATCCGGTAGTTCGTGTGGGCGGTCCCCGGACGTTCGCCGGGACGACGGACGGAAGTGGGAGGGACGATCACCTGTGCGACCGCGCTCGATACGAGCACCAAAAAAAGAATTGAAAGTCCAAACCGATGGCGCATGATGTCTCCGCCGCTAGGATGCTTCCCCGAAACGAGATGTTCCCACAATTAGTGGGTGACGGTTACATATCGCGTCGCGTGGGCGACCTCGCGGCCGACGCTATCGAGAACGAGAAGTTCGATCGTGGCCGGTCCCTCGGGAATCGAGGAGGTGTCCAGCACCCACCGATGCGGCCCCGGCAAGGCGGAAGCTTGGCGCTCGTCTCCGTTTACTCGCCAAATGACGCGCGGGTAATCGTCGTACAGCTTCACCCAGGCGCTTAGCGATATCCGTCCGGTCAGCGTTCGTCCGTCCTCGAGGGGAATCGTTCGCTGCGGAGCCGACGCATGGCCTTGGCGTGGAACCGCGCGGAGAAAATAAGGATCGCGCAAGAGCTCCGCGTAGCGGTGGAGAACGCCAGGATCGCCAAGGAGGGAATAGTCGTTGCTCTGCCGCCCCGGGATCGCGTGCTTGATCGCGTTCATGCTTAACCAGCAGACCGCTTTTACTCGGGGATATTTGCGCGGAAGGGCGGCATATAACTCCGCCATCTTGGTCCGGGCGAGCTCCGACCGGCCGATGTTGTCAAGCGACGACCGGTGTGAGGCTGCATACTCGCAGATCATGATCGGATGGCGCTTGGCATATCGATCGTAGACGTAGCGGAGAGAATCGGACGGGTCGCGCCAATCGGCCGGCCGTCTCGGGTTGTTGTCCCAGAAAGGAACGCTGTAAACGTTGAGACCGACCCAGTCGACGGCGCTCGCGCCGGGATAGTAGTCGGCGATCGTACGCACCGGCGTCTCGAATGGACACCAAACCATCGCCACGTTCGGCGCTTCCGCATGCATGACCCTGGCGACGAGGCGGAATTTTTCGATGTACAAGGCGGGGTTGCCGTTGTAAGGCACCCAGTCGCCGTTCATCTCGCTTGCGAAGCGGAGAAAGATCGGGGTGCGGGACTCTCGCGCGGCTTTCGCGAACGCATGGAGATAGGCGTCGTCTTTGACCGCGCTCAGCTTGTCCGGTTCGAGGGCGATCTGGGCGGCGGCCCCGTTATCGTTCATGTGCCGAACGAACTTGGCGGGGAACGACCGTCCGTATCCGAGATACATAAAGAAGATCGCGTGGTGGGTGTTTGTGAGATGGTTGAAAGCGCTCGCATCGCGCCGCCAGGCGCCGTATTCGTCGCGATAAGTCCCCCGAATTGTGTCCTCGTGGTCAATGAATGCCCCGGTATAGCAGCCGTAGACCGGTTCGTGGAGGGCTAGAGGGACGCTTGGAACGCCTAAAGTTTTTCTCGGCTTCGGCAGGTGGATGAACGGCTTGGCTACTACCTCATAGCGTTGGGAGAGACGCTCGGTAGCGTAGCCTTCGCTCGGGAGGTTCTTCGACCGGTAGATCTCCGCGGCCTTGCCGAAAGCCTGTTTCGCGCCTTCGAAGTCAGCGGTTTGGACATCTGCCTCCGCGAGTAGCTTGAAGTTGGCGGCGGTCGGCTCGGACTTGACGAGATCCGCGTAAAACCTCTTTCGGGCCATCGCTTCGGCGGGGACGTACTCGTGACGGTGTCGTAATACGATGGCGTAAGAGCCGAGCAGCAGCACCCCCGCGAGTCCGAGCGACCCGAGGCTCTTCAACGCAACTCCGCGATGCCTCACAAGTGGAGGGACGCGGCGAGGCACGCACGGTTACGGAAGATTCCATTCATTTGCCAAGCAACGGAGCGCGGTCGTCCCGACCGCATCCCGGACACCGGGCGTCTCGCCCACCAACGTTGTACGCAGTACGACGGGAGGCCGCTCTGGAGAGCGGCGGTCCGGGGGGTATCCTCGGGGGACCGGCCCGATCGCGATGAAGATTTGGCGGCGGTCGTTATTTAGATTCCATGGTCCGACATCATAGCGGCGGTTTTCGGTGGGAGAGTGTCGACGTCCACCCTTATAAAGAGGATGGGACGCACTTTAAGAGCATCACCCGGCAGACCCTTTTCAAGGGTGCGGATGGGATGCCGGTCGAGTTTCGATATTTCGAGATCGCGGAAGGGGGGCATTCTACGCTCGAACGGCACGAGCACGTGCATCTGGTGATGATCATTCGCGGCTCGGGCCAGGTATTGGTGGGCGATCGGGTGACTGAGATCGGGACCCACGACGTAGTACATGTTCCGCCGCTAACTTGGCATCAGTTTCGAGCCACGAGCGGGGAAGAGCTTGGATTTCTATGCGTCGTCAGTACCGATCGGGACCGGCCCCAGCGTCCGGGGCCGCGGGAACTGGAGGAGCTCAACGCGAACGAGCCGGTCGCGAGCTTCATTCGTGTCTAGCGGCTTCATCGCACGGGGAACCGATTGGAAAACAGACGCAACTTTGGCTTTGAGACCCGCATGCTGCATGCCGGGCAGATTCCCGATCCATACGTGGGAGCACGGGCGGTTCCGATTTACCAAACGACCTCTTACGTCTTCGAAAGCACCGACGAAGCGGCCCACCTCTTCGAGCTGAAGCAGTACGGAAACATCTACTCCCGCATCAGCAATCCGACGACCGCAGTCTTCGAGGAGCGGATGGCCTCCCTAGAAGGAGGAACCGGCTCGATGGCGGTGGCGAGCGGTATGGCGGCGCAGTTCGGCACGATCATGACCTTGTGCTCGCCTGGCGACGAGATCGTCGCCTCGACGCAGCTTTACGGGGGAAGCCTAACCCAGCTCACGCACACGCTGAAGAAGCTTTCGGTTCAAGTGAAGTTCGTCGATCCGGACGACATCGCGGCATGGGAAGCGGCGATCACTTCCAAGACGCGGATGCTGTTCGTGGAAGTGATCGGCAATCCGGTGGGGAGCATCGCCGATCTGGAGGCGTTGGGTGCGTTGGCCAAGGCGAAGCGGATCCCATTGGTCGTGGACAGCACGTTCGCTACCCCCTACTTGTGCCGGCCGATCGAGTGGGGCGCCACGATCGTGGTCCACTCGGCCACCAAGTTCATCGGCGGCCACGGCACCAGCATCGGCGGAGTCGTGGTAGATTCGGGCGACTTCGATTTCTCCCGGCACGCGACGATCGCCGAGGCTTCGCCTTCCTATCACGGCCTCCGATTTTTTGACACCTTCGGTCATTACGGATTCTTGATGAAGCTGCGGGCGGAGACGGTTCGGGACACCGGCGCTTGCATCTCGCCGATGAATTCGTTCTTGCTGCTCCAGGGGTTGGAGACATTGGCGCTTAGGATGGATCGCCACGTCGCGAACGCGGCCGGAGTGGCCAAGTTCTTGGACGGGCATTCTCGAGTTCGACGCGTGCACTACGCGGGGCTGCCGAGCCACCCGCATTACGAGCGGGCGAAGAAGTACCTGCCGAAGGGGCCGGGCGCCGTGCTCTCGTTCGAGATCGAATCGAGCGACGAAGACGCGCGAGACGCGGGGAAGCGGTTTATCGAATCGTTGCAGCTTTTCTCGCACCTCGCGAATGTGGGAGACGCGAAGAGCCTTGTGATTCACCCGGCTTCCACGACCCACCAACAGCTTTCGGACGACGAGCTCGTCGCCGCCGGCATCACCCCCTCGACGATCCGTCTATCGGTCGGCCTCGAAACTCTGGAGGATCTGCTATGGGATTTGGACCAAGCTCTGTCTGCGATATAAGCCTCAACACCCAGCTCACGGCCGAGCAGAGGGAGAAGTACCAGAACACCCGCGCCATTCGCGATATGCTGTCCGACGCCAAGACGATCGCCATCGTCGGCCTTTCCACCGAGAAGACGAAGGCGAGCAACATGGTCGCCTCTTACCTGCAGGACGAGGGGTATCGGGTGATTCCGGTCAACCCTCGTGCGACCGAGATCTTGGGCGAGAAGTCGTACCCCGACCTGAAAAGCATTCCGGAGCCGGTGGATATCGTCGAGGTCTTTCGCCCGGCGTCCGAGGTTCCCGCAATCGTCGACGAGGCGATCGCCATCGGCGCGAAGGCAGTTTGGATGCAGCTCCGGATTATCGACCTACCGTCGGCCGACCGGGCGCTGGATGCGGGGCTGTCGGTCGTCGTCGACCGTTGCATCAAGATGGAGCATGGCCGCTATGCCGGCGCGTTGCACTGGGCCGGAATGAACACGGAAGTGATCACGGCGCAGCGCCGCAAGATGCGGTAGTCACCAGCCAGCAGACAAGAAAAACCCCGTCCCACACTTATTGTGGGACGGGGTTTTTTGGCTCGGATCTAGAGGCTATTCGCCCCAGATGATTCTTCGGACCATGCGCATGAATAGGTTCATTTCCTTAATCCCCCTTGATTGCGGTCGACGATAGGTCGATCGTCGCGCTGTTAACGGTAGTGACCGTTGGGTCGGTCCAAACATCGTCTCCCCACATGGCTCGGTTTGGCGAAACCGTATCGGGTTGTGTTCCGGACATCGCGCCGTCTCCCCACATGGCTCGGTTCCCGGACATTCCGGTTCCCCACATGGCCCGATCCATATCGATCGCCACGCTGCCGTCGGAGCGCCGGTAGGCTCGGGGACTGGTCGCGTACTGTGTCGCCACGATCGCGCTATCCAGCGCGGCCGGAATATTGAGGTAGCCGGCTCCGTAGGTGAACATGTCGCCCCGTCCGGAAGTGGCCAGCCACTTGTCGGCGCTCGCCATGAGACGAGCCTTGACGGTGTCGGGGGAAAGCTTCGGTTGGAGCTGAAGCATCAGCGCCACCGCGCCGGAGACGACGGGGGCCGCCATCGACGTTCCGGAGAGCCGGAAGTAGTCGTGCGACATCCCGTCCCGCTTACTGGTCATGTATTCGGTCCAGGACACGCCATTGACGTCGCCGTAGGTTCGGTCGAGATACGAGTATCGAGCGAGTACGGAAACCACCCGGTTGCCGGCGGCAACGATGTCCGGCTTCACAACGAAGTCCAGCCTCGAAGGGCCACGGCTCGAATAGGTCGCGATCTGGTCGTGGTTGCGGACGTCTCCCTGCTTCATCGCGCCGACGGTGATGACGTAAGGGTCGTTCCCCGGCGACTCGATCGTGCCGTAGTTGGCGCCGTAACCCTCATTGTCGGCGCCGGAGGTTTGGGTTGCGTTCTTCCGGCCGTCGTTTCCGGCGGAACAGACGACGACGATGCCGCTCTTCCATGCCTGCTCGACGGCTTGGCACAGGGGGTCGGTGGTGTAGCTCTCTCCCACGGTATGCCCCATGGAGAGGTTCATGACCCGGATGTTGTAGCTCTTCTTGTGATTGACCGTCCACTGAATACCGGCAATCACTTGGCTGACCGTGCCGGACCCCTGGGAATCGAGCACTCGAACGTTGATCAGGTTCGCCTCAGGGGCGATTCCGTAGTAGGTGACGAAGCAATTCCTGGCCGAGGAGCTCTTCCCATTTCCACCCACGATGCCGGCAACGTGAGTTCCATGGCCGCAGAGGTCGTTGGCAAAAAACGAATCGGGGGAAAAATTGGCGTTGGCGACGATCCGGTTGTTGAGGAGATCGGTGAAGTCCCAATCGTTGAGAAAGCCAAAATCGTTGTCGGGCCGGATGCCGCTGTCGATGATGGCGACGCCGACTCCGGAACCGGTCGTGCTGTACTGCTGCCAAGCCGTGCTCGCGCCGCTCGACTCGACGGTGTACACATCGCTCTTGCGTACCGAGACATCTTCGGAAACATGCGAGACGAACGGCAGGCTGAGAAGCTTTCGAAGCTTCTTGGTTGGGATGTTGATCGCATTCGACTTCACGATCGGAAGGTGCCGGTAAACGTAGCCTCCGAGGTGCGCCAGCTTGGCGGCGTCGGCCCCCGTCATCGATCGCGAGTTTTGTACAAGCAGATTGATCCGCCCCTCGCTGGGTGCGGCCAGTGCCTTCTTGACGAATGTGTCGGTGCTCGGAGCTTGCCCGAATGCCGAAACCGCGGCCGAAACGGTCGCTAAGATGCCGGCGATTCGCCGGGCAGTCCTCTTGTGGGTCGGCATTATACGTGTGCCGAATGTGTCTTTCATAAGTAAATCCGCTGGCGTTCCCCTCGCAGCCGGGTAATTATCGGCCCCTTTTTCAGCGCGGAAGACTGGTAGAAATACTTGTCATTTTGGGTTAACCGGTTTACTTGAGGAGATTTTGTCCCCCTAAAAGTGGTTAACCGGTTAACGTCCTGCGCGAGGTCGCTCGAGTCCTGGGAGTACGTTTTCTCGCTCGCCGGCCGGTTCGGAGGGCTTCGCCAAAGGCTGAAGCTTTCTTTCCGTCTTCATCGAGTACATCCGATGATCGGCCGCTGAAAGAAGGGACGCGCAGTCTTTGCCGTCGCTTGGGTAGCAGGCGCTGCCGACGCTCACGCCGAGGCGCAGTTGCCCCAGCCGGCGGTGATGCAATTGAGGATCGTAGGTCTCGATCGCCTCTTGGAGACGCCGGGTCATCTCCTCGGCTTCGGCCTGATTGGCGCCGTCCAAGACGACGACGAACTCATCCCCTCCATAACGCGCCACGATCCCCGCCGTACCGACGACCTCGGTGAACAGGCGGGCGGCATCGCGTAAGACCGCGTCTCCTTTGGCGTGTCCAAAACCGTCGTTGATCGGCTTGAAGCTGTCGAGGTCGAGGCAGAGGAGGGCGAAAACCGATTCGTTCGCTTCCGCATAGTCCGAGTCGCAGAGGGAGTCCACGTGATTCGTGAGGAACCGGAGGTTGTAGACGCCGGTCAGCGGATCGCTGAGGGAGTCGCCCCGGGTTCGGTCGAACAGAATGCCGTTGTAGAGAGCGGATGCCGCCCGTTCGCCGATCAGCTCGAGAAGTTGGCGGTCGTAATCGCTAAAGGCATCTTCGGACGGATGGTACAGGTTGATGGTCCCGATCGGCCTTCCCTCGCAGCAGACCGGCACGATGAGGGCGGTCTTGGGAGGGGTCCAGAGGCCGGAGGCCACGGAGTCGAGCATGAGGTCGGCAGGATCGAACGCCCCAAAGAACGGGGTGTTGTTCTCGATCGCCTTGAGCGATGGGCTCTCCTCCCCGACTGTTCGAGCGTTGACGAAGAAATCGCGGTTGACGCCGAAGGCCGAGTCGGCGGTAAGGATTCTGACGTCCGCGTCCCATAGGAAGAAGACGCAGGTCGCGCCGGGGTAGATCTCCTCGATTTTACGCACGACCAATTCGGCGGTGTGCTTTATCCCCAGGCTGCTGGAAAGCGACTGAGCCACCTCGTAAAGCGCCCATAGCTCGGTCGAGGCGCGCGAAATATGTTTAGCGGCTTGGATGGCCTTGCTCTCGACGGCGGTGGAGACGGCGTGCTTGAGCACCAGCGGCCCAACCCCTTCAGAGGCCATTTCGTTAACGACCCGATCGATGACTTTGAGGAAAGACTCGACGACGACCGGGTCAAAGTGGCTTCCCGCCTCGCGGCGGATCAGCTCAACCGCTCGCTCGTGGGTCCACGCCTGCCGGTAGGAGCGGGTGGAGGTCACGGCGTCGTAAACGTCGGCAACTGCCATGATACGGGCGGTGAGCGGGATGTTCTCTCCCGCCAGGCCGTCGGGATAGCCCGTACCGTCCCACCGCTCGTGATGGTGCCGCACGACCGGCAGGACCGGCCAGGGGAATTCGACCGGGTCCAAAATCGCCGCGCCGATTTCAGGGTGCTTCTTGACCTTCTCGTACTCTTCCGGCGTCAGCGGACCAGGCTTGAGCAAAACGTATTCGGGCACGCCGAGCTTGCCGATATCGTGAAGCAGCGCGCCGGTTCGCACCCCTTCCAGATCGCCACCCTCCAGCCCCATCTCGATCGCCACCGCCACCGCGTAGCGCTGTACGCGAATGATGTGTTGGTGGGTGTATTGATCCTTGGCGTCGATGGCGAGGGCGAGGCTTTTAATGGTTGCCAGATACAGGTCGGAGAGCTGGGCCTGTTTGACTTGGAGCTCTTCGATATGGCGCTGCCGGTCTTCGGCGCGCGCGATGTAGGTAACGAACGACTGATAGACCCAGTAGGCGACGGGCAAGATGAAGAGGAGGACCGCGAGGGCGCTACCGTTGAAGAGCAGCATCGCCAAACCGCCGACGCAGGCGCTGGCGAAGTAGCTGGGCGCAGTCCACTTGAAGTTTTCCTTCCACACGTCGAGCAGCTTCTCGCCGGTGAAGAGCGCGAGCATGACCGCCACGCCGAATGTGTTCACTAAGAAGAAGCTGAGCGAACTGCAGGCGACCGCCAAAAACGTCCGAAGACAGTTTTGGAAGTTGAGCTGCATGTCCAAGGTCCCTCCGTTGAGGAGGGTGAAGACCAGACCGCCGACCAGCGCTTCGACCGCGCTAAGGGCGACGTTGAAGATGAGCTGGTGGACCCGCTGGCGCTTGGGGAAAACGCAGCTCGATAGGCAGCTTGCGACGGCGATGATGACGGCAAGCCCGGGGCCGAGGCGCAGCATGCTCGCGAAAGTCACCGCGAAGCCGAGCGACATCGAAACCGCCTCTTCGTTTGTCCGAAGGCTGTTGAGGCTGACCTTTTTGCCTCCGACGAGTACGCCCAAGGCAACGAACCCGGCAATCTCCCACGGCGAGTTACGATGGGTGGGAAGCGGCAGCTTTTGCGACAGGATCGCCGCCACGATACCGAGTGCGAAAACAAACACCCAGTACGCTCGGGCCAGGGGTGGCATTTTTGACATTTATCGAATCCCGTCGCCCATCTTTAGAAATTATTGGGCAGTCTGCCTACAAAAGCATAGGGGATGTTCGGAAGTTCGCAATCTGCACCCCCTTTTAAGGCATCTGCCGGGTTCGGAGAGGCTCAGATGAACCGTTTCATCTACGCACGGGTTGAGGAACGAGAGACCCAGGGGAGGCATGGGGACGTCAAAGTCAGTTATATGTAGACGGATGTCTTGTATAATCGTCTCACGTCTCACGAGGAATCCGCAGAGTGCAGTCTTCCTTTTCCTTTCGATCTCCCGCTCAGGAACCAGGCATCAGGCCGCGCGCTTACGTGCTCAGAATCCAGCTCGACGGCTTCTACATCCAGCCGATCCAGCACTGCGGACCTTTGGTGGTCGTGCGGGAAGGGGTTGTGCTCGACTCCAACCCCGACGCCCGGCTACGCGGGGTTAGCGAGGGGTTTACCGCGCGGAACGCCATCAACATCATCCCGAATCTCACCCTGCGAACCTGGCGGGAAGACGATTACCGCGAGCGGTGTACGAAGTGGCTCGATGGGTGCCTCGATTTTTGCGACGTGATCGAGCCCGAAGATCAGCATGTCGCCTACCTCGACCTCTCGGGGCACCCCGCGCCGGGCGAAATCGCGGTTCGAGTCGTAGAGTCGCTGGAGAAAGCGACCGGCCTTCCGGTACGGTTCGGCGCGGGTCCCTCGAAATGGGTCGCGTTTCTCGCGTCACAGCATGGCGACTGGGGGCAGGCGGTGCGAGAGCCGGCGGCCTTCCTCGCTCCATTGCCGGTCTTGGAACTGCTGCCGATCGCGATGGCGTCACGAGAGCGCCTCCGTTTTCTCGGATATCGAAAAATCGGGGACGTGGCCAAGCTCGATATAGCGACGCTCCGATCGCAGTTCGGTGAGGAAGCGCTGACGATTTTGCGGGCGGCGGCCGGCTCGCAAGGTGATCCCGTGGAGGCGATTTATCCGCCCGACTCGATCGCGGACCGAGTTTTCTTCCCCTCTCCCCTCGAGTCGCTTGAAGCGATCGACGCCAATCTCAGGCTCTTGGCCCAATGCCTCGGCGGGCGTTTGATGGGTAAGGGGCAGGAGGGCTCGAGCCTCGAGCTGAGCATCGAAACCGAAACGGCGGGTTGGCAGACGCGAACGCGAGAATTTGCCAAGCCGATGCGAGCCCAGCCCGCCATTTTCGCCGCCTTGCAGGCTTTGTGGAGCGAGACGCCGATCGAGGAACCGGTGCTCGCTTTGGGGGCGCGTCTGCGAAATCTACGGCTCGTCGTCGGCTTTCAGCCTGCGCTCGTGGGGCGCGCCCGCGCCAACGATAGGGTGGTACGGCTGGAGCGGACGGTGGCTCAGATCCACACCACGTTCGGGGAACGTGCCGTTCTGCGGGCATCGGAAATGCCGGTCGCGCGCCGGGTTCGAGTGTTGCGGGAGTGGCAGAATGTCCTCGGCTGGCGATGAGGTTCGCCTCGCCCGCTGGCGCGAAGCCGGCGACTGGTGGGCATGCGCGCCCCAACTGGAGGTGTGCCGATATCTTGACGGCCAGGGAATCCGGCGCGAGAAAATCGAGACGCTACCTCCCCTTATGACGGTAGACCGCGCCGAGACGCCCCCTCGGATATTGAAACTGCGAGACGAGAAGATCGCCCGCGCTTGCGGATACAAAGATCCGGTCGTGGCTCCGCATGTGGAGTCGGGAGGGTCCGACTCTTACGCCGCGCTCCACGTGCTAAGCGGCTACGCGTTCGGCCGAGGCGGGATGCTCGCCGCCGAGATCTGCAGCTTTCCTGAGGCGTGGGAATATCAAGCGATTCTTCTTGCGGACCCTTTCTCGCTGATGGGGGCTCGGGAGTTCCGGCGCTATGCCGCCCAAGCGGAGATCAAGCCTCTGATCGGGGCGACGGTCGAGATGCCGGAAGGAGGCGAGCTCGTACTCGTCGCCCGCAGCAAGCGGGGGTACCGCAGCCTGTCGCGGCTAATCACGGAGTGTCATTTGGGTGAGCCCCGACTCTATCCCCTCTGTACTTGGGAGCGGCTGGAGCGGCATACCGAGGATCTCCTCTGCCTGACCGGCGGCGATGCCGGCGTGCTGAACCGCTTGATGGTGCGCCGCGATGAAGAGGGAGCCCGCATCATGCTCGATCATCTGATCGGACTCTATGGGCGCGAAAACGTCTTCATTCAGATTGAACGGAGCTACCTTCCCTGGGAAATCGCCACCAACGAGCGGATGCTGGAGTTGGCGGAGTACGCCCGAGTCACCCCGGTTGCGGGCGGTCCGATCACGCATCATCGTCCAGAGAATTTCCCCGCCCAGGACGTATTGGTCTGTATCGACACGCTTTGCACGATCGAGGAGGTTGTCGGCCGGAAGCCGTTGCGCGAGGAAGGGCAGCCCCAAATACCGCACTCCCCGCGCCGGGCCTTGAACGCGGAGCGTTATCTGAGGACGAGGAGCGAGATGCGCGAGCTGTTCCGAGACCGGCCGGATCTGCTGGAGAACACCTTGCGGGTGGCCGAGCGTTGCGACTCCAACGTGCTTCCCGGCCGCACAAATCTTCCCAAGTACTGCGAAAACGAAGCGGAGCTGCTCCGTTACGAGACATACGAGGGGGCTCGACACTTTTGCAAGGTCATCGACTCCGATGTGACCGATCGGCTAGAGATGGAGCTGGATCGGATTATCCGGAACGGCTTTGCCAGTCACTTCCTGATCGCGTGGGATATGTGCCGCTGGGCGACCGATCAGGGGATCGTCTTGAGCGGGCGCGGTTCGGTCATCGATTCCTTGGTCGCTTATTGTCTCGGATTCTCGCGAATTAACGCCCTGGAGCACGACCTCCACTTCGACCGTTTTCTACCGGAAGGGGCCACCAAAAGACCGGACATCGATATCGACTTCGAGGCGCGCCGGCGGGAAGATGTACGCGGCTACCTGACCACCAAATATGGACCGGCTCATGTGGCGACCGTCGCCGCCTTCGGCGCCTACGGCTCGCGGGGCATTATCCGAGAAGTGGGGAAGGTGATGGGCGTACCCCCCGAGAGCCTCAGCCTCTTGGCCAAACGGCTCCATGGCGGAGTTACCCCCGAGCGCTTGGAAGAAGCTCTCGACGCCCGCCCCGAGCTGCGGAACAGCAACATCCCCCGCGAGCGTTTCCATTGGGTTTTTCGCCTCGCCGAGGATCTGATGGACATCCCCCGCAACGCCCGCGCGCACTCCTCCGGCGTGGTGATCTGCGAGGATCCGATCGCCGACATCGTTCCGATGATGCACTCCGGAGTCGACGGGGTGCCGATCATCCAGTGGGATAAGCGAAGCGCCAAGGACTGCTTCGACAAGTTCGACGTGCTTTGTCTGAGAGGGAACGACGTGCTCTCCGATACCCAGGCGCGCGTTCGGGACCAGGTCCCCGATTTCGATATCCGTGACGTTTCACTCGAGGATGAGGATGTTTACCGCGCCTTTCGCGCCGGGAACCTCATCGGCATTCCTCAGTCCGCCTCGCCGGCGATGCGGCAAGCGCATATCCGGGTGCGAACGGAAAATCTTAAAGACGCGGGAGTTGTGCAGGCCGCGATCCGGCCGGGGGTCGGTGGGGCGGTGAAGATCAACGAATACATCGCTCGTCGCCGCGGGCAGCACTATGGAGTTCTGGACCCTCTTTTCGACGATATCCTCGGGAGTACCTACGGCATCGTCGTGTTTCAGGAGCAGGTAGACCAACTGCTTCAGGAGTTCGGCGGTTATTCCGCCGCGGAGGCGGAGGAAGCTCGGGAGGGGATCTACAAGCGGAAGAAAGAAGAGTTCGCGCAGCAAATCCGCCAGCAAGTCTTTGACCGGATCGTCGCCCGGGGACATTCCGAGGAGATCGCCCAAGAGGTTTTTCAATACGTAGCGCAGTTCGAGGGGTACGGCTTCGCTCAGGGACACGCGCTCGCCTTCGCGGATATTTCCGTCCGTTGCGTTTGGTGTCAGCAGAACTTCCCGGCGGAATACTTCGCGGCGCTCTTAAACGCCCAGCCGGCCGGCTATTACGGTCCCGCCACGATCGCCAACGAAGCGCGGATACGCGAGATCGAGATTCTTCGTCCCGACGTCAACCGGAGCGCGATCAATTTCACCCCGGAGGATCTGCTCTCGGAGGACGACCCCCGGATGTTGATCCCTCACGGCGGAATCCGAGTCGGCCTGCGCCAGGTCGGCGGGGTACAGGAAGCGACGCGGGAGCGGATCATCGCTGCGCGCCACGACGGCGCGTTCGCCTCTTTCTTCGATTTCGTCGCTCGCGTTCGCCCGGATCGCGACGAGCTCGAACGGCTTATCCTCTGCGGCGCGTTCGAAGGGCTTACGGAAAATCGCCGCACTCTTCTCTGGGCGATCCCCCGCGCCCTCGAATACGCCGCGATGGTCTCCTCCATGGACGGAGCGCTCCCTTTACGGCTTCAGGAGCCGCCGTTTCCGGAAGATGTGGAGGATTTCTCCATTGCCGAACGGGCGATCCAAGACCGCCGAGTGCTTGATTTGGACATCCGCCACCATCTGGTCGCGTTCGAGCGTGCGCGAATCAAGGAGAAAGGCGGGATTACCTCGGCCGAGGCGTCGCGCCTGACTCCGGGGACGAAGGCTTTCGTTGTGGGTAACCCGATCCGCCTTAGATTCCCGCCGACCTCGAGCGGCAAGCGGGTGATGTTTTTCGATCTCGAAGACGAGAGCGGCCTGTTGAATGTGACCTGCTTCGACGACGTCTACCAGCGCGACGGCCACCAGGTGATCTGCAACCCTTACATCACCCTCCGCGGCGAAGCCCAAGACCGGGATGGCCACATCGCCTTCCTCGCCCATCGCATCTACCCTTACACGCCTTGCTTGCGAGAAATCCAAGTCACCGACGACCCGCTGCCGATCGTCGTCTCGGATTTCTTGGTGGGCTAGCGCCCTTATCCCGACGCTAGCCCACTTCCGCCTATTTCGGCGGCTGGGCCGACGGTACGTCGTGGTCGACCGTGGTAACGAAGAGCCGGCCGATAATCGGAATGTCGCTAAGAACCGGTACCCGGCGAGTAGCTTGGGGTCGAACCGGCCCGTCCGGGATCGGCGGGGCGGGCACGATCGGGGCACGGTCCCGCGAAACGAACGCATGGCCGACGATGGGAATCTCGCTGAGGAACGGCACCCGCCGGGGGTCCTTCGCGCGACGAACACGATCGGCAGGCACTTGTCTTCGGGCGGGCCGCCTGACCATATCCGCCGAAGGGGCGAGGAGTGGGGGAACGGACCCGGGCCGCCTGACTGTATCGGCCGAAGGAACGGAGGGCGGGATAACGGAACCTGGCCGCCTGGCCATATCGGCCGAAGGGACGGGCGGCGGAAGAGCGGAGCCGGGTCGCCTAATACCATCCACCGAAGGAGCGGCCGGAGCAGGCGGGATCTCTCCCCAGGCCCGGGGATCCGGAGCCTGCGGGAGCCGATGCCACGTCGGCGGCTTCGCGGGAGGAGGGAGGGAATCGGCGCTACGATGCCACACGATAGACGCTCTAGCCGGCGGACTGACATGCCGGAGTCGGTGGCGACGCCGAGCCTTAGACCGAGCCCGAGTTGGTCGCTGGTCGGCCGAGAAAACCATTGCCGGCGGCGGGGGAATCCCCTTAATCGATCTGGACACGGCCGGTTTTGGCGGATGCGCGGGAGCCGCCGGAGCCGGAGGCGCCGGTACGAGTTGGTAAGTCGGTAGAAAAGCGAGCGCGAGGAACGGCGCGACGCATCGGAGAGCCGGCCGCGGCTGGCGGCGAGCGGTTGAGATGTTCTTCAAGGCTTGGATCCTCCTTTCGACGGTGCGGTAGGAGCCGGCCATTGCCAGCCCCGCGCTTCCGGAAATCTGGTCGATGGGCTGGCGAACGCTCGCCCTTAAGAGAAGGTCGGCATACGCCGAGACCGGCGCATTTGTCAGCTCGATGGCGAGCTCGTCGGTGGCGGACTCTTGCGCTTCGGCATGAGCGCGGACGGCCAGCCATACGAACGGATGGAAAAAGAAGATGGAGCGGACGACCATGGCGAGCCCGGACCAAGCCAAATCGCGCCGGGCAAGATGGCCGATCTCATGGGCTAGCGCCATGCGGAGATCCCCAAGCCTTCCCAGTAGATAGGCGACTGGAAGCACGATCGCGGCCGGACGGCCGGCCAACAGGAGCGGTACATCTTGCTCCTCGCTTGCCAGCATTCTGGGCGGAACCCGGAGTCCACCGGCTCTCCCAAGCCGCTCCAATTCTTGCCTTGCCGACGGCTCCACAACCGTTTGCGCGGTGCGGACGATTCGACGGCCAAAGAGGAAGGAGCGAAGCCCTGTGACCAACGCGACCGCCACGCCGACTCCTAAAAGGAGCCAAACCGGATCGACGCCGGTTGAGGGAGCGGGGCCAACGGCATAACTGTACTCCTGAACAGCCGGCTCGGCCGGTAGCCAGGGTAGCTGAATCGCTCCGACCGGTAAGACCCCGAGGAGGAGCTTGAGCAAGACGCATCGCCAAACCCAAGCTCTCCACCTCGGCGCGAGACGTGGGAACAGCTTTAGTGCGAGGGCCGCGGCCGCCACCACGAGCGTGGGACCAATAAGCAGCGGATCAGCGGCCGGCATCCTTCTCCTCCAATTCGCGAACCAACTTTCGAAGCTGGCTCAACTGCTGATCGTCCAGGTCGACCTTTTCGGTGAGATAAGTGACAAGCGGATCTACCGACCCTCCGAGCACCCGCGCCACGAAATCGTCGAGCAGCTCTCCCACTACGGTGGGTCCGGAGCGCGAGGGGATGTATCGAAAGACGCCTTCGATCTTTTCGCGCCTCAGGTAACCCTTCTTCCGCAGGCGTTCCATCACGCTCTGGGCCGTGGTGCGCGAGTGTCCCTTCGTCTCGTGGAGAAACGCGGCCGCTTCGCCGACCGTCGCGCCTCCTTTCCCCGAGATGAAGTTAAGTAGCTCCATCTCCGCCTCTCCAACTCCGCTACGTTTTGCCATCTGAATTTATGACGACATATGCCGTCACAAACAGAATAACACAGATCACGACATATGTCGTGATAAATATCGCGAACGGTTACCGCCTTCCTAGATCGAGAATTCTGTGGCCGAAGCCGGCTGAGTTATCCGGTCGAAGTGAGGGAGGACGGACTCTAGGAGGAGGTCGAACGGTTGCCCCTCGTCGGGGTAGGTGGGCCACTCCCGGCTACCGGTGGCGATGGCCGGGGCGGCGACGAGGACGTCGAAACCCTGCGAGGCGGCGGAGCGCGCGAGGCGCGCGAGCGGCTCGGACGCGCCGGCGCCAAACGTGTCTGCGCTGAGGAGAACTACCCGGCGCCCGAGGGCTTGCAGCTCGGCGACCAGGCGCGGAGCCCGCCCTCCGTTACCGTTAATCCACACCACCCGCCCGGAATCGGGGGCGGGCTCTTCGTCTAAGTAAGAGGTCTGGATCATTCCCGCGGCGACGGTACCGTTCGTCTCCGGGTCGACGAGAACAAAGCTTCCGGTGGCGGAATTCCGCTCGTACGGGTCGAAGTAGAGCGGTCCCGCAGTGCGGAGACGTATCCGGCCCAACTCGTTTAGACCCAGGTGGGTCGCTGCGACCGGGTCCAGGGTGTCGACATCAATCCGGCTGGTCACCGACTCGATTACTCCGGAGATCCTCCTCGTGGCGTGCAGCACCAGATAACGCTTGCCTAGCGCGAGCGGCGTATCGGCGAGCCAGCAAACAACCGCTTCCACACGGTCCGCGCGTTCGGGAGCCGACGACGGGTCGAAGAGAAGGTCGCCGCGGCTGATGTCAACGTCGCGATCGATTTCCACCACCGCCGGCTGGCCGGCCCGGGCTTCGTCGGCGGGTTCACCAGCTACATGCAGCGACCGGACCGCGCTTCGAATACCCGACGAGGCGACTCCGACCAGGTCGCCGACCCGAACCGATCCGCTCTCCACCTGCCCGGCGAATCCGCGGAAGTCTTGGTGGGGGCGGACCACGTATTGGACCGGGAGCCGGAAACCGGTTCGAGGCTGTCGAGCGACCTCGACCTCTTCTAAGAATTGCAACAAGGTCGGCCCGGAGTACCAGGGGGTTTGCTCGCTCGGGTCGACGACGTTGTCTCCGTTCAATGCGGAGATCGGAATAAACGTCACGTCCGCAATTCCCAGCCGGTTGGTAAAGGCGCGGAATTCGGCTTCGATCCGACGAAAAACTGCCTCCGAGAACTCGACCAGGTCCATCTTATTGACGGCTACTACCAAAGTTCGGAGGCCCAGAAGGGAGGATATGGCCGCGTGCCGCTTGCTTTGGCTGAGCACCCCCTTGCGGGCGTCGATCAGGATGACGGAGAGGTCGGCGGTCGAGGTGCCGGTGACCATGTTCCGCGTGTATTGGAGGTGGCCTGGCGTATCGGCAATGATGAACTTGCGCCTTGCGGTCGAGAAGTAACGGTAGGCGACATCGATCGTGATGTTCTGCTCGCGCTCGGCACGGAGGCCGTCCGTCAGCAGGGCAAGCTCCACCTGGTCTGCGCCGCGGTTACGGCTGGCGCGCTCGATGGCGAGCATCTGGTCCTCGAGAATCGACTTCGAATCGTAGAGAAGTCGTCCGATAAGGCTGCTCTTGCCGTCGTCGACGCTTCCCGCGGTGGCGAATCGTAGCGTGTCCATCAAAAATAACCTTGCCGCTTGCGGTCTTCCATGGCGGCGTCGCTACGCTGGTCGTCGGCGCGGCCGCTTCTCTCCGTCACGCGTGCGGAGATCACTTCACCAAGGATCTGGTCCAAGGTGGAAGCGTTCGACTCGATCGCGCCCGTGCAGGTAGCGTCGCCGACGGTTCGGAAACGTATAGTCCGGATTTCGCGCCGCTCTCCAGGGATCGGAACGAGGAAGTCGCTGTGGGCGAGCAAGACGCCGTCTCGGACCACCACTTCGCGCTCGTGGCTGAAGTAGAGGGACGGGATCGCGATCCGTTCGGTAACGATGTATTGCCAGATATCGAGCTCGGTCCAGTTGCTGAGCGGGAACACGCGGAAGTGCTCCCCCGGTCGCCGCATGCCGTTGTAGAGATGCCAAAGCTCAGGGCGCTGGTTTTTGGGGTCCCACTGGCCGAAGGCGTTCCGGTGGGAGAAGACGCGCTCCTTGGCTCTCGCTTTCTCTTCGTCGCGCCGCGCGCCGCCGATTGCCGCGTCAATCTTCAGCTCGGTGAGAGCGTCGAGGAGAGTCACGGTCTGCAATCCGTTCCGGCTCGCATGAGGTCCGGTTTCCTCGACTACGCGCCCCTGGTCGATCGAGTCTTGCACGTATCGCACCAGCAGCCGCGCCTTCACCTCGGCCGCCAGCCAATCGCGGAACTCGATCGTCTCCGGAAAGTTGTGGCCGGTATCGATGTGCAGCAGCGGAAATGGGATCGGCCCCGGAGCGAACGCCTTTCGAGCGAGGTGGGTGAGCACGATCGAGTCCTTGCCACCCGAAAAGAGGAGGGCGGGGCGTTCGAACTGCCCGGCGACCTCTCGGAGGGTGTAGATCGCCTCGGCCTCGAGCTCGGCCAGGTAGACATGTCGGGAAACATTGGGTTCGATTGCGGTCATCAGCGATTTCGATCAGGGTTCTTAGTGGCGGTGGGTTCTGCGACCGCCTGCCGAGGTCGGGGAGGGGTGTCAGCGCCTTACCCAGGGTCTTCGACCCGCGGCTAGTTTCTGAAGAGCCCTCCGGGCTCTGGATGCCTTAGGTGAAGGTTGGCGGCGGTTGGGGCTCATGAACTCGTTTTTGCCGGAGAGCACTAGTCTAGGAACGGGTCTACGAGGGGAGAACCGAGTCAGGCCCCTCGTTTAGCTCGAAACCGACGAAGCGTCGTCGGTCTTCGACTTACGGGGCATGTTCGACAAGCCATCCCGCCTCTGACCAAAAGATCCTGAGGTCAGTAAAATAGGGGCATGCTTTCTAGCCGGGCGAGGTACGCCATGCGCGCCCTGTTGGACCTCAGCCTGAGGGACGATGCCAAGATTACGTTGATTCAGGACATCGCTGATCGGCAAAACATCCCGCTGAAGTTCTTGCAGCAGATCCTCTCCTCCCTTAAGGTCGCGGGCTTCGTCCAGAGTCGAAAAGGGCCTGGAGGAGGCTACGTCCTCGCGAAAGCGCCGGAGGAAATCACCCTCGGCGCCGTGATTCGAGCCATGGATGGGTCAATCGCTCCGATTAGCTGCGTGAGCGTGACGAACTTCAGCGAATGCGGCTGCCCGCACCCGCCGACCTGCGTTCTGAGGGTTACTTTCAAGGAGGTCCGGGACGCGATGGCGCTCGTATTGGACAACACTTCCTTTGCGGACCTGCGGGACATGCAACGTAAAGCCGACGGTGTTCCGTCGATTTTGGATTACGTTATTTAGATCTAACGGCACTTCGCCGTCGTATCTTCCGCTCAACGCATTCCGATGCCCGAATCACCCCTTTAGCACATCAATCTAATAGTTGATGGATTTAGTAGAGTATTGCGGAGGCGACCCGTGGGAGGGATGAACGCGCGCCGCGGTTCCCGCGACCTGCTGAACGCCGGCTGCGGAATTCTCTTCCTGTTCGGCCTCGCATTCGGGACCGGATGGCGAACTCAGACGTCCGCGGCCCGAAAGGGGGCTTATCCGCTAAGGGTCGCCTACTTCCCAAACCTCACCCATGCCCCCGCGCTGGTCGGAGTGGCGAAGGGGTTCTTCCAAAAGGATCTGCCGGACTACGACGTCTCGACCCGGGTAGTGAACGCCGGTCCGGAGGCGATGGAAGCGCTTCTTGCTGGCGAGGTCGACGTCGCTTACGTGGGGCCGAGTCCGGCAACGAACACCTTCTTAAAGACGAACGGGCAGAGCCTTACAATCGTGGCAGGCGCCTGTAGCGGAGGCGCGTCGCTTGTCGCGCGGGCCGACCTTCCGATTTCGAGCGTTCGCGACCTCGACGGACACAGCGTCGCGGTGCCGCAGCTAGGGGGAACCCAGGATGTGTCGTGCCGACACTTTCTACTCCAGTCAGGTTTGGAATCGAAGGAGCACGGAGGAACGGTTTCGATTATCCCGGCGAAGAACCCCGACATCCTCACCCTCTTCCGGCGAAAACAGATCGACGCCGCCTGGGTTCCGGAGCCTTGGGCTTCGCGGCTGCGCTCCGAGACCGGGGCTAAGACGGTCGTCGACGAGCGATCGCTCTGGCCAAACCGGCGCTTCACCACCACCGTAGTGGTCGTTCGGCGAGCATTCGCAGACGCTCACCCCGATGCCGTGCAAGCCTTCGTCTCGTCTCACGAACGGACGGTTTCATGGATCCAAGGGCACCCTGCCGAGGCGCAATCGACGGTGAACGGCGAGCTCAAGCGATTGACGGGCAAGCTTCTCGGCAATTTGGTCTTGAAGGAGGCGTGGGGGAAACTCGACTTCACAACCGATCCTAACTTGACGAGTATCCAGGCCCTGGCGAGCGCGGCTTACCAAGCCGGGTACCTCAAAGCGGCTCCAGGAACGCTTCCCGGCCTGGTCGATACCCGCGCGCTCCTCGCGCTTAAGGGAGGGAAGTGAGCTCTCTTTCCATCCGTAACCTATCCAAGCGGTTCGGCGGGCCGGACGGGCTGCAGGCGCTGGAGGATGTCTCGATCGAAGTGCCCGAGGGAGAGTTCCTGATCCTCGTCGGTCCCTCTGGTTGCGGAAAGTCGACGCTTCTGAACATCGTCGCCGGGCTTGAAGTGCCGGACACGGGCCAGGTATTGGTCGACGGAAAGCCGATCCAAGGTCCGGGACCGGACCGAAGCCTCGTCTTTCAGGACGGCGCGCTGTTTCCTTGGCTCTCGGTCCGGCAGAATGTCGAGTTCGGTCTGAAGCAGGCGAGGGTTCCCACCCTGGAGCGTGAGGAACGGGCTCGTCGAGCCCTCGACAAAGTTGGGCTGGCCAAGTTCGAGGACCATGCCATCCACGAGTTATCGGGTGGGATGCGCCAACGGGTGGCGATCGCCCGGTCGCTCGTCCTTGAACCCGGGATCATCCTGATGGACGAGCCGTTCTCCGCCCTCGACGCCCTAACTCGCGAGGACCTGTACTTGGAGGTGCAGGACCTCTGGAGGGAGCGGCGAAGCACGGTCGTCTTCGTCACGCATAACGTCCGCGAGGCGGTGACGCTGGGGGACCGGGTTCTCCTCTTCTCGGCTCGCCCCGGCCGGATCCAAGAGAGTTTCGACATCGACATTCTGCCGCCGCGCCATATCGACGACGTCGATGTGGCGCGAACCGCGCAGAGCATCTCTCACGCGATGAAGGCCGGTACCCGAACGATTTATGAGCACCGTCAAACGCCTGATATTCTTCTCCGCACTCATTCTCCTTTGGGGGATTCTTGCTAGCCGGCACATCTGGGACTCGACCCTTTTTCCGTCTCCGATCCAGGTAGCGAAGTCGCTGGGCGGCTTGATATCCGACGGATCGCTGCTCAACGCGACCGCGGTAAGCCTCCGCCGGGTCCTCGTGGGATACGGGATTTCGCTTGCGATCGGCGTTCCGCTGGGGATTCTGCTCGGGAGGCAAGATTGGGCGGAGCAGACGCTCGGCTCGCTGGTGTCCGGCTTTCAGTCGCTGCCAAGCATCTGCTGGCTGCCGCTAGCGCTCCTCTGGTTCGGCCTGAACGACCGGGCGATCCTGTTCGTGATCGTTATGGGTTCGCTCGTATCTATCTCCGTCGCCGTCCGAGACGGTGTACGTAACCTACCACCGACCTACGTACGGGCCGCACGGACGCTCGGCACTAGCCCGCTTCGTATGTACACCGACGTCCTTCTTCCGGCCTCATTGCCCGCCGTGCTCACCGGAGCCAAGCTCGGCTGGTCGTACGCTTGGCGGGCGCTGATGTCGGGCGAGCTGCTGTTCGTCTCCCTTGGACTAGGGCATTTGTTGATGATGGGGCGCGAACTGGCGGATATGAGCCAAGTGCTCTCGGTGATGATTGTGATCATCGCCTTGGGACTGCTCACCGACACCGTGATCTTTGGATCGCTGGAACGCTATGTTCGCCGCTCTAGGGGGCTGGGTACGGCCTAATTTTCGACGTCTACAACGTGGAACTGCCTAATCTCCCGAAGAAGTCTAGTAATCCATAGACTTTAGGGTGTTTTCGGCGAAGAGTCGCAGTAGCATTGATGAACCAACGACGAAGTTGACGGACAGAGACATGAAGAACTTCCAGAGAAACCAGAGCGACGGGTTCACCCTGATCGAGCTCCTCGTCGTTATCGCGATCATCGCTATTCTTGCCGCGATCCTCTTCCCGGTGTTCGCCCAAGCCAAGGCCGCGGCGAAGAAGACGAGTTGTCTCTCCAACGTCAAGCAGATCAACACCGCCTACTTTATGTACATCTCCGATGCCGACGAGCGGTATCCGGCGACGGTCACCGAGCGAACCGCCCCGAGCAGCGTGCCCGATACGGCCGAAGACAGGGCGCCGTACAGCTACCGTGTGAAGCTGAACCCGTACATCAAGAGTCAGGCGATTTTCAAATGCCCGGAAGGAAAAGATTGGCCGGTTCCCCAGCCGGGCGCCTGGTACACCACCGACTACGGGAACAACCACAACGAGTCGAAGCTTGGCCCACCTTTCAACGCGAAGCAGTACAAGTGGTACCAAGCCAACCCCGACTTCGGCTTCAACGACGACACCTCGCAGAGCGATCTTAGCGATCCGGCCCGGTTCATCATCCTGGGCGACGCTTCCCGCGCCAGCGGAATCCCGTCCCGGGGCGGAATGTATCCGCAGCAATGGTGGGCAGCGTACGGAGGCATCGACGACTCGACCTTGCCCGACAACCAGCAGCAGGCACGATTCAACCCGCGCCATAACAGTGGCGGCAACCTCGCCTACTCCGACGGGCACGCGAAGTACCGCAAGCCCGAGCAGACCTGGCGCACCTACGAAGACAACGATTGGCGCCGCAATCCGGTGAGAGGATGACCGAAGCCGGCCGTCTCACTAAGTCCGCCTCGTCTTCCCCGGTTGTCCGGCGCAATGTCACCTCCCGTCTCGCGGGGGGTGGCTACGCGCTTGTAATCGCCTTGTGGCTGGGCCTTTATTTGGGTCAGCCAGGCGCGCCGTTGCCGGGTGCGGTTGCGATCCTTTCTCTCTTCTTGGTATCGGGAGCGCTCTTGGCTCTATACCAAGACGATTTGCGTTTCGATTCGATTGAGCAGTCGATCGAGCACGTCCGCGGCCTCCCGGGTCTGAGCGTCCATCGCTCGATCCCGTTCTCCTCGGTATCTCAAATTTCCGTACATGTGGCGCCGGTGCTGCGGTCCGATCACGAAACCAGCGTCGTCCACCGTCACTGGTGCTCCGTGAACCTCGTCGCCGGCGAAGAACTCCTCCGGCTCTGGGAAGCCGAAACGGACGACACGGAAGAGGCTCGGCTTGCCCTGCTCGAACGAGGGAAAGCGTACGCCTCCCGATTCAACCGGATCTTGTCCGTTCCGGTAGTGACTAAAGAGTAATCGTGCGGGCTCGGGGGAGGCAAATAAAGCGTCCATGCGAGCCCGACCGGTCCGGATTCACACCGGCGATGCCCACTCGGCCGACGATCTATCGTTGCTCAAAAAACCGTGTGCGGCATAGTCTTATTCCCCCTTCTCGTTGGCCCCTGGCTTAAAAAGCACCGGTTGAAAATGACCTCCTGCGTCCCATTCTAAAGAAGCGGGAGGGGATACATTTCGAGGAAACCTGGCGTCATCCGAGGCAATCAAAAAACTGAGACTTCACTGGAGGAAGCAGAGATGAGAGAGTATCTAGCCGTCAGCCCGTGGACTGAGCTCAATCGAATGTGGAACCTGATGGACCGGTTCTCGCAAACTCGTAGCGACAATATTGGCAGCTCGACGTTTCCGATCGACATTTTTGAACGGGATGGCCGAATCACCATTCGTGCATCATTGCCCGGCGTAAAACCGGAAGACCTCAACGTGAGCATGGATCAGGGCGTCCTCACGATCACCGGCGAAACGAAGGACGATCTTGAGCGCCGTGAGGGAAATCGCGTCTATCATCGCGAGCACTCCTTTGGCCGGTTCGTTCGGTCCGTCCGCATTCCGGAGGAAGTGAACGAAAACGCGATCGACGCCAATTTCGAGAACGGTGTTCTAACCGTCTCGATGCCGATAACCAAACCCCAGCAGCCTCAACCCCGACAAATCGCCGTCCGAAGCGGCTCATCGAGCGCCCCGGCGATCGATGCCGGCAAGGGTAAGTCCGATTTCGCCTATGCCGACCAAGGTAAGGCGGACACGAGCGATCAACGCGAGAAGGCGGGAAAGAAAGGGTAGGCGTGGGCGCCTAGGAAGGGGTCGACTCGCCTAAGGTGAAGAAAACGTCGTGCCTTGACCCGGGGTGGAGTCGACCCAGACCCGGCCGCGTTGGCGGGCGATGGAGCGGCGGACGTTGGCGAGGCCGAAGCCGGTGCCGGGATATTCGGACTCGGAATGGAGCCGTTCGAAGGGGCGGAAGAGCTTGTCCGCGTGGGCCATGTTGAAGCCGATGCCGTTGTCGCGAACGAAGAAGACCGGCTCGCCGCCCTGTTCGATCTTTCCGAAAGTCACCCTGGCTGGTTCGCCGGCTCGCGAATATTTGCAGGCGTTATCGAAGAGGTTCACGAGAACCATCGACATCAGCATCGAATCCCCCATCGCCTCCAGCGATGGTTCAATCTCGATGGTTGCCTGCGGATAAGAGACAAGGACCTCCGACCGGGCCGAGGCGGCGATCTCCGAAAGGGCGATCGGCTCGATGCGCACGGCCTGGTTTCCCAGGCGGGCGTAGCGCAATAGATCGTCGACCATCAAGCTCATCTGCATGGCGGAGCCCGCGAGTCTCTCGAGGGAGAGCCGGCCATCCGCGCTCACCCTGTCACGTTCGTCTTCGAGCACGAAGCGGGCGTTGGCTACGATCGACCGGAGCGGAGAGCGCATGTCGTGAGAGATGGCGAAAGAGAATCCCTCCAATTCTTCGTTCTTGGCGGTCAGCTCCGCGGTTCGTTCGGCAACGCGCTCTTCCAAGCTCGCGTTAAGGGTTTGGATCGCCGCCTCGGCGGCTTTCCGTTCCGAGATGTCGCGGATGAAGAACATGAAGATGCGCCCCTCCGGACTCTCGTGTGGGACGACGTAGAGCTCGACGTCGAAACCGCGCTCCCCTCTTGCGCATCCTCGGGACTCGAGGCGGTGGGCGAACGGAAGCGAGGGACCATCGGTCCAGGCGACGTCGACCTGTTCTTGAATCGGGCGCCCCATCGCTTCGGCGGCGCTCCAACCGAACATTTCCTCTGCGTGGCGGTTCCACAAGATGATGTGCCCGTCCTTGTCGCAAGCGGCGATGGCGTCCATCGAAGACTCGACGACCAATCGCCGCAACGTCTCGCTGTCGCGGAGGTGAAGTTCCGCACGGTGGCGGAGATCCGCCTCCATTTCCGCCTCCCGGCTGGCGTTCGAGGCCCGTCGAGCTTCTTTCTGGATTTTCGCGCGAACGAGGCCGACGAGCAGCGAGGAAGTCCCGAAAATGATCGCCGACCCAACGATGCGGAGCTCGTTTTTAGGCGTGTGTTCGAAGGCGGACCCCGGAATGAGAGGCCCTATCGCGATGTACGCGCACAGAAGAGCGGCGCTAATCAAGCCCGGGATTGTCCCAAACAAGTAGACGGTGAGCAGGTTCGCAATCCAGAGGAAGAGCCCCGGATCGCCAATGGAGCGATTCGGAAAGAAGGGCTCCATCAGGAGGACGGCACAAACCGTGAGCAGAATTCCGCGAAACGAGTTCACTGAAAGCCGGCTTTCCGGTTCGGGCTTGCTCCAGGCACGCTTCTCCTTCATCTCTGCTCCGTCCGGATTTCCACCGACATTGTAACGGCCATTCATTGAATACAACCGAAAACATATGACGAAAGGGGCTCAAAACATTCCCGCTTAACAAGGTGGTTGGCGCTCCGTTCCTTCTCAGGAGGGCCTCTTATTCCGCGCACTCCTCTTCGATTCTTCGGCTGTAACTTGGACGGGCCGTTGTTGTAAAGGAATTCTCTACCGGATCGATAGACAATAGGCTCTATTGCCGGTAAGGGAGGCCATTCTAGTGTGGTAAGGCAATGATCGCTCCCACCTCCCAGCTCGAAGAACTCCAGTCGCGGCTCAATGACGCCTCGGCCGAGGAGATCCTGCGTTGGGCTGGGGAGCGGTTCGGCGCCGGCGTCGCCTTCGCCTCCAGCTTCGGCGCGGAGGACGTGGTGCTCATCGACCTGATCGCAAAGGTGGCGCCCGCGATTCCAATCTTCGTGCTCGACACCGGGCGGCTTCATCAAGAGACCTACGACGTCATGGAGCGGAGCCGTGAGCGATATGGGATCGAGTTCGAGACGTACAGCCCGCAAACGGAGGAGATCCAAAACCTGCTCCGAAACCGCGGGCCGAACAGTTTCTACCGATCCATCGACGACCGCAAGCTTTGCTGCGAGATCCGAAAGGTGGAACCGCTTCGCCGCGCCCTCAGTGGCCGGCAAGCATGGATCACCGGACTTCGCCGCGCGCAGGCGGTTACCAGGGCCACTCTGCCCAAGGTCGAAATCGACGCCACCCATGGCGGGATCTTCAAACTCAACCCCCTCGCCGATTGGAGCGAGGAGCAAGTCTGGGCGTACATCCGGGCCAACGATGTTCCTTACAACGCCCTCCACGACCGTGGCTTTCCCAGCATCGGGTGCGCGCCGTGCACCCGCGCCATCGCTCCCGGCGAGGATGTCCGCGCCGGACGCTGGTGGTGGGAAGCCGCCGAGCACAAGGAGTGCGGCCTGCACGTAAAGCGCTAGGCCAGGAACAACAACGCGTGAACGAGAACGAACGAATCAAGCAGGAAAAGAACCCCCTCGACGTGTGGGAGGATTTGGTCCGCTACTCTAAGTCCGGGTTCGAGAGCATCGATCCGGACGATTTCCTTCGGATGCGGTGGTACGGGCTGTACCAGCAGAAGCCGAACGATGGACACTTCATGCTGCGCATCAAGGTGCCGAGCGGCGACCTGTCGACCGAACAGCTTCGGACCGTGGCCGACGTCACCCGACTCTATGCCCGTGGGATCACGGATATCACGACGCGCCAGAACTTCCAATTCCACTGGCTGACGATCCAAGACGTTCCGGACATCCTCAACCGGTTTGCGCAGGTCGGGATCAGCGCCTCCGGCGCCTGCGGCGACATCCCACGTAACGTAACCGGATGCCCGGTCGCCGGAATCGATCCGAACGAGGTCTTCGATGCCCGCCCCGAGGCCGAGATTATCCACCAAATGTTTCTCGACAATCGCGAGTATTCGGACCTGCCTCGCAAGTTCAAGACGACGGTCGCCGGCTGCGGCCAGCACTGCTCTCAGCCCGAGATCAACGACATCGGCGCCACCGCCGTACGCCGGATTCGGGCCAACGGCGAAGTCGAGGAGGGATTCCAGATCCGGGTCGGCGGCGGATTATCGGCCCGTCCGTTCTTCGCGAAGAGATTGAACATGTTCGTGCCGAAAGATCGGCTGCCGAGCGTCTTTCACGCGATCGTCACGATCTTCCGGGACCACGGCAACCGCGAAAACCGGAAGGCCGCCCGGCTGAAGTTTCTGGTGAACGAATGGGGGATCGAGCGGTTCGAGGAGGAGGTTCGCTCTCGTCTGGATTGGCGGCCCGATTTCGCCGACGACTGGCCCGAGCCTCGGAAGAACTTCCGAGACCATGTAGGGATCCACGCCCAGAAGCAGGAAGGGCTTTCCTGGATCGGCGCAACCGTTCTCAGCGGACGGCTGAACGACTCTCAGGTGTACGAAGCGGCGAGGATCGCTGACGAGTTCGGCGGAGGAAATATCCGCACGACGAACCAGCAAAACCTGATCTTCCCGGACATTCCGAACGCCCGCGTGGAGGCAGCGGCCAAAGCGCTGGAGGCGGCCGGCCTGCAAGTGAACGTTTCCCCAATCCGCCGAGCGGCCGTCGCCTGCACCGGCAACGAGTTCTGCAATCTCGCCCTCACCGAAACGAAGCGGCTGATCGTCGAGATCGTCGAGCACGTCGAAGGGGCGGTGGCGATTAACGAGCCGATTCGGATCAACTTGAACGGCTGCCCCAACTCCTGCGGGCAGCACCACATCGGCGACATCGGCCTCCAAGGGTGCCTTGTCAAGCAAGGGCCGGGAAAGCCGCCGGTGGATGGCTACGACATCTCACTCGGTGGGCGTCTTGGGGCCGACTCCAAGTTCGTCCGTCCTATCCGGCGCAAGGTGCCCGCGACCGAGGTGAAACACGCGATCGCCAACCTTCTGAACGGCTATGTGGAGCAGCGGGAAGACGAGGACGACTTCGCCGACTTCGTCGACCGCCACTCCGACGACGAGCTGGCGACCCTCATGCGCGTCACCTTCGCCGAGGGTGTGCCCACTCCCGTTCCGGCGGGAATTCCCGTGGAAGTCTGACCGTGCCTTACACTCAATACCACCCGGTCTACCTCGACCTCAACGATCGCCAAGTTCTGATCGTTGGGGGCGGGTCGATCGCGCTCGAAAAGCTGAACTCGCTCCTGCCTGCGTCCGGGGCCCGCATTACGGTGATTTCTCCGGAGGCGCGCGAAGAGATTCGTAGTTGGCATCGGGAAGGAAAGTTGGTTTGGGAATCTCGGACGTTCCATCCGGACGATATCGAGCCGGCCTACATGGTGATCGCCGCTACCGACGATCCCGATCTCAACGAGTGGGTCTATCGTTGCGGAAACGATCGCCAGAGGCTTACCAACTCGGTCGACGACCCGGCTAACTGCAACTTCATCATGGCCGCCCTCACGAGGCAGGGGCCAATGCAAGTGGCCGTCTCTTCGGCCGGTTGCAGCCCGGCGCTGGCGCAACGGGTACGAAATCGGATCGTCAGCGAAATCCTAACCGAGGACTTGGGCGAGCTCGCGGAGTTCTTGGGCGATCGAAGGGCCGAGGTGAAGCGGCGGCTTCCCGGTTACAAGGTTCGCCAAGCGTTTTGGGAAAGAGTGCTGGACTCTGAGATCCCCGGCCTCTTAACACGAGATAAGGCAGAAGCGGACGCGGCGTTTCAGCGCATGCTCGACCGCGCGGTGGAGCATGCCCCGGGCGACTTCTCCTTCACACCGGCGAAGGTGTACATCGTGGGGGCCGGCCCGGGCGATCCCGAGCTCATTACCCTGCGCGGACTACGCGCCCTCCAGCGCGCCGATGTCGTCCTGTACGACCGGCTGGTGCACCCCGATCTACTCAAACACGCTCCCGCGAAAGCGGAGCAAATCTACGTTGGGAAAGAAGTCGGTCATCAAGGGCGCGGGCGGCAGCGGTCGATCAACGACCTGCTCGTCTCGCACGCCCGCGCCGGCCGGACGGTCGTCCGGCTGAAAGGGGGCGATCCGTTCGTATTCGGCCGGGGCGGGGAAGAGATTCTCGCCCTCAACGAGGCCGGCATCGAATTCGAAGTGATCCCGGGCGTCAGCTCCGCGATCGCCGGACCGGCGGCGGCGAATATACCGGTCACTCATCGCGGCGTCTCCACCGCGTTTGCCGTGTTCGCCGGCCACGAGGCGGAAGGACGCGACGAGGTCCCGTGGGATGCCGCCGCGCGGATGCCCACCGCCGTATTCCTAATGGGGGTGGAGCGGCTTGCGACCATCGCCGAGCGGCTGGTATCCGCCGGGCGGAGCCCGGAAACACCGGTCGCCGTCGTGTCGAAAGCGACTCACGCCGATCAGGTCGTGGCCATGGGAACGCTGAACAATATCGTCCGACGAGCGGAGGGAATCGTCTCCCCCGCCGTCATCGTCGTCGGCGAGGTCGTTCGAGTTCGAGAGACTCTGGACGCAACCGTTCGCTCGACCTTAACACCCGCTCTCGCACATAAATAAGAACATGCCCTACGTCGTTGTCGAACCGTGTATTGGAGTGAAGGACAAGTCCTGCATGACCGTCTGCCCCGTGGACTGCATCTACGAGGCCGAAGATCAGGTCTTTATCAATCCCGACGAGTGCATCGATTGCGGTCTATGCGAGCCGGAGTGCCCCGTGAACGCGATCTTCGTCGACACCGATGTCCCTGAGAATTGGAAGTCGTTCATTGAGCTAAACGCCGTAGAGGGACGCCGTTTAGGGGGAGGTTAGCGCACGAATGATCCCCTCCGGAGCCCCCTCCTCGTCGCACGGCTTAGTCCGCCCCAACCGAGGCGATGAGGAGGGGGTTGGGGGTGGAGATCCGCCCAACCGATAGCTACAAAATTACGGATATGGTGTTCGATTGACCGACCAAACCACCACTGCCTTCGCCTCCCGTCTCGCTCGAGAGCGGGCGGACCATCCGTTCCCAACCGCGTTTCGCACGTGGCCCGAGCGGTTCACCGAGGCTTCGCTGGGAATCCTTTTTCCGCATTTCGCCCAGCAGGATCTCACGGACGCCCACGCGCTCGACGCGTCGATCGAAAATCTGCGGGGATGCGTGGAGGAGACGGTCGGCGCCCTGAACCATCCGACGTTGAGGTCGGCAAGCGTGGCTTCAGCGTTTGTCGAGGGGCTCGAAGAGATTTACGATGCGCTCCACGCCGACGCCCAGGCGCTTTTCGAGAACGACCCGGCGGCGGAGAGCATCGACCAAGTCATCTTCTCCTACCCCGGCTTCTACGCAACCGCGATCTACCGTCTTGCGAACTCGCTCCATCGCTTGGGAGTTCCGCTGCTTCCCCGCATGGTTTCCGAGCAGGCGCACACCCGTTGCGGCATCGATATCCACCCGGCGGCACAAATCGGCCGTTCGTTCTTTATCGACCATGGAACCGGGATCGTCGTCGGCGAATCGGCGGTGATCGGCGATCGCGTGAAGCTGTATCAAGGCGTCACCCTCGGCGCCCACCAGGTTCACAAGCGGCTGGCGGGCACGAAAAGGCACCCGACCATTGAGGACGATGTGGTGATTTACGCCCATGCGACCATCCTCGGCGACATCGTCATTGGCTCTCGAAGCATCATCGGTGGCAACGTCTGGGTTACCGAGGGGGTGCCTCCGAACTCAGTGGTCGCGATCCGGAACACGGTTCGAAGCAAAGCCGCCGAGGTCTCTCAGTCTTCCATCGCAGAATTTTCGATCTAGGTGAATCCAACTTGAAACTCAATTCCATCCTCGAAGGCATCGGCAACTCTCCTCACCTCCGGATCAACCGGCTCTTCGGCGATCGCGCCGAGGTTTGGACGAAGCTCGAACGGGCAAACCCGGGCGGCAGCATCAAGGACCGGATCGGCCTCGCGATGATCGAGGATGCCGAGCGGAGAGGGATCATCGACAAGGACACGGTCTTGGTGGAGCCGACTTCCGGCAACACCGGCATCGGTCTTGCGCTCGTGGCGGCGGTCAAGGGGTACCAGCTCGTGCTCGTCATGCCGGAATCGATGTCGATCGAGCGCCGCCGCCTGATGGCCGCTTACGGCGCGAAGCTCGATTTGACCCCTCGAGAGAAGGGGATGAAGGGGGCGATCGAGCGTGCGAACCAGTTGGCTGCCGAACTGCCGAAGGCTTGGATTCCGGGCCAGTTCGACAACGAGGCGAATATCGAGGTCCACAAGCGCACCACCGCCGAGGAGATATTCGCCGATTTCCCCGAAGGGCTCGACTATATCATCACGGGAGTCGGAACGGGCGGGCATATCACGGCTTGCGCCGAGGTGCTCAAGCCGCGATGGCCGCAGCTCAAAGTGATCGCCGTCGAACCGGATAAGTCGCCCGTCATCGCGGGCGGAGCCCCGTCGCCCCACCGCTTGCAAGGTCTTGGGGCCGGCTTCATTCCGGGCAACCTGCACACGGATGCGCTCGATGGGGTAATCGGCATCTCCGAGGAAGAGGCGTTCCACTTCACGCGCCGCGCCGCGAAAGAGGAGGGTCTCCTCGTCGGAATCTCCTCCGGCGCCGCCCTCGCCGCCGTCGACCGAAAGATCGCCGAGCTCAACGGCCAACCCGCCCGAATCCTAACCTTCTCTTACGACACCGGCGAACGATACCTGTCGATCGACGACCTTTTCTAAGCAGTGGCACGGCGCTTCCAGCCCGTGTGTATCACGACCATCCTGGTCGTGTAAATGGACCAAGGGCATCCTGCCCTTGGAACCCACTGGCTAGAAGCCAGTGCCACGTTCGGCGCCCAGCCGGCCTTGGAAATACTCGACCGTCTTAGTCAACCCGTCCGTTAGGGAAGTCTTGTATTCGTAGCCAAGGATAGTACGAGCTCGGGTTAGGTCCGGACGGCGCTGTTTCGGGTCGTCTTGGGCGGCCGGAACGTGGACGATTTCGCTCTTCGATCCGGTCACCGCGATCACTTCTTTGGCGAACTGCAGGATCGTCCGCTCCTCTTCCGTGCCGATATTCACCGGCTCGTGGTAGTCGCTTGACGCCAATCGGTAGACGCCGTCGATCGTGTCTTCGTAATAACCGAAAGAGCGGGTCTGGCTTCCATCCCCGTATACGGTGATCGGTTCGCCCAAGAGCGCCTGCTTTACAAAGTTCGGAACCACCCGCCCATCGTCGAGGCGCATGCGGGGGCCGTACGTGTTGAAGAAACGGACGATGCGGGTGTCCACGTTGTGGAAGTGGCGGTACGCCATCGTCATCGCTTCCGCAAACCGTTTCGCCTCGTCGTACACTGCCCGCGGGCCGACCGGGTTGACGTTCCCCCAGTAAGTTTCCGGTTGCGGCGAAATAAGCGGATCGCCATACACCTCGCTGGTCGAGGCGAGCATGAACTTCGCCCCTTTCGCCTTCGCGAGGCCGAGCGCGTTGTGGGTGCCCAGCGACCCGACTTTCAAGACCGGGATCGGATGTTTCTTAAAGTCATCCGGGCTGGCGGGGCTGGCGAAGTGGAAGACGAAGTCGACGGGGCCATCCACGTAAATGTAGTCCGAGACGTTGTGCTTGATGAACCGGACTCGCCCGTCGCCGGCGAGGTGCGCGATGTTGTCGGTGCTTCCCGTGATCAAATTGTCAAGCACGACGATGTGGTCCCACCCCTCTTTCAGGAGACGATCGACGAGGTGGGACCCTAGAAACCCGGCGCCCCCGGTAACAACGGCTCGCATGACAACGATTAAGGCACAACCGGTCCCGTTTGGCCTGCGACTTGAGAATGGTTATGCCAAGATAGCCGCTGTGGAGCTTAAGAAAGCGCGTGTCGGAGTCGTTATGGCAGGAGGATCCGGCGAGCGGTTCTGGCCGCTTTCCCGCCCCGGCCGTCCCAAACAGCTCCTCTGCCTCACCGATCCCAATGTAACGATGCTGGAGGAGGCGGTGCGCCGCGTCGAGCCGCTTTTCGGCGTTGACGGTACCTATGTGGCCACCTCCACCCCCCTTCGTGAGGCGATCATCGATTGCGGAGTGGCACCGGAGTCATTGGTTTTATCCGAGCCGGCGAGGCGCAACACGCTGGGCGCGATCTGTTGGATCGTGGCCAACCTCATTTCACGAGACCTTGGCGATGCGACCGTGGCGATTCTAACCGCCGACCACCTGATCGGCTCCCCGGATACCTTTCGCGAGTGTCTCGCCTCCGCGATGGATATCGCGGAGAGGGAGGATGGAATCGTCACCCTCGGCGTTCCACCTACTCGGCCGGAAACCGGATACGGATATATCGAGGAAGGAGACCACTCCTCTTCCGCTGCTTCGAATGGCCGGGTCGCTCGGCGAGCGCAGTCTTTCCGCGAAAAGCCGTCCGAGGCAACCGCCGAGGAGTTTCTCAGCTCGGGCCGGTTTTTGTGGAACAGCGGCATGTTCTTCTTCACCGTCGCCACTTTCCTGGCCGAGCTCATCCGAACCCAGCCCGCCGCCCATCTCGCGCTCTTGAATATGGCCGGCGCGCTCCGGGCGAACGATCGAGATGCCGCCCGTCGCGAGTTCGAGTCGCTTCCCAATATATCGGTCGACTACGCAGTGATGGAGCGGGCCGAGCGGATGTTCGTGCTGCGAGCCGATTTCCCCTGGGACGACGTCGGCGCGTGGGATGCGATGGCGCGAACGTTGCCCTCCGACGAGCGTGGCAACGTCATCCAAGGGAATGCGGTGGTGGAGGACAGCGAAGACTGTGTGGTGATCAACGACGAACCCGGAATCACCGTCGGCGTACTTGGATTGCGAGACTTGGTAGTAGTTGCAACCAAGGATGCGGTTCTCGTTTGCCCGAAGAGCCAAGCGCAACGAGTGCGGACGATTTCGGAAGCCGTGTCGAAACGGCGAACCTCTGGCGCCTAGTCATTGGCTCGTCAAGGCTCCTGTCTCATCAGTTGCGGGAATCTCCGGAAATGTGGGTCACGCGTCACCAGAATCAGGTCATGTTGGAGCGATAGAGCCGCGGTCCAAATGGAAAACGATCAACTCAAACAAGCTGGCGCGAGTCGCCGCGATCTTTTGAAAGGGGCGGCGTTGGCCGGACTCGTCGGTGGCCCGACTCGTGTACTCTCCCACGCTGTGGAAGCTGCTCCCTCGTTCGTGACCCTCCTCCGCCCTCCCGACCTGGTTCGGACGTTTGGGGTGGACAACCACGAGATCAAGATCGAGAAGACTCGTGAAGGGGTCTGGGAAGGGAACGGCGTTGAAGTGGAGATCGCCGTCCATGGCAATCACGTTCGGCTCTCCCTGCGAAGCAAGGACAACGTTTGCCGGATTCATGTTCGGTGGCACGGCGATATGCGATCGGTGAAACGCTATTTAGGCGACCACTGGGAGCGATCGTACGGGGACCTCGAGTGGCGAGGCGAGGTTCCCGGCCGCACGATGCCCTGGTACTTCATGGCGTTCGACGGCCATCGCACTCACGGCTACGGCGTTCGTACCGGCCCGGCCGCGATGTGCTTCTGGAATGCCGACGCCCAGGGCGTCTCCCTATGGGCCGACGTTCGAAGCGGCGGCGCCCCGGTCGAGCTTGGGCCTCACACGCTCGAAGTCGCGGAGATCGTGTGCCGCGAAGGGCGAAGCGGCGAGAGCCCGTTCGCCGCAACCCAAGCGTTCTGCCGGCAGATGTGCCTTCACCCGCGCCTGCCCGAAAAGCCGGTGTACGGCACCAACGACTGGAACTACGCCTACGGGAACAACAGCGCCGAGCTAATCGCCGGCGTGAGCGGCCTCATCTCCGAGCTCTCTCCGGATAAGGACAACCGGCCGTACTCCGTCATCGACGAAGGCTGGGCGGAAGGACCTTTCCAGGGAAATTTCGGCCACGGCCCTTGGGTTGGTAACCCTCGCTTCGGCGATATGGCCACATTCGCCGCGAGGCTGAAGGGGCTTGGGGTCCGCCCCGGCATCTGGTTCCGCCCCCTTACTCCGCTTCCCGATACTCCTCAGTCGTGGCGATCGGCGCGCAACTCCCGCTACCTCGATCCAACCATCCCTGAGGTGCGCGAACACGTCGCCTCGCACATCCGCCGCCTTGTTGGCTGGGGCTATGAGATGGTCAAACACGACTTCACGACCTGGGACCTTCTCGGCATGTGGGGTTTCGAGATGGGCGCCTCGCCGACGCGTGACGGTTGGCATCTTCATGATCGCTCCAAGACGAACGCCGAGGCGTTCACCGACCTTTACCGCACTATCCGCGAGGCGGCCGGAGACGCGCGCCTAATCGGGTGCAACACCGTCAGCCACCTCGCGACCGGTTTCCACGAAGTGCAGCGCACTGGCGACGATACCAGTGGACGGAGCTGGAACCGAAACCGGAGGATGGGAGTGAACACGCTCGCCTTTCGAGCCGCCCAGCACCGCGCGTTCTACGAAGTCGACCCCGATATCGTCGCCATCACCAAGGCGGTGCCTTGGCGCCTCGTGGAGCAGTGGCTGCGCTTGGTCTCGGAAAGCGGAACCGCGCTGTTCGTCGCCGTCGAGCCCGAGATCGTCGAGCCGCATCACCGGGTGGCGCTGAAGAAGGCGTTCGAGTTCGCGGCGAAGCCGCAAGTCATCGGGGAACCGCTCGACTGGATGGAGACCGACTGTCCGCGCCGGTGGCGGTTGCGTGGGAAGGAGACCGAATTCGCCTGGATGGGTGACGACGGCGCCTGGCCGTTTGGCGATTAGTCCGCCTCGCTTGTCCAACCATACTAAGGCAATGAAGCCTTGGACGTGGCTGATGTTGAGCGCGGCGTTACTCGGCGTAGGCTGTGCCAGAGATTCGTCGAGCATCGTTGGCTCATGGCGGTCCGGATCGCTGGGCACGATGAGCGAATATCACTTCTTTCCCGATGGAAAGTTCACGATGCGCACCACGCGGAGCGGGGTCACGGCCGATGTGGAGGGAATCTACAAGATCGACGGAGACCGGCTCGCAATGACGCCCACAAAGTCGACCGTAGACGGCGCCAACGTCGCCCTCCGTGCGAAACTTGAACCGAGTTTGAAGCAGCCCTCCCGGGTGCCGATGAAGTGGGACGACTCCGATTCCTTGACGCTGGTGATGCCCAAGGGGCCAGGTTTGGTCCTCTCCCGAAACTCCACCAAGCCGTGACCTGAGCGGTTATGCCAGACGATGCTAAGCCGAAACCAAGCTCCGTTACCGTCGACACCGCGGCGCCGGTGGAGACGACGTCGTCGGTGGACATCACTTCGCCGCGTCCACGCCGCCGCGACCCGTTGGTGGTCAAAGATATCTCCGAGGTGCTGCGGTCGATCGAGACCTGCCGCCACTCCCAGCACGGTCGCGGGATCACCGCGATCTTGCGAATCGTGAGAGAGCAACTGAAAGCGCGAATGGGCTACCAGGAGCCAGCTTTCATCTTTTGGTTCGCTACGTTTTTCGTGGTCGCCCTTCTTGGCGTTGGCTTTGTTGGGAAGCAAAGTCGTGCGTTCTCGATGGCCGCCGTGTTGGCGTCGCTGGGATTGGTGAACGGCGTCTGGTGGCTGAAAGGCCGACGGGTGGCGTGGTCCTACAACGCAGATCGAAAGGCGATTCGCCAAGCCGCGGTGGAGGGGATCACCTACCTCTATGTCCGAGGTCACCACGCAAAGCGGCTGTATCGCGACGACGTTTACACTCTGCAGGATCTGGCGAAAGGACATCCGGAATTCAAAAGGACCATGAAGGAGATCGTCGACGCCGCCGAACGATCTTGATCTAGACGCGACCAGTTATCCTGGACCCCATGCTTTCGCTCTTATCCGCCTTGATCCTTACCGGTTCTGACTCGGTCGACATCCGGAAATTCGGCGCGGTAGGTGATGGGGTGACGGTTTGTACGAGGGCGATCCAGCGGGCGATCGATGAGGCCGGGAAGGGGGTGGTTCTCGTTCCTGCCGGACGGTATCTCACCGGCTCATTGCACCTCCGGTCGCACGTCGAGCTGCGGCTCGCGGAAGGCGCGGTTTTGCTTGGCAGCCCGCGTCGGCACGACTACGAGAAAGGGGTTTGGTACTCGCTGCTGATCGCCAAGGATTTGGAGGATGTCGCGATCACCGGCAAGGGGACGATCGACGGACAAGGGGCGGAAGTGGCGAAAGACGTTCTCCACATGGTGGAGACGGGGGAGATCAAGATTCCGCCCAAGGGGTGGCGGCCGTCCGAGACCGAACGGCCCCAGATCATCGAGATGAGCGGCTGCCGCAACGTCCGGGTCAAAAACGTGACGCTGAAGAACGCCACCTGCTGGGTGCAGACCTACCACAACTGCTCAGGTCTTACCATCGAGGGAGTCACGGTCGACAGCAAGAGCTACTGGAACAACGACGGGATCGACGTGGTCGATTGCCGGAACGTACGGATCGCCAACTGTGACGTCGACACCGGCGACGACGGCATCTGCCTCAAATCCGACGATCCGAAATCCGCTTGCGAGAACGTAACGATCGAGAACTGCCGGGTGCGAAGCAGCGCCAGCGCAATCAAGTTCGGCACCGCCAGCCACGGCGGTTTCCGCCACATTCGGGTGCGGAACATTCGGATTCACGACACGTTCCGCTCATGCCTCGCGCTGGAGTCGGTAGACGGCGGCGCGCTAGAAGATGTGGTCGTCTCGAACATCAAAGCCGTCCACACTGGCAACGCCTTTTTTATTCGTCTTGGCCACCGCACCTTGAGCGCGCCGCCCGGAAGAGTGAGGCACGTGGTGCTGCGCGACTTCGACGTTCAGATCCCCGCCGGGCGTCCGGACATGGGATATCCGTTCAAAGGCCCTCAATTCTCCGAAGCGCACAATCTCTGTCCGTCATCGATCGTGGGACTCAAACAGGCCCCGATTGAGGATGTACGTCTGGAGCGGATCCACGTCCGCTTCGCGGGAGGGGGCACGCCGGAAATCGCCAAAACCACGATCGCCAAGGTTCCGGAGCGAGTCAAGGAATATCCGGAGTTCACCATGTTTGGAGAGCTGCCCTCATGGGCTCTCTACGCGCGGCACGTCCGAGGCCTCAAAATCGCGGACTTCTCCGCGACCCTCGAGAAGAAGGATTACCGACCGCCATTCGCGCTCGATGACGTCAGGGGGCTAACTGCCACCAAGGTAAAGATCCAAGGAGCCCTCGGTCTCCCCATCCCCTCGAACCTTCGTCCAACGGAATAGAACCAAGAAAACGTCTTCATTCCTCCTTCATCTCCAAAACCGATCATGGGGACATGGTTGATCACAAACTGGATGACAACGACGACGAGCCGGTGGCCGCTCGCCGCGAAGATAGCCTCCTCGAATCCCAATGAATACATGCCTATTCGGGGCTGAATAGGCATGTACCGGTTAGAGGCTTATTTGCTTAAGTGGCTATCGCTATCGACCACCTCCCCGGCGAGGCTCGTCGGGCTGAAAGTGCTTGCCTTCCATCGATTTCAGCTTTGCCTTCTGGTCGTCGGTCAGCACCTTGGCGATTTCGTCGCTTAGTATTTGCTGATTCCTTTTCATAAAGCTCGGAACTTCCCGTGGGTCGATTTCTTCGTTCCGCACTTTCTCGAAGATGGCTCGCTTCCCCTCTTCCGCCCTCTGGTTGAGCGCTTTGATTTTCGCCTTCTGGGCGTCCGTCAAAGCGACATCCGTCTGAATATCGGCATCGTTGACTGCGGCGTAGCCGGCGATCTGGATAGCGATCCCCTTGAGTCGCGCCAACTGGGCGGCGGAGAGGATCTTCTTGATCGCGGCGCTATTCTTCTTGCGCATCTCTTCGAAAGCCTTGCGGCCCTCCTCCGAGTCGGGGCCGCCCGGCCCGCCAAATCCGCCCGGTCCGCCGGGAGGCGGACCACCGAATCCGCCACCTCCCGGAGGGCCACCGGGACCGCCGCCAGGACCGCTGTCCGGTCCGCCTCCTGGCGGACGCATCGATTCGCGGAGCATGGCCAACTGCTCCTTTTGGTCGTCGGAAAGTTGAAGGTCGGCTTGAACGTCGGGGCGCCCTACGAGCATGTCCAGGCTCACCCCGCCTCCCGGCCCCCCGAGCAGCCGGCCGCCCGGTCCGCCCCGAACGAGACCTCCCTGGGGAGGACCGCCCTGGGGCGGACCCCCAGGAAAGCCTTGGGCCAACGCGCCCGCCGTGAGGGTGGCAAACAGGGTGGCGATGATCAGTCGGTTGGTTTTCATTTCGAGTCCTCTCATCCGGTTTGGGCCTTTTCCGGTGGCCAGTTTTGAATCTAAATCGCCCGCTCTAAGGCGAAGACACGGTTAATTTGGGGAGTGGAACGAAGGTCGCTAGGGCAAAGCCTCCACTCGAACGTTGTCGAGGCCCCAGCTTTGATCCGCCAGCGTCCGCGTGAGCGCGGCCGAGAACAGGAACTGGGCGGTGGTTGCGGTGTGGTCGATCGTCTGGGTGATGTGATAGGTCGTGTCCTTGTAAAGGATCGTGCCAGCGAACGGGTAGCCGAGGCTGTCCGCAGTGATCCGTCCCGTTCCCGGAGCGTTCGTACCACCGTCGGGATAGGTTTGGGTGATGTCCTTCACGTTGGAGAACCCTTGCGAGAAGAAAGACGTCCCGCCGAGCGACACTCCCAGCTTTTCGTTTTCCCAGTCGCCGATGACGTAGAGATCGAACGAGATCCGCAGCTTTGTGTGGCTCGTAAGTCCCGAAAGGGTCAGGGTTGCGGAGTTGGTTCCCGCGAGCCGCCCAAGGAATTTCTGCCCACCGGGCGCGGTGTCCCAGGTCGTCGGCGTCCATGCCGCCGGAACTCCCGATTGGAAGTCGTAGAAGAAGCCGGACGGCTCTACCACGATCACGCTAACCGCGGCGGTGGCGCGGCTATCCACGACGCTGGTCGCCCGGATCGTGTAGGTTCCGGCGGTGGAAGGCGCCGTGTAAACGCCGGCGGAAGTGATCGAACCACCATTGGTTTGCCACGTCACGGAACTGTTCTTGGCCCCGGTGACCGTCGCCCGATACGCGGCCTGGGTTCCGGTGACAAGGGTGATCCCATCTGGCGACACGGAGACCGCTACTTGGTTCACTTTGACGCTAACGGAGGCGGATTTCGTCGGGTCCTCGACGCTGGTGGCGGTCACCGTATAGGTGCCTGCGGTGTCCGGCGCCGTAAAGCTGCCGGAGGAGTCGATCGTTCCCCCGGTCGCCGTCCATGTCACGCTCTTGTTGGTGGCATTGGTGACGGTTGCGGTGAAGGCGGCGGATTCCCGGGTTCCCAGCGTCGCGTTTTGCGGCGTGACGATAACCGTGAGCCCCGATCCCGAAACCGTTACCGTAGCGGTTCCGGACGCGGCCGGGTTTACGGTGCTGCGCGCCGTAATCGTGTAAATTCCGGCGGTTGTCGGAGCCGTGAAGAATCCGGTCGTGGTAATCCGCCCCGCAGAGGCTTCCCACGTGACCGACGTGTCTTCGGTACCGGTCACCGTCGCTTTGAAGCTCTTGCTTTGTCCGAGACCGAGGGTGGTCGTGGCCGGGGAGACGGTGACTCTGATATCGCCGGGGCTGGCGACGGTCACCTTTGCCTCCGCGTATTTGGTGGTATCGGCGACGCTGGTCGCACGGACGGTGTAGGCGCCGGTCGTCGTCGGTGCGGTGTACAGGCCCGCGCTGGTAACGGTGCCCGAGGTGGCGGTCCAGGTGACCGCCGTGTTCTCAGTTCCCGTGACCGTGGCGACGAACGTCTTCGTTCCGCTCGGCGCGATGGTCGTCGCCGTGGGGCTAATGGAGACGGCGACCGGAGTGGTGGGATTTCCTTGATTCGACCCACCTCCGCCGCCGCAGCCGAGGGAAAGAAGCAGGAGCGCTCCCAACCCGATCAAACGCAACTTCTCGTGGTTCATGACTGCGAGGACTTGGTCTGCCGGGCGTGAAGATCACCGGAAGCGAAAACTTCATATTGTTTTCATGATTAGTTGACCCAATCGCGCCTAAATGTGACATTTATGAAGTTATTGGGGTCAGTCCATCGAAATTCGTCGCGCCACGAAATCGGTCGATCCCGCTTTTCGCCTGGCATAAACCGCGATCGCTTTCGTTTCGGACACGACCTCCAGACCTTCCCAGCCGCCTGCCTGTTGCGCGACGGATGGAGCCAAGTTGAAACGGGCGTATCGAACCTTGGAGACCGGCCGCACGACGCCCGCGTCGTTTTGCTCCGCCACCAGAAGGAGAGTGAGTAATCCTTTGCCCGGCTCCGTGCGCCGGACGCACCCTTGGAACCGAATCTCTCCCTTTCTCGGATGCTCGCCCGGGTTTGGCACCCAAACGAGCGGCTCGCCAATCACTTTGGCCGCTTTTAGCGACGGATACGGATCGCGGATGCGGCTTCTTGTGGGCCCGCTTCCGGGCGCGTACAACTCGAAGTGGAGATGAGGAGCGGTGGCGTCGCCGCTCTCACCGACATAGCCGAGAAATCGTCCGGCTTGAACGTGCTGCCCCGGGCTTAGGTCGGGTGCGAACATGAGGTCGCGCGTCGCCCTGTGGTCGTGGCGGCCCACGTTATCGTCGTTTAGGTGAGTGCCGAGCACCACCCACCCGTTGTCGCCGTAGATCCAGAACGACTCCCGTTTCATTCCGATCGTGCCGGAGATCGGCGCCACGATCGGGGTCATCTTGGGAGCCCGAATGTCGATCCCGGTATGGAGGAACCGCCCCCGATTCTCGCCGTACCCGTCGTTCCATCGGGAAACGCCGAGAACCGGAAAGATCATTGGAATCCGCACTTTCTGAGGAGGCAACGGTTCGCGCCCATAGGGCGCCACCGGCGGCTCGGGACCCCACTCGGGATGCTGCGGGGCGCCAAGGGCCAAAAGCATGGTCAGGATCAAACGAATCTCCGGAGGGCTGGACCGTGCTTCATATATGGCGCCTCTCCAAGAAGAACTGCATAAGTAGGAGAAATCGCTCCCGTTAAGTTCAGAAAGTTAAGCCAGCCCGACCCTTTATCTATTATCGCGATTCGCGATAATAGATAAAGGAGAGAGGCCCGCGCGGGGGAATCACACCCATCGGATAAGTGAAAGAGAGTAGGCTAACGCCGCCGCCGATGGAGCTTAGCGCCGAGAAGAAGCGAATCGTTTACACCCTTGCCGTCGGCAAGCCGAAGTTCGCCGAGTGCGCGCTCGGCCTCGGAAGGTCGCTCAAGCTCATCGGCGACTCCACCCGGCGGGTTGTGATTACCGACCAGCTCGACTTTCCCTGGGAGAAGTCGTTCGACGAAGTAATCGCCCCCGAGGACCCGCTGAACTGGATCTTCTTCTCCAAGCTGACCGCGCTGGAGCGAACCGACGCCGATCAGGTTCTCTTTATCGACAGCGACAGCCTCGTCTTCCGGCGCCTGGATCCCATCTTCACCTATTGCCAAGGGCGCGGCCTGTGCGTACAGGGGGAAAGGATCACGGCTGGCGATTGGTACGGCAGCGTAGAAGAGGCGTGCCGGCGGCACGGCGTACCGAACCTGCCTCAGTTCAACGGCGGCATGATCTACTACGAGCGCACGCCCGAGTGCCAGTCGTTCATCGAAACGTGCCGAGAGTACGGAAGGCGGGCGAAAGAGCTCGGCTTTCAGCGCGACGACCCTCTCATCCCCGACGAGCCGTGCATTGCGCTGGCGATGGCCCAGACCGGACAAGGGCACCTGATCCCGGACGAAATGGATTTCCAAAACTCGGCCGTCGGCCTCATCGGACCTCTCCGGCTGGATGTCGAGACGAACACCTGCGAATTCACCTGCCGCCGCTACGACGTCCGATTCGTCCGCCCCTACATCTTCCACGCCTCGCGCTACATCTACTTCGTCAAATACTGGCGGCAGTTGCGCCGTCTCGCCGAGCTAGAAGAGTACGAGGCAACCCACGGATTCGGCCACATGTCGAGCGCGCATAAATTCGCCCGATCCATCCAGAAGCGGATACTGAAGCTGCGCGGCCGCCTCTAACGCCTCCTGCCAAAAATTTGGCACTTTCCCCTTGGCATTTGGAAAATGCCGTGCCAAAATATTGGCATGCCCAAGAAGAACGAGGCGTTGAGCCGCCGGGAACGGCAGATTATGGATGCGCTTTACCGGCTCGGTAAAGCTTCGGCCGCCGAGGTTCGCGACGCAATCGACGAGCCGCCCACCTATACCGCGGTGCGTACCCACCTCGGCATCCTGCAGGAGAAGGGGCACATCCGATACGAGAGCGACGGCACGAGATACATCTACGAGCCGGTCGTCCCGCGAGATCAGATGGCGAAGAGCGCTATCGACAACGTTCTCCAGACGTTCTTCGGCGGATCGGTCGAGCGGGTGGTCGCCACCCTGGTCGACCGGGATGAGGCGCACGTTACCGACGAACAACTGGCGCGTTTGGCCGAGATCATCGAGCGCGCTCGACAGGAGGGGCGATGAACGGAGAGGGTTGGCTCGACCTATCGCTCGCCTGTGCGGGATTCGTCGCGGTGTCGACCGCTTTTCTGCTCCTCGCGTGGGGAGTAACCCGCCTCCTTTCCCGCCATAGCGCCGCCACGAGGCACCTCGTTTGGAGCGTGGCATTCGTCGCCGCCTTGGTAACGCCGATCGCCGGACTCCTCCTACCCTCGCACCCGATCCCGGTCGTTCGGATCGCCGCCGAGGCCGCGCCGGTCGAAACGCTTAACGCGGTCGAGTTGACGCTCCCGATGTCCGATCGACCGGCAGTGACCGAGCTGCCGCCGGTCGACCCGGCAAAGCCTCGGCTTCCCGCTGTGGTCGGATTGTGGGTATTCGGGGCGGTTCTCGCCGGAGCGGAAGCGCTGGTTGCGCTGATCGCGCTCTGTTTGCTTCGACGCCGGGCGGTCGCGCCGGCGGTCGACGTCACCCATCTGGCCGATCGTGCCGGACTTGAAAGGAATTGGGAGCTGCGGGTCGCCGCCGGTCCCTACCCTCCGACCGCGATGACTTGGGGCATTCGCCGCCCGGTCGTCATGCTGCCGGAGGTGGCGCTTGCGTGGCCACAAGAGCGCCTGGAAGCCGTCGTGCTTCACGAACTCGCCCACGTGCGTCGGAGGGATTGCGCGAGCCAGCTCGTCGCGGTCGCTACTTGCGCCCTTTACTGGTTTAACCCGGTCGTTTGGCTCTGCGCGCGAGCCATGCGGGCGGAAGCCGAAGGTGCGGCCGACGATGCCGTGCTCCGCTCTGGCGTGACCCCCTCGGTCTACGCCGAAGCGTTGCTCGGAATCGCCGCCGCCCTCGGAAGAAGAAGGCAGCCGTTTGCGGCCGTCGGAGTTCCCATCATGAAGAGATCCAAGATCGAAAGAAGAATCGAGGCAATCCTCGACCCCCGAGCGCGCCGCCGCGGCGCGACCCTTACCGAAACCCTGGTAGCCGCCACTCTCGGTATTGCCACCTTGTTCCCACTGGCCACCCTTCGTCCGGCTGTCGTTCAATCGCCGCCCCCGGCCCTGCTAGCGCCTACCGCGCCGGTTGCGGTACGCCCCGCCAAAGCGGTCATCGCTCCGCAAGCCATCTCGCGGCCCGGCAAGGCGAAGAAGCTCAAGCATTCGTCGGCGAAGCGCCACTCCCATCGCCCAACTGCGAACTCCGTGCCCGTTTATGTTGTCTCTGTGCCCGCCTATGTTGTGTCCGCCGCTCCCAAGCCGGCGCCCGCCGCGCCCCGGCCCTCGATTAACCTGCGGGCGGTGACCGCTCCCCACGCGGTGAGCGGTCTACGGTGGGTTCCCTCGGTGGCTCCCAGGACGGTCGACATCGCCTTGTCCACTCCTTCTGCGATCGCATCCGTCGCTCCGCAAGTGACGAGCCCGTCATCGGCTCAAGCGACCTCCAACCTTTCAGCCAGGCTGGCTAGCAGCATCACGTTTACGACTTCACCTATCCAAACCCATGCTGCGGTGACCACGTCGGCTCCGCTCGCCACGAATCTTGCGAACTCAATATCGCTGGTGCGTGCCCAAGCCGATGCCCGGCCGGCGACGTTGTCGGCGCAACTGGAGCTGGTGCAGGCGGCCCGAGCGAAAAAAGGCACGGAATCTGCCCAACTAGCGGGCTCTGGTTTGCGGATCGAAACGGCACTCGCGGCAAAGGCTGCCGCCGAGCAGAGGCTGACGGTCCAGCAATTGCAAGGGTTGAAGGTTAAGCTTCTAAACCAAAAACTCGCGGTCGAGCAACTGTCGCTGGCTAAGTCGCAGTTCGACGCGACCGCATTGCAGCGAGCCGCGGCGGAGCAGCGGCTAACCGTAGAGAAGCTACAGTCTCTGCGTCTTCACCGGATGTCTGGCAAGCTTGGAAAAACCGAGCTCGAAATCGCCAAAACGCGCCTAACGATCGCCCGAGCCCAGCTCAAACTGGCTAAGCAGTTAGCGGAACTGCATCGGAAGAAGTAGAGGCGTTGAGGCGTTGAGGCGTTGAGGCGTTGAGGCGTTGAGGCGTTGAGGCGTTGAGGCGTTGAGGCGTTGAGAGCTTGATGCATTACCCTTTCCTTCACGCCCTGCGCTTCACGCCTAGCGCCTAACGCCTAGCGGCCCATCTCACCCTCCCCCTCGCCGCGAAGAGCAGCGCTCGGCCGTCGTGGTACGCCGCTTTCCACATATCGCCTTTTGTGTCGTAGTGGAGCGGCTTTCCATCCCTCGAAAGGTAGCCGAACCAGCCTCCGTACTGGCTATCGATTTGCCGCCCGCGAATCCAGCGCCAAACGCCCGTCAACGCCTCCGCATAGGCGGCCACATCGGCACCAGGCAGCTCCAATCCCCAAGCCAGGCCTAGGAGAGCCTCCGCTTGCACCCACCAGATCTTTGTGTCGTCGAACACTTCGCCTTCTGGAGTGCCGGTATTGAAGAGTCCGCCAAGTTCACCGTCGAGCCCGTGGCAGAGGACGTAATCGATCAGCTTGCGCGCAACCCCGGCGGTCTGTTCCGTCACCTCGCCGTGCAACTCCCGCGAAGCGGCCATCAGCAAATGGGCTGCCTCGATATCGTGCCCATACGAAATCAGGCCGGGCACGGGCGACCAATCGGGCTGAGCGTATTGGTATAGCCATCCATCCGCGTGTAATAGTCGTTTCGTCAGAATCTCCGAGGCCTCGGCAAGCCTTTCGAGCAATAACGGGTCGCGCCAGACCCGCGCAAGCTCGGTAAACGCTTCCAGCAGGTGGAGATGGGTGTTCTGCGACTTCAGGCCGTAACGCGTGCCGATCGCGTCGCGATTTGGCCCGCTCCAGTCGGCAGGCGCCTTCAGCAACGGTTGTCCCGCCGCGTCCGTCCACTCGAAGTACCCACCGTGCTCTTCGTCGTGGACCCTCGTTTCCAGCCAGTGAAAAACCTGCTTCGCCAAACTTAGGGCACGTGCCTCGTCCGTGACCCGGTAGACCGCGGCGAGGGCGTAGAGGACGAAGGAAGCACCGTAGGAGTGGCGCTGATCCGCGTAGTCGCCGCAAGGTATTCCGTCGGCGTCTACGACCCAAAGAGTCGACCCGGTCTCGGCTTCGACAAGCCGGCTTTCTAAGAAATCGAGCCCGTGCCGCGCGTACCCGCGAAACTCACCCGCTCGCGAGTGACCGGTTTCGGCGAGGGTTGCGGAGAGCCAGGTCATTCGCGCCTGGAAAACCACCCCGCGCAACCCGTCATCCTCCAGCGTCCAATCGCGACGGAACTTCTGAAAGAATCCGCCTCTCGGGTCGACGCATGCCGGAAACCACCGGGCAATCAAATCGTTCCACAGCGAATCGATCAATTCGTCGGCGAGAGTGGCGCGATTCATGCGAAAGTTGAGGATGACACGCGGTGCGCCGTCCCTGGCCATTGTCCTCCCGTAGAACTGTCCATGAGCTCGACAACCGAACGAATCGACGCCGCGGCTTCCGGAACCTTTGTCATCGGCGGCGACATGCCAGTCCATCGCCTTGGTTTTGGAGCAATGCGAATTACCGGACCCGGAATCTGGCGCGAGCCACAAGACCCCGAAGAAGCCCGTCGCGTTTTGAAGCGTAGCGTCGAGCTCGGCATCAACTTCATCGATACCGCCGATTCGTACGGGCCGGAAGTTTCCGAGCGGCTTATCGGCGAGGCGCTCTACCCGTACCCTGCCGGTTTGGTCGTCGCCACAAAGGGCGGTCTCGTCCGCCCTGGGCCGAATGATTGGCAGTCGGTGGGCCGGCCGGCATACCTCCGCCAATGCGTGGAGTTGAGCCTGCGCCGGTTAAAGCTGGAGCGGATCGACTTGTACCAACTCCATCGAATCGACCCCGACGTGCCGGCGGAGGATCAATTCGGCGTTCTGCGCGACATGCAGAAGGAAGGGAAGATCCGGCACGTTGGACTCTCCGAGGTCTCGGTCGCCGAAATCGAGAGCGCGCGTAAGACGGTGGAGATCGCGACGGTTCAGAACCTCTACAACCTCTCAAATCGTAAATCGGAGGACGTTCTCGACTACTGCGAGGCCAACGGCATCGGCTTCATCCCCTGGTTCCCTGTTGCCTCCGGCGACCTTGCCCGCCCCGGTGGTCCGCTGGACGAGGCTTCAAAGAAGCACGGCGCCACCGTCGCCCAGCTCGCCCTCGCCTGGCTGCTGAAACGGTCCCCAGTAATGCTGCCGATCCCCGGCACCTCCAAAGTCGCCCACCTGGAAGAGAACACTGCTGCCGCGAATGTGAAGCTGTCGGACGAGGAGTTTTCAGACTGGGGGGCTAGGCGTTAGGGCGTTGGGCGTTGCTACGATAAGGCATTACCTCTTTTGATGGGACGGATGGGACGGATGGGACGGATGGGACAGATGGGACCCGTGGGACTCATTCGATCCCGTCAGGTCACAAGCCACATTCCACATGCCTAACGCCCAACGCCTTAACGCCCAACGCCTTAACGCCCAACGCCTATCCCCCACCCTCACGCCGTCGGCGGAATCCCGATATATGGGATGAAGCGACCAACCCAACGGCCCTGGATCTCGGCTTCGCCGACCATTCCTTCGCCGCACTGAAAGTACACCTCGGGCGTGGTCTCGTATTCGCCGACGACGTGGTCGGGCGTCATTCCGCGCACGTAGTAGCGCGGTTTGTCGGCCTGCTCGATCGCGAGCTCGTCGGTGATCAGGATCCCTTTGTCGTAGACGTAACGGGCAAGGATTCGAAAGTTGGGCTGCGTAGCGCGCGGTCCTTTCTTCTCCCGCGTGACCTTCCAAAACCCGTACCCCATTCCTCCGCAGAACATGAGGAGGCCGATGATGACGACCAAGATCATCAGCGGCACCAGGTTCAGTGTTCCCGCATCGTTGATCTGATTGGTAACCGGAGTTCGAGTGTAGGTCCCGCGAAAAATCCCGGCGACCGAGAAGACCCACATGAGCCCGCCGCCGATAATCGAGATCGCGCACCCCGACGCCATGAGGCACCCCACCGTCTTTTCCTCGAACGCCCCTCGATACCGCATTGTGGCAAGAGACGTCCCAGACCAGCTATCTGGTTCAGACGCCGGCGCTAGGCTTGCGCCGCTTGCGAAACCAAGCCGGCGAGTGCGTCCATTACGGCCGGGTCGTCGTTGATCGTGGCCGCTCGCCGGAAGTTGAGACCGAGCTCGGCGCTCTTGTCGCGTGCCTCGATACCGAGGTCAAACAGCACCTCCAGATGGTCGGACACGAAGCCAACCGTGCAGGCGACGATGTTCTTGTACTTCGGCGCGTTCTCCTCAATCACTTCAAGGATGTCCGGGCCGAGCCAGGGCTCTCCGGTATTGCTGGCGCTTTGGAAGGCGAAGGTCCAGTGGGGAACGTCGGCTCGCTCCGCGACGAGGCGGCTCGTCTCCAGAAGCTCCTCTTGGTACGGGTCCCCCGCGGCGACGATCTTCTCCGGAAGCGAGTGTGCCGAGAAAATCACCAGCGTTTCGTCCGGATCCCATCCATCCATCTCGTGGCGAACACGATCGGCGAGCGCGTCGATCAACTCCGGCAATGTGCCCCACCGTTCCACGATGTCGATCCGCATCTCCGGCCGCACCTTATCGCGAGCGGTGAGCGCGTAGTTCCGGTAGGCGGCGATGCTGAACGTGGAAAAATGCGGGGCGAGCACGAGGCCCACGGCGTGGTCGATGCCGTCCTCGGCCATTTGGTTGACTGCGTCCGCCACGAACGGCGGCGCGTGCTTGGTCCCCACATAAAGCTTCGCGTCCACTCCGCGGCGATGGAGTCCGGCGAGGATCGCCTCTGCTTGGCGTCGCGAGATCTCGGTCAGCGGGGAGGGTCCCCCGATCGCCTCGTAACGGTCGATCAGATCCTGGAGCGCTTCGGGCGTTGGCGGGCGGCCGCGGCGGATGTGGGTGTAGTACGGCAGCACCTCCTCGATGGAGGCAGGCGTTCCGTAGTGCATGACGAGCAAACCGAGCGGCTTCATAGGGTTTCAGCTATCTTCTTCGCGATCTCCCGCCCTTGTCGTAAGCAATCCGGGACCCCAACGCCGCGAAAACTGGTACCGGCGAGGAATAGGCGGGGATATTGTGCAAGCAAGGCGTCGATCTCCGCGAGGCGGTCGAGGTGACCGACCTCGTATTGGGGCAGTGCTTCCGGCCAGGTCTTGATGCTGGAGTAAAGCGGCTCGCCTTGGATGCTTAGCAACGGCTCGATCGCCTCCCTCGCCTCTTCTACGGAATGGTGACCTTCGCGGAGGAAGACTCTAAGCAGAACCTGGTCGCCGGGCGCCCGGCCGTCCCATTTTTCACTGCTCCACGTGGCCCCGCTGATCGTTCCCGGCTCACTGGGCGGCACGAGAAACCCGGTGCCATCAAGCGGATGCCCGACTTCTTCCCGTCGGTAGGCAAGCGTCACGATGGCGCTGGAGCGATGGGGGATTTGGCGGAGTTTCTGAGCCAAGTCTCCGGGCGCGAGGGACGCCGCGTGATTGGCGGGAATAGCCAGAAGGAGGCAGTCGAACTCTTCGACCGCCTCCGTGCCGCCCTGAATGGGCGACCTCCTATAGCGAAGGGCGAAGCCCTGGCAAGCAGCAGCCGTATCCATCCGAGCCCTGAAGGGGCGATCTATCGCCGAAATGCCGGTATTCAAGTGAACCTGCGTCCTTTGGAGCCCATTGACAAGCGCGTCAACCAAACTCTGCATGCCACTCCGAAAGGAGAGGAACGTCGGCCTTTCGAGAGGTGGCGCTATGGGCGATTGGTAATACGCCGGGTAGAGGGCGCGCATACTGAGGCGCTCAGCGTCGCCGCCATGGGTTCCAGCCAGGAGGGGTTCGGCGACGAGGCGGGTGAATTCATCGCCGAATCGCTTGGTAAAGAACGACCTTATGGACTCGTCTTCGTCAGGGGCGGGCCGCCCCTGATACCCACGGGCGAGCCGCCCGTGCCACTCTGCCTTGCCCCTTTCCGTGAGGAATGTAGCCGCTTCGACGGCTTGCGGATCCGGGCCAGCTAGGCGGACCAATCCGGCGGGCACCCGGTGAAGCTTTCCCCCGACGAGCATGGCGAACTCCTTCTGTTTCGGGGCGATGAGCTGGTCTTCCAATCCGAGCTCTTGGATGAATTCAAAGACTCCGGGCTTGGCGGCGAAGAAGCAGTCCGGGCCGCCTTCAACGATCAAGTCGCCCAGGCGCTCCGTCCCCAGCTTGCCCCCGAGGCGATCGCTCGCTTCGAAAAGGTCGATTTGGGCGTCGGTGAGCCTCTCCAGGTCGTAGGCCGCGGCCAGGCCGGTGATTCCCCCTCCGACGATTGCGATCCTCAAGGGCGCTCTCCCTTGACGACCTCCACCAAACGCTCCACGTTCTCCAGCGGCGTCTCCGGAAGGATGCCGTGGCCGAGGTTGAAGATGTGCCCGGGGAGGGCGCTGCCTTGACGCACGATCTCTCTAGCGATTCGCTCAACGGTCTCGGGATTTGTTTGGAGCACGGTCGGGTCCAAGTTCCCTTGCAACGGTGCTCCGGGAACCAGGGTTGCCGCTTGCTCTAGCGTGATACGGAAATCGACGCCGGTGACGTCTCCGCCCGCTTCCCGCATGATCGGAAGCAGCAGGGGATTCCCGGTGCCGAAGTGGATGACGGGAGCTCCGGTCTCCTTGAGCCGCGCGAAGATCCTCTGCATATGCGGCAGTAGATACTCTCTATACGCTTCGGGCGAAAGGCTGCCTACCCAGGAATCGAACAACTGCACCGCATCCGCGCCCGCCTCGATCTGAGCGACCAGATACTCGGCGACCACGTCGGACAGCAGTTCCATTAGTGCGTGCCACTGCTCGGGCGCCGACCACATCATCCCTTTCGTCCGCCGGAGGTCGCGAGAAGGCCCACCCTCGATAAGGTACGACGCCAGCGTAAACGGCGCGCCGGTGAACCCGATGAGCGGTACCGCCAGCTCTCGCTTCAGTCCGCGGATCGTCTCCAAAACGAACGGCAGACCCTCGCGAGGGTCGAATCGGTGGATCCGCTCCATGTCGGCCGCGGTTCGAACCGGATCGTGCACCACCGGCCCCACTCCTTCCTTGATCTCGAACGGCGCTCCCATCGGGGTGAACGGCACCGTAAGATCGGAAAAGAGGATCGCGGCGTCGAAGCCGAAACGGCGAATCGGCTGCAACGTTGCTTCGATCGAAACCTCCGGCGTGCTCACCGCCTCTAGCATCGTCCGCCCCTTGCGCAATTCGCGGTACTCCGGCAGGTACCGGCCGGCCTGACGCATGAGCCAGATCGGGGGGCGCTCGGTTTTCTCGCCTCGACAGGCCTGCAAAAACAGACTCAAACGGCGGCCTCTCGGAGCGCTTCTTCGAACGCCTCTACCGTCAGGTCGATATCCGCGTCGGTATGGGCGGTGGTGAGGAACCACGATTCCAGCGCGCTTGGCGGCAGGTAAACCCCGCGCGACAACAGGCCGTGGAACAGCTTTCCGAATAGCGCCCGGTCGGTGGTCTGCGCATCCGCGAAGTCGCGCACCGGCATCTCCGTGAAGAAGACGGAAATCATCGACCCGACCCGCTGGATTTGAGCGGGGACACGAGCCGCCTCGCAAGCGAGAATCAACCCCCTCTGCAGCCGTTCACCCGTGGCTTCGAGAGACACGTAGGCGTCGTCGGTAAGTTCGGATAGAGCCGCATAGCCCGCGGCCATCGCCAGCGGATTTCCGGAAAGCGTGCCCGCCTGGTAAACCGGCCCGAGAGGGGCGATCATCTCCATAAGGTCGCGCCGGCCACCGTACGCCCCGACCGGCAGCCCGCCGCCAATGACCTTGCCCATCATGATCAGATCGGGCGATACCGCGAACCGCTCCGACGCCCCTCCCCGGGCGACGCGGAATCCGGTCATTACCTCGTCGAGCACGAGAAGGGCGTCGTATCGATCGCAAAGCGACCGAAGACCGGGCAGGAAGTCGGCCGCCGGCGGCACGAGCCCCATATTGCCCGCGACCGGCTCCACCATCACGGCCGCGACCTCGCCTGCGTTCGCTTCGAAGATCTGACGTACGTGGTCGAGGTCGTTATATCGGGCGGGCAGGGTATTGGCGGTCGTAGATTCGGGCACGCCGGCGCTGTCTGGCAGGCCGAACGTGGCAACCCCGGAGCCGGCCTTTGCCAGCAACGGATCGATCGCGCCATGGTAGTTCCCCTCGAACTTGATGACCTTATTTCGGCCGGTGGCCGCGCGAACCAACCGGACGACCGCAAGCGCCGCCTCGGTACCCGAGTTCACAAACCGCACCCGTTCGATCTTGCGCTTTCGGTCGAGCACCTCGCGAGCGAGCCGCACCTCTCCCTCATGCGGAGCCCCGAAGCTGGTCCCGTTCTCGGCCGCTCTCGTCACCGCTTCGGTGATGGCGGGGTGGGCGTGGCCAAGAATGATCGCCCCCCAGCTCGACATATAGTCGATGTAATCCTTTCCGTCCGCGTCGGTGAGGCGCGAGCCCTTGGCCCGCGCGAAGTAGACCGGAGTGCCCCCGACGCCCTTGAACGCCCGAACAGGGCTGTTCACGCCCCCCGGCATCATTCGGCAGGCCTCTGCGTACAAATCTTGCGACCGGCTCATCGATCTCCCCTACGTCCGAAGGACGTGTAGCCGCAGGTTGGTTCGTACCTGCATCCCCAATGATCGACATCCTTGGTCGAAACAACGAACGCTCTCCCGCAGGTACGAACTAACCCTTCCGACGAAGAGGTCTCCATTAGGCGATGCCCTTGTTTCCTAATCCCGTGCGCAGGCTTCGATGCCTCTGGATGAACTGGATGTCTGGACAGGCAGTGTGCCTCGGAAAGGTGAAAGAGCTCCACTCGCAAGAACCCTCTCCCGCCAAGGCGGGGGAGGGCAGGGTGGGGGTGGACCATCACTGTCACAAGTCCATTGAATAGAAGCGCTTCTTCTGCCGCCACTCGTATATTCAGAGGACTTCGGACGCTTTGAGTGCTCCCCCACCCTGCCCTCCCCCTCAGGTGCGAGGGGGAGGGTTCCACCCGGCGACGCCTTTGTTCCGGCATCCGGAAGACCGTCGCGGAGCCCAGGCTCGGCTGCTCTGGACCGGAAGAAAACGTGGTCAGAGCCTGGAACTTTGGGGTCATCGGCTGGGAGCCGATGCTACGGCTCATCGGATGAATTCCTCCGGCGTCCGGTGGATGCCGGTGATGAGAGGGGTGTCCAACGCGGTGTGGCGGCGGGCTTCCGTGCTGCGTAACGCGTAAACCAGGTCCGAGAACTTGGGGAGGTCCTCAGTTTCGTAAGCTACTACGAACTCCTGATCCTGCACGCCGAACGAGTAGAGAAGGAGTTGGCGGATCTCCGGATATTGTTTGCCGAGCTTGATGTGCTCGTTCATCTGACCCTGTCGGGCATCCATGCTCATCAGGTACCACTCCTTCGTTTTGGCGAACGGATACGCCACAAAGTAGGTTCCGCGGGTCTCGTCGAACGGGTCCATGTCCTGCTCGCTCTTGCCTCGGGCGTAGGTCGAGACTCTCGTGTAGCCCCAAAGGGTTTGCGTAGGGTGGACGTAGCGACGCCAACCTTCGCTGACCGTCGCGTAACCGGTCAGCGCCTTCTCAGTGGCGTCGTCGGTATCGGCGGACCAGGCCGACCAGATCAGGAAATCCGAATCGCATCGGGCGGGGAAGATCGAATAGAACTGCGTCGCTTCCGCAACCGTCGGAGCCTCTTCGGCAATGCGCCGGCGGACCTCTCGCCGCTCCTCGTCGGAGAGGTTGAAGTAGGCCTCGTTATAGGCGAAGGTGGCGTAGAGGTTTAGTTGTCGTTCAGCCATTTAGCAGCATCCAGGGCGTGATAGGTGATGACGAGGTCCGCGCCCGCGCGGCGGAAAGCGGTGAGGGTTTCGAGAACCACTTTGCGCTCATCCAGCCAGCCGCGTTCGGCGGCCGCCTTGATCATCGAGTACTCGCCGCTCACGTTGTAAGCGGCGATCGGCAAATCGCTGGTCTCCCGGGCGAGGCGGACGACGTCGAGGTAGGCAATTCCAGGTTTGACCATCAGGATGTCGGCCCCCTCACGCTCGTCGGCGAGGATTTCTCGACGGGCGTGGCGAATGTTGGCGGGATCGTGCTGGTAGCTCGCCCGGTCGCCGAACGACGGCGCGGAATCGGCCGCATCGCGAAACGGCCCGTAGTACGCGGAGGCAAACTTGGCCGAGTACCCCATGACCGCGGTCTCCATGAAACCTCTCTCGTCGAGGGCTTCGCGAAGAGCGCCCACTTGGCGGTCCATCATTGAGCTCGGCGCGACCACGTCGGCGCCGGCTTCGGCGTGGGAAACGGCCATGTTTGCGAGGAGGCGCAGCGTTTCATCGTTGTCCACCTCATGCCCCTTCAACACCCCGCAATGCCCGTGCGGCGTGTAGGCGCACACGCAGACGTCGGTCATCAGCACCATTTCCGGGCACGCCTCTTTGGCGGTGCGAATCGCCCTCTGAACGATCCCGTGCGGCGCGCAAGATGAGGTGGCATTGTCGTCTTTTTCCCTGGGCAATCCGAAAAAAAGGATCGCTCCCAGCCCGAGCCTTTGGGCCTCCTTCACCTTCGCGGCGACCGCCGTCAACGGCAAGCGGGACTGGCCCGGCATCGATGGAATCGGTTCTGGTTCAGTCGCGGTTTCGCTGACGAAAATGGGATAGATGAAGTCGGCGGCCCGCAGCCGCGTCTCGCGGACGAGGTTGCGTAAGCCTGGGGTCCGGCGCAGCCTCCGTAGCCGGTCAGACATGGGTCCTCCTCGCATACTCGACCAAAGCGGCGACCATTCCTTGGATCGTGTAATCCTTCGCCACCACCGTCGGTTCGTACCCCAGTTCACGGACCGTGCCGGCGGTAATCGGGCCGATGCAGACGAGTGCGGCCTGGTTCAGCCAATCCTCGAGTCCCGCGCCGACGAGCGCGTCTCGCGTGCCGCGGACCCCGGCGGAGCTGGTGAGCGTGATGTAATTTGGAACCGTCGCGGGCAGGCGCGTCGCGTCCGGACGGACGATCCGGTAGGCGATCACCTCGTCCACCTCGGCTCCTCGCAGGGCCAAGATCTGCGCGAGATCGCGCCGGGCGATGTCGGCCCGGGCGAGCAAAAATCGTTTCCCGGCCACGTCACCCAATGCCTGCGCGATCGCCTCGGAAACGAATTCGGCCGGCATCAAGTCAGGAGCGCGAAACGCCTTGGTCAACGCCGCCCCTGTCGCGGGCCCGATAACGGCCAACTTCCGCTCGTTCATCTCCTCGATGGGAACGCCGACTTCGTCCATCGCCCGCCGAACCGCATCGACGCCGTTTACGCTCGTCAGCACCACCCAGTCGTAATCTCCCAGGTTTCGCAGGGCGGAATCTAACGGACGCCGGTCGAGTGGCTGCGCGATCTCGATAGCCGGCATCGTAACCACCTCAGCCCCGAGCTCTTGTAGGGGTCGGGCAAGATCCTCGACCTGCGCGGCCGGCCGCGTCACCATCACCGTCATTCCGGCTAGCGGAAGGCTCACGCGATCCCTCCGTCGCGAGTGGCGAGGACGGCTTGAACGATCTCGAAAGCCCCGTGCCCGCCGAGCTCCCTCGCAAACTCCGCGCCCATCTCTTCGGGTGCGTCGAGGGAGCCATTGCGATTGCCTTTCAAATACTGTTTCCCGTCAGGAGAAGCCACGCACCCAATCATGCCGAATCCGTGCTCATTTACTTGAGCATAGGCGCCGATCGGGACCGAACATCCGCCACCGAAGGCCTGCAGGAAGCTTCGCTCGGCCCGGCTGCACGCGGACGTAAGAGAATGGTGAAGAGGGGAAATGAGCTCGATCGCCGCCGCATCCGCCTCGCGCGTCTCTAAAACCAGCACCGCTTGCCCCGGCGCGGGAACGATCGTCTCGACCGACTTTGGCCAGACGACGAGTTCCTTGTATTCGGACCGACCCCAGTCTTCCATCAGCCCCAGCCGCTTCAGCCCCGCCAGCGCAAGTACGATCGCGTCGTACTCGCCCTCGATCAGCTTCCTCATCCGGGTGTCGACGTTCCCGACCAGGGGCTTAAACACCACGTCGTTCCGAACGTTGGCGATCTGAGAGGTCCGGCGGAGGCTTCCCGTTCCGATGACCGATCCCTCCGGCAAGCTCTCGAGCCCGGGTCCGCGCGAGATCAACGTGTCTCGCGCATCTTCGCGCTCCAGGTAGGCGGAAAGCGAGAGGCCTGGCACCGGCTCCGTCGGAAGGTCCTTTAAGCAGTGGAGCGCGACATCGACCTGGTTTGCCAGGAGAGCTTCTTGGATTTCGCGCACGAAAGCGCCCAGCCGTTCGCGTTCTCCGCGGTCTCCGCTGGTACGAATGGTGACGATTTCAACGTCGAGTCCCGGATGAAGCCGTTGGAGCGACTCCTGCACCATGTGTGCTTGGGCGAGGGCGAGGCGGCTGCCGCGGGTGCCGAGCCGTAGGCTAGCGATCGGAGGGACCCCCGTCTAAAAGGAACAGCCGCTCCACGACCGCGCGGTGCTCATGCCCCGCCAGCTCTCCTTTTAGACTGTCGATCGGCGCTTCCAGCAATCCGATCATCATCCGCCTCGCCATCTCTTCCACCACGCGGATCTCACGCTCGGTGAGTCCTTCGAGTCGCTCTTTCGCCCACTCCACGTTTCGCGAGCGGATCGCCTCCCCGCGGGCGATCAGGGCTCTAATGGTAGGAGCCGCCGCTCGCTCGGTCAACGCCGCGCCGAACCGTCCCAGCTCTTCTTCCAGGATCTCGAGCGCGAACGGGATCGCTGCCATGCGCCGTTCCGAATTTTCGGCGCACCCGGCCGTAATTTCGTCGAGATTGACGACGTCGATACCGATCGCAAGCGAACCGTTTTCGACGTTAGGGGGAACCCCCAGATCGATCACAACGAGCGGACGCCCTTGGCGAGCCTCGCTCAATTGGCCAATTAACTCCCGAGAAAGAATCGGCGCGGTCGCCGCCACCGTCGCGAAGACGACGTCCGCCTCCAAAAGCTCGGCGTGAAGGAAATCGAACGGCACCGCCTCGAACCCCGGCTTGTCGGCCAAAAGGTCCGCTTTGGAAAAGGTTCGATTAACGATCCGAACGTCGCAGCTCTCCCGAGAGCGAAGCTCGCGTACGACGCGCTCCGCGATCTTCCCCGCGCCCAAGACCAAGGAGCGCCGATCCTTGAGAGAGCCGATCCGGTGCTCCGCTTCGCGTACCGCCAGCGATCCGGTCGACGTTACGTTCCGGCACAGCTCCGTCTCGGTTCGGATCCGCTTGCTTGTCTCGAGTCCGCGTTGGAAAAGGAGGTCGAGTACCGGCCCGGTGGTTCCGGACCGCCACGCTTCTTTGATCTGAGCAACGATCTCGGTCTCGCCGAGGACGGCCGAATCGAGTCCCGAGGTGACGCGAAACAGGTGACAGGCTGCGCAAACGCACCCCTTCTCGTAGAGAAACGGCCGAAGCTCCTCCAGCGGGACCTCGGCGTATCCCGCCAAAAGGGTCCTGACGACCTCCGCCTCAGTCCCCGAATAGTAGATCTCGGTTCGGTTGCAGGTGGAGAGGACTACACACTCCGGAACGTCGTTTGCCTTGGCCAACGCTAAGAAATCGGGGATCGCGTCGGGGGGAATGGTAACCCGGCTGCGCACTTCGAGCGGCGCGGTTCGGTGGCTCAGGCCAACCACGCCGAACGGGGCCGGCATAGCGGACGTCCTTCCGACCCCGCAGTGGGTCCCCTCGTGCCGGCAAACCAGGCGCGTTTCGTAGGGGTAAAGCGGCAGCCGCCCCCGGCTCTCGCGGGCCTCCGGGTAGAAGCTGATCGGAACAGCGGTTTGTGAGTCCACCAAGAATTATTTTGACGCCTACCGAGGGCGTGGCATTTGCCGAAACTGACGGTCGCGGTCGCGGTTCGACGAAGGTGGTGTATTCGGCACGGTCTCTCGGGAGCCGCCTATCAGTAAATGTGTTGAACCTCGAGAGGCCTTTTGACCCGAACCGGATGCCATTATGCAACCGTAAAACGTAGGCTCTAGTTGGGTTGACGCCGACATGCTTACGCTCCTACTCGCAATGACGATGGCAAAGCCGCTCTACCTCGCCACTTACTTCGTCGGAAATGGGGAGTCGGGTGCCTACCTGGCCGTGAGCGAAGACGGTTATCAGTTCAAACCGATTGTGGAGCCGAATGTGCCCATCCTCCGTCCGACTCTCGGTAAAGACCGCCTGATGCGCGACCCTTGCCTGGTCCGAGGCGGCGACGGCGGTTGGCACATGGTCTGGACGACCGGCTGGTGGGACCGCAGCGTCGGCATCTCACACTCCAAAGATCTCGTGAACTGGGAGCCGCAAGAGCTCGTGCCGGCAATGGAAAGGGAGCCGAATGCGCTGAACGCCTGGGCGCCGGAGCTCGCCTACGACGATAAATCGAAGAGCTACACCCTCTTCTGGTCGTCGACCGTAAAGGGTCAGTTCTCCGAAACCGCCCGAACCGACGGCGACAAGGCGCCGGACGGAACGCCGCTCAACCACCGTTACTACTGCACGTCAACCACAGACTTCCAGAACTACGCTCCTGCCCGCCTCATGTGGGATCCCGGCGTCAACTCCATCGACGCGACTCTGCTCCACGACGGCGCTCGGTGGATCCTCTTCGGAAAAGACGAGACCAAGGCTCCCAAACCGGCCAAGTCGCTCTTCGTTGCCGCGGGTCCGCGTCCAACCGGACCGTTCGTCATGCTGAAGGCGCCGATCACCGGCTCATATTGGGCCGAGGGGCCGACCGCGGTGAAGGATGGCCCGATCTACCGCGTCTACTTCGACCGATACATGGAGGGTCGCTGGGGAGCCGTAGAATCGCGCGACCTAACGAATTGGGACGATGTAAGCGACCGAATCAAGATGGTCCCCGGCGCTCGCCACGGCACCGTCGTTTTGGTCCCACTCGACCTCGTCCGGCGCGTCCGCGAAGCCCTCTCGAAACCATAATCGATCCCCGCATACGCTCGGTCTGGCAGGGGCCGACCATTTGGTCGATATCTCCACTGAGACCACCCCGCTCCCGAGGAAGCCGTCGCATTGTTGGCGACGACTGATGATCGAAGGTGCGGACGTTGATGGTCGATTTCACTCGTAGCCTGTGGCTTCAGCCGCGGTTCAAGGCTCCTCCGGGGATAAATCCCCGGGCTACGGGTGAACCTTTCTTGTCAATCTATTTTGTTGATGACCATGATCGTCCCAATCCAGCCTAAAAGGGGCGGAATATGCCAGCCCTGGGTGGAGACGACCCATTTTCTCAAGTTCTGAAAGTGCGGCGGCCCCAGAAGGCGGCCACAGAAGACGATAGAGGGGTCGATAATGTCACGGCCCTTGATGATTCTAAGGCCGTGATTAGGGTCGAATCGGGCTTATACTGGGGATACGGTCTATGGCTCAATACAAGATAAACGTTAACGGCGCGGAACGAACCGTCGAGGCAATGGCCGACATGCCGCTGCTGTGGGTCCTTCGCGATCTGATTGGTCTCACTGGCACTAAGTTCGGCTGCGGAATCGGGGCTTGCGGGGCGTGCACCGTCCTCCTCGACGGCAAGGAGGCACAGGGATGTCAGGTGACGATCGCCGACCTCAAGGGGCGCAAGGTCACCACCATCGAGGGTCTGTCGAAGGACGGCTCTCACCCGCTGCAGAAGGCATGGGTCGAGCAAGACGTTCCCCAGTGCGGCTACTGCCAGGCGGGCCAGATCATGGCCGCGGCGGCGCTGCTCAAGCAAAAGCCGAACCCGACCGATGCCGATATCGACGAGACGATGAAGTATCACGTCTGCCGATGCGGCACCTACCAGCGCATCCGGGAAGCGATCCACGAGGCGGCCAAGAAATGAGCGACCGACACGAACTTAGCCGACGCGGACTCCTTAAGGTCGTTGGTGGAGTGGGCGCCAGTTTCATGCTGGGCAGCTTCGCCACCGTTGCCTGCGCTAATCCGGCCCTGATGAAGGATGAGAAAGCGGGCCGCCCGGTTTTCGCCCCGAACGCCTACGTGAAGGTCGATCCCGATGGTTCGGTGACCGTCACCATCACCCGGTCCGATATGGGGCAGGGCGTCCGGACCTCGCTTGCCATGTTGGTAGCCGAGGAGATGGACCTCGACTGGACGAAGGTCAAGGTCATCCAGGCCGGAGCAGGCGTCCCGCCGATCGGCGGAGGCGGAACGGGGGGAAGCAGCTCCATCCGGTCGATGCACCGCCAGCTTAGGCAGATGGGCGCTTCCGCTCGCGCGATGCTCGTCGGAGCCGCCGCCAAGCAGTGGGGTGTCGACGCCTCCACCCTCAAAACTGTGCACGGAACGGTGGTCAATCCGGCCAACGGTAAATCGATCCCGTACGCCGACCTGACCGCGGCGGCAGCCGCCGAGCCGCTTCCCACCGGCGTCACCCTGAAAGACGCGAAAGATTTCCAGATCGTCGGCAAGGGAGCGAATCGGGTCGACAACACCGATGTCGCCACCGGTAAGGCGATGTACGGCGCGGATTTCCGGGTCGAAGGGATGGCGTTCGCGGTCATCGCGCGCCCGCCGGCGTTCGGCGCAACCCTGAAGTCGGTCGACGACGCCGATGCCCGCAAAGTGCCGGGCGTGATCGACGTTCAGAAGGTGGACAGCGGCGTCGCCGTATTCGCTACCAACACCTGGGCGGCGATGAAAGGGCGAGAGGCGCTGAAGCTGGAGTGGAACCCCGGCCCCAACGCCGATTTGACAACGGCAAAGATCACCGAGGCGCTGAAGGGCGCCGTCGTCGACCACAAACCGATGCCGGCGGGCGCGAAGGTAGTGGAGGCGACTTACGACCTTCCTTACCTCGCGCACGCGACGATGGAGCCGATGAACTGTCTGGCCGACGTCAAGGGCGACCACTGCACCCTCTACTGCAGCACCCAGGCCCCGACCGGCGCCCAGGGCTCGGCAGCTCGGGTTCTGAATATTCCAAAGGATAACGTCACCGTTCACGTCGCCCTCCTCGGTGGCGGATTCGGGCGACGGTTCCAGGTCGACTTCGTGAACGACGCGGTGAAGCTTTCGAAGCTGGCGAACCGCCCGGTCCAGCTTGTCTACTCGCGAGAGGACGACATGCGGAACGACTTCTATCGCCCGGCGAGCCACCATGCCATGAAGGGGGCCGTCGATGGCGGCAAAGCGGTGGGCTGGAGTCATCAGGCCGTCCAAGCCGAGGGCGGGCGGGCCAACGGTTTCCGCGGCGCGGGCATTCCTTACGAGATCGCTGACGCCGGGATGATGTACGGCGGCGTCGATTTCCCGATCCCGACCGGTGCCTGGCGCTCGGTTGAGAACTCGCAGCTCAACGTCGCCAACGAGTGCTTCATCGACGAGCTGGCCCATGCTGCCGGGAAGGACCCGCTGGAGTTCCGCCTCGCCCACGCCAAGGACGACCGCCTCAAGAACGTGCTGGAGCAAGCGGGCAAGCTTTCCGACTGGGGCAAGCCGCTGCCGGCGGGCCATGGTCGGGGGATCGCCTGTTTCGTGGGGTACGGCTCCTGCATCGCGCACGTGGTGGAAGCGAGCGTTCAGGGCGGCAAAGTCAAGCTGCACCGCGTCGTCGCCGTCGTGGATCCCGGCTTGGCGGTGAACCCGAAGGGGGTTGAAGCTCAGGTCCAAGGCGGCTGCGTGGACGGCCTCTCCACCGCTCTGCGAGCCGAAATTACGATCGACAAAGGTGGCGTGGTGCAGGGAAGCTGGCCCGATTACAAGTGGATGACGATGGACGCGATGCCCAAGATCGAGTGCCACATCGTCTCCGGCTCCGCCGATCCGGGCGGAATGGGCGAAGTTGGCTACCCGTCGGTCCCCCCGGCCGTAGCGAACGCCGTGGCCGCCGCCACCGGCAAACGCGTCCGCAAATTCCCAATCCGGCTCGAAGAATTGGTGTAACCGGCTCCGGCCCCCTCTCCCTTCGTCGGATGGCTCGTGCCGATGAAGGGAGAGGGCTGGGGTGAGGGATGTCCCTCCCCTCCAACCCCCTCGCCCTTTAAGTGAGCGCAACCCACTAAATCCGAACCGTGTATGATGGCTTCGGACGCACCGCCCGGTCGGTGCGCGGACTGGATGAAAGAATCTGTTTCGTACGTTCGATGCCTCTTTATCAGCACCGTAAACGTCCGGTCCTACGTGAACCGCCGCCGAGCCCCTTTGGGGATTCGCGTCGTCGTGTGTCCAAGCTTGGAGAAATATAGATGCGTCTGAAGACCTCGGGCAAGGTGGTCGCCCTTATCGTCGTTGTTGGCGTCGCCGTAGGCGTTGCGCGGGTGACGGGAATCTGGGAGAAGCTCATCCCGAGTGCCCCGGCCAAAGAATCCAAAACCGTCGGGCCGGTCGTCCTCCCCGGCATGACCATTTCGTCTGGCAGCGGGCATGACTATGTCATGCCCGGTTCGGAAGCCGGATGTGCGGACAAACCGGAAGTCCGAATGCTCGGCTACGCCTGGAATGCCCAAATGGGCATCCACTTCGCCAACGGCGGAGCTCAGGCATCCAGCGGCTCCCTTATGTGTAAGTACGGCGTGAACCTCAAATGGTCCCGCCAAGACAACAACGACAAGCTCGCCGAAGCGCTCGTCACCTTCGCCAACGCGGTAAGCAATGGCCAAGACAACCCAACCGTCGGCGCGCACTTTATGACGATGATGGGAGATGGCAGCGCCGTCTTCCTCAAGGGTCTGAACGATACGCTGCGGCGGCTCGGTCCCGAATATCAGGCCAAGATCGTCGGTGTCGCGGGCTACTCGCGCGGCGAGGACAAGTTTATGGGGCCGTCATCTTGGATGAAAAACGCCCTCAATTCCCGCGGAGGCGTGGTTGCCGGCGTCATCCGTGACGGCGACTGGAACATCGCCCTGAAATGGCTCGCCGATAACGGTTTGAAGAACAACCCGGACGAGAAGACCTGGGATCCCGACGCCTTGAACTGGATCAACGCCTCGGATTATCTCGACGCCTGCCAGAAGTACATCGGCGGGTACACCGAGCAGCGAGCCGTGGTCAAAAACGGCAAACGGACGGGCGAAACCAAGACCGTTCACGTCGACGGCGTCGTCACTTGGACCCCCGGAGACGTACAGGTCGCCCAGCAGAAAGGCGGCTTGGTCAGCATCGTCTCCACCAAAGAATATGCTTCCCAGATGCCGTGCGTCATCATCGGCATCGACAAGTGGATGAAGAAGCATCCCGAGCTCGTCAAAGGGATGCTGCGCGCCATCGCCGACGGCAGCGACGCCGTCAAATCTAGCCCGGTCGCCCTTCATAAGGCCGCCGAAGTAAGCGCCGCCGTTTACCAGGAAAAGAACTCGGGGCCCGAGTATTGGGAAAAGTATTACAAGGGAACGACGGAACCTGACAAGACCGGTCAGCAGGTCGATCTCGGTGGCTCGAGCGTGACCAATTTGGGCGATATGCAGCTCTCGTTCGGACTTCTTCCGGGAAGCCAGAGCTTGGTCGCCGCAACCTACAAAGCGTTCGGGGACGTGGTCGTATCGCAGTATCCGGAGATCATGTCGAGTTTTCCGGGGCCTGACCAAGTGATAGATACAAGCTTTCTAAGCGCCATCGTTCGCGAAGCGAAGTCCTCCTCGTCGCCGGGCAACGTAACCCCGACGAAGCCGGTCGCTCCGGAGAGAGGCAGCACGGTCATCAGCAAGCGGCGATGGAATATCACGTTCGAGACCGGGAGGGCGAAGATCACGCCTGCCGCGATGCGTGACTTGGAGCGGATGCGGCGCGACCTCGTGATCGCCAGCGGCGCGGCGATCGAAATCCACGGCCACACCGACAATCAGGGCGATCCCGCCAAGAATATGCAGCTCTCCGAAGCTCGCGCCTTCGCGGTGCAGAAGTGGCTGGAGCAAAGCAGCCCGGTGAACTTCCCCTCTGGAAGAATCCAGGTCTACGCTCACGGCTCGCAGAATCCGATCCAGCCGAACAGCACCGGCCCCGGCCGCGCCGCGAACCGCCGGGTGGAAATCTGGCTCCTCGGCGCCAAGTGACATGAGCAACGATCCGTCTGAAATCGAGAAACGCGACTCGATCCAGGCTCAGGAAAACCCGAATGCCGCCGTCGCGCCTCCGAAAGGGGGCGTGCCGGCGGTCCGGGGGACCGAGCCGATGCGGTTCGGTGACCGCAAGAGCCGCCATTGGTACGACATCTTCCTGCCAAACAAGCTCATTCCCAGCAACGGGATGCGGCTCATCGTCGCCGGGGAGGTAGCGTTAGCGATCCTCTTTTGGATTTACTCGCCATTAAAGTTCCTGCCCGGTCCCGGCGAGGTATTCCGAGCGTTCGGTGAGCTTTGGGCGAAACAAGGCCTTGGCGACGAGCTGATCACCAGCTTCAAGCTGAATCTCATTGCCCTCGCGATTTCGGCCGTGATATCCACCGGCCTCGCCTACCTTACGGTGCTGCCGGTCTTCCGCCCCATCGTGACCGCCGTCTCAAAGGGGCGCTTCCTCAGCCTCGCCGGCTTCACACTCATCTTCCAGAGCGTCTTCGGCGGGGGGCGCAACCTGCAGATTTCGATGCTGGTGGCGGGCGTTACCGTCTTCTATGTCACTTCGATGGCCTCCGTCATCGGCTCGATTCCGAAGGGTGAGCTCGACCACGCGCGAACGCTTCGAATGGGCGAGTGGCGTGTGGTGTGGGAAGTCGTCATCCTCGGCACCGCCGACCGCGCCCTCGAAGTGATGCGACAAAACGCCGCCATCGGGTGGATGATGCTAACCCTCGTCGAAGGGGTCGTCCGGTCCGAAGGGGGCATCGGCACGATGCTCTTGAATAACGTGAAGTACTTCAAGCTGCCCGAGGTCTACGCGATCCAGATCGCGATCCTCGTCGTAGGGCTGCTGCAGGACGGCGGAATCGCGCTTCTGCGCCGCCTGGTCTGCCCCTATGCCGACCTGATGCTGGAGCGGAAGTCGTGACCACTTTCCCATTCGAATATCACGAGACCCTGCTGAAGGTCGATAAGGTTTCGAAGACGCTTGGCGACACCCTCGTACTTCGCGACGTCGATTTGGAGGTCAAAAACCTGGTTCGGCCGGGGATGACTCAGGGGCAGGTCGTCGCGCTGCTAGGGCCTTCCGGAATGGGCAAAACCACGTTGTTCCGAATCTTGGCGGGCCTGGACGCACCGGATTCAGGCAGCGTTACCCTGGAAGACGGGGAGCCGGTGCGGCGCGGGACGGTAGGCGTCGTCGCCCAGAACTATCCTCTCTTCGCCCATCGAACGGTCTTAGGGAACCTGGTGGTGGCCGGGAAACAGATCGGGCTTTCGGGTGGCGAAGCCATGACCAAGGCGACCGAGTTGCTCGAACGATTCGGCGTTAAGGAGCATGGCGGAAAATATCCGATCCAGCTCTCCGGAGGCCAGCGTCAGCGGGTCGCCCTGGCCCAGCAGTTCATGTGCAGCAACGACTTGCTGCTCATGGACGAGCCGTTCTCCGGCCTAGACCTCCTCGCTTCTGAGAGAGTCATCGACTTCATCATGGAGATGGCCGCGCAAGACGAGAAACGAACCTTCGTGATCGTCACCCACGACATCCACGCCGCGGTCGCGGTCGCTGACACGATCTGGCTCTTGGGTCGCGATCGCGACGGTTCTGGGAATCCTACCCCCGGGGCGCGGATTCAGAAGACCTTCAACTTGGCGCAAATGGGTCTGGCGTGGCGAAAGGGGATAAGTGAGACCAAAGAGAGCTCCGACCTTCGGAGGGAGATCCGAGCGGAGTTTACGAATCTGTAAAAAAATGGGTGCCACGGGTGGAGACGAGCATCGACGAGTTCCGAAGATCGTGAACTTTGTTGCTCGTCGTAACCCGTGTCACGCTTACCGGCACGGGTTACGGGGCACGGACATCCCCTGCACCCGTGGCACCCTGGTACTTGAGGTAGATTCAAACACGCGGCGATGCCCGGCACCAACAAATATTTAGAGGCCTTCAAAGAGAGCTACAACGCCATCGGCCTCGCGGCGGCGGTTGCCCTCTCGGCGGGGACCCTGAGCCTGGTCCCAATATTGGGCGTCCTCGTGTTAGAGGCCGCCTACCTGCTCTTCGTGCCCGACTCCAAGTGGTACGACGCCCGATTAAGCGCGCGTTACGACCAGGAAGTCATTCAACGCCGGAGAAAGCTCGCCGACGAGGTTTTTCCTTCTCTCTCTGCCGACGTCAAAACCCGCTTCGTTCGCCTGGAAACGGTACGCGAGCAGGTAGGCGGGCCGCTGTTCAAAGGGAAGCGGTGGTTTCAGGAAGTCTTGCGAAAGCTCGATTACCTACTGGAGAAGTTTCTCCTCTTCGCCACCAAGCAGGTGCAGTTCGAAAACTACCTCCGCTCCGTGCTGGAGGAGGTCGAGCGAACCGATCCGTCCCGGCCGCCGCGAAGGCGGGCGACCGATCCGGCTGCCGAGCCGATGAAGGCGGCCGAAGAGGAATGGGTCAAGCGGACGGTTGCCCGCATCCAAGAGCGGTACGACGAAGATATCGAGTCGATCCGGACCTCCCTTCCCGGCGAAGAAAACCTTCACAACCAGGCAGTCTTGGAGAAGCGAAAGGAGATCCTAATGCGGCGTAAGCAATACGTCGGCCAAATGGGGGAGATCCTCGTGAACCTCGGTCAGCAGCTTTGCTTGATCGAAGACACGTTCGGGCTTATCAACGACGAGATCCGCGCCCGATCGCCGGAACAGGTGCTCGTCGACATCGAGGACGTGGTCTATCAGAGCGATAGCCTGAGTGAAACGTTGCAGGAGGTTTCGCCTTTCGACCAGATGCCGGTAGCGGCCGGGGCGGGACGCTTGTATAACGTAGAAGAGAACCAAGCATGAGGATTAGCGATACGCTCAAAAAGGCCGCCGGGCTGTTCGTCGAAATCGATGAGCCCAATCCGGAGGAAGAATTCTATAAGGCGATGCGATCGCCGGTCGCGCCGGCCACCGATCCGGCCGTCCCCGCGGCCCCGACCCCGCCTGCGCCGGCTCCCAAACCCACTCCCGCTCCGCGGACGGTCGAGCAGATTGTGCGAGAGGCGCCCGGACCCAACCTCGACGAGATCAAGGTATCCGCCTCCCAAACCGGGCCGGTCGTCTCGCCGGATGGGACGGTCGACTTTCAGGCGATTTACAAGCTCGCCAACCTCCCCGGCTGCCCGTTCGATGCGGAGCAGATGCTGGAGCTTCTCGCGACCCTGCCTCAAGAGCTGCCGATCGAGACCAAGCGCGCGACCGTGAAGGTAACCGTTAACGCGATGAGTCAGTCGACCGGCGTAAACGCCGAGGCGATCGTCGCCGACGCCTCCCGCAAGCTCGCCGCCCTCGCCACCTACGCCCAAAGCTTCGTTCAGCAGGTTGACCAATACGTCTCGAAAACCGAGCTCGAGATCAGCGCCCTAGAGCAAGAAATCGCCAAACGCCGTCAGTCGATCGAAGATTTCAAAGCCAAGCAAACCCGCGTCAGCGAAGCCTGCCACACCGAGTCCGACCGGTTGGACGACGTCCTGGAGTTCTTTTCCCTCGACGTCGCGCCGAGCAAGTACGCGTAACGTAGCGAGCCTCCGATCCCTCCCGACGGCGCGTCGGGAGGGATCGGTTGAGACCTAGTGCCGGCCTACAGTCGAAAGGATGTTCGCCCTCATCGGCTGTGAGCCGCTAAGAAGGCGGCAGGATGTTCGTGTCGAGCCAGTAGAGACCCAACTGCCGCACCACGTCGCCGAATTCCTCGTAGGCGACCGGTTTGCGAATGTAGCTATTGGCATACTGCCGGTAGCTGGCCCTCACGTCGGAAGGCTCGTCGGAGGAAGTGAGCACGACCACGAGAAGGTACTTCGTCCGCTCGACCTTGCGAAGCCTCTCGAGAAGTTCCAACCCTGAAATCTTCGGCAGCTTAAGGTCGAGCAAGACGAGGTTCGGCAGCGGGCGAGACGGGTCCGAAAGGTAATCCCACGCCTCTTGGCCGTCACGGGCGACGTCGGCGTTTACCTTCGGAGTCAGCTTCCGGAGAGCCCGCATCGTGAGCTGCTCATCGTCCGGATTGTCCTCCACCAGGAGAATTTTTAAGCTCTCGTTCATCCAACCTACCCCTTGCCGGGCACATAATAACTGATTCAGGCCGGGTGTAGGCCCTACCCCTTTTAGATCGCCAGTAATGGGTGAACTAACGAGACAACCTTGTCGGATGAAAATACGACAAGGTTGTCTCGTTAGATTTACTTCTTCTTAAGCGGCCACTTTTCGATGCGAACCGTCTTCATAACCGCCTCATCCGGGGTGGGCATGTCGTTCTCGTCGCGGGGAAGATTGACGATCTTATCGACCACGTCCATGCCGGAGACGACCTGACCAAAGGCAGTGTATTTACCGTCCAAATTGACCACGTTCGGCGACTCGGAAACGCAGATGAAGAACTGGCTGCCGGCCGAGTCCGGATCGTTGGAGCGGGCCATGCTGAGAATGCCGCGCTTGTGGTGGATATCGTTGAACTCGGCTTTGATCGAGTAGCCAGGCCCGCCTTGTCCCACCGGGCCATTGCCCGTACGGCTGTTAGGATCTCCACCCTGGATCATGAAGTCCGGAATGACGCGGTGGAATTTGGTGCCGTCGTAAAACTTCTTGTTTGCCAGCGAAATGAAGTTCTTGACGTGGCCGGGCGCCTTGTTCGGGAAGAATTTCAGCACGATCCGACCGAGGTTGGTCTCGATCACTGCCACCTCCTCACCGGGTTTAGGGGGAGCGCCAGAAATCTTTTCGGTGACGGCCGCCTTCTCGGCGATCTTGCTCGCGTTGGCTTTCTCCGCCTCGTCGCGCTTGGCGGCGGCTTCCGGATCGGCCGGCGTGAATGCGGAGCTGTGGGTCGCGGTGCTCTTGTCGTTGGGCGTTACCTTGGAAGCACTGCTAACCGTAGCCGTGCCACCGGCCGTCGGCTCACACCCCGCGGCGAGGGCGACGACGAGCAAGCCGCTAAAAATAAAGGCAAATTTTCTTGTTTTCATAGCGTTAAAGTTTCGGGTCTCAGAAAACAAAACAGTTAGGCCCCGGTGGATGATTCCCCGGCGTACGGCTCGATGGTCACCGATTCCAAAATCGCCGGGTTGGCGGGGAGCGGATTGTCCCGGCTGTCCCGCGGCAGTTGGACGATCTTGTCGACGACATCCATTCCCTCGACGATCTCACCATAGGCGGAGTACTGGCCGTTCAGGTGAGGCGCGTTGGCCACCATCAAGAAGAATTGACTGCCTGCCGAGTTAGGGTCCGAAGATCGGGCGGCGCTGAGGATGCCGCGAACGTGCGGGGTGTCGTTGAATTCGGCGTTTACCCGCTGGGCCGGCCCGCCGGTGCCGTGGGTGGACCGGTCGGCGCTGCGCGAGTTCGGATCGCCTCCCTGCACCATGAACCCCGGAATCACCCGGTGGAACTTGGTTCCGTCGTAGAATCCCTCGCGGGCGAGCTTCTTGAAGTTCGCCACGTGGTTGGGAGCCTTGTCATCCAGGAATCGGATGACGATGCGGCCAAAGTTCGTTTGCATGACGGCGACTTCTTCGCCAGGCTGAGCGGTAGGCATAGCGCAATTATGGCTTGGGGAGTTCCATCCGCTTAACGCCGCCATCAAATTGGGCGAACCCAACCGTTGCAATGAACGTTACAATGAGCGTCGCGCACATATGACCTGGAACGCGAGGCACACCATTCTTCCCCAACCTTCGAGCCACCGTCGCGAGCGCATGTCACAATCTCTGGAAGCGTATTCATTCCATCAGGAGCAAATAGACTTTGGCGATTGACACCAGCGATTTCAAGAACGGCATGCACTTTTATATGGACGGCGATGTCTGGACCATCATCGAGTTCCAGCACGTGAAGCCCGGTAAGGGGGGCGCGTTCGTCCGTACCCGGTTGCGAAAAGTCCGAACCGGCCAGGTCGTGGAAAAAACGTTCCGATCGGGAGAGCGGGTAGAGCCCGCGTTCGTAGAGAAGGTGCCGATGCAGTATCTGTACAAGCAGGGGAGCGACGCGATCCTCATGGACTTGGACACGTACGAGCAGATTCCCGTGCCGTTCGATTCGCTCGGAGGCCAGGGAAGATATCTCAAAGACGAAGCCGAAATCTCGGCCCTTCAGGCCGCCGGAGAGACGCTCGGTTACGAGTTGCCGAATTTTGCCGAGCTCGAAGTCGTTGAAACCGATCCGGGACACCGCGGCGACACGGTTAGCGGAAGCAATAAACCCGCAAAATTGGAGACCGGCGCAACCGTGCAGGTCCCTTTCCACATTAATATTGGTGACGTAATCAAGGTCGACACCCGCACGGATTCGTACCTTGAGCGCGTCAAGAAGTAGACACACATGAGTTACGGCGGACGCCGGTCCGGAATGGACCTTTCAGAATCGTTCCAGAACTTCCTCGATGGGGCGGCAAAGCTTGTCGCCGGTCTGGGCGGTCTTGCCACGCTTGGCTCCGCTGGATTTCTCATCTTTCTCTGCTTCCGGTTCGGCGGCAACGCCGCCGATTTCCGCCTCGCCGACGCGCAGGCGAACATCGACACCCTTCAGAAGGTTCTGACGGTCGGCGTCATCGCCCTCTCCATCGGCACCGCCTACATGTGGTGGGGCTTTGAAATGTTGGGGCCGGTCCAGCTTATCGTCGCCGCCGTCCTGTTTTGCGCGCCGATGTATCTCCCCTCCATAACGGGAACCCCCTCCGGCAATGCCTTGACCGCGTCGAACAACGCGATGGGCGCTCTCCAGACGGGCGGGATCATCATGGCGGTATTCGCGGTCCTCGCGATCGCCGGCGACGTCGTTCAGCGGGTGAACCAACGCGTCAAAAAAGGCACGAAGGCTGATCAGCTCAAGTACGGCAAGGGAATCAAGGAAGAGGCCGGCACCCAGAACGTGTTCATGGGCAAGTGCTGGCAGCTTCCGTTCTGCCGCAAGTTCGTCCGCGAGAAGTGCCCCATCTACCACGCCAAGACCACGTGCTGGAAGGAGCTCGTCGGCTGCATGTGCGAAGAAGCGGTTATCCGCAATGCCATGGAGAACAAGCCGATCCCGAAGGACGCGTTGCTTGCCGCCAACATGATCCCGCGGAACAACAAGCTGACCGAGCCACAGAAGAAGGAGCGGTGCCGAAACTGCGTGATCTACAACGAGCACCAGCGGCACAAGTACAAGCTGTCGATGCCCGGCGTGCTCGTAAGCTTTGTGCTGGTGTACGTGCTGTTCCACGGCCCGCTGATCGCCGCGATCAACGGTCTCGTCATGGCAGTCAACAAAGGAATGAGGCACCTCACCTTGGAAGCGGGACCGGGTGGCAAAGCGTTCGAGGCCCCCGCCTTCTTTACGGAGACGCTCCTGATGGTGTTCTTCATCATCGGCCTGACCTACGCGATGAAGACGCTGGAGTATTTGATCTTCCGAGCGAAGCTCTAAGCGCGCATGGCCGCAAACCAAGCGCTGATCACGATCGACGGGTCCCATGGCGAAGGGGGAGGGGCGCTGCTCCGGACCGCCTTTGCCATGGCCGCCCTAACCCAGCAGGCCGTTCGCATCCACTCCGTACGTGGAGGCACCAAGTTTCCCGGCCTGGATGTCGAAGATCTCACCTATCTCAAAGCGCTGGCGCGGATCTGCCGTGCCGAAACGACCGGTGCGGAAATCGCCTCCGAAACCGTCGGCTTTTTCCCGACGAACCGACCCGAGGGGTTCTCCGGCGCGCTGTCGGGCGATCAGCACCAGTCGGCCCCCCGAGGTCCGAACGCCTGTGTCCTCCTGGGCGCCCTCTTGCCCGTGCTGGCGAAGAGTGGTGTTTACTCCTCTCTCGCGGTAGAGGGGGAAACTTTCGGGGCGAACTCGCTCAGCTACGACTACTTCGCCAACGTCACCCTCGCCGCCTTGCGAAAGACCGGCCTCTACGCCTTCCCGGAGCTGATGACCGCCGGCTTCGGACGCGAATCGAAAGGGCAGGTGACCCTCGACGTAGAGCCGAGCGCCCTGCAGGGGGTTACCTGGAGCGACCGGGGCAAGCTGAAAGAGATTCGGGCGATCGTCTCCACCGCCTCGCTCCCGGCCTCGGTCGGCGATCGCGCGGTCGCGCACCTTCGACGGCTCGCTCAGAACTCCGGACTCCAAATGCAGGCCGAGCACATCGAGGTCGGCGCCCGAGGTGCAGGCGTTTACGTGACCTCGTGGGCTCAATACGAGCGCGGGATGGGAGGCGGTACGGCGATGGGGATGCGCGGCCTCCGCTCCGAGACGCTTGCCCAGCTCGCCTTCGAAGAGATGTACGAATGGATGGCCGGACCGAGCACGGTGGACCCTTACTTGGCCGATCAGCTTCTGCTTCCCCTTGTGATGGCGGAAGGTGAGTCGGTCTTCACCGTCTCCCGGCTCACCTCGCGCTTCCTCACCTGCTCATGGGTCGTCAAACAGTTCACGCCCATCCATATCACCATCCGAGGATCGGAGAACGGGCCAGGAAGCATCACAATCAAACGCTAAAAGGGTACTTTGCCGTAATGCGCCGAGCCTTTGTGCTGACCCTGATCGCCTCCGCCGCCATTGGCCACGCGGACCGGCTGATCACCATCCCCACGGCGCGAAAGCTTCCATACCGAACCGTCCGTTACGAATTCCGAGGCGAACCGAAGCAGATTGGTGAAAGGGAGAACCTTATCGGCCTCGGCATCGGGACCGCGTTCGATATGGAGCTGCGTCTCGATCAAGAGCCGGGAGAGCGAGCCGTCGACACTTTCGATTTCGCCTACAACTACATCTCGGCGATCCCCGGCCTGACGCCGGGTCTCAGTCTCGGGGTGCAGGATGCCGTCGACCGGACGGCCGATGGCCGCCGCTTCTTCGGAGCCGCTACCTTTCGCGAGCCGTTCACCACGATCAACGGCGACGTTCCAGCCGACATCACCTTAGGCGTGTTCGCGGGCCGCCACTGGTCTCCGTTCGTGGGGGTCTCGATCCCCTTTAGCAAGGAGTTTCACCTTCTCGTGGAGCACAACGGTTTCCGCATCTCCTCGGGGATCGAGTACCAAGTCTCCAGTCTCCTCAACCTGCGAGCTCAGGTGCGGGACCACCAGACTCTGCTGAGCCTTCAATTGACGCGGCGCTTTTGAGCGGCAGGCCGTTCGCGTTGCAGAGCGCGAGAATCCGTTTCTCTAGCTCGGCGGCAAACAGCTCCCGGTTCTCCCGCTCGTTCGCTCCCGTCGCCGTCTGTTGGTAGGTGAACGGCTCTCCGTACGCCACCAGCATCGGATGGCTCTTCCCCTTGGCCCCTTTGGGGGAGACGATGTGGGTGCCGATGATGCCGACTGGCAAAACGAGCGCGTTGGTCCGCTTGGCAAGCATCGTCACGCCGCGGTTGACCGGCAGCATCGTCCGCCCGTCCCCTCGGGTTCCCTCCGGAAAGATGAGCAGCGCCTCGCCGCTTTCGAGGATCGCGATCGCGTTTCGAATCGACTCGGTATCCCCTTCGCCCCTTTTCACCGGAAACGCGCCGAGGGAAGAAATCAGTTTTCCCAAGAACCCTTTGAACAGCTCTTCTTTCGCCATGAATCTAAGCTGCCGGCGCTTGGTGCCGCAGGCTACTGCGGGAGGGTCGAGGTTACTGACATGATTCGGAGCGACGATTAACGGACCCGTGAGGGGAACGTTTTCCTGACCGACTGAACGAAGCCCTCCTTTGGAGCCATAGAAGAACGTCTTCGTCGCCCACCGCGCAAACGCGTACCAAGCCGATGCCATGGGCTAGAGCATACATTGAGCGCTATGCTCTTCCCATGCTTTCCTGGACCGAGGGTTTGACCCGCCGCCAGTGGGCCGTCCTCGCCATCGCCTGGCTCGGGTGGGTGTTCGACATCATGGACACCGCCCTGTTCAACTTCGCAAAAGGGCCGATGTTGACGGAGTTGCTGGGTGGGCCTGCCGCGTACAAGGCGCACGGGCCCCTGGTCGAGGGATGGATCCAGGGGTTGTTCCTCCTCGGCTGGTCGATAGGTGGCCTTGTGTTCGGGGTCCTTGCCGATACCTGGGGGAGAACTCGGGTGCTGGTGCTGACGGTGCTTCTCTACTGCGCCTTCACGGGGTTTACCGCGCTCTGCCGCACCCCTGAGCAGGTCGCCATCGTCCGGTTCCTCACCGCCCTCGGGATCGGCGGCGAGTGGGCGGCCGGCGCCGCGCTCGTGGCCGAGACCTTTCCCGACCGGGCGCGTGCCGGAGCCGCCGGGCTATTACAGAGCGCCGCCGCCGTGGGGCCGATTCTGGCCGCCCTCGCCAATCTGGCACTAAAGGGAATGGATTGGCGGCTCTTGTTCCTCGTGGGTATCGCCCCCGCTCTGGTGTGCGTATTCATACGGTTTCGAGCCCATGAGCCGGTTCGGCCGCCGAAACCGGAACGGACGCCGCTTGTCGAGGTACTGACGGTGCCTCAGTGGCGGAAGCGGGCTCTCGCCGCCGTGGTTATCGGCGCTGTCGGCATCGCCGGTGCCGGTACCGCGACGTATTGGCAGCCGAACCTCGTCCAAGCCGCGAGCGTCGGTTTGGCGAAGGCGGACGTGGACGCGCGCAAGAGCGCGGTCGCGATGATCTCCCACATCGGGACCCTGCTGGGAGTGCTTCTGGTTCCTTGGCTATGCACCCGCTTCGGACGCCGGCGCACGATCGCCGCCTTTTATCTTCTCGCACCCGCCAGCGTCGCCCTGGCGATCGGCGGCGGGGCGGACTATGCCCGTCTCCTGTGGCTCCTCCCGCTGGTCAATTTCTTCGCGATAGGCGTCTCCGCCGCGTTCGTCCTCTACTTCCCAGAGCTCTTCCCACCCCGCATCCGCGCCACCGGCGCGGGTCTCGCGTATAACGTCGGCCGGGTTCTCTCCATCCCGGTCCCGATCCTAATCGGCCAAGTCATCGCCGCCCGAGGCGGTAATGTCGCTACCGGCGTCCTCCTCTCCGGCTCGATCTACCTTCTAGGCCTCCTCGCCCTCCCCTTCGCCCCCGAAACCCAAGGCGAAAAACTCCTAACCGACGCACCACAAGTCGAACCAGCTCTATAAGGGGAAATCTCCTTCGTCGGGACCTTGTGATAACCCCCGCAATATTACTTGCTCATAGGTTCCTTTGCGGTAACCGGAGGTTAACCGGAGTCATAACTCGGAGTGCCCATCGTGATTCACGAACCTGCAACCCTGATCCTGATCGAGGATACGCCCGACGATGAGCAGCTCGCCTTACGCGCGCTGCGGCAGCTCGGCGTCCCGCTGATGGTTAAGGTCGCGCGCGATGGCGAGGCGGGGGTAAAGCTTCTCGGGCTCGATGACGCAAACGCGGATGGCCCGGTACCGGATCTCGTCCTCTGCGATCTCAAGCTCCCCAAGCTTTCCGGTGACGAGATCCTCCGCCGGGCTCGAGCCAGCGAGCGCCTAAAAGACGTCCCTTTCGTCATCTTCTCCTCTTCCGACGAGACCTCCGATATCGACCGATGCAAGGCGCTGGGAGCGACCGACTACGTGCCCAAGCCGGTCGACTACGAGCTGTACCAAGAGAGCGTGCGTGAAATCACCACCTCGCATCTAAGGAAGGGACCCACATTCTGTGTTTTGCCCGAAGAAAACGGGGTACAAAGGCGGCCTAAGTAGCATGGCCGAGCGCATTCTTTGCGATGAAGGGGTACGGGTTAGCGTAAGCGGGGCGGGCGAACGAGTGTTGGTCGCCGTCACCGGCGGCACCACCGTCCGCTTCTGGACCGCTGTCGGCGACCTTGAGGATGCCCTTAGCCAAGGCACCCCCCTGCAACTTTCGGTCCTGGGCGGCTATTGCAAATTAGAGATCCGCGACGACTGCATTCACCTCGACTTCGCCGTCGACGGCTCCGGCCGCAAGACCTGTACCTTCCCGGTCAAGGACCTCACCGACGCTCTCGACATGGTACGAAATCAACGCCCCGAGGGAATCGAATTCGACTCCCTGACCGTTGAAGAAGCCTAGTCCGGTTCGGCCCTCGTCAACCGTCCCACCGATCTTCGCGACCATTTTTGAAGGGACTTTGTCGTACGTTTTGTACACCTCCCTCACCAGTGTACAAAACGTACAAAGACCGAGGGAAAGGCTAAGCCCCCGCTAGGGTCGCCAAAAAGAAAGATCCGAACCAAAATGAGGGGATGCCCCCTCGAATCCTGTTCGTATGTCTCGGCAACATCTGCCGAAGCCCCCTCGCCGAGGCGATTCTCCGTCGCGATGCCGAGGCTCGAGGCGTAGATATCCAGATCGACTCCGCCGGAACGGGCGATTGGCACACTGGGGAGCTGCCAGACCGGCGCGCCCGCCAAGTCGGCATCGCCCGGGGCTGCCGCATGGAAATGAGGGCTCGCCAGGTGAAGTCGTCGGACTTCAAAGAGTTCGACTTGGTAATTCCGATGGACCTCGCGAACGAGCGTGAGCTTCGCTCGTGGCGCGGCGCCGATCCCGGCCGGATCCGCCTCGCCACTTCCTTCGACCCCGCCTCCCCCCTTATCGAGGTGCCGGACCCGTACTACGGCGACCTTACCGACTTCGAGGCCGTCGCCGACATGCTCGAGTCAATCTCGCAAGGCATCCTGTCGTCGGTGGTGAAGTCGTAGTCTCGTGCGGCTAGCAGGCGGCGATCTCGGCGGGGGCTTCGCTGGGACGGAGGCGCAGGGAGTGGTTGATCCGGGCGATCTCGGCGACGGGAACTTTAGGGCGCCGGTCGAAAGTGAGAAGGCCGTTGATCTCCTGTTCGACGTCGGTTAGCTGCGTGTAGCAGAAACCCGAGACGAACCGGAGCGAGGCGATGGCTCCCATGAGGTCCTCGTACTTCGCCAGCAGCTCGGCCGTATCGTTGACCGAACCGTAGGTGTCGTACAGAACATCCCACTGGTCGGCCGGCAGCCAATGCGGCCGGATAAGGAATCCGCCCACCTCGGTCAGCATCACCGGTTGGCCTCGGTAGTGACCACGCTGGGCAAAGGTCAGCTTGCCGTCCCACCAAGTTCGGTCGGGAAGAGCCCCCCCGGCGGCCGTCTGGGCGTACTTGGCGAACATCTCCTCGCCGCTGGAGGTGTAGTCGTGGATCGTCACTACATCGGAAACGTCGGTGTGTTCCCAACCGTCGTTGTCGATCACTGGCCGGTGCGGATCCAGGAAGCGCGTGGCGTTGACGGCTCGCTCCACGAACGCATACTGTGCGGCATGACCCTTGTCGATCTCGGGAACCCCCCAACTTTCGTTGAGGGGGACCCAGGAAACGATCGCAGGGGAGTTATAGTCGCGCTGAACGACTCGTTGCCACTCCGAAAGCAGCATCTCTTCCGCCTCCGGCGACCAATCGCGGGCGTTCGCCATCTCGCCCCAAACCAAGAGGCCGAGCTTGTCGCACCAGTACAGCCACCTTGGGTCCTCGACCTTCTGGTGCTTGCGCGATCCGTTGAACCCAAGCTCCTTCGTGATCTCGACATCCGCGCGAAGCGCATCGTCCGAAGGGGCGGCTAAGTAGCTTTCCGGCCAGTAACCCTGGTCGAGCACCATTTTGAGGTAGACCGCTTCGCCGTTCAACAGGAACTCGCCGTTCCGAAGCTCGATGGACCGCATACCGGCGTACGATTCGACCTCGTCGAGTCGCTCCCCGTTCTGCAGGATCCGGACCCGCAGATCGTAAAGGTTCGGCGTGTCGGGCGACCAAAGCTTGGCGTCCGGTACGCGAACAAAGAGCCTGGCCGAGGCGTTGGTCGTATTTTTGCGGAGCGTGGCCACGACGTTCTCCCCTTCGAGAACGTCCGCCTCGATTGTCCAGTTTGCGGCGGGTGCGTGCAGGTAAACGCTCAGCTTAAACGCCGATTCCTCCACGTCCGGGGTGACGCGTATTCGCTCGATGCGCACCTGCGGGACCGGCTCCAACCACACGGTTTGCCAAATTCCGGTCGTGCAGTAGTAGTCGATGCCAACCGGCTTGCCGGAAACGGATTGCTTGCCGCGTGGCTGGCAGGGGTCCTGCCGGTCTTCCACGCGCACCACGATCCGGTTGCTTCCCTCCGTTAGGTAGGGGGCGATGTCGAAGGTGAACGGAACGTGGCCCCCGCGGTTTCCGCCGACCAAGTTCCCGTTGACCCAAACCGTGCTGGCGTAATCGACGGCGCCGAAGTGGAGGAGCAAATCTTGTCCCCGCCACTCAGGATGAAAGTCGAAGTCCCGGGCGTACCACACGACCTCATGAACCTCTTTCTCGTTAATTCCCGACGCCTCGGATTGGTAGGGAAACGGAACCGTGATACGGCGATCCAGCGAACGACCATCGAACCAGCTCTCGGCGATGCCGGTCTCCTGATCGTCGAACGCGAACTCCCATTCGCCATTGAGGTTGGTCCATTGCTGCCGAACGAATTGCGGCCGCGGATACTCCGGTCTCGGTTGAATTTTCACTGACATCTCCGTGTCGAGAGATCGCTCTCCATTGCTTTCCAGGCCATCTTGGGCGTCACTGTTTCTCCTTGCGAGGGCTCCTCGCACATTTGCGGTGGAGTGCACAAAAACCGATCCCGGATTGCCAACAACGTAGATTGATCTCTACACCCGTACTTATGCTAGGCAAGACGCGCAGCCGAGCCGTATCGTTTGGGTCGTTTGCGTCGCGGAAATGTGCGACCACCCCTTGAAGGAGGCTGAGGTGAACCGGTTAATCAAACGTTAATGGACGCCTCAAAATGGAACATGAAAGCCGTTTGAGACGGTCTGCCTGCTGGGAGCAGGGAAAGGTTGGTCAGAAGATTGGCGCGTGGCGCGAGGCTGACCGCCTAGGGTTTCGACCCCGGCTCCACACTTTAGGGGGAACGAAACTTGGACATTGGTGTCACCACAAACGGTGCCGCTTCGCTTCTGAAAAGCAAGGGCCTTGAAAAGGAAAATTATGGAATCGTGGCTTTCAGCCACCTTCGTTGGAATTTCGTCTGGCAGCGTCCGCAGCAGTTCCTCTCGCGATTCGCTCAAGAGCATCCGGTTCTTTTCATCGAGGAACCGGATTTTCGCCTGAACGACGGCGATGAACCGGTGCTCGCGGTGGAAAACGCGGCTTCGAACGTCACGGTAGCCACCTTGCACCTACCCGCTTCGCTAAGAGGGAGCGATGCGGTGGGGCCCTTGATGCTGCATTACGCGCGGCTGGCGATCGAGACCGTGAATCATTACGGCCAGTTCGATAACCCGCTCCTTTGGTACTACAGCCCCATGGAAGCGGCGTGGTCGTTGGGCGAGATTGAAGGGCGCGCGGTGGTCTACGACTGCATGGACGAGCTTTCGCAGTTTGCGGGAGCTCCGCGAGAGCTGATCGATAACGAGCGCCGTCTCATGCAAGAGGCGGACATCGTCTTCACGGGCGGCTACGAGCTTTATCTCAAGAAGTCCAAGCAGCACCCGAATGTGCATTTCTTCGGTTGTGGGGTCGAGTACGACCACTTCGCCAAGGCTCAAAGCCAAGCTACCGCTATTCCCGACGACATTCGGCATCTTGCCAAACCGATAGTTGGCTGGTTCGGGGTCGTGGACGAACGGGTAGACTATAGCCTACTAAAACGGATGGCCGAGTTGCGGCCCGATTGGAGCTTCGTGCTCGTGGGGCCTGTGGTTAAGGTCGATCCGAATACGCTTCCGCAAGCGCCAAATCTACATTGGCCAGGCGGGCGAGACTACAAAGTGCTGCCCGACTACTGTGCAGCCTACGATGTGTGCATGATGTGCTTCGCCCTGAATGAGGCGACGCAGTACATCAACCCGACGAAGGCGCTCGAGTATCTGGCCACCGGTAAACCGGTGGTGAGCACCCCGGTAAGCGATGTCGTCCGGCAATACGCCGACACCGTCGCCATCGCCTCAACCCCGGAAGACTTCGTGGCGTGCATCGAGAGGGCGCTAAACGCACCCGATGAAATCATGATCCAACGTGGAATCGAGAAAGCTCGCCAAGCGAGCTGGGAAGCCACGGTGGAACGAATGCAAGAGCTGATCGACGAGGCCGTCGGAACCGCAGCCGCTCCGGCCTTCATGAGCTAAATCCGTTACAGGAGGCGGATGGGAAAAGCGTGGCGGCGGAGTCCGCCAATAACCGGCCTGCCCACGATGGGGTGCGGCGGCCAAAAAAGAATTGAAGGGGATCTAATGGAAAAGAAAATCGTAATCTTGGGCGCCGGTCCAACAGGCTTGGGAGCGGGCTACCGCCTGAAGGAGTTGGGTTACACCAACTTCCACATGTATGACCGCAACCCGTATATCGGCGGCCTTGCAACCTCCTTCACCGACGAAGCGGTGTTCACGTGGGACATCGGGGGCCACGTCATGTTCTCCCACTACGAGTACTACGACAAGTGCTTCGAAGCGATGATGGGGGACGAGTATCAGGAAAATATGCGGGAGTGTTGGGTCCGGATGTTCGACCGATGGGTCCCCTACCCGTTCCAAAACAACATCCGCTTCCTCCCGCCCGAGGTCTGCTACGAGTGCATGGCCGGCCTTATCGAGGCGCAGACGAAGCGGGACCATAAGAAGGCAAAGAACTTCGGCGAGTTCATCGACGCCGTTTTTGGCGATGGCATCGGCAAGCACTTCATGCGGCCGTACAACTTCAAAGTCTGGGCGCACGAGCCGGAGATGATGAACAAAGAGTGGATCGGCGAGAGGGTCGCCGTCCTCGATATCAACCGCGCGCTCAAGAACGTCATTCTCGGCAACGACGACTTCGGATGGGGACCGAACAACATGTTCAAGTACCCCCTTCGAGGCGGCACCGGCGAGTTCTACAAGCGGATGGGCGAGCACCTCAGCGATCATATAACGCTGAACGCCGAAGTCGAATATATCGACAGCCAGCACAAGCAGATCTACTTCGCCGACGGATCCATCGTCAAGTACGACATCCTCATCACGACGCTGCCCCTCGACCTTCTGTGTAGCAGCGTGTTGAACGGCGCCGTGCCGAAGAACATCAAGGTAGCCGCCGGCCGCCTCCAGCACAGCAGCGGCTACATGGTTGGCATCGGCCTCAAGCAGCCATGCCCCAGCACCAAGAGCTGGATGTACTTCCCGGAGGATAACTGCCCGTTCTACCGAGTCACGTACCTGAGCAACTACTCCAAGTACATGACCCCCGACCCGGACACTCACTACTCGCTGCTGTGCGAGACGAGCGCCAGCGAGTTCAAACCGGAGAACGGCGATACGATTGTGGAGGACACGATCCAGGGTCTCATCAACTGCGGCATGCTGAAAGAAGAGGACCGCCAGGACATCGTGTCCACTTGGGTCTATTACGCCGACTACAGCTACCCGACCCCGTCTGTGGAGCGCGACGAAATCTTGGCCGAGGTCATCCCTTGGCTGGAGGAGCGCGACATCTACTCCCGCGGCCGGTTCGGCATGTGGAAGTACGAAGTTGCTAACACCGACCACTCGCTTATGCAGGGAGTGGAGCTAGTCAACCGCCTGCTTCTCGACGAACCGGAAACGACGATCGGAATCAAGTACGAGTCGACCGAAGACGGACGCAAAGCCGCCGCCCACGAACGATCCGTAAAAGCCGGTTCCGGCGACCCGAAGAAGGAAGCCGAACGCCTCCTCCTCGCCGCCTCCAAGCAAGTGGGCGACAAGCCGGACGAACCCCATACCTCCGAAGAGGAGCTCGGGGTAACGCAGACAACGGCCAAAGAACACGGAAAAGCCAAGCTCCTGTAGCACCCGATTCCCTCTCCCTTCTCAGGAAGGGAGAGGGTTAAGGTGAAGGGTGCCTCAATCTTGGCGTGCACCTTACGAACACGGCCTTAAAAACCCTCGTAGCACCTTCCCGCGTGCCTCCTTCTGCTCCCGACGCCAGAGCTTGGGGGGTAGTCGTGGTCGACTAATTCCGTTCCATTGTCCAGTAGTTCATCTCGATATTGTTCGAGACGTACACCTTCTTATGCTGGAAACCGAGCTTGGCGAGGATCTTGTTTGACGCCGTGTTCTTCACGTCGGCAATGGCGACCAAGGTGGGTAGCTCAAGCTTCTCGAACGCGTACCTGACGAGTGGCGTCGCCGCCTCGAAAGCGATCCCCCGGCCCCAGAATGCGCGAGCCAGAATGTAGCCGACCTCGAGACATGGAGTAGGGCAGTCCTCCGCGCCGATCGCCGCAACCTGGTCCGGTGGCAGTAGTCGCAATACGGTCAACCCGACGAACTCCTGCGTCTCCCGCTCGATGATCACCGAAGCCCCCGGCATCCCCGCCGGCGCCGCGGGATTCGGTGAGCCGTGCCGAGCCTCCAACAGCATTATCTCCAACCAGTAGGTGGCCTGAACTGGCAATTGCGTCCGCCCCTTTCCAACAAAGTGCATCACCTCGGGATCGCCCCCCAATGCCACGATATCGGCAAGGTCTCCGGGTGAAGGGGGCCGCAGGACGAGGCGGTCGGTCACGAAGGTCGGAACGCGAGGCATGCGCGCAGTTTAGTCCAATCCTGCGGAGCCTTCCTTTCCTCGTCGTCACCCGAATTGCGCGTTCAATTCTGCCTTGGATGTCCATGGGGCGTGGTAGACGCCCAGGATTTTAAAGGCGAAACCGCATCTCCTTCGCGTTATCGACCTTTAGCCGCTTGCCGACCAGCGCGTAAAGGAATTGCCCACCGTGCCCTGAATGCCCCACCACGAGCACGCGACCGCCGGAAAATCGACGGCGGAACTCTCTCACCGAGGCCGCCGACTGGGCGAGGCCCGAGTTGTAGTCGGGAGAGTTAGGGAAGCGGTCCTCACCCCGCTCGATCAGAAACAGCGGTGCAAGGTCCGGTGGCACGCTGATCTTCCCCCCCCAGGTGAATTTCGTCGCATGCGCTCCCTTCGGACGCCGCCCAGTGCAGCATTCGTAAAGAAGCGGCCAGACTGTCGCCTTCTGGTGCGAGGCTCGAAGGTACGGCGCAATCGTCTTGAGCGCGCGAGGAGAAGGTGAAACCAAAATCCGGTCGAACCGAGGCTCTTTCAACAGCCGCTGGGTAAGCGCTTCCACCCCCGCCGCCCCCTTCGCCGAGAACTCGTTAAGCGTCCGAGAGTTGTACCGCCCGGTAGCGTTCGCCACCGTCTCGCCGTGCCGCACAAACGTGAGGTCGGTCGAGGGAGCAAGGATGAGAACGGATAAGAGGAGGGGGAGCATTGCGGTGTTGCGGTGTTGCGGTGTTGCGGTGTTGCGGTGTTGCGGTGTTGCGGTGTTGCGGTGTTGCGGTGTTGCGGTGTTGCGGTGTTGCGGTGTTGCGGTGTTGCGGTGTTGCGGTGTTCCTAGCCTGAGGCTTTACCTCTTTTAGTGGGACGAATAGGACATCCGGGCCATATGAGTCTCATGTGTCCCATTCGACCCATACGTCCCCTCAGTCCACAAGCCACAGTCCACATGAAACCCGGCAAGCCTAACCCCCCAGCGTCACATCCTGCTTCGCGTACCACCGTAGCGCCTCGTAGAACTGCTCGGGGGCGTAGTCCGGCCAGTATTGGTCGACGACGTAGAAGTCCGCGTAAACCGTTTGGATCGGTAGGAAGCCGCTTAGGCGGCGCATGCCGCCCCAGCGGACGACCATGTCGATGCGCGAGACGTCGGACGAGGCGAGGAACTCGGTGAATGGGCGGCGAGCGTCGCTCTCCGCTTGGGCGCAGACTGCCGCCTGCAGGTCCCAATTCCAGCCGTAGTTCACCAAGAGGTTCACCTTGAGGGCGCCGTCTCCCTGGCGCTCGATCGCGTACGGCTTGAGCTCATCGGGAAACATCGCCGACGTGTAGTCGCCGACAACTTTGAGGCTGATCTCCCGGGTCTTTGCGGCCTCGACGAACAAGACGCAGGCGGCGGCGAACGCTTCCCGCTGATCCCGCGGCCGTTTCGTGTTGTCCGTCGTAAATCCGTAGACGCTGACCTCTTCGATACCGAGGTCGATGCAGTCGTCCAACATCTGAAGGCCGCAGACCATGCCTGCCGCGTATCCCTCCGCCGGGTGCAGCCCTCGCTCGCGGGCCCACCGGCGATTGCCGTCGGGGATCAGGCCGACGTGACGCGGCAGTCGTGTAAATTTGAGACGCTCTCCCATGCTTATCTTGGCCCGGCGCTTCGGAGTCGATCTTTGATCGCTAACGACGCGGGAACGTTCAGTCTAGCGCCAGAATGGCGAAAGGATGGCGATTGAACAGCAGGTAATGGGATTCGACTCGGTCGGATTGCGCACAAAAGAAGTGGAAGCGTGGGTCACAAAGACTGCCGGACAGCTTGGCCCGGTCAGTTTTCGAATCGGGGACCGGAATATTCAGCCGTTTCACGTTGCTCCCTGGTTCGATGAACCGCTAAACGATCCACCATGCATTCGAGTGCTCCGCGGCGACTTCTTCTGCATGCCGTTTGGTGGAAATCCTGCTCCTTTCGGCGCCGAGTTCCACCCGATCCACGGGGAAACCGCGAACGGAGACTGGCAGGTCACCGGCTCGACCGGTCGTAGCGTGAAGATGGAGTTGCCGACCACCATCCGGCCCGGCCGGGTGACTAAAGAGATCGAGATCCGGGATGGCGAGCACGCCATTTACTCGCGACATACCGTCCGCGAAACGAGCGGCCCGATGACATTCGGCCACCACGCCATGCTCAAGTGCCAGACCGAGGGGCTGGTCGCGATGAGCCCGATCGGATATGGGCAGGTGTTTCCCGGCCAGTTTGAAAATCCGGTGGAAGGCGGCTACTACGCCCTGAGGCAGGGGGCGCGTTTCGACGCGCTCGATGCGGTACCGGCGCTCGACGGAACCACGGCCGATCTTTCCCGCTATCCTGCGCGCGAAGGTTTTGAGGACTGCGTCATCGTCTACTCCGAACGGGGGGGCGACTTTGCTTGGGCCGCGGTCACGTTTCCCGCCGAGGGTTACGTCTGGTTCTCGCTCAAGGACCCGCGGGTGCTGACCGGGACCGTGCTTTGGCATTCCAACGGGGGGCGTCACTACGCCCCCTGGCGTGGCCGTCACCGCCGCGTGCTTGGGGTGGAGGACGTAACTGCCACCATGCTCGGCCTCGCCGGATCGGTCGCGGAAAACGAGGCGAGCCGCGAGGGCTATACCACCCACGTCGTGCTCGACCCAGGTCGTCCCCTGGTGGTGAACACAATCATGGGTATCGCCGAAATACCGGAAGGTTTTGACCACGTCCAATCGATTTCTAAAGCCGAGGGTGGCGTGCGCATGATTTCCCGATCCGGAAAATCCGTCGATGCGGCTCTGGACGCCGATTGGCTTTACGGAAACGGGGATGAGCTTCATGACCACTCCTAGGAGGGGGCATCGCTGCCTAATTAGATCCTCTCAAGGGCATCGGGCCGATCATCGGAGATATCCTTATCTACCCCGATGACGTTGACGTATCAGAATCCCGTCTTTCCCGAATACTTCGCGGACCCGTTTGTATTTCGGCACGAAGGGGTGTATTACGCGGTAGGGACGGACGCCGGACTGGCCGAAGGTGGACTTTTCCCGATCCTTCGGTCCCTCAATCTCGTCGATTGGGAGCGCGCGGGTTACGCTCTTAGCCATGGCGAGCAGGTGTCGGGTAACGAGTTTTGGGCCCCTGAGGTCGCCTTTCATGGCGGGGTCTTCTACCTCTACTATTCGGTTGGACCCGGGAATGAATCCGGCCACGTCCTTCGCGTCGCCACGAGCGACTCCCCCGAAGGCCCGTACCTGGACCAAGGGAGAGTCCTCCCGCATACCGACCAGCCGTTCACCATCGACGCCCATCCGTTTCTCGACGACGACGGTGCCTGGTACCTGTTCTACGCCCGCGATTTTCTCGATACGGGCGCAGAGTCGAAGCCCGGAACCGCACTGGTGGTGGACCGCCTTGTCGGTATGACGGAAACCGCCGGGGAAGAGCGCACGGTTCTCCGCGCGACCCAACCGTGGCAGCGGTTCATGAGCGACCGTCCGATGTACGGCGGCGTCTATGACTGGCACACGCTAGAAGGACCTTGTGTCCTGAAGCATGGGGGCCGGTATTACTGCCTCTTTAGCGGGGGGCGGTGGGAGAACGAGAGCTACGGGGTCGATTTCGCGGTCGCCGATCATCCGATGGGACCGTGGCGCGCGGACGCTTCCGAATCGCCTCGAGTTCTTCGGACGATCCACGGAAAGGTGTTGGGACCGGGCCATAACTCGGCGGTCGTCGGTCCGGACGGCGAGACCCTCTTCATCTGCTACCACGCGTGGGACCCGGCGATGACGGCGCGGCGGTTATTCATTGATCCGCTCGTTTGGACCGAGGACGGGCCGCGGGCGCTTGGACCCACCACCACCCCGCAAACCATTCGCATTAAGGAACCTGGTTAAGCTCTCTTGGGTCGAACTTGCAGCGCGTCTCACTGGAGGCGCCACAGGGAGGGGGAACGATGGACGGAGGACCGACGCGGGCGCCTAAGCGCTCGCAACTCGACGATTTGCTCCAGCCGACCGCATTTCTGTGGGCAACCGGCATCGAGGACACCTTCGTGTTCAATCCCCATGCGGTTACGGGACGCATTCTCGACGAGTACGAGCTAACGAAACACTACGAGCGGTGGCGCGAAGATTTGGACCTCATGGGCTCGCTCGGAGTCCCCGCCGCGCGCTACGGTATTCCTTGGTACAAGCTCTCTCCCGATCGGGGAAAGTGGGATTGGTCGTTCGCGGATGCGGCGCTGGAGCGAATGCTGGATCTCGGCATCGACCCGATCGTCGACCTGATCCACTACGGAGCGCCCAAGTGGTTGGAAGGCGCCTTTCTCCACCCGGATTTTCCTCAGTACATGGAGGAGTACGCAGTGGCAGTGGCCGAACGATATAAGGGGCGCATCCGCTGGTACACCCCGCTGAACGAGCCGCGTATCACCGCTCACTACTGCGGCCGGATCGGATGGTGGCCGCCGAACCGCTTTGGGTGGCGTGGGTTTTCCGAGGTGATGATGTCCTGCGCGAAAGGAATCGTTCTCGCCGACCGAGCGATCCACGCCGTCGACCCTGAGAACGTGGTCCTGCACGTCGACGCCACCGAGACCTACGATACCGGTGATCCGACGATGGAGCCGCAGGTCGAGTTTCGTCGAGACCTAATTTACTTGGCGACCGATCTCGTGACCGGACGGGTGGAACCGGGACATCGCCTGTTCGACTGGCTTAGGAAGAACGGCATCCGCGAGAGTCAGCTCGAATGGCTTTCCCAGCATTCGATCGAGCCCGACGTCCTGGGCGTGAACCTCTATCCGATGTTCTCTAGGCGGGAAGTTTTCCGAGGCCCCAACCTCACTCGATTCAAGGCCAGGTACGGAGACCGGACCCTGGTGAAGCGGATCTGCGAGGGTTTCTGGGAGAGGTACCGGCGACCGGTGATGATCTCCGAAACCGCCTCCCAAGGGACGATCCAGCGCCGCTCGAAATGGCTGGCGGAATCGCTGGAAGGGGTGCGGGAGCTTCGGCAGGCCGGAGTCCCCGTCGTGGGCTACACGTGGTGGCCGATGTTTTCGCTCGTGACCTGGGCGTACCGCCAGAAGATGGGTCCGCTGAGCAACTACGTGGTACCGATGGGTTTGTGGGACCTTCGCGGCGACGATCTGGAGAGGGTCGAAAGCTGCGTGGTCCAGGAGTATCGTCGGGCGATCGCCGCTGGGCATCGCTCGGTCGGCGAACTGAGACGGGAGGTGCCGATTGGCGTTTCGTAGCTTCTTTATGGCCGGATTCGAATGTGCGACCGGCTGGAATCGCGACCATCACTGGATCGACCAGGTCGAGGCGACGGAGCATGACCGGAGAGTGGACGAAGATTACGCCGCCGCTGCCGCCCTGGGACTCCAGACGGTCCGGGAGGGGGTTCGCTGGCCGGTGGTTGATCGGGGCCGCCGCCTCGATTACTCGACTCTGGATGTCATGGTCGACGCCGCAAACCGGCATGGAATCGAGCCGATCTGGGATCTCTTCCATTACGGCTATCCGCACGACGAGGACCCGTTTTCCGACCGCTTCGCTGAGCGCTTCGCAAGCTACTGTCAGGCCGTGGCGCGGCGGGTGAAAGCCCGGATGGCGGGACCTCACTGGTTTACGCCGGTCAACGAGCCCTCGTACTTTGCCTGGGCGGCCGGCGACGCCAACCTTTTCGCGCCTCACTGCGCGGGGCGGTCGTATGAGCTGAAAGTTAAGCTGGTCCGGGCTGCCATCCAAGGGATCGACGCGATTCGTGGTGAGATCCCGGATGCGCGGATACTCAACGTTGACCCGATCTGCCGCGTCGTACCTCCCCGAGATCGTCCCGACTTGGCCGATGAGGCGAACGGATTTAACGAACACGTGGTCTTTCAAGCGTTCGACATGCTCGGGGGCCGTCTGCATCCGGAGCTGGGGGGCTCTCCCGCCCACCTGGGGACCATTGGTATCAACTACTACTGGACGAATCAGTGGGTCCATGGCCGTCCCGAGATCACGCTCGCCGAGAGCGACGAGCGGTGTTGGCCGCTCCGCGACCTGATTCGGTGGGTTTGGCATCGATACGGGCACGACGTGGTCGTCTCTGAAACCTCGCATTCGCAGTCGAACAAGGCTTGGTGGACGGCCAGTGTCGCCGAAGAGGCGGCCGCCTGTTTGCGGGAAGGGATTCCGTTGCGCGGGGTTTGCCTTTATCCCGTCCTCGGCATGCCCGAGTGGCACGACCGCACCATGTGGGCCCACATGGGGTTATGGGAGGTTGCGAACGACGGCACTCGAACCCTTCACCAACCCATGGCGGATGCCCTCCGGCGCGCCCAGCGCCGGGTTCGGTCGAGCAAGGCATATATTGGATAGGTAAAAAACTGGCGAAACGAGAAAGGATTCGATAATTCTTAGAACTACAGAAGACCTGTCGTGGAGAATGTAGTTATGCGCCGTTTGATCCTTTCCCTCACCCTGCTTACCATTATCCCCCCTGCTTTCGCCCAGAGTTCGGCTTCCAAGCCCTTGCTGATCACCCTTCCGGAGGGCGCCGAAGTTACCATGGAGGTCGATGCGCGCGACGACGACATCCTGGCCTTTATCAAGCAGGCGCTAGGGGCGTCTTCGAGCACCCCAGCATCGAAGGTGAGCGTGCCGAAGGGTGCGGCCGATCCGCTGAAGAAGCTGGGCCTTAATTTGGAGGACGTCTCGGGAATCCTCCGGAAGATCCATCAGGTCCACGTGATCACCTACCACACTAACGATCAAACGGACGGGATGCGGTTCCAAGAGCCGATCTTCACACGTGCCGGATACCGCCGAATGGTCTTTTCCGCCAGCGAGGACAACAAAATGCTCTTCATGCGTTCACCGGCCGGCGGCCTCGCCATCGTCGTCGTGAATGGTAACGACGTGACCGTGGGCCGCACCGACGGAATGATCGATATGGCTTTAGCAGGCAGGTTCGCGAACGTCGCGTTGACGCAGTTAATGGCGGGCACCGTCGGCAAGTCGCAGGCGACGTATCTCCAGCCAAAGCCGGCGACCGCCGCTAAGCCGGCGAAGAAGCCGAACCAAAGGAAGAAGCCGGCGAAGTCCTAGTGAGCGGACCAGCCGGCATCTAGAGCCTGGTCGGTAGGATTCGGAGCCGCCGGTGCGGATCCTCCCCTACCGACTCGCTCGCCAGTCGCCTCGCCTCTGCCATTTGGTGCTGCATCTTCCGAACCGGGCCCGAAGCCGGACTCAGCTCGTAAGGCTTACCAGACTGGAGCACGAGCTCGATCCCCATTTGGGCCTCTTCCGCCGCCTTGCCATTCTCGTCCGAGACGGCCCCCCCGCCTTGAAGGATGTCGTCGAGCGCGGCCGCGATCTGGCTGAACGTATTCGACTTGACGACCACCGTGTTGACCGGCCGGCCCGCCAGATCCCGAAGCTTCTTGGGCTTCGCTTGGTAGGTCGACCGAATCGCCATCACGGCATCCGCCTGCGAAATGTCGTTCGTTACGTACGCCGGCGCCCTCTTTTCCCGGATCGCCCTCTCCAGCCGGGTCCGCGCGATCCCGTAGGGAAAGATACGAATGAGCTTCGTCTGCTCATCCGTCACCTCCTCAGCGGGGGCTGGACGTTGGGGAGGCGGGGACACGGTAGGAGAGTTGCGGCCCGGCGAACCGTTCGGCACGCTCTCCTTGCCACCATTTCGGGCCAGGGAAGGGAAGCGCTGGTTGAACCCTGGGTCCGTCAGCTCCGCGGTTCGCTCTTCCTGAACCACTTCCACGTCGCCGGCTCCGGTCCGTACACGGATCTCCGGCCGCGGAGGCACTCCGCGTAGGATCATGTCCACCGTCTTCTGGACGTTGTTATGAACGGCCAGCCGGTCGTAGTCGAGCAGTTCGACGACGACGTCGAAAGTGGGCGGAGACTTCCGCTCGAGCACCGTTTTCTGGGTGCCGCGTCGTTGGGCTTCCGCATCGGACAGAGTAACCGCCTGGATGCCGCCGATCAGGTCGGCGAGCGACGGGTTGAGCATCAGGTTTTCCAGCGTCTGGCCGTGGGCGGTACCCACGAGCTGCACCCCCCGCTCGGCGATGGTCCGAGCCGCCTGGGCCTCCGCCTCGTTGCCGATCTCGTCGATGACGATCACTTCCGGCATGTGGTTTTCCACCGCCTCGATCATCACCGCGTGCTGCTCGGATGCGATGCGGACCTGCATCCGGCGCGCCGAGCCGATCCCCGGATGGGGAACGTCGCCGTCGCCGGCGATTTCGTTGGAGGTATCCACGATTACGACCCGCTTGTTCGCCTCGTCGGCGAGCACGCGGGCGATTTCACGGAGCTTGGTCGTCTTACCGACACCGGGACGCCCGAGAAGCAGGATGGACTGCCCGGAGCGGACGATGTCGTCGATAACGTCGATCGTGCCCTCGAGGGCGCGGCCGACGCGGCACGTTAGGCCGATAATTTTGCTATGCCGGTTGCGGATGGCGGAGATTCGATGGAGAGTCCGTTCGATGCCGGCCCGGTTATCCGTTCCGAACTCGCCGAGCCGTTTGGAAACGAACTCGATATCGGATTCGGAGACGATCACTTCCGGCCAACGTTCGACGTGGTCGCGGTAGCGGGCTTCGGCGGGGCGTCCGTAATCGAGGACGACTTCGATGATGGATTCTAAATCTCCGCTTTTCTCCAGCCGCTCGCGGACTACTGCCGGGAGAACGTCGAGGAACTGCGCGAGGCCGTCGATGTGGAGAGACATATTAGGTTTTCTGTTTGCCGAATCTCACGATTCGGCTCCCTCACAATATAAGACGTCATTCCGGATTTCGGCGCTTCAATATGGGCCTTTTGTGTTGCGCGCCAGAGAAACGAAAGAGGCGCAGGCTCCAGAGCCTGCGCCTCTTTCGATTGTTTGTTAACCGATCGTTAGACCGGTCGTTCTGGGCGGATCTCCTGCAGAACGACGGAGGTCGTCTTGGTCTGTCCCTTCGACCAGAACCTGACCTGCACCTTATCGCCCGGCTTCCTTGGGATGAGGATCTTGTTCAGATCGAACGTTCCTTCCACCTTCTGCCCGTCGACGGCCAGGATGACGTCGTACTGGCCGATTCCGGCGGACTGGGCCGATCCGGAGGCGGTCTGCACGATGACGCCGCTCGACGGAGCCTTGTCGCCTCCCGCGAGTTGCAGGAGCTGCTCTCGCGCCTGCGGGTCGGCGAGGGCGCCTTCAAGCCGCGGGTCGAAAGAGATACCGAGGCCCGCGTAGCGAGCGTAGCCGAGCTTGACGATGTCGTTGACGACGGTCTTCACTCGATCGACCGGAATCGCGAATCCGATGCCGACGCTCTGACCGGTGCTGCTGGCGATGGCCGAGTTGATGCCGATGAGCTGGCCTTGCGCGTTGCAGAGGGCGCCTCCCGAGTTACCGGGGTTGATCGCCGCGTCGGTTTGGATCGCGTCGACCATTCCTTGTCCGCCGATCGGCAGATTTCGCTTGAGCGAGCTGACCACGCCGGCCGAAACCGTATTGGAGAAGCCGAGCGGGTTACCGACCGCGAGCACCCACTGGCCGACTTGGACGTCCGGGCTGTTGCCGAGGTCGATCGGCGTCAGGTTGGGAGCGTCGATCTTCAGCACGGCGAGGTCGGAGCGGGCGTCGTGGCCCAGCACCTTAGCGGTGAACGTTCGGTCGTCGTTGAGTCGAACCTTAACCTGGTCGACGACTTCGCCCGACCGCTCGTCGGTGACGACATGGTTGTTGGTCACGATCGTTCCGTTCGCCGACACGATTACGCCGGACCCCTGCCCGGTCTCGGCGATCGTGCCGGTCCGGTCAAAGAAATCTCGCTGCACTTTCTCGTAGCGATCGACGCTGACGACGCTGGGGCTCACCTTTTTGGCGGCAAAGGTGAAATCGAACGGGGTGCCCGGGGCGGTGGTCTCGAAGCCGGTCTTGACGATCGGGGTAGAAGTCGATCGCATGGGGAGCAGGTCCGCTCCTTGAGCCGCTTGATTGCGGCTGAAGAGGTGGTCGACCTGTTGCGCTCCGAGGACGCCCGCGAACACCGCGACGCCGACGAACAAAATACTAGAGGTCTTCATTTTTTCTCAGTTCCTAACCGTTACTACGCTGGAAAACGCAGGCCAAGTGCCGAGAGTTCCAGGGGTCCCATTGGCCGCTCGCAGCATTGGCACCCCGCCGATGAACCTCGATGCGATGCCCGCTAAGCTGTCCTTCACGCCCAACGCCTAGCGCCCCAACGCCCAACGCCAACCCGCTATCATATCCCCGTGCCATTCGAACCCCTGGATACGGATGAGAAATTGGAGCGTCCCGCGACGCGGGTTCGGGATATGGACGACCAGATGCTCTTTGGCTGTTCCGGCTTTCTTGTCGCTTCGCTAGGCGGCTATGCTCTCTCGGTTTGGCCGTTTTTCGTCTTTCCGGATACCCAGCGGCTGAGCGTTCTGGCGATCTCCTTGGGGGTGGGGCTTATTCCGGCGGCGATTCTAACTGTCTTCGCCTCGATCAAGTTTGGGATGGCCGGGGCCTGTGGCGGAGTCGGCGGGGCGATCGCGACCGCGATGTTTCTCTACCTTCGGTTGAACCAGATTTTCCTCGCCTGGATGGCGCGGCGGATACCGGAGCCGGAGTATCCGGCGTCGATGCAGGGGCTGATCCCGATCGCATGGATCCTGGCCGTGTTGCTCATCGGCATGGCGGCTACTCCTCGAGAGACGTCGCCCGATTAGCTCTGCGGCCAGTAAGCGATATCTAGCCTGGTTGCGGCGTACCGGAAAGGTGTTGGCGCGTTCGCGCAATCGTATATCTCTTTTCGGCCGTTGGGCTGACCAGACCTCCGTGAATCGACGATGCACACCAGATCTGACTCCCTCCAATCCTTTCTCCTTCGCCCCAAGTTTCTCTTGGCCGGCGTCCTTGGCTTGGCGGCCGTTCCGGCCGCGTTTGGCCAGGTACAGCCGCAGTACAGGCTTGTTCCACTTCCGCTGGAGGTCCCCTCGGTTATCCAGAGATCTCAGCTCAAGGGACATATCGACCCGAACCAGGTTCTTCACCTCTCCATCAGCTTGCCACCCGCCAATCCGACCGGCCTGCAAGCGCTGGCGGATAGCGTTAGCGATCCGAAGAGCCCGAACTACCGGCACTTTGTGACCCCCGCCGAGATCGGCCAGCGGTTCGGTCAGCCGGCGACCCGCATCCAAGCGCTTAGCGATTACCTCAAGAGCCAGGGATTTACGATCACGCTGGTAGGGGCAAACCGCTTGAGCATCCTTGCCGACGCGACCGCCGCCAAGGTAGAGAAGGCGTTCGACACGACGATCAATAACTACCACGCGCTCAACGCGAACGAGCCGGGGCGGATCGACTATTACTCGTACGCGGAGCCGCTGAAGCTGCCGAGCACGATCGCCCCTTACATCGTTGACGTGGGAGGAGCGGAGAACTTTACGAAGCCTCATCCGCGCGCCCTTACGGCGACCCAGACCCGTGTCCTGTACAACTCGGCTCCGATCTATAACAACGGGATGCGCGGCTTGGGGCGCAACGTCGCGATTTCGAGCTGGGACGGCTTCCGGCTTTCCAACGTGCCGCTTTACTACTCGGCATTCAATCTCCCGACTCCGGCGGGCGGGGTTGGATCGAACATCCGCGTCGTCCCGATCTCGGGCGGCTCGGGGGCAGGCTCGCCAAACGGCGAAGGGGACCTCGACATTCAGATGGTCCTCGGAATGGCGCCCCTCTCTACCTTCACGATTTACGACGGAGGCGGGGATCTGATCAGCGTTCTGACCAAGGAAGCGAACGACGACAGCGCCGACATTATCAGCGAGAGCTATGGCTGGAAACTCGATTCGAGCCAAGCGGCCGCCGCGCACAACCTACACGTGGCGATGACGGCGCAGGGGATCACCTATATGGCGGCCACCGGCGACTTTGGCACCGATCTCGAGCCGTTCTCATATCCGAACTATGAGCCGGAAGTTCTCCAGGTCGGCGGAACGATTGCGAGCATCGACTCGAACGGCAAGCGGACCAACGAGGTTGGATGGTCGGGCAGCGGCGGCGGTTGGAGCACCAACTCGGCTTCGTTCAACAAGCTTCCGTCTTGGCAGAAGGGAACCGGCGTTCCCACGAGCATCAACTTCCGTTTGAACCCGGACATTTCGTTCAATGCCGCGGGGAATAACACGGGCGCTTACCAGTTCGTCTTCGAGGGTCAGATGAATTCCGACTTCTCCGGAACGAGCTTTGCTTCGCCGATGTTCGCAGGCCTGTTGGCGACGGCTCAGGAGAAGATGATCGCCACTGGGGCGCTCCCGGCTGGGCCTAACGGCAAGCACCGGCTTGGCCGAATGCAAGATGCGATCTACGCTCAGAACGGCCGGAGCGGCGTTTGGTTCGACGTAAAGAGCGGCTCGAACGGAACGCTGCCGAACGGCGCAACCAGCTCGGCGACCACCGGGTGGGATTTTGTGACCGGATTCGGTGTGATGGACGTCGACGCTTGGGTCGCCTCGCAAAAGGTGACGGTCCCTACGACCGACTCTCCGGTCTCCGCTTCGGTTTACAGCAACCAAGGCCAGGCGCCTTCCGGCGGCCCCGCCCAGTTGACGAAGACCGACGGAGCCTACTTCTCCGTAAACTCGGTTCCGCAGAGCGGTCTGGGCGCCATTGCGGCGGCCCAAATCGGCTTCCACACGTCGGTTCCGGCGTCGAATTTGATCGCTCTGCAGCTCAAGGTCGTATCCAACACACCGAGGGCGGCTACGAACTACATCTACCTTTACAACCAGATGAGCCGGGCATGGGAGGTAGTCAACGCGGCGCCCGGCAGCGGAGCTAACTCGACGGTCTCGTTCGTCGTGAAGAACTTCCAAAACTACGTGAGCAGCACCGGGCAGGTGCTCATGATCGACCGGGCCGTCCTCCCGGATAAGACCTCGGGCGCGGCGTTCCAGCTTAAGCTAGACGAAGCGACCTTGATCGAGACGTCATAGTCCGTCGGCAATGCCCCCCTCGGACGTCGTCCGAGGGGGGCATTTTCGTAGCATCGGCTCCCAGCCGATGACCCGCGCTACCGTTTCGTTAAGCTCTCCATGGCCATTCACAAATTAGGTTGCATTTACGTTGCCTGATTTCACCCGTAACCCGTGGCTTTAGCCGCGGTTCAAGGTTCTACCGGGGATAAATCCCCGGGCTACGGGGTGACTTGGTTTGTCAATCTATTTGATTGAAGACAATAATCCCCGGGCTACGGGTGGGTGAAGATAGCTACCCAGCGAGCGAAGAGACCACGCAAAGGCGGGGTGGGATCGACCGATCCCACCCCGCCTTTGCTTGCGATCTCCGGGTCTACGGAGTGCTCGGCAGGCCGGCAAGGAGGAGTTGGTCCGCCTTCACCGTGTAGACCGAAGGCTGAACTCCGCCCGATAGCGGCATGACCGTTCGGAAGAGCACCTTGACCTGGCCGCCGACCTTCACGTACTTCGCCGAAGTCTTGGTGTCCGCCAAGGTAATTTCGGTGTTCTGATTCCCCGGTCGGGCGATGATCAGGTCGTACTTGCCGGTTGCCCAGTTCCAAACATAGACCTGTTGTGTCGCCGCCGAGGGGGCGTTGGTCGATGGGCGAAGCGTCAACAGATCCACCGCGCCGGAAACGAGCGTCGTGTTGTAGGTCACTTCGGTGGCTGTGATCTGCCCAACCCCGTTAATCGGGACGGACTTGTTGTCCAGCGTGATTCCGTCGATCTGACTAAGCACGGCAGCCGTCCCAGAGACAATGCGCCCGGTAACCGCAGTCGCGTTGGCCGCTCCAAAAGTAACCATCGACGCCGGATCGGAGATCTTCCAACTCGCTGCGACCGTGGTCCAAAGACCGCCTGATGCGGCGAGTTCTCCGAATCCCCAGAACGTATTGTCGTCGCTGGGATCGAGGGCGAGGCCGAAGTAGTCTCCCCAGCGATTAGCCGGTTGAGGGCCGGAATTTGCCGGGCTGTTGGCAATGAGGACCGGCTGTCCCATCGTGCCGAGCGGGTCACTCTTCTTCCGAGCGGAGTAAACCACCTGCGCTTCTAAGGTCGGGCTGCACCGGGTGTAAATCAGGGAAATCGCTCCAAGCTTGTTCGCTTGGATCGCCGGCATGTGGTAGTCCACTCCTGCTCCGATGACGTTTCCGGACTGACGAACGGCAGGCAAGGTTCCACTCTTCGGCCATCCCTTGAGGTCGAACTCGTACCATCGAAGTCCGAGGGTCGAGCGGTCCGGCGACATGATGTTGTGGGCGGTGTAAAGGAAGCCGCCTCGATAGCTCGAGGTGAAGTTTCTGGCGTCGCCGAAACCATCCATCGCATGACCGTTCGGACCCATCGCGTTTCGGGTGGGTCTTATGTAAGACGGCACGGTGACATCGGTGCTTTGTACGGTGGGTGTTCCGGCAAAGTTCGAAATGGCGTACAGCTTCATGCTGCTCGTGTTGTTGTTCGACGCCGCATACATCGTGCTCTGCGTGGCATCGAAGTTCCGCGAGACGTTGATTGTCCGACCGGCGTCGTCGGTGAAAACCGTCACCGTGCCGGCGGTTCCATTGAGGAGCGCCTGCTTGCTCGTCGCAAAGATCGCGGTTGTCGTGTTGCCCGCCGAGAACGGAAACATATTTCCGGTCCAGGCAAATCCATCCGTCGTGGTGGCGATCTCCGGGTAGTCCAACCAAATCTTGTTACTGCCCTGGGTGATGACCGAATCAAGCCGGTACTTCTTCCAGCTTCCGGTCGGGTCACTGGTGTTCGAGACGGCGATGAGCTGGTGGCTCTCGCTGTTCGCGAAGCTAACTTCGATGATGTGGACAAAGAAACGGCCCGACGTCTTGTCGTAGAGAGTCTTCGGATCCGAGATGACTTCCCCAGTAACGCCAAGACCGGAGAAGAACTGATCGCCGGTGAGATTGGTTTGGAACAGTTTGCTCCCCGTCTTCTTGTCGTAAACGGCCATTGCCGTGTTTACGACCACGATGAGGTGGTTCGGTCCCACCGAACAGTCGCAGTCGGGTGGCCACCCATCGGTAAACCCGGGGCCCGGAATAAGGATATGGGGCTTATCCCCCCGTTGGTCCGGCAGCATTCCGCCGACTGGCAGGCTATTCGGCAAACCGATTGTTGGGAAGGGGGAGGTCGACTCGTTTTCGGACGTGCGTCCGCGGGTTGACTTCAGCGGGGCGATCTTCGGCACCTGCTTGCTCGCGTCATAAATGACCGGCTTGGGCAGCGCGTAAGACTTGACCGCCTTTAAACCTTGGGTCGACTGCGCAATCGCACCAACGGCGCCCATTGCCACGGCTACGCTAAGCACAAGGCGGGAGATAGTTGAGAATGCCTTCAATTTGATACCTCTGGCTAAAAAAGGCCGAACATGAAGACGCACGGCCGCTTACTACAGATTGTAGTGCAAGCAGGCGCACACGCACAAGGAAATCGCGGAACATTCGGCATCGTTGAGGCGTCAAGGCGGCCTTTCTTAATCGGGCGGCGGACATTCACCCCCCAGCCGGCGCATTGTTGCCTGCGGTAACCGCTGGCGACATGGAACCGGAAGGTTCTTTGTTTCGGTGGATCGATGCGACCGCAGAGGTGAAGAGCCAGTCGGAAGCGACCGTGTGTTGCAGTAAGATGCGACAAGCGGAGCGCAGGACAATGAACGAATATGGCGGACCGACCGGCCCAGGAACAACCCAATCCATGCCACTGCGCTGGGCCGAAATCGCCGATCTCAAAGTCAGTTGATGGACCGGGCAAAACCGGTTACCGAAGCTTTTGATTCGGAGGGCTTGCGACTGACTTGAAGAGCATGAGGTTAGAGCGGGAGGAAACGTTTGCAAGTGTTTTGCGGCTTCTAATTGCGATCCAATCCTGGGTCTAGACTCTCAGGGCGCTACTGGAGTGCGCACAGGCCCCGTGCGCGCAGGGTGAGATGACCACTAAGTCGAAAGATAAACTAAACGCTATTCTGTGGAAGAAGACGATATGGCCGAAAGCCGTGCCTTTCGATGAGATCGTGAAGAAGCTGTGGGTGCTCATAAGTAGGATCGAGGCTGGCTACCCTTTTTCAAGCGATGACTACAATTACCAAGTTGCCTATAGAGAGATGGTGGCGAGCGCCATGACTGAGGCTGACGGGGAAGTCGCGGAGGAAGCCCAGGCAATACTTCAGCCCCTGGACGATCGATTCTTTGCGCTTACAAACCCAGTTGATGACTTGCCTATCGGGTCAGGCCCGTGGGAGGATCGTATCCCCAAAAGATTGATTGGCGAGCTTGCGAATGACATCAGTGAAATGAGGCGAGCACGCGATGATCCCTATTGGCAAGACTATCTGAGGCGGCTCGGGGCTTGAAGGATAGTGCGGCAAGGTCGGATCAGGGAGGCGTAGGAGTTATTGGCTCGAAATGAAGGATGTTTTTCGAGAAATTGTCGAGTCGGAACTTGGCCCCCTTATGTCGCGTCTGGGGATGCACGAGGCCGATGCCAGCTCGAACGGAATTGGAGAGTCTCTCACCTATGAAAGTCGGTCAATGTGGCTGATTATTGCCTATGATAAGCGAGAATGCTATGTCGGCGTCACCGTTCGAAACCTTCGGCCGGGGTTGGCGGAAAGACTGGCGTCTTGGTTTTCATCGTCGGACCCAGATCAACCCGTAGCTATCGAGGACATGATGGTCAGTGATGGCCTTGTTGGTGCAAACGAGTGGGGGCATTCAAGGGCAAATCTTCGCGAAGAGGTTCGATTCTACGCCGATTACATCGAAAAGAATTTGGATCGCATCTTTTCAAAATCGCGAAGTAGATCCGAAGCGGGCTGATTTACACTCGAACTTTTGAACCGAGAAAGGAATGAGGCAATGAACAGGTTTAGCTTGCATCCGGCGCTTGCGGCTCCTTTGGTTCTGGTAGCGTTCGGATTCATTCGGTGCAATAAGGACAGAGACAGAGCTATGGGAACGAGCCAGATAACAACATCCCTTGACACTTGAACGGAGTGTATCCGGGCCCTTGAAGGGTAGCGAAAACCCCACTAAACGCAAGCGAGTAATTAGAGTGACGGTGCATTCTCCCGATCACACGCCCGTCTCTGAGACGTGTGATTACTTCTTGGACGAAGAACCGATGACGACTCCTCCAAAAGGGATCAAGTATTGATGTCGGCATTGCCGAGACCTTGGTCCGGTTGGATTGCGGTGTCTATTCTCACCTCGCTTTTAGCGGTCGGCTTTGTCGAGTGGAGATTGGCTGGGGTCGACGTAGATGGCCCGGTCAAGATGAGCTACCTCATGTACGTGACTCAGTATTTCTGCGGCCACAATAAATGGCCGACCGATTCGGCGGCGATGTGGGCGGATGCCCCTTCGGACAAGCGAGCCTTCTATATCGAGCAAGATCACTTATTGGGGGTAACTAGTCGGTTCGAAGTTCGTGGAGGAGAGATCCGTCTTTATCTCTTCGAACGGGGAGGCAGGCATACGATGAGACGGCTCTCGGCTGCAAAGCAAGACTGCGCCTCGCGCGATTTTCCGGTTGACAAGTAGTGGTAGCGTCGGCGTCCCCGCCGATGATCCTGGTGTACCTTCTGTACTTTAAGTGTCGCGCTTAGCGGCGGCCAAACGCCTCCGACGTAGGGGAACTGATGAACAAGCCGATTGTCGACCTTACATTTGAGACGGAGATTGAGATTTTGGGGATTGGTGTCGAGACTCCGGAATCGTTGGAGGTCGTTGGGAAAGGGTTCGATCCTGACGGCTTTCGGGTCGGACTCGCTTGTTGCGGTGTCTCGGCGGCGGTTTCGCTCCCTTTTGGAAAGTCGGGATATGACCCTAAGATCAGCCTATGTTCGGCTCCTCACCCGCGGATGCTTTGCGCCTGCGTGTTTGGAGCGGCATACCTTTTGAAGTTCACCACTTCTTGGGAGGTGGAGGAACTTGAAACCTTCGCGGTCAGCGACGTCGCGCCGTGCCCAGAAGCCGAAGTCCTGGCGCTCGTGGATTTTGTTCGAGTGACCACGATCAATAAATCCGGCAAGACTTGGACCTCTGAAGACGTTTCGGACGATGTGCTTTCCCTTCTTGGAGTGAACGGGACGTCTATCCGGTTGAACCGGTACTCCGCTCCCGATGGGCGTTGGGAGGAGATTGATTTGGATTTGCGGCCCGGCGCTCTGGTCTGAGGTTTCGGAAGGTTCTTCGACCGCCTACCGGGGTCGGGGAGGGTGGGCGGTCCGTTACCCCGGGTCTGCTGAACCGGGGCTAAGTTCTGAAGAGCCCTCCGGGCTCGGAGAGTTTGGGGAACTTCCTGGCGGTTCGCGATGATTGCCTCCGTTTCCGATTTTGCGGCCGCTCTGGAGAGCGGCGGTCCGGCCGGAACCGCCGCCCCCAACCCCCTTCCTCCTCCCGTTCGCGGTCTGGTTTGGTGGTGAGCGGGGTTACTTTGCCGCGACGGCAAGAGCTCCGGACTGCTAACCGCCACCCGCTAACCGCTAACCCAGGAAGGTATCATCGGACCCATGCTGAACCTAGATCAGCAGGAAGCGCTGTCCAAAGCTCGCGGGAGACTGGACGCTATTAGGGGGCATCTTTGACCTCCCTCGCCTGCAAAACGAAATCGCGGAGCTAGAGAAGCTTTCCGCCGAGCCCAGTTTCTGGGACAACCCCGATTCCGCCAACCGTTCGCTTCAGAAGCTTTCCCGCCTCCGCGGGATCGCAACCCCGTTTCTGGAGCTGGACAAGACCGAACGCGACATCCAGGAGCTGTACGACATGCTTCGCCAGGAGCCCGACGAAGGGACCGAGCGCGAGGCCGATAAGATGGCGATCGACCTGATCGCCAAACTCGACGCGTACGAGCTCCGAACCCTGCTGTCGGGCGAGCACGACGGGCGCAACGCGCTGCTTGAAGTGAACGCCGGCGCCGGCGGGTCGGAGGCGTGCGACTGGGCGGCGATGCTCCAGCGAATGTACGCCCGCTACGCCGAGCAGCACGGCTACAAGATGGAGATCCTGAGCGAGACTCCGGGCGACGTCACCGGGTACCGGTCGGTGCAGATGCTGATCGCAGGAGAGAACGCGTACGGCTTCCTGAAAGCGGAAAGCGGCGTGCACCGCCTCGTCCGAATCTCGCCGTTCGACGCGGCGGCGCGCCGCCACACGTCGTTCGCCAAAGTGGAGGTTCTGCCGGAGATCGAGGAGAACGAGGTATCGATCAACCCCGACGACCTAAAGGTCGAAACCCTACGCGCCGGCGGCGCGGGTGGACAGCACGTTAATAAGACGGAGAGCGCGGTGCGTATCACCCACCTGCCGACCGGGCTGGTGGTGAACTGCCAGAACGAACGGAGCCAGCATAAGAACCGTGCCAGCGCCATGTCGGTCCTCTTGGCGCGCCTCAGCGAGTTGGAAAGGACGCAGTCGCAAGACCGCATCAACGCCCTCAAAGGCGACGGCGGCCCCGCCGCCTGGGGCCGGCAGATTCGTAGCTACGTGATGCAGCCCTACACCATGGTCAAAGACCACCGCACCGGCTACGAAACCGGAAACGTAAGCGGCGTCCTCGACGGCGACATCGACGGCTTCATCGAAGCCTTCCTCAAGAAAGCGCCGCCGGAAGATGCGTTTATTGAGTAAAAGGCGTTGGGCGTTGGGGTGTTGTTAGCGTGGCTTTGCCTGTTTTGATGGGACGAATGGGACTTCGGGGACAGATGAGTCTCATTCGACCTCTCAGTTCACAAGCCACACGCCACAGTCCACATGAGGCGGCCCCAACACCGCAAAACCGTAACACCTCAACACCCTCCCGCTTTCTTGCCCTCCTTATCGCAACACTTCTAACTTCGCGGAATGGCTTGTGGGTTGGCGAGGCATAGTTTTGGGTGGGATCGGTCGCCGAATTTGCTCTCCCCTTGTCGGTGTATCGGTCCTTTTCCATTTGTCAGGCAGTCGAGGCGAGCGATTTCAGGCTTGGTAGACGTCTGAAACAAGAACCTGCCTTCGCGCGTTGGTTCCCAGGTAGGTTTCTACAAAGATGTTCGCACCGCTGTTGATCGTCCTTGCCGCCGCGGCCAAGCCAGGCCCGGCGTTGCCTCCGCTTACTTCCGCCAATTTTCAGGACACCGTCCTCTTGGTCGAGCAGAGCATGGAGCAAGGGAACTTCGCTTTGGCTCAGAAGCAGGCGACGATGTTGCCGAAGCGCCGCTTCACCATCTCGTTCGACGATCGAAAGCTGCCGGCTACGTTACGTCCCACCTATCGAACCCTGCTTGCGCAGGCCGTCCGCGGGTGGCGGGATGTCGAAGCGGTGGTGAAGACGGGTCCGGCGGATTTGCGGATCGCCTTCGAGCCGGCGCTCGCGGTGGACGCGGAGACGGGGGCGTCGGCGAACGTGGTCACCTTCTTCTCGAGCACCCCCGGCGAGCCGAGGGTGGAGGCGGTCATCGGACTGCACCGGGGAAAGCCGGTGCGCGATACGTCGGCCGGCGATTTCTTCAACGATGCCCGCTACGCGATCGGCGCCTACCTCGGATTGGCTAAACTCAGCGCCCCTGGGTTCATCATGGGCAGCTCCACCCGGAGCGATAACCTTCCCGACATCACCAGCCGAGAGACCGTGGCGGCGGCGGCGACCTTGCGGCTTTCCGATCGCTTGCGCGAGGCGATCGCCGCTAAAAAGAAAGTTGGACTCTCCGGCCGTTCCGATGCGTTCATCGACCCGGTTCGGTTCAAAGGCGATGGCGTGCAGGGTGAGAACCTGGAGCTGCCGATCCAAGTTTCGAACCGCGGCAAGGGATTGCTCGCGGTTCAGGCGGCGGGCGATTGCGGATGTCTGGTGCCGGAGAAAACGGATCCGATCGCCCCTGGCGAAAGCACCATCGTGCGAGTAATTCTGAACACTCACGAACTGGCAGGAGAGCTCGAGCGGCATATCACCCTCTTCACCAACGACCCAAACAATCCAATCGTTACGATTCCGGTCCAGGTGAGCGTCGTGTCGCGTTACCGGTTCCTGACCCCGAACGGAAACGCGGTTGCGGTGGACGAAGGGGGGAGCGTTTCCGATCTCTACTTCACCTACCCGGATGGGGAAGGAAACGAGCTGAAGATAACGAACGCCCGGACGATCGGGATCGAAGGCTCTTCGGTGGAGATCGAACCTTGGAGCGGAACACTCCCGGATCCGGAGTTCAAAGAAGGGCCGAAGCTACGCCGCGGCTACCACCTCAAGGTGCATATTCCCGGAAAACTTCCGCCGGGACGGGCGCCGCTGAACATCGCCCTCGTCACCGCGTCGCCCGACTACCCGGTCGTTTACCATTCGATTTTCGTTCAACGAGGGATCGTGGCCCAACCGGAGGAGCTTTTCCTCGGCGAGACGAACCACGAGCGGCGCACGTCGACGGTCGTGCTGACCCGTCCGGGGCGTCCGTTCCAGGTGCTTTCGGCACGCTCCACACTGAGCACGTTCACGGTCAAGGTGCTCCCCGGCGATCATCCGGACGAGGTGAAGCTGCAGATCGCTTACGACGGTAAAGCCCCCGCGGGGCCGATCGAAGGCGAGGTCGTAGTGACGACGAACGATCCGAAGCAATCGGTGGTTCACGTCCCGATCGTCGGCTCCACGCGATGACGATCTTGCCCGTAAGGCTCTGGCCCGCGGCGCTTACCGCGCTCGGGCTCGCCGCCGCCGGGCTGGCGTTCCAAAGCCCGGCCAAGCCGAAGAGTCAAGCCAAGAATCCGGGCTGGACCCTGGTCGTGTCGGGAGATACCGACGGGTACCTCTCCCCTTGCGGCTGCACCTCGCCGATGACGGGCGGAATTCGGCGCCGGGGAACCGCCGTGAGGGACATCGCCCGGCATTCGCGTGTGGTGCTCATTGATACCGGAGAACTCGGAGGCGAACCGGGCCGGCAGGGAGAGATGAAGGCCGAGACAATGGCCCAGTCGCTCACCAATCTGGATGCCGCCGCTATCAACGTCACCGCTAAGGATGCCCGGCTCGGTAAAGGGTCGTTGATGTCGGTGGCGCGCTTGGCCGAGGGGCGGGTCGTGAGTTCCAGCCTACCAAACGGAGCGGTAGAGGGAGTTCGGTCCACCGTGGAGCGGGGACCGTTCGTGATCGCCGGGATTTCCGATGGGATCGGCGAGTCGCTGGCGGCTCCCTCAGTTCCGGATTCGGTTGCCGTCGAATCGCTTTTGAGAACGGCCAAGGAAAAGCGAGGGGCCGCCGTGCTCATGCTCGACGGCAGCCGCGCGGAGGCGGTGGCGATGGCTAAGCGCTACCCGGCGCTCCGGGCGATCGTCTATCACTTGAATGGCTGGCCACCCGACCGGCCGGAGCATGTCGGCAAAGTGTGGCTGCTTACTCCCGGCGAGCGCGGAAAGTCGGTGGTGAGCGTCCGGTTTGACGGGCGGTCTTTCGACGGCTACTCGGTCAAGCGGCTCGGGCCGCAGTTCCTGGACGATGCGACGATCCAGCGGTATTACTCGGCCTACTTACGCCGCGTGGACCGGGCCAACTTGCTGGAGCAGATTCCACGCGTTCCGTCGCCGGCTTTCGCCGGGAGCGCCAGTTGCGCGGCGTGCCACGTGACTGCGTCGCATGTCTGGGAGAAATCGGGGCATTCCCATGCTTTGGCGACGCTCGAAAAGCAGGGGCACGGCCGGGACCCGGACTGTGTCTCTTGCCACGTCACGGGGCTGACCAGCGAGAGGGGGTTTCGGTCCCGAGTCGAGACGCCGAATCTTGCCTTCGTCGGCTGCGAATCATGCCATGGACCGGCGGCGGCGCACGTGGCCGATCCCAAGGGGAATCGGCTCGCGCACCTGGGGCAGGCGGTCTGTACCACATGTCACACGCCAGATCAGAGTCCTGGCTTTAATTTCGTTTCTTACTGGCAGAAGATCTCGCATAAATGACCGTTTATTCGGAACTTGGGTCAAAGGCCAAATTAGAGATTACGCGCGAAAACAGCCGGAAACGAGCGCATTTGGGAGCTGTAACGGTTAGGTTTCGGTGGCGGAGTTCCCTTGACGAACGGGCGGGACCCGTCCACAATCTGGGAGGCGCAAGTCACCATTAAGAGAGTGTGGGAGAGATAACATTCGTGCCGACCGATCAAGGAACCGCAACGTCATCGCCAAGGCTCTCAGACGTGTTATTTGAGCAGAGAGAGCTTTCTTTCTCCTCGCTTGCGGCGCTCCCTTCCAACGTCGAGGCGATCGAAGCCGCGCTTCTGTTTTGCGCGGGTTACAGCCCGTTGGTGGCCGTCGTAGGCCCGAGCGGGTGGGGGAAATCGCACCTTCTTCGCGCCGTCGCGTATCGGCTTTCGTTGGATGGGCAGAAGGAAGTGGAGCCGATCGGGGTTCAGGAATTCTTGGCAAGTCCATCGCGAATTGAATCTGGCCGGGCACTTTTGCTGGACGACGTCCAAGAAGTGATGGGAAAACCGCGCCAGCGGATGGCGTTGCGGATGGCGCTCGAGCGACGCGTCCGGTCCAGTCGTCCGGCGATTCTCGTCTTTACGTCGCCCAAGCCGACCCGGCAATTGAAAACGTTCTTACCTTGCCCTCGCGACTGGACGATCGCGACGATTCACGAGCCGCAGCCGGCGGAAAGAGTTTGCCTACTCAACCAAATGAGCGTGGCGGAAGGGCTGGCGCTATCGCCGCGGCTTGTTAAGATTTTGGCCGATCGGATGCACGGGAACGGGCGTACGCTGGCAGGAGCATTGAAGCGTCTTCGCGCCTCGGGCGTGTCTTGGGTGGACGCGAATGAAACGCTTAGGGCGCTGGGGGTTTTGGACCCGTTCTTCGCGGACAATAGCGCCTGGGACCTCAAGCTGAAGATGCTGAAAATCGCGGAGGCGTCTCGGGCGCAGTTCACCCGGTCGACCCCTCAAGATTTAGCGCTTTACGCGATGCTCCACGTCGCCGGACTGGGAGAGGCGGAGGTGGCGCGGGCGGCGTCCATCAATCCGGGCGAGGCGTACCAGCGGGCGGCGCGGTTCGGGAAACAGGTGGAATCGTGCGAGGTTACGGCCGCCCAGGTCCGCCAGTTCGTCGAGATCGTCGTGGGGTCGCTCGCCAGGGAATAGAGGGGTCAGAGTCTGGCGAGAGCAGGGCCAAGCTCGGTCCAGCCGCCGTCGACGTTTTCCAGGTCCGTCCATCCATTTCGCGCGAGAAGGGAACAGGCGATCGACGATCGGTAACCGGAACCACACACTACGGTAAGGGGGCCGAACGGTACCTCTTCAATCCGCGCGGAGAGCTCCAACAGGGGAATATGGATCGAGCCCTCGATATGGCCTTCCAACCACTCTCCCGACGTGCGTACATCGAGAATCGGACGGCTGACGCCGGCTTGGTACCGGTCGGCGAGGCGCGCGCCGGAGACCTGGGCAAAGGAGAATAGAGGCCGTCCGGAAGCTCGCCAAAGCCGGATGCTTCCGTTAAGCCAACCCGCGATCTTGTCGTAGCCGATCCGCGTGAGGCGCATGACCGCCTCGTCCTGCTTTCCTTCGTCGGTCGCCAGCACGAGGCGAGCATCGCTGGCTACGGCAACGCCGACCCAGGGGGCGAATTTTCCTTCGATGGGAACGTTAATCGATCCCGCGATGTGACCTCGGGCGAAGTTGTCGGAGGAACGGGTGTCGAGCAGGACGGCGCCGGCGGTCACCTCGGCCTCGACTTCATCGGCCGAGAGGGCGCGGGCCACGTTCGTGACCTGGTCGATGGAGGCGGCGCCGCGCCGATTGGTGACGACGTCGTGAGGAAAGTAGGCGGGAATGCTTGGGAGGCCGGATGTGAGCTCGCGAAGAAATCCCGCTTGATCTCCCTCGGCGACCATGCGCAGGCCCCAATTTTCCCGCTTTTGGCGTCCTAGGGTGCTGGTCCGCTCGTCGGAGATCGACTTGCCGCAGGCGGAGCCGGCTCCGTGGGCGGGCCAGACCTCGACCGAGTCGGGCAGGGTCAGGATCTTATCGCGAAGAGATCTGAACATGTCCAAGGCCATCTCATCGCGCGAGTGGCCCCGCCAGCCCGCGAGGTCCGGGCGGCCGACTTCGCCGATGAAGAGGGTATCTCCCGAGAACAGCTTTGCCGGCGCTCCCTCGTCGTAGGCGACGATCGAGATGCTCTCCGGGGTGTGGCCGGGGGTTTCCAATATTTGCAAGGTCAGTCCGCCGACGTGGATCTCGTCGCCATCGCGTACCGGGTTGTGACGATATTCCGCGTTTGCCAGATGGCAGACGTGGATCGTGGCACCGGTTCGTTCGGCGAGCTCGACGTGTCCGGAGACGAAGTCGGCGTGCAGGTGGGTTTCGATGATGTGAGCGATCCGAAGCCCGGCCGCCGCCGCATCCGAAATGTAGTCGTCGACGTCGCGTTGCGGATCGACGACCACGGCCTCACCGCCATCACCGATCATGTAGGAGGCGTGGGCGAGGCAAGCGAGGTAGTAAGGCTGGAAGAACATGGCTGGACCGAACTCTATGCATTGTAACTCTAGGAAGGAGTCCTCCCTTTTACATCTTTTGCCTAACCACCTTATCGAAGCAATCGGCGTTGAGCGGTAAAAGTTCGTCGCCTGCCGGGGACAGCCTGGAGACCGGCGGTCCTTCCGGACCGGACTCCCTCACCCCCTCTCCCTCCTTCGGCACAATCCGAAAGAGGGAGAGGGGGTGAGGGAGGTATAAGAATTGGAAACATTCGTGTACACTATGAGTAGTGCGCACGAAAACATCAAGCCTTAGGAACGTGACTCTGAGCGCGGAGGCGGAACTAATCGATCAGGCTCGGCTGGTCGCGCGGGAGCGGAATACGACGCTTAACGACGCGTTTCGCGAGTGGCTGGAACTGTACGGATCACGCACACCCGCTAAGCCGACGATTCGAGAGTTCCTTGCGGCGGGTGAACCGATCCAGTCGGGGCGGCACTTCTCCCGCGAAGAGGCGAATGAGCGGCGCTGATCCGTTTCTCGACACCAACGTCTTCGTCTACATCCACGACGATAGGGCGCCGGCGAAACAGGATCGCGCCGTGGACCTCGTGCAGACGTGCCTCGACTTGGGGACCGGGTCGACGAGTTATCAGGTGGTGCAGGAGTTTCTCAATGTCGCGACCCGGAAGTTTTCCAAGCCGATGAGCGAGGAACGGGCGGCGGAGTTCATGCGACTCTATCTCATGCCTCTTTGCCGGGTTTTTCTGGATGCGGAGCTCTTCGAGGAAGCGCTGAGGCTTCGGTCTCGGTATGAATTCAGCTTCTATGACGCCCTAGTCGTCTCTTCGGCCGTGCGCGCAGGATGCACGGTCTTACTGACCGAAGATCTTCCGAGCGGGCAAGTCGTCGAAGGGCTTCGGATTGAAAATCCTTTTCGCGGCCTATGATCTTCATCGAGAATTCCGGCCCACTTCCATTCAACGATGGGCTGCGGTTGGCGTAGATTAATGTATGGCAATGGAAGAGAGGTCGCAGTCCCTCGAGCTCGTCGACAAGATCGCTGAACAGGCTCCGAAGGACAACCCCCGCCTCCAGAATTACGTCGCGGCGTTGCGGACCTCCCTGGAGAGCGAATCGAAAAATCGCGAAGAAAACGAAAAGCTGCTGGCCGAGTACGAAGAAGCCTATAACAAGCTCACAGCCCCGGCTAACCGGATCGGCGTGTTCCTGCAATGGCTGGAGCAAGAGGGCGAGCAAACGGAGGCGCTCGCGCTGATCGCACTCGGCGACCAAGAATTTGTCGCGCAAGTCGATCCAAAGGTCGACTCCGATCGGCTTACGACCGGCGCTCGAGTGAAGGTGAACGACGCCTACGCCGTCGTCGGCTTCCTCCCGCCCAGCGGTAACGGCGGGATGATCAAGGTCGGTGAGGCGCTCCCCGACGGCCGCCTTCGCGTCGGCTCCGAAACTCCGGGCTCCGATGGAAGGCTGATCGTCCGCGGCGAGGCGCTGAAAGAAACGAAGATCAACGCCGGCGACGAGGTCCGAGTCGACCCGAGCGGTCGCATCGCGCTGGAGCACTACGAAAAGCAAGAGAGCCGGGACTACTTCCTCGAGCAGATCCCCGAGCTCCCCTGGGAGAAGGTCGGCGGTCAGCAGGAAGCGATCCGGCTTATCCGGGACACCATCGAGCAACCGCTGCTCCATCCAGAGATCTTCGCCAAGTTTGAGCAAAAGCCGATCAAGGGAATCCTGCTTTATGGCCCTCCGGGTTGCGGCAAGACGCTGATCGGCAAGGCGACCGCCTATAACCTCACTCGCGAATACAGTCGACAGACCGGAAAGGAAGTGAAGGAATACTTCATGGCGATCTCCGGCCCCAAGATCCTGAACATGTGGCTCGGAGAGACCGAGCGCATGGTGCGCGAGATATTTAAGACCGCGCGTGAGAAGGCGAAGGAAGGGCGGCTCGTCTTCATCTTCATGGACGAGGCCGAGTCGGTGCTGCGCACCCGTTCGAGCGGACGGTATCTAAACATCTCGAATACCGTCGTTCCCCAGTTCTGCGCCGAGCTCGACGGTCTTCAATCGCTGGAAAACGTCGTTCTGATGCTGACCTCGAACCGGCCCGACTATATCGACCCCGCCGTGCTCCGGCCCGAGCGGATCGATCGGAAGGTAAAGGTTCGGCGACCCGATCGCGACTCATCGCTCCAGATTCTTGGGATCTATCTCCATGACCGAATTCCGATCGACCCCGACGTCCTCCGAAAGTGGAACGGCGAGGTCGACTGTGCCCGAAAGGACCTCATCGAGGGAGTCATCGACCACATCTGGCGTCGAAACCGAGAGACGGAATTCCTGAAGGTGTTCCTGCGAAACGGTTCTTCCGAAACGCTTTACTTTAAAGACCTTGTGTCGGGGGCGCTACTGAAAAGCATCGTCGACCGGGCCAAAGATTCCGCCATCAAGCGGGCGATCGCCGATCCGAAGCGAGAAGCAGGGGTTTCTTTGGAAGATCTGGTGCAGGCGGCCAATCAGGAGTACAAGGAGAACGAGATCTTCCCGCGGGGCGACACCCAGGAAGACTGGTTGCAGCTTCTTGATTACGCTCCGGAGAACGTGGCGTCGGTCAAACCGATAGGCATCAACCGTGGCGAGGAGCTGAGCCGCAAGGCGATCGTGTAGCGTCGGTGCCTCGCCGATGAATCCGCGGGATGGCCGCTCTGGAGAGCGGCGGTCCTTCCGGATTTCTCCACCCCCAACCCCCTCCTCATCGCACAAACATCGACGAGGAGGGGGCTCCGGAATTTCTTAACGGTAGCAGGGGGTTGGGGTTCCGCAGATGGTTTCGTCGAAATGGTCTTCGGCTTGGATGATCTTGGCGTGGCCGTCGGTGAATACGACGGCGGCGCCGGCGGGGTGGAACTTGGCGAAGTGGTCGGTGGATGGATTGAAGTAGCCATCGTTGGTCCCGTTGGAGTAGCCGTAGCCGACCAACTTCGGTCCTCCACAACCCTCTTCGCCAAGAAGCATCGTTGAGGCCGGAAACTCGATCGTTCCCGCCGCCTTTCCAGGGTTCATCCCGTTCCCGGTCCAAGTCGTCAAGTATCCGTTCATAGCGAACGAGTTGGCGGACCGATTGCTGTCTTTGTCGGCCGGGCTCTTATAGATCTCGCTCGTTTTCACATACGGCATCAGTTCGCCGCGCGAAGGGATGAAAGATCCTGCTTCGGCCCCTCCAAAGACAGAATAGTTGATCCAGCCTCCGGCTAAGTTGCTTCCTGGAAGACCGTCCGGCGCCTGGGGAAGCACATCGTCCCAACTCTCTTGGTAGAGCTCAAAGGCCATCCCGAGCTGCCGCGCGTTGCTGATCGTCTTCGCGTCCCCGGCCGCCGCCTTGGCTCGGGCAAACACGGGGAAGAGCAGCGCGGCTAGGATGCCGATGATGGCGATGACCACGAGCAGCTCAATCAGGGTGAAGCCGCGCATGGGAACCGGGTGGGATTGATTCATGGTGCATTGACTCGCAACGTCACTACGAAGACGGGGTGGTCCAAGGATGCAGTTCTTGAAACTTGCCGTTGGCTCCGCAGAATTCTTTCCGCTTTCCGCCATGTGACGCCGCGCCGACCTCATCGCGGAGCGCCATCGACGCCATGTGGGAGAGCGGCGAATCTTTTTCGCGATCCGGGGAGGGTGGTTTGGACGAAGGAAGTTGTGATGGGTTTGGAGCCGCATTCGCTCGGTTTTGGTAAGCGCCATCGGACGGAGGCGAGCTTTCTGCCAAACCTCGTACCACAGTAGCACGCTCCAGATGTTCTGGCTGGGGAATTGCCGGGCGATCATCGTCTTCAGTCGCCTCTCGTCCATTTCCAGCTCCAGCACCTCTTCTCCGCGCGGGTCGCTAAACCGGTTCATCGTCTGGAGGCGGGTGGTGTAGGTGTGGTAGAACGGAATCTCCAAGACCGGCCCAGCGAAGCTGTGGTTAACCAGGAAGTTCGTCGTGTCATGGTCGATGTGACCTTGTTCGAAAGCGCCGCAGCAAACCCGGTCGGGCTTCACGATCTCCATCATTTCTCGAAATTTTGGTAGGAGCGTCGGGATCTCGTTGCATGCGGAGCCATCCGTGGCCTGATAGAAAAAGAGGCGCGACGGTGGCACGCCGAGCAAATGGGCGACGGCGCGGGCTTCCGCTTCTCGGGTGGGGTTGCTGTGCGTCCAACTCATGTAGACCGGATTTCCGTTCCGAACCAGCCTTTGAATCCATGCGCAAATAGAGATTTCATCGTCGGGGTGAGTCATGCAGAAGAGCCACCGCAACGACGGGTCGGTATCGAAAAGCTTCACTCCAGTCCGAGCTCCTGCAGCGCCCTCGTCGTCGAGCGACCCTCGAGAAGCGGCAGGATGACCACCTCGCCGCCATAGGCGAGCACGATCTTCGCCTCCGGCAGTCGCTCGGGCGTGTAATCGCCCCCTTTCACGTGCACCTCCGGTCGGAGATTGGCGACGATCGCCTCGGGAGTGTCTTCTTCGAACTCGACCGCCCCGTCGACGCTACGAAGCGCTTCCAGGACCGCAATGCGGTCCTCGAGGGTGTGCACGGGCCGCCCTGGGCCTTTTGCTAAACGACGCACACTGGCGTCGCTGTTGACGCCGACGATGAGAAGATCGCCGAGCGCCCGCGCCTCGGCAAGATAGCGGACGTGCCCGGCATGCAGGATGTCGAACACCCCGTTTGTAAAGACGAGCCGTTTTCCAGCCCGCCGCCGGTGCGCTTCAGAGAGTGTCACTATCCTCTCCCAACGTCAATATCCCATGCCGCATACGGATGCTTATATGAAGTCCGGCCAGAAAATCCATCCCCAGAAGACCGTCGATTTCTGTAACTCCCGGAAGGTTGTGCACCACCACCGGCAAATTCGTCCTTTGGTGTTCGCCTAACGCGAGTGAAGGTAACAGCGCCATTGGCATCTGCTTTACATCGGTCGCGGAGGTCGTCACCTGAAAGAGCCCCGGTTCAGGTTCGACTCCCACCAGGCTAAGCCGGGATCCGTTGATCATCGTCTTTGCCGCGCCAGTGTCGACGAGGATTGAACGAAATCCTCATAGGAGCAGAATAGTCCCGCCTCCGGGTTCCCGGAAACACTCGTACGCCGCATTAGTCAGACCAAGTTCGCGATCCACCTCTTCGATCTTCTGAACCTCGTAATCATGTGCGATAACGCGGTCCCGAATAAGGGCATTGGTGCCCGCATCGATCTCATAGTCGACGAGCAAGACCCACTCGCCGTCATATCGCTGCCGCATCTCCTCAAAGGTAAGCAAAGGGGCATCGTGCAGGCTTGCCGTTGGATGACTCTCTGGGGCTGACATATCTATAGAATGCCACGGATCGTTTCAAGGACGGCATTGGGTTGGATATTTGCCAGACCCGAAGGGTCGTAGTGGCATCGGTCGATCTGACCGTACGGGCACGACCGGCGGGGCCTTGTGATCGAGTACAAACCCACCGCCGGAGTATCGAGGGCCGCTGCGATATGCGTGCTTCCTGTGTCGCCGCCTAGATGCACGGAAGCTAGGCGGATCAGCGCAACCAACTCGGACACGTTCGTTTCTCCCAGCAAATCGGCCGGAGCCGTGGCACAACGTGCGACTACCTCCGCCGCCGCGGCTCGGTCCGCTTTTGCCTTGCCTCCCACCAAAACCGCCTGTACGCCTTCCGCCTGAACGGCGTCGATGACCCGGGCAAAGTGCTCCGCGGGCCACCGCTTCGTCGCCCAACCCGCGCCGGCGTTGACGACCATGATTCGCCCGACGACCCCACGCTCTTTCAACTTCCGTCGGACGGACAATATGTCCTCCTCTTTCGGTTTCAAAGCAAAGTCGGCTCGGTGACACTCGGCTCCCAGCGCCCGTGCGACGTCGACGTATTGGTCGACGACGTGGAAGGACGACGGGTCGGGCAGGATCTTTTCCGAAAAGAGGGCCGCGCCTTCCCGCTGCCAGTGGTAGCCGACCTTTCGATCCGCCTTGGCTCGGGCGATGCATAGAGCGCTCTTGAGAAGCCCCTGCAAGTCCAGCGCCGCATCGAACGCGTGGTCGTAAACCGGGATGCTTCGCAACGACGGCTTAACCCGCAATACCTCGTCCACCGCCGTGCAGCACTCGACGATTCCGGCAAAGCGGGGATCCACGGTCCAAGTGATGTGGCACTCCGGGAAAGTCTTCTTGAGAGCCGCCGCCGCCGGCAATGAGCACACGGTGTCGCCCAAGGCGGACAGCCGGCTAATCAGAAACCGCTGCATCCTCTCTCCGAACCAGCTCGTGCGCCGCACGGATTACCCGTTCCGGTGCAACCAGCGACGTTTCCCGCCCATCTCGGAGCACGATTCCGTTGTCGGTGTAGGGGCGGAAGACGGCCGGATCGGTAGGTCCGAAAACGGAAACGACCGGAACGCCGCACGCGGCGGCCATATGTCCGGTCCCGGTGTCGCCGGCAAGATGGAGGTGGCTGCACTGCACCGCCGCCAACGTCTCGCTCAGGGGCAACTTGCCAACCAGATCGATGGTCCCCTCTTGGTTCATTGGCGAATCCGTGGGTCCGCCGAGGTAGGCCACCTGATACCCATCCGCGAGAAGCGCTTCGGCAACCACCCGCCAATTCTCGGCCAGGTACGCCTTATCCGGTTGTCCCGCGCTCACCGAGATCGTCGCGAGACGCTTCCCCTCCACGATGTGACGGCGGATCGCTTCGAAGGCGTCTTGGCGACGCGGCATGATCGGCGCATCCGGTAAGCGAAAATCGCCGGCCGCGCTCAGCACCTGCTGGTTCCATTCCACGACGTGCATCTCCGCCGGTCGTTGCCCAAAAACTGGGTTGAGCTTCGCGGCGAACGCGTCGGTTGCCTTGGCTGCAATCCGCCGCTTCGCGCCGGAAAGGCGAAGGCAAATCGCCGTCTTCGAGTGACCCTGCAAATCGATGCCGATGTCGAACTTCAGGCGTCGCAGCCGCCCATACGCGGACACCTGCTCGGCCCACGTCTTAGGCGACCAGCGCGCCCGTTTCCAGCGGTCTCGCGGCAGTTCCCAGACCTGGGTGGCCAGATCGGTTCGGTCGATCACGGGAGCGCAACGTGCCTCTACCGCCCAACACAGGAACGAGTCTGGATATCGGCGACGAATCGAAGTGGCCGCCCACGCCGCCATGACGCAGTCACCGATCGCCGAGAATCGGACGAGCAGAATGCGGGGGGCGCTCATATAGGCGTCACAAAAGGCCCCGTAATCGGGCGCTCTTCCAGCGGTCGTGCATCCATAACCACTGTTCAGGGTAATCCCGAATCACTGATTCCAGCACAGAATTCACCTGCGTCATCAAAGCTTCTCGATCGTTTTCCGTATTTTCCAGGTCGATCGGTTCCTTCACGATGATTTTGTAGCGTCCCACTCCCGTCCGAACGCAAAAAGCGGGAAGGATCGGAGCCCCGGTTCGCTGATGCAAAACCGCCGGTCCGAGCACCGTGCCGCAAGGCTTTCCGAAGAAAGGGACGAACGCTTCGTCCGTGTTCTGATCCGGTAAGAGGCCGATCAGTTCCTTACGCCTTAGCTTCACCATGATCGGTCTTGCCGCCTCGCCTCGCGAGATGAACTCCACTCCGGTATTCGCGCGGACCGCCGCGATCCGCTCTTGAATCTCCGATTGGTTAGCGTCGCGCGCCACCACGCTGATATGCCGTCCGGTGGCGGTGCAATAGTGTCCGAATCGCTCGAAGTTGCCGAGGTGGGCCGTTACCACCAGAACTCCCTTGCCGGCCGCCTCCGCGACGAGGAAATTATCGAACCCCTCGACCTCCGCCGTCTCCAGAACCTCTTCCTTGGTTCGCATCGGGGTGCGCAGGAAGTCGCCCATGACTAAGCCGTAGTGCCGGAAAACCGCCTTGGCGACTTCGTCGCGCTTCTCGGGCGTCCATTCGGGAAAGGCGAGCTCCAAATTCGAATGGGTCCGCTCTCGGTGCTTCTTGTCGAGGCGGTAGAAAAGCATCCCCAGACGGGCGCCCCGGCGCTCTGCGACGGCGACGTCTTTCGTGAGAAAGCGTTTCTGGCCGCGATCGAAGGCCCAGATCACCACATTATTCAGTAGCCGTTTTCGACGATCGTCCATCCAGTTTTGCGTCCAACCACTGCCGAAATTCGATCGCCGGCTCCACGCGCACCGAGTGCCGGGCGATCAGCCATTCGCGTTCGCCGAGGTCGGCTCGCTCCCGTAGTTTCACCCAATCCTTGGCCGTTACGATCGTCGGCCGGTCGGTGGGCAAACGCTCCAGGAGGGTACCCGCGTCCAGCGGGTCGTGGTCAGCCAACCGGATCGCCGGGGTTGCCGCTCTTCGCGTCGCCGATTCAACCGCTTCGATAAATCGTTGCGGCTGGCCCAACGCACATAGCAACGCATACTCGACCGGAGGAGAGACGGTCTCGCCGTCCGGTCGAGCGATGCAAAGAGGTTCGCTTTCCACTCGGAACCTCCCCGGCAGCACCTCATCGGCCCGCCTCCGGTTCCACCGCGGCTCCCGATACGGTCCGGCGGGAAGGCAAAGCGAATTCTTCGGGTTCGGCTCATCGAGAAGCAAGGTCACGTGCTTTCTCACTGGCAAGTGCTGAAACCCGTCGTCCATCACCAGCACCGCGTTCGGGTGGCTCCGCTGGACCAATTCCGCCGCCAGTACCCGTCTCCGGCCCACCACCAATGGAACGTCCGGCAACAGCCACCGGAACATTGCGGGTTCGTCTCCCCACTCTCGCGAAGAGAGTGGACCCGATGGGGCGAGCGCGGCAGCCTCGGCATGTGGCCCGCCGTACCCGCTGCAGCCGATGACGACCTCGCGCCCCATGTCGCGGAGGAGTTGGGCCAGGTGCAGCGTCAGCGGGCTCTTGCCCGCTCCCCCAACGACCAGGTTTCCGACGCAGAGCACCGGGCAGTGAGGTTCTTGGGCCTGCTTGATTCCCAGGCGATACATCGCCAGGTATCCCTCCCAGCCGAGCGCATAGAGCGCCGAAAGGGGCGTCAAGCCTAGACGAGCAAGCTTTGCCTTAGGAGAATCGGAACCCCAAAGCTCGCTCGCGTGCACGGTTAAAGTGTATTGCCTGCGGCGAATGTCGTGCCGAACTGGACCGTCGCTCTCCAGAGCGGCCCTCTCCGGAATCGGGCGAGACGCCCGGGGTCCGGGAGGTGGACGGGACGTCCGCGCTCCGGCTATGGTCTTCTGATTTGCACTGGCTTGCCCGACTCCAGTGATTCGACGATCGCTCGCATGGTCATCACGGTGTCTAGGCCCTCCTCCAGATCTGGGGAATTCGGCTTCCCGGATAACAGGCACGAGGCGAAATAGTCGGCGTAATTGCAGAACTCCCCGTAATGCATCCCTTTCAACTCGTGCCGATAGTAGTAGCCGGCCATCGAGTGCTCGTAATCCTCTTCCACTTCGCCCCCTTCCGGAGTCGTCGTAGTGAATCGCAGGTCGGGATACCGCGCCAGCGAAGTCCCCTCCGATCCCATCAAGAAACACTCGATCAAAGCCCGGCCTTTCGGCAGCTCGTGGAATCCGTAATTCCCCAAGACCCGCCCGATGCGGCCATTCTCGCCGATGAGGTTCACCGAGACGGCGTCCGGGTTCGGGAGCGACACCTCTCGCCCCACCGCCGTCGTCGTCCCGTATGCATGCACCTCACGAATCGGGCCGAGGTACCAACGAACGAGATCGACCGGATGGGACAATCCCAGGTAAGCCCAGTGCGTGTGCTCGATCGTCCAGGGCGATTTCTTGTAATACCAGTCCATCCGGTGGTTGTAATGGGCGTCCACCACCTCGATCTCTCCGTATTGCCCCGCTTCGAACAACTCCCGTTGCCGTTGAAACGACTCCCCGAAGCGGGTCGACTGCCCCACCATCAGGCGCATCCCGCTCTCCTTGGCGGCGGCGCGTATCCGCTCCGCGTCGGCCGGGTCGTTGATGAGCGGCTTGGTGCAGATCACGTGCTTGCCGGCGCGGAATGCCCTCTCGATGTGTTCTGCGTGGAGGTGATCCGGCGTATAGATCGCCACGATCTGAACCTCCGGCCGGGCCAGCATCGCCTCGTAATCGTCGGTCATGAAGATCCCGGGCGCGGCTTCCATCGCGGCCTGCCGTTTTTCTTGGGACAGATCACAACCCGCAACCGCCTGGCAAAGCCCCGACGCGCGCAGCGCGACGAGCATGGTGTGGCCTTCGTGCAGTCCGAGAACACCAACGCCGAACCGCTCGCTCAGCGGCAGCTTCCCGTAACTTCGGCGTGCTCCTACGGTCGGGTTACCGGTAGGTAGGAAGTCGGGATGAGATGACATACCCCTAGTCTTACCAGGGGCCGACCAATATGGTGGCGCTACAAATAGATTAGGGGTACGGACGCCCAGGGACGACGCGAAAGAGCTCGTTACGTAGGGCTTTAGAGGTGGCACACATTTGGTCGGGATCGGCTCCTTTTTCGCGAAGTTCCCGGGCGAATAGTTGAACCAACCACTCGAACGCCGTCAGGGGTCTTCTGGTGGAGTACGGCGGCACGAACGAGCCGTGCCGGATTTGGTCGTTCTCGGCAAATAGGAGGTTCATCGCTTCCGAAACTGGTGGAGTTGATCCTGCGTCAGCGTATTTTTGCTCGAGCTTTTTCACCGATTGAAAGGCCGCGTCGAGCGCCATCGCAAAATCCATTCGACTAGCGGGAGGGCCACTGCTAAAGCCTTCGCGGGTAAGAAATAGATCGTGGCCCGGAATCAAACCGGCCCTCTTGATCCTCGCAAGCGCTTCATAAACTGCGGCGTGGCTCGGTATAGATGGAAAGGGAGCCGAAAGTCCGTCATGGCTGAAGAATGCATCGTGGTACCCGTGCAAAATTCCCTCTGCTTTTAGGAATTGAGTTGCTTCGGCCGCCCAGTGGCCGCGTGGAACATCATGGAAACGCACGTTCGCCTGTCCCACGTCGGCAACTCTCAAGCGGTAGATCTCCGCATTAAGCGAATTAATCTCTGGCAAGATCCATCCTCGATTAATCGCTGCGAGCTCAGGCTTGAAGAAAGTGGCAAGCTGGCGTAGCTCCTCGATCAACGGCGGCCATTGTTCGCGAATCTCGTCTAGACTTTTCAGAAGGCGGAGGCGTGCTTCGGCGGCCGTATCTTTCCTCTTTCCCCAACCTTTGGGATACTGCGCCAGTCGTTCGTCTTCAAGTTGACTAGCCCGGAGGACGTTTCGCATTCGTTCCACAACCGCCGCTGTCAGCTTTGCAAGGTCGCTACGCGTGGGCGTCGGAAGGTGAGCGTGAGGGGCTAGCAACGGCGCTCCAAGCAATAAACCATGGGCCCTCATTTTCAAGAGCGACTCGTAGACCCAGTGGTTGTCCGGCACGTCCGGAAATCGGTCTTGGGCTGACGCCAGATTCACCAAAGTAAAGAAGGCAAGAACGGTGGCCGACATCCCGCGGAGCATGGCTCCAGTTTAAGACCGTAAGGGGTCAGCGTGGAAAAAGCGCGAGCAAGCTCGCGCACTCCAAAGCGCCTGCGGCGCTAGGCGGGGATTGAATGGAGGTATTGGTCGGCGGCGGAGTCGAAGTACCAGGTGGTCTCGAATCCGTGCGCGTCGATCCCTGATGCGTTGCCGGGGTCTTTGGAAAGGACGTAAAGCTCTGGCCAGCCGCCAAGATCGCTTCGGGCTAGGGAAGTGTAATGCTCGATCACCGGCAGGGCCGATGATGGGCTGACCTTGATTTGGGCTGGGCCGGAGAACGGGCATAGACCGTCTTCGCGCACGATGTGCAGGAGGCGCAGGGTCTTTACTTCCCAGGTGGCTCGATCGATTGGCGTTCGTAGGATCTGGGCGACCGCGTCGGTGTCGACCTCTTCTATCGCCGGGATCTCCGGAGGCTTCACAAGGTAACGGTCGGCCTCGCCGTTGATGTACCACGTGAAGGCTTCGCCCGTTTCATCTTCGCCGATAAGGATGAGACCGGGGCGCTTCTGCATTCGAAAGTCGAGAACTTGCTGGGTGGCAAACCGTTGTTTGAATCGAAGCTGCGGGGTCCAACCGGTTTCCGTGGCTCGCAACGCCTTCACCCAACCCGTGCGCCCCGTCTCGTCGTCGGGAACGTACTCGGCTTCAACCTTCCCGGCAAACGCGACCCCGTCTTCGGCGTGGACAACCACCAGCGGATCGCAATCCCATATGTACGCCTGCCCGGCGACGGGGCGCTGAGGAAATAGATCGCGAAGGCCCGACATCACCGTTCAACGTACATCTATTTCGGTTGTCCTTCCACGGAAAACAAAAAAGCCCCGCCCAATTTGGGGCGGGGAAGCGTTGGACCAGTTTTCTCCCGAACACCGCCGGGACTCTTTTCTTGGAAACAAGACGGGTGATCCATTGCTGGATTGCTGGATTGCCGTCTGTTAAATCTAGCAATCAAGCAATCCCCAATCGAGCAATGTGGCTACCCTCCGCGTTGGCGGCGGAGGAAGGTGGGGATGTCGAGGTCGAGCTCGTCGAGCTGGATCGGAGTGGGGATGACCGGCTGAGCCTGGGGGCGCAGTTGCGGCGAGGCAGGAGGCATCTCGGCGTTCATGGAGGTGGCCGGCTGGACAAAGACCTCACGATCCTGCTTCGCCGGTGTCGCGTTTCCCGGGTCCATTCCCGCTGCCAGCAGCGTGATGGAGACTTCGCCATCTCCGGTGTCGCGCATCACGTGGCCCAGGATGATGTCAGCATCCTCCGCGTCCGTGAACTGCAAGATGTACTCCATCGCCTCGTGAGCTTCGCCGATGGAGAAATCCGGGCCGGCGGTCACGTTGACCAGCAGCTTCTTGGCGCCCTGGATGTTCGTCTCCAGGAGGGGAGAGTTCGCTGCGTGCTGGGCGGCCATTCGAGCGCGCTGATCCCCGACGCCGGTTCCAAGTCCCATCAGGGCGACTCCGGCGTTGCTCATCACGGATCGAACGTCCGCGAAGTCGACGTTGATGATTCCGGGCAGGAGGATGATGTCGGAGATTCCCTGCACGCCCTGCCGAAGCACGTCGTCCGCCGCGGCGAATGCCTGTTGCATCGTCGTCCGTTTCTCCACGAATCCGAGGAGGCGGTCATTAGGAACGGTAATCAGCGTATCGACGTGCGCCTGCAGCAGCTTCGCTCCTTCTTCGGCGAGACGACGACGCTTGGGTCCCTCGAAGAGGAACGGCTTTGTTACGACGCCGACCGTGAGAATCCCCATTCGCCGGGCCATGTCTGCCACCACCGGAGCGGCTCCGGTGCCGGTCCCACCGCCCATGCCGGCGGTAATGAAGACCATATCGCACCCTTCGAGCTCCTCGTGGATCTGCTTCTCACTCTCACGAGCCGCTTTCTGCCCGACCTCCGGGTTGCCGCCCGCGCCGAGACCGCGAGTGAGCCCCTCGCCGATCTGAATCTTCTTGGGCGCGCGGCTCTGGCCCAGGGCCTGGGCGTCCGTGTTCATGGCGATGAAGTGGACTCCGACGACTCCCTCGGAGATCATCCGATTGACGGCGTTGGAGCCGGCGCCCCCGACGCCGATGACCTTGATGGTCGCTTGATTTTCGAAAAGATTTTCTGGTCGCATGCTCACTCCAAAGAGAAATTCCAAGGGCATCCGTGCACGGGATCCCGCTGTCAGTCAGGACGGGCAAAACCCCGCGAAAGCGTCACAAAAACGATTGTGACCTCGGAACTCGCGAATCTACCTGGAATGAGCCTAGTTTTCCACAGGAAACCCACATTCGGCAAAACAACCGAAGGCTCAGGCTTGGTAATTTGCTGATATGACCACCCGCGATTCACTACGCATCAATCCGCCGTCAAACCGTCTGCGAGGCAGCATGCCGAAAGTAGGTATTCGCCCCGCGATCGACGGCCGTTTCGGCGGCGTACGAGAGTCGCTCGAAGGGTTCACCATGGAAATGGCGCGGGCCACCGCCGAGTTGATCTCCGCAAACCTCCGCCACTCGTGTGGGCTCCCGGTGGAGTGCGTCATCGCGGATACCTGCATCGGCGGGTTCGCCGAAGCCGCGGATTGCGCCGAGAAATTTCAACGGGAAGGCGTCGGCGTCTCCCTCACGGTCACCCCCTGCTGGTGCTATGGCAGCGAGACCATGGATATGGATCCGCTGCTTCCCAAGGCGATTTGGGGTTTTAATGGGACCGACCGACCTGGCGCGGTCTACCTCGCCGCCACGTTGGCCGGGCACAATCAAAAGGGGCTTCCTTGCTTCGGCATCTACGGCCGGGATGTCCAGGACCTCGGCGATACGAACATCCCGGAGGACGTGAAAGAGAAGATCCTCCGATTCGTTCGCGGCGGGTTGGCGGTAGCCACCATGCGCGGCAAGGCATACCTAGCCATGGGCGGGGTGAGCATGGGGATTGCCGGCTCCATCGTCGATCACGAGCTGTTCGAGCGGTACTTCGGAATGCGGGTCGAGTCGGTCGACATGACCGAATTCGTTGGCCGCATCGCCAAGGAAATGTTCGATAAGGAGGAGTACCAGCGTGCCCTCGCTTGGGTGCGGGAAAACTGTAAGGAGGGGCACGATTGGAACGCTCCGGAGAAGCAGCGAACTCGAGACCAAAAGGACGAAGACTGGGAAACGTGCGTCAAAATGGCGCTCGTTGCGCGAGACCTGATGGTCGGCAACCCTCGCCTCAAGGAAATGGGATTCGCCGAACAGGCCCAGGGGCACAACGCCATCGCCGGCGGCTTTCAGGGGCAGCGCCAGTGGTCGGACCATTTCCCGAACGGCGACTTTCTCGAGGCGATCCTTTGTTCGTCGTTCGACTGGAACGGCATCCGGCAACCGTATATCGTCGCTACCGAGAACGATGCGCTCAACGGAGCGTCGATGCTGCTCGGGCACCTGCTCACCGGCACCGCGCAGATGTTCTCCGACGTCCGCACCTTCTGGTCGCCGGACGCCGTGAAGCGGGTCACCGGTCACACCCTGGACGGAGCGGCCGCCGGCGGTTTCCTTCACCTTATCAACTCCGGACCCACCGCCCTCGACTGGACCGGCCACGCCCTCAAGCCCTGGTGGGATGTCACATCGGACGACGCGGGACGGGCTCTCGACGACACGCTGTGGTGCACCAGCGATCTCGGGTACTTCCCGGCGGGTGGTTGGTCTACCGATTTCACCACCCTGGGCGGGATCCCGTGCACGATGTTCCGGATCAACTTGGTTCGTGACCTCGGTCCGGTTCTACAGATCGCCGAGGGCCAAACGATCTCGTTGCCCGACGAGGTGCACCGAACGCTCGACGAGCGGACGAGCCCAAGCTGGCCCACCACATGGTTTGTCCCCCGAACCGGCGGAGACGGGGCCTTCCGGGACGTCTATTCGGTAATGGAGCACTGGGGCGCCAACCACGGAGCGATCTCGGTTGGCCATATCGGCGCCGACCTGATTTCCCTCGCCGCCATGCTCCGGATCCCGGTCGACCTCCACAACGTTCCGAGCGACAACCTATACCGGCCAACGGCTTGGCACCGGTTCGGCGGCGGCCTCGACCCGGTAGGCGCGGACTACCGCGCCTGCGCTACGTACGGCCCGCTGTATGGTTGAGGTGGCGCCTTAGCCCAATTTGGGGCGGGTTTCGAGATACCGATGGCAAGCGGCCAGGGCGTCTCGGAGGGCGTCGAACTCTTGGGTGGTGATTTCCCGATCGGATGCGAGCACGCCCATCCCCAGCGAGTCGAGCGCGTTAATCGCGGTCGGCTCGAGCCGGGTTCCGTTCACCCTGTCGTATCGCCGACAGGCTCGGATGAACTCGGGCACTTGCTTCAGGATCTCGTCATCGGCCGGTCCTTTCGAAAGCCGCTCGACGAGCGCGCCTCTCTGTAGGCGATCCTCTTCGAGAAGCGCATCGAGCATGTCGGACTCGGCCGGATCGAGCCAGCCGTCCGCCCAGATAAGCCGCTCGACGAGCGAATAGACCAGCTCGGCGAGGTGCTCGAAATTCGTTACCGGGTCGAACGCCGGGCGCTCTGCTTCCAGGGCGTTGGCCGCGTAGCAAAGGATCGCATAACTCTCGCGAGTCATCAGAGCGTATTGGTCCCGCGGCGGGTCAAGCGGACTCCGTACGGGTGATATGACAGTCATTAGTTCTCCTACAAGGTCGAGGCGGGTCGGGCGTCCATCGTCAGACGCTCATCCGGCAGATGCGTTGCATCCTCGACATTGAGGTACTCAGCTCGAGACCTACCGTCTCGGTACGGAAAGATAAACGCTGCCGTTTCGTCCGGCGGTTCCCTCCGTGGCTGTGAATATATTCTGGCAGGTCGAAAGGTCTGGGTTGGGACCAATGCGGCCGTGGCACGGCGCTTCCAGCCCGTGTGTATCACGACCATCCTGGTCGTGTGAAAGGGCCAAGGGCAGGATGCCCTTGGGACCCACTGGCTGGAAGCCAGTGCCACGTTAGACGGGCATCTGCGAAAGGTCCTGCGAGTCCCTCACGCGTACTCCGGGTGGGGGTGGGTCGCCGAGGAGCTCTTGGAGCATTTTCGAGACCGTCCGGTCGCGGCGCGGCGGGTAGAGGGAAACGCAGAGCCGCTGTTTCGGCCGGGTCAGGGCCACGTACAGCACGCGGAGTTCCTCTTCCTCGTCGCGCCGCTTCCGCCGCTCGGTGAGGAACTTGTGCATGAGGCACTGACCTTTTCCGTATTTAGTGGCGACGAGACCCATGCGCGGCTCGACCACGAGGTCTCGGGCGTTGGCCGCTAGCCGCTTGTCGGTCTGGGGGAGCACCACGACTGGGAACTCGAGCCCCTTCGCCTTGTGAACGGTCATGATCGTCACGACGTCCGCATCCTCTTCGTCGGCGGGCGCATCCCCCTCCTTGTGGCGAAGATCTTGGATCTCCCGGATTCGCTCGGCGTATTCGAGCGGGCCAAGGTCCGGCTCTTGCGTCGCCAGCGAGAGAAGCTTTCGGACGTTCGCAAGAAGCTGCTCCGGCTTTTCCCGGCGCGCAAGTGCGGGGAGAAGCTCAGACTTGGCAAAGATCTCGGCGAGCACCTCCCATGCGGCGAGCCGGTCGGCGATTCCGCGTAGCCGCTCATACCAGCGGAGGAACGCCTCGAGCTTTGGTCCGTCCTCGTCCACCGGCGACTCGAATTCCGCCAACCTTTCGACCACTCCCGCCTCCCGGCCGAGCAGGGTAATTGCGTCCAACGAGAGGCCCACGAGCGGGCTCCGCAAGCAGGCGAGGAGCGAGAAGTCGTCGTACGGATCGGCTACCGCGCGAAGCGCGTTGGCGAGGTCCCGAACTTCCAAACGGGTGTAAAACCGCTCCGTTCCGCCCGCAACCCGAGCGGGGATGCCCACCCCCTTCAAGCCGGTTTCGATCGCCTGCGCTCCGCCGCCATCCCTGACAAGCACCGCAATGTCCTTCTTGGCGATCCCCTCGTCGAGCAGCTCGCGGATGTAGGTGGCGGTGGCGTCCGCGTCGTTGGCGGCCTGACGCCACACCTCCACTCCGGCGAAATCTCGGGGGACGTCGTTCTCCAGATCCATCGGCGCGTCGAGATTGCTCATCGGCACGTAGCTCTCGTGCCAGAGGCGGCCGAAGACGAAGTCGACGAAGTTGAGGATGCCGGGCACGGAGCGGTAATTGCGGGAGAGACGAAGGGTATGGCCTTCGACCGCGCGACGCTCGAACAACTCGACGTCCGCCTGGCGGAATCCGTAGATCGACTGCTGGGCATCTCCCACCAGCATCTCGCGAGACGCTTCGATGCGCCGAAGCAGGCGGTACTGCATCGGATTCAGATCCTGCGCCTCGTCGACCATGACGACCTGGACCTGGCGCTGAAGCCGCTCGCGGGTTGCTTCCGAGCGCTCGAGGAGGCGCACCGCCCTCTCTTCCAACGCGCTGAAGTCGAGCGCTTGCTCGGCATCCATCTCCCGGTCGAGTCGCCACCAAGCCGCGCAGGCGAGTTGAACCAGACCGCAGGTCTGCTCCAGCGCTTCTTCCTCGGCCTGCAGGTCGGGGCGATTCTTTAGCCAACCCGGCACCTTCTCGCCTACCGACTTCAGCGCCTGCTGCATCCGCTCTTGGAACGAGTCGGCCTCGATATTGGCGAACGCGGCCTGGGCGTTCGGCGATAGCTCGCGAAGGAGGAGATCCTCCCAACGGTCGCGAAGGGTTCGGGGGTCGAGATGCCATTGCTGGATCTGCAACTGGCTGAACCCGCTGCCTCGCAGATCGCGCAGCACCGCTTCGACCGCGCTCTCGAGGATTCCGTAGGGCGATTTGTTCTCACCGAAGCCGGGGCGCTTACCGGCGAGGAACGAGATCAGCGCTTCCGCTTGGGGCTCGTCGTCGAGCGGGGAAGCGAGTGCCTCCCGTACGCAGGCGGAGACGAGGCGGGAGGAGTGGGACTCGGTGAGGATCTCGAAGCTCGGGTCGAGGCCGGCTTCGAGGGCGTTCTCACGAAGAAGCCGCTCGCAGAAGGAGTGGATCGTTTGAATCGGGCCGGTTTCCGCGTTTTGGGCCTGATCGTTCAGACCTTGGTCGCGCAGACGCCGCACGATCCTCCGCTTCATCTCGGCGGCGGCCTTCTTGGTAAAGGTGATCGTGAGGATCTGGTCCGGCCGCAGATCCTCCTCCACCACATGGCGGAGGTATCGCTCGACGAGCACAAACGTCTTCCCGGCGCCCGCGGCCGCCACCACGGAGAAGTGGGCTTCCCGCGTCTGCACGACATCGCTCTGCTCCGTCGACAGGCTTAAAGCCTGAGCAGCATTGCTCATCTTCCCACCTCCCCCTTTGCGTCTTCGCGCCTTTGCGTGAAACTCCCCGAACGGAATGTCTCGCAAAGGCGCGAAGACGCAAAGATGAGGCTACACATCTTCGAACACCACATCGGTCCCGAATGGGGAGTCTTCCTCGCCGAAGGCGCGGGAGCGGCGGCAGAGCTCGCCGTAGTCGCACCAGTCGCAGTGGTCCCCTTTCATCGCGTCGACCCGCGAATCGTAGATCCGTTCCACCGCCCGCTTGAGGGCGCGTTTGACGTCGTCGAAGAAGATCTTTTTACTCAGCGCCGGGTCGTCGGCGGTCGCCAGATCGACGACCGAAAGCCCGTCCTGCGCGAACCCGTTCACCGGACCGCCGGCTCGGGTGAGCACCACGAGCTCGCGCTTGCCGCGCATCGACTCGATCTCCAGCGCTCCCTCACGCCCCGACTCGTGGAGGGCGAGGAAGTACAACCCGTAGTAAAGCTTTTCGACTTCCGTGAGGTTCTTTGGATCGCGGGCCCCGGAGCCGTAGAGGTGGGCCACCGAGTAGCGCTGGTGCCGCGAGACCGCCGGCACCACCCCTTCGAGAAGCACGCCGCCCGGCATCGCATCCCGGAGTCCGTCGGCTCCGAAGGCGACATTCCCGCGGATACTTCCGATCTCCTTGGGCCACATCTCGCGCGACCGAAACTCTCGACGCAGCCACTCACGAATGAGCCGGCGCCCGCCGGCGCGCAAAAGCTGCATCTCCCAGTCCGGCACCTCCGAGTAGAGCGAATCCAACTCCGCCTGAAGCGCTTCGATCAGTGCGTGCTCCGCATGCTCGCGGCTCTCCTTCCCAACCAACCCCGAGGCCTGCGGCAGCTTGCGAAGCGATTGCCACCGCGCGCCGCGACGGCGAACCCGGAGGTGAAGCCGGTGACGCAAGGCGTACTGGAACGGGCATTGCAGCGCGTCGCGCAGCTCGCCCGGCGCGAAGCGATGTCCGAGTTCCGGACGGAGGGCGTCTCGCGCGGCTTGCGAGATCAGCTCGACCGCGGAGGGAGACTCGCGCGGGGCATCCAGCGATTGCCGCAGAATCCGGTCGTTTTCGGTTACGCATTCATCGCCCAGGGGAGCTAGAAGCGTGCGAGCCCAGTCCTTTCGGGTCACCTTTTCGTGGCCGCCGGCAGCGCGCTCGACCTCGGTGAGATAGAAGGCCGGAATGTTATCGCGCGAGTCGTCGGCCAGCGGATAGCTGAACACCAGTTGCCGCCGCGCGGCGGTACAGACCCGGTAGAAGGCGTCGCGCTCCGCTTCCGCCTTATCGTGCGAATTCAGAAGCGGCGGATGTCCGGGACGGAGATTGGAGATCTCCTCTCGATCGTAATCCGTAAGCACCGGCTCTTCGCTTCGGCGGCGAGGGAAGACCCCTTCCAGCATCCCCATGACGCGCAGGGTTTCGACGTCGGTAAGGGCGTAAGGATCGTCCGCGACGCATACGCCGACTTCCGAGCTGGGTGGAATGCTTACGTCTGCGTCCTTCCAGACCCGCCGGCAGATCGCGGTGACTTCGGACAGAGTCATCGACCGCTCGTCGACGATGGCGTCGACGGTGACGAAGTTGGCGAGCAGGCGTTCGAGCTGATGCCGGGCTCGCCGGTCGCGTTCGGCCATCATGCGATCGCGCCCCATGATCCGGGTGCTCCAGGGGAACCGCTCGTCGGCGCAGATCAGCTCCGTCACCAGCGCTTTCCATTCCCGCAGAAGCAGGCTGCCGCTCGCCTTCTGCCGCCACTCGAGTAGCGCTCCGACCCACGGGAACTCTTCCTCATGAATGTCCGCCCAGGTCCGTAAGGTTTCCCACTGCATGGACCGCATTGAGTGGCACTCGCGCAGACCGGACGCCAGCCGCGCCTGCCCCTCGCCGGTAAGGCCGAGGTAGCTGCTTTGCAAGATCGGACCCAGAGTGCGCACGTCGTTAGAGGCGCAAAACTCGAGCGCGGCAAGCGTTAAGCGGGCGAAAGAGTTGGTCAGGAGCGGAGCCCGCCGCGCGATTCTCACCGGGATGCCGAGCCGCTTGGCGGCCGCTTCGATGAGCGGAGCGTACGTTTCCAGATTTCGAACGTAGATCCCGGCTTGGTCCGGCCGCTCCTCTTCCATGCACCCGCGAAGCGCCCACTCGGCCTCCGCGAGCGGATCGGCTGCGCTGACGATCGCTACGTCCACCCCCGGCCCGCCCGTGAGATCGGGAGCAAAAAGGTTCCGTGTGAGGGCGTTGCCGTCTCCGGTGGGAATGCCGGGAAAGCCAAGCGCTTCCAACGTTCGGCGAGAGCCCGCAAATATCGGCGCATCGGCGGCGTGACGCTCCACGATGAGCGTGATATCCGTTCCCTGGTCCACCGCCCACTGGATCCAGCGCAGCCGCAACGGCGACTCTTCCGACCCGGCGAGAATCAGCAGCCGATCGAAGCTTCCGTCCCGCTCCGGCAGGGAATCGAAGCATGCCCGCAATTGGGCCGAGTGGCTCTGGCGTCCGAGCGCCAACATCACCGAATCGACTTCCTTGTCGATCTCCGCCAGCGACTGGAGCTTGGCGGAGAGGCGGGGAGTGGCGACGGACGCAAGATCCAGCATCTCATCGCGGTCGATCTCCCACTCGTGCAGCTCTTTCAGGGTCCGATTGAGCGCCTTATGCAGACCCGGATACCGCGCCGTTCGCGAGAACGGCGACTCCGCGGGAAGTTCTAGGCAGGCGCGAGCAATGGCGGCTTCCACCTGCCCAGCTTGGGATAGCGGCTGGGCGCTCTCGCCGCACATTCTCAGGAATCGGGAAACCACCTCGCCCAAGGCGAGCACCTCGACCGCGTCGTCCTCCTGAACGAACCGCTTGCAGACCGGCAGCGCGGAGTCCGAAAACGCGGTAACCACCCCTTCACCACGGCCGCAGAACTGCCGGATAATCGGTCCGACGCTGGTAGGGCCGGGGACCGCGCTAAGTACTTTCAATCCCAATTCAGTCCCTCTCCCGTGGCATGGGCGGCTCGCCCATGAGTATCTCGGGCGGCCCGCCCGAGTCAAAATCCCTTAAAGCCGTGTAACCCCGTCGGCTTTCATAGAAGACCCTATGAGTGTAACATGCGCGGGTGGCTCCTCCCACAGTCTGGACCTCGCGGCGAAAGATCATGGGCAACCTTGTGCCCGCGCTGTTCTGGCTCCCCTTCGCGGTCTCGGGCTTGGCGTGGATGGCGGTCAAAAGTGAGGTTCTAGGCGGGGGGCTTGCGCTTTTGGTGACCGGCACCGTTGTCGGTTGGTTCGCCCTGAACCGGTTTGGCTTGTTCGAGAACCGCCGCATGCGCGCCCAGCTCGAAAGAATCCTCCATGCGAACGGAGAAACGCTCGCCGGTGAAAAATGGTTCGTCGGTTTCGCCACCCCCCGCTATTCCAGCACCGTCGACCCTCACGAGGACATCGGATTTCTCGAAGTAACCGACGACCGTCTCCGCTTCCTCTCCGAGTCGCGAACAGTAGAGGTCTTGCGGGCGGACGTGAGCGAGGTGCGTTTCCGCGCCAACGTCCATTCCTTGCTAGGTTTGGGTCGGTGGGTGTCGGTGGAAGGAAAAGTCGGGGAGAAGCCGATCCGCCTCATGGTCGAGCCGCGAGAGTTGCCGACTCTGCTTGGGAACCGCCGGGAGGGAGCGCGGCTACGGACCCGTTTGCGCTCGTGGGCGGCAAAGTAACCTCCGGAGCCCCCTCTCCCTCCTTCGGATGTATGTGCCGAACGAGGGAGAGGGGGTTGGGGGTGAGGGAGATTCTGCTGTACCTTTGGTACAGCAGATCATGGGCGAGCCGCCCGTGCCACGTTACCGCTTGCCGGCGAAGCGTTTGACTCGCCGTTTGTCTTGGCCCAACCGCCCTGAGCTGGTGCCCATTAGGGCGCGGAGCGATTCGATTTCGTCTCGGACTTGGGCGGCTTTTTCGAACTCCATCGCCTTCGCCAGATCCTTCATATCCCGCTCCAGGTTGGAGATCAAGATCGGCAGCTCGTCGAGCCGGATGGCGCCGCCGTCGGCGCCGAGCTTGGCTCGGGTTTCCGCGCTGTATTGGTCGACGACTTCCTTTACCGATTCGTAAGAGCGAACCGTCTCCCGGACCATCTTGTTAACCGTCTGCGGCAGGGTCCCGTGCTCCTCGTTGTATCGACGCTGCGTTTCACGACGCCGGTCGGTCTCGTCGATCGCCCGCTGCATCGAGCCGGTGATGTTGTCGGCGTACATGATGACCCGCCCTCCGGCGTTCCGGGCGGCGCGGCCGATGGTTTGAATTAGGGAAGTTTCAGAGCGGAGGAACCCTTCCTTATCGGCGTCGAGGATCGCCACCAGCGTGACCTCGGGGAGGTCGAGACCTTCCCGCAGGAGGTTGACGCCGACGATCACGTCGTAGACGCCGAGCCGCAGGTCGCGCAGGATTTCGGGGCGCTCGAGCGAGTGGACGTTGGAGTGGATGTACTGAACCTTCACGTTAAGGTCCTGCAAGTAGCCGGTCAGGTCCTCCGACATCTTCTTCGTCAAGGTCGTGACCAGCGTCCGCTCGCCGCGCTCCACCCGCTTCTGAATCTCGCCGATCAGATCGTCGATCTGCCCTTTGGTGGGACGGATGTCGATTTCCGGGTCGACGACGTAGGTGGGTCGAATGATCTGCTCGACAATCTGGCTCTGCGTCTCCTGCTCGAACGGACCGGGCGTCGCCGACACATAGACCACTTGCGGCACCCGCTCCAGGAACTCCTCGAACTTAAGTGGACGGTTGTCGAGAGCGCTGGGCAGCCGGAATCCGTAATCGACGAGAATCGACTTGCGCGCCTTGTCCCCATTGAACATCGCCCGCACCTGCGGGAGGGTCTGGTGGCTTTCGTCGACGAAGATGATGGCGTCGCTCGGCAAGAAGTCAAGCAAGGTGTAAGGCGGGGTGCCGGGGGCCCGTCCGTCAAAGTACCGGCTGTAGTTCTCGATGCCGTTGCAGTAGCCGACCTCCTTCATCATCTCGACGTCGAAGTCGACTCGCTGGCGGAGGCGTTGCGCTTCCAGTAACTTTCCTTGCGCGACGAACAGCTCGCACTGCGCCTCCTTCTCCGCGTTGATCATCTCCAGCACGTCCTCCATCCGCTCCCAAGGGGTGACGTAGTGGGTAGCGGGGAAGACGGAGACCTTGGTCGGCTCGTCGATTACTTCGCCGGTGAGCGGGTCGAAGAGGCGGATGCGCTCCACGGTGTCACCGAAGAACTCCACTCGGGTGACGATCTCCTCGTCTTTCGGCTGAATCTCTAGCGTGTCGCCGCGGACCCGGAACGTTCCGCGGTCGAGGGCGACTTCATTCCGCGAGAACTGCATCGCGACCAGCTTCTTCAGCGCCTCGTCCAAGTCGAACGTGCCGTTAGTCTCAAAGGTGATGACCGCTTCCGCATACTCGCTCGGCGAGCCGAGGCCGTAGATGCACGAGACGGAGGCGACGACGATGACGTCGCGCCGCTCGAGCAAAGCATGGGTGGCCGCATGGCGCAGCCGCTCGATCTCGTCGTTGACGCTCGAGTCTTTCTCGATGTACAGGTCGGCGCCCGGGACGTACGCTTCGGGCTGGTAGTAGTCGTAATACGAGATGAAGTACTGAACCGAGTTCTCCGGGAAGAACGCCCGGAATTCTTGGCAAAGCTGGGCCGCGAGCGTCTTGTTATGCGCCAGGATCAGCGCCGGGCGCTGCGTCTCGTTGATAACGCTCGCCATCGTGTAGGTCTTTCCAGTCCCAGTGGCGCCGAGGAGGGTTTGGAATCGGTAACCGGATTCGAGCCCCTCGACCAGCCCCGCGATCGCCGTCGCCTGGTCCCCCTTCGGCGCAAAATCCTGCGCCAATCGCAGCGGCTCATTGAATTTGACGATCGACATCTCTCTAACCTACTACGTATTCTAGCGGCGCCGAATACATAGACAATTATATACTAGTGCCTCCGGTGGGGCTACGCGGGGATTCTGGCACCCCTTCAGGGTGCGGAGAGGAGGCGCCGCTAACCCCGGGGTCGCCGGAGCGACCACCGGGCTAATTTCAAAAGATCCCTCCGGGATCAGGTTCCGGGACGCAGATCTTCGACCTCTTGCATCAGTCCCCCACGATATCCCTACTGCGAAGCGAGGGCCGAACAGTTCTCATCGATCCCGGAGGGATCGTCGGAAGTTAGCCCGGTGGTCGAAGACCCCGGGGACCAGGTTCGGAGTTCCCTGGCACCCTGAAGGGGTGCCAGATCAGTTGGGGCTCCAGACTACGCACAGACCGTCAACATCCGGTCCAACGCCATCTTGGCGAAATACTTGACCTTCGGTGGCACGATCACCTCGTTGACGACGTTGCCGGCGACGAGATTCTCCAGGGTCCAGGCGAGGAAGCTGGGGTGGATCCGGTACATCGTCGAGCACGGGCAAACTTGGGGGTCCAGACAGAAGATCGTTTTGTCCGGGTTCTCGTTGGCCAGGCGGCTCACGAGGTTGATCTCGGTGCCGATCGCCCAAACCGAACCAGGCGGTGACGCTTCCACCTGCTTGATGATGTATTCGGTCGAGCCGTTCAGATCGGCGGCTTCGACCACTTCGAGCGGGCATTCCGGGTGAACCAATACGGTGACGCCGGGATGAGTCTGGCGGGCTTCTTCGATCTGCTCCACCGTGAACCGTTTGTGTACCGAGCAATGCCCCTTCCAAAGAATGAAGGTCGCTTCGCGGATTCGCTCGGGACTGTTTCCGCCGTACGGCTGGAACGGGTCCCAAACGATCATGTCCTTGTCCGGGTCGTACCCGAGCTTAACGCCGGTATTGCGTCCCAGGTGTTGGTCCGGGAAGAAGAGCACCTTCTCGCCCTGCTCCAACGCCCACTTCACCGCGGTCGGCGCGTTGGTCGAGGTGCAAACCGTGCCGCCCCTCTCACCGACGAATGCCTTGAGGTTGGCCGCGGAGTTGATGTACGTAACCGGGACGACCCGGGGGCCGTTCGCGCCCAAAACTTCCTCGATCTGCTTCCAGCAGTTGCGCACCTGGAACAGGCTCGCCATATCGGCCATCGAGCATCCGGCCGCCATATTCGGCAGGATGACGTGCTGGTGGTCGGGAGTCAGGATGTCCGCGCTTTCGGCCATGAAGTGCACGCCGCAGAAGACGATGAACTCGGCGTCAGGGCAGAGGTTCGCGTCTTTGGCCAGCTTGTAGCTGTCGCCGCGGTAGTCGGCGTGCTTGATGATCCCGTCGCGTTGATAGTGGTGGCCTAAAATGACCAGTCGGTTGCCCAGCGTCCGCTTGGCGGCTTCGATCCTTGCATCGGCCTCTTCTGGCGAGAGGTCGGCGTACTCCTTCGGGAGAGGTGCCTGGTACATATTTTCCTTGACGGGCCTCGTCGCGAGTGCCCTTGGCGGCGGTTACAGTCGGGGTTCTCCGACGGGGATGTTGTAACTGCCTCCGTCTCTATTCTACGCATTTCCTCCGGATGGTGTTCAATAGGATGGTTCGTACCGGTGCGAAAGCGTTTCCCTTTAACGCGAAGCGTTGTAGATGCAGGTTGGCTCGTACCTGCGCGAGTGAGTTTCGCGTATTGACCCAACATGCGGATCGATGGGGGCTGTCCGCAGGTACGAGCCAACCTGCGTCTACACGGCTTTGCCGTAGGGGAGGCTGGTCTACAAGTGGCGATGGCAGCCTTTACGCGAACTTTCGGGCGTCGAGGACTTCGCCGTCTTTGGATCGGTTTTCCACGCTTTCCACGTACGCTTTGGCCACCTCGGCGGCTGGCATTCCGCCCGACGCTTCCTTGCCCATCGCAACCAACGTCTCGCTAACCCACGGCGGACTGACCACATTTACGCGGATCTTTCGCGGTAGAAGTTCAAGAGCCGCCGCGCGGGCGAAACCCTCGAGGCCTGCGTTGACCAGGCTGATCGCCGCGCTGCCGTGCATCGGCTCGTTCGCGAGTACGCCGCTGGTGAGGGTGAAGGAGCCGCCGTCCTGGATGTACCTCTGCCCGAGACGGACGAGGTTGACCTGCCCCATCAGCTTGTTCGAGAGACTGGCGGTGAAGTCGTCGTCCGTCAGCGCCTCCAGCGGCTTGAATCGTGCCGATCCAGCGCAGCTCACGACCGCATCGAACGGAGCGACTTTCTCGTAAAGCGACCGAATGGAATCCGGATTGGTGAGATCGGCGTGGTAGTCACCCGCCGTCCTTGCGACGCGAACGACCGTATGCCTTTCCGACAACAGGTCGACCACCGCCGAACCGATAGTGCCGCTCGCTCCAATCACGATGATCTTCATGGCCAAATTATGATCGAGGGGCGCGGCATTGGCGCTAATGCTGTTCTTCGTTGTCTTCCCAAAGACAGAGGCTCAATTTTTCTATGGCTTAGTATCAGGGGCGGGCCGCCACTGATACCCACGGTCGAGCCGCCTGTGCCACTTCGAGTTGCTTAGAGCATCTCGGCGCGCCCGATTCGGGTGGATGCAAACTCTTTGATCCCGTCCGCCGCGTCGGCTTCGAAACCGTCGGGGTCGTGGGAGCAGATGAAGTGGATGGAATCACCGTGCGCCTTCTTCAACTCGCGCAGCCGCTCGACGTTTTGGATCCGCTTCTCGCGATCGTATTGGAGCATGTTCTCGAACGTACGCAATCCAACCGGAAGGTGCCGTCCCTCGGGGTCCAACTCGTTTAAGTCGAAAAGCGCGTCGCCGCTATGCAAGATCCAGCCGTCCCCTGCGCGAATCGCCACGCCGCAGTGGCCCCGGGTATGGCCGGCGAGCGGGACGAGAAGGATGTCGGAGGATCCGACGGTCATCGCCCGGACCGCTTCGAACTCCATCCACCGTTCGCCTTCCAATTCGTGGACTTCCCAATCCGGCTGGTGGGCAATCTGTTCCTGTGAGTAACGGATCATGTCGATCGGGTTCGCGCTGTTCAGGAAGTTGTGCAGCTCGTCGGTAAAGACGTGAACCTGGGCCTCCGGAAAATCGGCCAGACCGCCCGCATGGTCAAAATCTAGGTGGGTCAAAACGATGTGCCGGACGTCTCGCGGGTGAAGACCGAGCGCCCGGACTTGGGTAATCGCGGTTTCCTTCTGATCGAGCGCGAGGCCGAGAACGGTGTTCAGGATCGGTCCCGGAATCCGGTGCTTCGGCCGCATGATGTCCTGGGTCCCGAGCCCGGTGTCGATAAGAACCAGTCCGTCTGGCCCCTCGATCAACAGGCAGTGACACACGAGATGGCCACGACTGACGGGACTCCCATGTCCGTTGATCATCAACTCGCCCAGTGGACACATCGTCCCGCAGTTCAGGTGGTGGACCTTCATAGGTCGTTGGACGACAAGAGCTCGGCGTGCGGGCGTTAAGGCGTCGGACGTTAGGGCGTTTGGAGGCAGAACGATGCCTAGCGCCCTAAAATCACATACATCGCATTCTTTGGAAAGGTCAGCCTCACGATCTCTCCTTCGCGTTTAAGAGGGACGACGCCGATGGCGTTGCCATTCATGTCGAGGACGCTGGCCCTGGTAATCGACGGATTGTGAATTGCGATCTCCAGGTCGGCGTTCACAACCTGCCACGGCGCTTTGCCGAACGAAACCACCTCCAGACCCGGAGTCGATTTGCCACCGCCGAGATCGATCGTCGTCTCCTTTTCCTGCCAGCCAGTTGGCCGGCTACGGGTGCCGAACTGGAGGAGGATCTTGGACGATTCACGTAACGGCTTTCCATCCATCGATACCGCTGCCGCTGCCCCGTAGTCGTTTCGGGAGATAAAGGTGACGTCGGAGAGTTTGAACGCAGGGTGCTTGCCGAAAAAGGCGGCGACGCCCTGTGCGGAAGGGGTATCGATCGTGCAGAACCCCTTGTCGTTATTTAGCGCGAGCTCGCCGGTGTTGCTTCTAACGGTGCTTGTGCCGGCGTCGATGTACTTGGAATAGTCAACCCGCGATTTGGCGGGATCGTCTCCGAAAGCCACCTCTACCGGTCCGACGAGGAAGGCAAGTGGGTTCACCCCGGAGGTGACGGGCATACCGGGAACGACGTCCTTCGAGTCGCGATTGGGATCGAAGCCCGGCTCTTCGGAGATGATCGGCGTTCGCCGCTTCCAGATGTCGGCCGGCCGCCGCACCTCGTATACGGCGGGCGTCCCTCGCTTCACGTAACCGGAACGGAACATCAGCGCGGCGGCCGGGAAAGTGCCGAGCATGTCCGGATTGGCAAAAAGCCACTTCGTTTGGGAAGGCGTGTACCCATTCGCCGAGCCTGGCTGGGACCACTCGTCGTCTCCGGTTGCGAACCAGTAGTAAGCGTCGACGCCGGTTAGCGACTGGTACGCGGCAGTCATGAGGGGGCCTTCCGAGCTGTAGCCGGCCGGCATCACCCAACTGCTTTCAGTGACAACAATGGGTCGTCCGTGGGTCTGCTTCAGGTTAAACGGTCCCGGGCGTGGATCGAGTAGAAGCGAGGGGGAGGTGAACTTATCGCCGTTCACGATCGCCCACCCTTCATTAGGGCCCTTGTGGATGCCCGAGAAGTATTTGTTGACGGCGTCGACTTCGGTCGGCAGATATGAATAGCGCTCCGCGTCCTGAAGGCGGGTCGGATCGGCGGTACGCCAGTTTCCGGCGTTGACGAGCGCCTTGCATCCGAGCTCGTTGCGGATGAAGTCGGCGGTTTCCTTGTTGAACTGCCGCATCGTCTCCGTCAGAAACTCGATCTGATCCCCGAGCCGCTGGCTCTTGCCGGCCGAGAGTTGGTTTGGTACTTCCCAGAGGCCGTAAAAGTCGAACACGCCGGCCGCCGAGTCGTCTTCAGGCAGCTTTTCGCCTTGCCAAGCGGTTATAGTCTTCTGAACGGAGCCGTAGCGCTTCACGAGGAATTCGCCGAATCGGGCGCCGAGGGCATGCTTCTGAGGACCTTTGATATTTCCGAAGGTCCAGAAGAGGAGCGAGTCTTCGTTCTGAAGCTCTAAGAGAGCGACAGAAGGGTCTTTGGCAAGGGGGATTCCGGTGTACGGGTTCTTTTCGGAAAGCAAAGCGCGGAGCCAGGCCCGGTATCCGGTTTGAAGGGTACGGTCGAAGAAGAGCAGGCCGGCCGCGCTTTGGTCGGCGCCGCCGGGAATGCCCCAAGCCTTGGAGAATTTCATCGGGACCATCCAGTAGGGCGAGATCGTGGTGTAGATCCCTTCCTTCTTCATGGCCGCGACGGATCGCCATATCCAGTCCCTCTCCTCGACGTTGACGTCGGTGATCTTGGCGTCCGGATGCTTGCCGAGATCGGGCGAAAGTTGGGCGTGGAGCCGCGTCATGTTGACTCCGCGCTTGGCGAGAAAGCGGGCATGGCGGGCCAAGTCCGGTTCCGTTTGCCGGCCGAGCGGCCTCGGGTGGAACGGGACGTCCCTTCCAACGCCGCTGTTTACCGCCCAGAATCGCACCGGCTTACCGTTGCCAAGACGGAAGTCTCCCTTATCGTCTGCAGTGACGTATCCGGATTCTCCCGCTACCTTTTCGTTCAGGTACCGAAGGTCCAGCATGGCGTCGGACCGAAAATCGTCCGGCGGCGGAGCGAAAGCCCAGGTGTCGGGACCACCCCAAGTTTGGATGGCAAGCGCAACGAGAAGGGGCAGCATCGCCTCTAGGTTAACGCGTTTAATCGTTGGATAGCAAGGAGATTTTCGCCTCGGCTAGTTGGGGGAATTCTGTTTCAAACTGGGGTCTGGTTAGACCAGGCGCTGGATCGCTAGGGGAGGCGGGTGGGAAGCCCGGGGTCGATTCAACTAATCGGGCGTTCGCGATGGCGCGCTCGATCGGGCCAGCCGGGGTCCATATCCGGAAAGTTCGCAGTCGGCGAGTCCATAGGCCGGTGATGGAAGAGTGCCACTCTCGAACCGGATAGAAAAAGGAGACGGTCCCTTCTGGCGCTCTAACGTTGTTAGGCAAGATCCATTGGTCGATGTAGCCCGCTTTCTGTATGCGCGGCTTGAGTGCTCCGATCCCGTGACGCTCCGAACGATAGGCTAGGTCGTCCAGGATTTGGCTCGGGGTAGCGGACTGTCCGTTCGACGCCCATTCTATCGGGCCGACCATATAGGTCGCGCCCGCTCCGCAATTGGAGGCGAGGCCAACCAAGCCTCCTCCGACGAGCATGGAACAGGCGACGGCGGCAAAGGAGGCGCCGTTCGAGCGTAGCCGCAATGCCAGGTACGCCCCGGCGAGCAAAGGAACAGTGAGGAGCACCCAGAATTGCCGCAAATCTTGGCCGAACATCGGAATCGGGCCACAGAAGAGCACCGGTATCAATGCCACGGCCAACCCTTTCCAGCGGAACGGCCCGCCGAAGCGGTAGCCGGCCCAAACCGCAAGATGGACGACCGCGACGAGGGCGATCACCAACCACTTCGCCGGATCGTTGCCAAACTCCATCTTTTAAAGTAACGCTAAATTCTTCGTTCGCGGTTCAAGCGACGGATGAATCGCTCAGGAATTTGGCTCGGGTGCGTCGTCCGGTACGAGACGGAGGCGCTTGGCGGCTTCGGCCGGCGTTCCGCCGGGAGTCCAGATCCGGTACCGATGGATTTGGGACGAGGTGATTCCCGTAAGCGGGGAATACCAGGCGGTGGCCGGTTCAGAATAGGTGAGAGTAGCTTGTCCCGGAATTTCCTCTGGAGAGAGGAAGCCCCTGGGGATCGGATGATCGATCGCGGCGACGCTCTCCGAGATGCTGCGAAACTCTGCTTGCGAGACGCCATAGGTTGGCGTCGCGAGGCTGGTGACCACCAGATTTAGACAGTGGCCCGCGAAGAAGGCGATCGCCACGGCCCCAATTGCCATGCCGGGGGTACGGGCACACGCCGCCCAGGTAAGACCGGAGAGTAACGGCACGATGAAGATGAGCGGAGACGGATGAGCTGGCGGGCTGCTGGAGAATAAACCCGCGCCGCACATCAGCAAGCCGATGAGGGTGGTCAAGAGCCCGATGGCGAGATACCCAAGTCGAAAGGGGGACCCAAAGCGACGCACGCCGATCCAGGTGAAGTGGACGATCGCGACCATCGCGATCACGACCCATAAACCCGGGTCGAGGGGGCCGGTCATGTGGCCGCCGTTTGCCGGCGTTTACCGGCAGCCTTTCGCTTGGGTGCGCCATCCGACTTGGCGGTCCGCGCCCGGGGAGCGTTGAACTGCGCTTCTCGAGTGGTAGCCGTCCCCTCGTACGGGTGGTTCTTCCTTTGGAAGATCTCCTTCAAGTACCGGCCGGTGTGCGACCGTTCGTTTCGGGCGAGCTCTTCCGGGGTGCCAACGCCGACGACCGTTCCGCCTCCGTTTCCACCCTCGGGACCCATATCGATGAGGTAGTCGGCGGTCTTGATCACGTCCAGGTTATGCTCGATGACCAGCACAGAGTTCCCTTGATCGACTAGACGGTGAAGCACAGCAAGAAGTTTGCGCACGTCCTCGAAGTGGAGGCCGGTCGTCGGCTCATCAAGGATGTAAATGGTGCTGCCGGTGCTGCGCTTGCTGAGCTCGGCGGCGAGTTTGATTCGCTGAGCTTCGCCGCCGGAGAGCGTGGTGGCGGGTTGCCCCATGCGGATATAGCCGAGGCCGACCTCTTGTAGCGTTTCCAGCTTGCGGAAGATCTTGGGTATCGGGCGGAAGAACTCGACCGCGTCGTCGATGGTCATCTCCAGCACTTCGGAGATGTTCTTCCCCTTGTACTTGACCTCCATCGTCTCGCGGTTGTAGCGCTTTCCTTTACAGACCTCGCACGGGACGTAGACGTCCGGCAGGAAGACCATTTCGATCTTTAGAACGCCGTCACCTTTACACGCCTCGCAGCGCCCGCCTTTGACGTTGAAGCTGAACCGACCGACCTTATATCCGCGGATTTTGGCGTCCTGCGTCATCGAGAACAGCTCCCGAATCATGTCGAAGGTGCCGGTGTAGGTAGCGGGGTTCGATCGAGGGGTGCGGCCAATCGGGGATTGGTCGATGTCGATGACCTTATCGAAGTTTTCGAGCCCTTCGACGGAGTCGTGCGGCTCCCAGACGGTTCGGGTTCCGTAGACCTCGAACATGAGGCGGGGAAATAGGGTGTCTTGAACGAGCGTCGACTTTCCCGAGCCCGAAACCCCGGTAACGCACACGAAAAGCCCAAGCGGAATCGCGACATCCACCCCTTTGAGGTTATGCCCGCTCGCATTCTTTATGACGATCCAGCCATCCGCCATACCTGCACTGCAGTCTACGTCATTTGCATGGCATATGTCACGGTTTGCTCTATCGAAAGCGAAGGCTTTCGCGAGCGTGCCCGAGCGTTTCCCGACCCGAAGGGTCGCAGAGCTTAGCCAGGGTGGTCGAAGACCCCTGGGAAGGCGTTCCTCCGCCTGAGGACACCAGCACCCTCCCCCGACCCGAAGGGTCGCAGAGCTTAGCCAGGGTGTCGAAGACCCCTGGGAAGGAGCGACCATGGTTCCCGACCCCGGAGGGGGTCGCAGAAGAGAAGCGCATCAAGGTGGCAGAATCTCCGGGAGATGCCGGCCACTTACCTGAGCTTAAACGTACACCTCGTTTTCAGCATCGCGTCCGGTCGTTCCAAGAGGAATTCGCCGATCTCCTCCGCTTCGCAGGCGTTCCCTTCGAACCGGAGTTTCTCGACTAGAGCTCTGCGACCGCCTCCGGGGTCGATAACGTGGCCGCAGGGGGACCAGGGGTCTTCGACACCCTGGCTAAGTTCTGCGACCCTACGGGTCGGCGGAGGGTTTGTTCAGACAACAAAGGTCAACGAGCGATCTAGGTTGAGCAGGGCTGCCCCGCTAGCCTCCCTTCCTCGGCCTAGGATCGAAACCGATTCAATCAGCTGGGAACCATTCGACGTCATCCGGGATTACGAAACGTAGTAAATGGTGAACATGCTCATGTCAAAGGCGCTGGTGATAATTGGATTGGTGGCGGTGGTGGTGATGGCGTTCTCTTGGAACCCAATGAACGGGCTGCAGAAGGTCTCGGCTCCAAGAACGCCGAAGCCGGCGCCGGCCGGGTCGAAGACGCTGGTAGTCGCGGGCGGCTGCTTCTGGTGCGTCGAGAGCCAGATGGACCAGCTTCGGGGCGTCTATTTCGCGGAGAGCGGCTATGCCGGGGGACAGCATCCGGGCGTCGACTATGAGGAAGTGTGCAGCGGCCAGACCGGGCATGCAGAAGCGGTCCGAGTCGTATTCGATCCAAAGGTCATTTCAGAAGCCGACCTTCTCCGGATCTTCTTCACGATCCACAACCCGACCACGCTGAATCAGCAGGGGCCGGATCACGGGACGCAGTATCGCTCGGCCATCTTCTATTCGTCGCCCGAAGAGAAGGAGTTGGCGATAAAGATCCGTGACGAGATCGCCAAAGCGAAGCTTTGGAAGAATCCGATCGTGACCTCGATCGAGCCGCTCAAGAACTACACGCCGGCCGAGGAGTATCACCAGAACTACTTTGAGAAGTACGAGAAGGCGACCGACGCGCAAAGGATGACGATGAACGCCGGTTACTGCGCCGCCATCGTGGAGCCGCATGTGATCGAGTTTCGGCACAAATTCGCGGATCGGCTGAAGAAACAGTAGTCCCTGTCCCCAATCCAATCAAGTCCCGTTCTTGTCGATCCCTCCCGACGGCGCGTCGGGAGGGATCGCAGGGCGGCCAGGGACGGATCTAAGATTGCCCCCGCCGACGAATATCATTTCCTCCAGATGGTCGATATACAGATATATTAGAGGCCATGACGACAGCGTTGTTGGCCTCTCTTTTGCTCCACTCTACGGGCGTAGGCGTACCTGCCGGGCGGCTTGCCCACCTTGCCACGGGAGTGAACGTATGCCGTTGGTTCCGGTTCCCGGAGAAGTCCGACGACGCCCACTGGGCCGGCTACATCGGCGACGATGAGATGGTGATGATGCGGCGGATGGGGCTTCGGCATGTCCGCCTGTGCATCGCTCCGCAGCTCGTCATGACTCCGGTCACCGGCGCGCCCAAGGAGCATGAGTGGGGCTATATCGAGAAGGCAATCCAGCGGTTCCTCGATCACGGACTGGCCGTGGTGGTCGATATGCACAACGAGAACCGGCGCGACGAGGCCGATCCGGCGTGGGAGTCGCAATTCCAGAACTTCTGGGGAATCGCCGCCAAACGTCTTAGCCACTTCGATCCGAACCGGGTCTTTCTCGAAATCGTGAACGAGCCGGTTTTCGACCACAAGGAATCCGAGTGGAAAGTGCTCCTCCCCCGGCTCGCGAAGACGATCCGCGCCTCGGCCCCCCGCCACACGATCATCGCCAGCGGCGCGAATTGGGGCGGCATCTATGGACTGCAACAGTTGGAGCCGCTCGCGGACCGCAACGTCGTCTACTCGTTCCACACCTACGATCCTTTCCCGTTCACCCACCAGGCGGCAACCTGGGCGGGCGAAGCCGTCAAGCCACTCCGCGGAGTTCCGTATCCGTCGAGTCCTGAGGCGGTAGCGCCGCTTCTGCCGGGGCTCCCGGAAGAGTCGCGGAAGATGCTCGAGAACTATGGCAGGGAGCGATGGAACCGGGAAAAGATGACCGAGAATTTCCGCCAGGCGATCGACTGGGGACGCAAGAATAAGGCGCCGCTTTACTGCGGGGAGTTCGGGGTCTTCCCGGTGGCGGCCAAGCCGGAGCATCGCGCCAACTGGTTCCGCGACTTCGGCAGCGTGCTCAAGCAAAACCGCGTCGGTTGGGCTAGCTGGGGTTGGGACGAGGGATTCGGCTTTGACCGCCATCGGGTCGGCGGGAAGATCGTCGTAGACCCCGTGGTCGCAAAAGCGTTGGGAATGAACCTACCGTAGGCTGGAACCAATCCGGCCGCACGGTTTGTATCCATGTCCAGCTTAAATCATGTGCCGGGCAATCGTTGTTGCGCTCTGTTTATCCTCTGCGGCGACCGTCCCCTGCCAAGGGCCGTTGACGGCAACATCGGCAGGCGGACGCCAGCTCCTTCATTTGAAGGCAGACGCGTTCGATCGTCCGATGCTGTGGAACGTGCAGTTAGAGGGCCCGGAGACGAGCAACCAGTACACGATTCGCCTCGCGCAATCGCTGCAAGTTCGATGGGTTCGGAAGGAGGGCTCGATCGACCTGGTTGGTCTAACAAAGGATCGGGCCAGCGGCCGCTTTCAGGAGCACCTCGTCCATTCCTTCGACGTGCGGCCAGGGGAATCGATCGACGTCGGTCCGATCCTTCGTGGCGACGTGCCCGAACTGTCGCCCGGATGGGCACTGCATGCCAACGGCGTTGACTCACAGAGGACGCGGGTAGAGCGGTTTGACGGCGATTCCGAAGGGTTCCAAGCCCGCGTCCACGCCGTGTTCCCACTAAAAGAAGCCAGGCCGGTGGTCGCCACGGTGTACCACTCGCTCGTTTGGCTGCCCAAGGATCAAATGCCTGGCTTAGCACCCGACCCGCGGATCGGCTATCTAGATCTCGACGGCCCGAACGGCAAGCACATTAGGAAATTCCGGCTGGAAGGTCAGCCGCGCGCCGACGGCCGCTTTATCCCGGCCCACCCGATCGTCTTCGAAATCGCTCCGGAGGTCCCTAAGATCTGGCGGCCTTACCTCCGGGGGGCCGTCGAGGAGTGGAACCAGGCTTATCGGGCTCTCGGGTGGGAGAACGTGCTTGGATGCCGGGATGCGACGGCGGACGACACATGGAATCCGGCCGACATTCGACGCAGTGTGATTCGCTGGAGCGACGGCTCGGGCGAAAACGCCACGGGATACGCCGTTTCCGATCCGCGAACGGGGGAGACCCTTTCTGGGAAAGTCGTGATCGGATCGCGGGTGATCGGACTCCTGGCCAGAACCTACGTCGTTCAGGCCGCTCCCGGCGATCCGGCGGCGCGCCGTTGGCCGTTGCCGGTGGACCTCCAGGGGAGGCTATTGCAGTACACGGTGGCGCACGAGATCGGCCACGTGCTGGGGCTGGACCATAACTCGCTCGCGAGTTCCGTCTATACCGTTGCCCAGCTTCGCAACCGGGCATTTGTTCACGAGCACGGAGCCGTCGCCTCGATAATGTCGTACGGCAGATTTAATTACGTGGGCCAGCCACAGGATCGAGCGGTCAGGATTCCCGAGGTAGGAGACTACGACCGATTTGCTCTTCGGTTTGCCTATTCACCCACACCGATCGACCGGGACGCCTTGCTTGCCGAACAAAAAACCCATCGTGATTTTCGCTTCGCCGAATGCGGGGGAGGGCCTTCGCGGGACCCTGACGTCCAGTGGGAGAAGCAAGGATGCGAGACGATGCTCGCCACCGAGCTTGGACTGAGAAATCTCCGGTTCGTCAGCCGGATGCTGAGGGGATGGCCTTCGCCCGTGCCGATCAACCTGCGGAACGCCGTCTGTAACCAGTGGTCGTTAGAAGTTGGTCATGTGATCGCCTACGTCGGCGGTCGCCGGGGGTCGCAGGCGGTGAGCGGGCCGCCCGGCGACGTTTCGCGGGCCGAGCAGATCCAAGCCTTGAGGCTTGTCTTGAGAAGTTTGATGGGGGATGCCGCGATGCTCAACCATCTTTCCGAAGCCGGCTTCGCCAAAACCGTGGACGAGACGTTCGCCCTCCTGCTGGACCCGGGGCGCCTTTCTCGGCTAACCGAACTCGGGCTCGCCGAGATCTTCGGCTCGATAGAGAGCGCACTATGGACGGGGCCTCCCCGATCTCCGGAGATCCGGACGTTACGGGTGCGATACCTTCGGACACTTGTTCGAACGGGAACGGACGAATCCGTTCCCGTACCTCTGCGCAAACTGGCCGCCCAGGAAGCGGTTAAATTGGGTGGCTAGCCGCCTCCCTTCTTATCCTTGGGATGATAGGTGCCGTGACCTAGTCCGCCGGGTGATCCGCCAATGACCGAGCTTGGACTGGCCAAACCGCCGCTGAAGGATCGGTTTCCGGATTCATACCCGGCGATTGCTCCGTCTTGGAGCCGGAACGTATTTCCCATCGCCGAGCGCTCACCCCGGCTCCGTCCCGCCTTCACGATGTCGGCGAGGAATTGGGAGCAGACCTTCTGGTCCACCGACGTCTTCTTCGAGTGCGGCGCGAGTTGCGCGTCCACCGAATAGCTCTTGAGGAGCTTGTCCCGGTTATGCGCGAACAGATTTGGGTTGCCGAAGATATCCGCCGACTCGACCTTTCCGTTGAGCCAAAAGATCATACCGACGGTCTTGCCGCTCTGGTGGAACTTGGCCTTCATCTCCGCGAGGAGCCGATCGGCATTCTTCTTAACCGTCGGATCGTTGAGAGTGCCCCGGATCGTGCCCGTACTGGGCGCCGCTTTGGCTTTCCCATTCGTCTCGGCGACCTTGGCCCAGACCTTGGTTTGGTCTTGTGACTCGGATGCCGTCGCCCGTACGCCCGCCACCACAAGAGTATCTGCCGCTTGGAATGCCGGAGTTCCGTTCCATCGGCCGTGTTCGACGCAGAAAACGGGTACCCGGCGTCGCTCGTGAGGAGCGACGATGCAGTCCTTCGCCACGATCCGATCCTGCTGGCCGCCGAGGAGCAGCTCGCCGGCCAGAAGCAAGATCGGCCGGGTGCCGTTGTTCTCGACCTCGACGTCGTTGACCTCTCCGCCGCCCTGGACTTCGATGACCTTGACCACTCCTAGCTTCATCGCCTCGAAGAGCGTCATGTATTCCTCCCGCGACAGCGGAAGGGTCGACTCGATCGGGACGACCGCCACCGAGCCGAGTTGGACCGGCTGGCCAAGCGTTAGCTTGGCCTGAATCATCTTCGCCGCCTGAGCCGGCCGCTTCACCCGCTTTGTTTGCTTTGCCTGCGCGCCACCAAGCGCCAGCACAACGAGAACCGTTACATTTGCAAGTCCCATGGATTTCCTCCGTCGGTTTTCCGAGAGGTGGGTGTCGCTCCTTGGATGTAAGGTTCAACGTAGCGTCGGCGTCCTCGCCGATGAATCCGAATGTCATCGGCGGGGAAGCCGACGCTACACGGGGCTCGGCGTTTTCGGCGCGCGACGTTCCTTGGGGATTTCGATCTCGCGAGTGCCGTTTAGGTACTGCGCGGTGAGCGCGTCCGACTTCAGGAACTCCGCCACGGTTCCTTCCGCAACGATGTGGCCGCCATGCTCGCCCGCGCCGGGTCCGAGCTCCAGGATATGGTCGGCTTCCAGCATCGTTTCCTCGTCGTGCTCAACCACCAAGACGGTGTTGCCGATGTCGCGGAGCCGCTTCAGCGTCTCGATGAGCTTCCGGTTGTCGCGCTGGTGAAGGCCGATCGACGGCTCGTCGAGGATGTAGAGACATCCCATCAGGCCGGATCCGATCTGGGTGGCGAGCCGAATCCGCTGAGCTTCGCCGCCCGCGAGAGTGCGTGCATTTCGGTCCAAAGTCAAATACCCAAGCCCGACGTCCTGGAGGAACCGGAGTCGCTCCAATACCTCTTTCACCGCCCGCTCACCGATGGCGAGCTGGCGAGTGCTCAGTTGAGCCGCCATCCCCTGGAAGTAGCCGAGCGCGTCTTCGATCGCCATGCTCGTCACCTCGCTCATGTCCCGGCCGGCGACCTTAACGCTCAGCGCTTCCGGCTTGAGTCGCTTGCCGTGACAAACCGGACATGGCTTCGTGGCCATGTACTGCTCGAGGTCTCCCTTCACCCACTCGCTTTCCGTCTCGTCGTAACGTTTCCGGAGCGAGGCGAGCACCCCTTTCCACTCCGTTTTGAAGCTTCGCTCGGTGCGGGAGTACTTCATCACGACGGTGATCGGCTCCTCTAACCCGTACCAAACCGCGTGCATCCCTTCGGGCGGGATCTCCCGGACCTGCAACTTGGCGTCGAAGCCGACCGCTTTGCCCACTGCGTCGAGCATCTCCGGCCACCAGTCCTTCACCTCGCCCGACTTGTAGACGAACGGAAGGATCGCGCCATCGCGTAGCGGCTTCGAATCGTCTGGGGTGATGAGCTCGGGGTCGAACTCGGTCTTCGTTCCTAGGCCGGTGCACTCGGGGCACGCGCCGAAAGGCGAGTTGAAGGAGAAGAGGCGCGGCTCGAGTTCCGGGAGCGAGTAGCCACAGACCGGGCACGAGTAAGCCTCGGAGAAAAGAATATCCACCGCGCTGCCGCTATCGGAAGCCGCGTCGCTCTCCGCTTGCTGTTCCAAAAGCTGGACGACCCGCGCCGGAATCTCGGCCCCTTCCTTGAAGTCCAGCGAGAGGGTGACAAGGCCACTCCCCATCTTGAGCGCGGCTTCGATGGAGTCGGAAAGCCGTCGCTCGATCCCTTCTTTGACCACGATTCGGTCGACGATGACTTCGATGGTGTGCTGCTTATACCGGTCCATCGGGATCTCGTCGGTCACCTCGTACATCTCGCCGTCCACTCGAACGCGGACGTAACCCGCCTTGCTGATGTCTTGAAGGACCGACTTAAACTCACCCTTTCGCCCTCGTACCACGGGCGCCAAGATCTGCATCCGCGTCCCCTCGGGGAGCGATTGGGCAACGTCGACGATCTGATCGGTGCTCTGCCGTTCGATCGGGCCGTGGCCATTGATGCAATACGGCGTGCCGACGCGCGCGAACAGAATCCGGAGATAGTCGTAGATCTCGGTGACGGTTCCGACGGTAGAACGCGGGTTCTTGCTCGAGCTCTTTTGGTCGATGCTGACCGCCGGTGACAGACCGTCGATATGGTCGACGTCCGGCTTGTCCATCTGCCCCAAGAACTGCCGAGCGTAGGCGCTGAGCGACTCCACGTATCGCCGCTGACCTTCCGCGTAGATCGTGTCGAAGGCAAGGGAGGACTTGCCAGACCCGGAGAGCCCGGTGATCACGATGAGCTGATCCCGTGGGATCTCCACCGTGACGTTCTTCAGGTTATTCTCTCGGGCGCCGACAACGACAATCCGGTCGTTCCCTCTGCGTTCGTGGGCCATTGAGAGAGTTTACTAGAAAAGCGTAGACGCTTCTATACGGTTTGTGGGCTTTTCACCGTTGGAGAATAATAGAGGCATGAGCGTCGCGCCTTTGCACCTTAAGCGGTGGACACGGGATGAATTCCATCGGGTGATAGAGAGTGGCCTTATGGAGCCTTCCAAGCGGCTGGAACTCGTCGACGGCCAGATCGTGGAAAAGATGACTCACCATCCGCCGCACGTCATTTGCATCGAAGCGATTACGCGCCTATTGATTTTACGCGTGGGCCAGACCCACAGCATCCGTTCCCAAGCCCCGATTGCTCTCAGCGACATCAGCGAACCAGAGCCGGACCTCACGGTGGTACCAGGCCGTCCTGCGGACTACCTCAAAGGTCATCCGACCCCAGAGCAAATCGACATGCTTATCGAGGTTTCCGACAGCTCTCTCGATCGCGATCGCCGCTACAAAGTGCCGCTCTACGCGAAGGCGGGAATTCGGGAGGTTTGGCTTGTCGACGTCGATGGGCGGAGGTTAGAGGCGTACCGCGAGCCGTCTCCCGAGGGTTACCGGATCGTGACAACCCTCGCCTACACGGAACGACTCGCCCCCTTGTTCGCCCCCGGCATCCTGATCAACGTCATCGACCTTCTTCCGCCTGCGCAGTAATCCGCACGTGGCACTGGCATCTTGCCCAATGCCATCAAGTTTGTCGAACGAACCTTCCGTCCGGAGTTAATACAAAGGCGCCAAGGCACAGAGACACAAAGATCCGGTCGGCATTTGCTCCACCGGCACGTCCAGTTGCCAAGAACTCCGTGCCTTCGTGTCTCTGTGCCTCTGTGTTTGTATTCTCCGAGGGTTCGCCAGGGCAAAAACTGGATGGCATTAGGCTTCTAGCCAGTGGGTCCCAAGGGCAGCCTGCCCTTGGCCTTTTCACACGACCAGGATGGTCGTGATACACATGGGCTGGAAGCCCATGCCACGGTGCTACTTTAGGAACTTATCGAGCCACGACACCATTTCTCCCAGTCGGTGAAGGCGCAGGTCCGGGGGGCCGGAGCGGCTCATACCGTGCGAGGTGTTGCTAGGGTATCGGACGAAGCGCGACTCGATCCCCTGCTGCTGGAGCGCGGTGAAGACCTGCTCGCTTTGCTCGACGTTGCAACGTAAATCCCCCTCGCTGTGAATGATCAGCGTCGGCGTCTTCACGTTCTCGAAGTAGGCGATCGGGGACTGCCGCCATAGCTCTTTGATCGCGTCGAGGTCGCCCCAAGCAACCCCTTTGAAGTAGCCGTTCTTGTTGAACGGGAAGTCGCTGTTGCCGGCCATCGAGACCATATTCGACACGCAACGATCCGAGATCGCACACCGGAAATCGTCGGTGTGGCCGATGACCCAGTTGGTCATGTAGCCGCCGTAGGAGCCTCCCATCACCGCCATCTGGCCGGGATGGATGTACGGTTGGTGCTGCATCCAGCGGGTGACGGTTTGCACGTCCTCCCAATCCTTGTTCCCCCAGTCGCCTTGGATCGCCTTGCAGAACGCCTCGCCATACCCTTTGCTTCCGCGGGGATTGCTGAAGACGACCACGTACCCTTGCGCGGCTAAGAGCTGGAACTCGTGGAAGAACGCCCACCCATATTGCGCGTGCGGGCCACCGTGGATTTGCAGTGCGGCGGGGTAGCGGCGCGGCTCCAGGTAGTCGATCGGCTTCATCACCCAGGCGTGGACCTTGACGCCATCGGTCGAGTCGAGCCACACCTCTTCCGGCTCGCTGAGCTGGATCTCGTCGTGAAAGGCTCCGTTGAGGTTCGTAAGAACCTTCGGTACCAGCCGGCCGGTGCCAAGCTCGGCTTGGATGACCGCGACCTCCGGCAAGCGGGTTGCGTTGCCGACGATCGCGCCAATGCGGCGGCCGTCGCTCGACACGTTGCCGATGCCAATGTGGCCATGCCCTTCGGTCAAGAGCTCGACTCCGCCGTGGACGTCGACGAACCCCAGTTGCGTCTCGCCGTGGTGGCCCACTTGCACGTAGAGCCCGGTGCTGTCCGGCTTCCACTCCAGAACGGCGCCGTGGCCGGCGTCTTTGGTGTCGCTCAGCGTCCCGGCGGCCATGTCGTAGTCGAGGTGTCCGGTCAGGTCCTTCGGCTCGCCGCCATCGGCGCGGACGACGTAAATCTTAGTGTTTCTCGTACCCCAAGGGTCGTTCTCGTCGACGTCGCCCGCATACGCGATCCACCAACCGTCCGGTGACCAGCGAACGGATCCCTTTTCTCCCTTGGGTAGCCCCTCCAGTTTCCAAGCTTGACCGGTTAGGTCGACGCGCCAGATCTGGGTGTTGGGTGGCTCGGACATCGGGCGGGCGCTGGCGCTGCGGGCGACCGCCAACTCCTTCGAATCCGGCGACCAGTCGAACGAAAACTCCGCGTACAAGTTCTCGTCGTAAAGCCAGTCGTGTCCATTCGCGCCGACGAGCTTGCCGGTCTCCGCCTCGACCACGTAGATCCGGTACCGCTGCATTCCGAAGTAGCCGTCGCCGTCGAGCCGGTACCATACGTCGTCGGTGACCAGCGGAGGCGAAGACAGCCCCTTCTCTTCACGCTCCTTCTTCGCTTTCTCGGTTCGGTCCGGGATCTGCTCGCGAAACCCGAAGGCGATCATTCGTCCATCGGGCGACCACCGCATTTCCCCGAGCGACCCTTCTGGAAGGCTCGTCAGTTTTCTGGCTTCGCCGCCGGACGCGGAGATCAGGTAGATCTGCGAATTCGGCTTGTCGCGGCCGCTCACGAACGCGATCTGAGAGCCGTCCGGCGACCATCGCCCCTGACCGGCGCCGGCCTCGCCCTGCGTCCACTGGGTGAGACGTCCTTCGAGGTCGACGGTGAACAGGTTGGTGATGTACTTGTTCTTATCGTCGATGGTCTTCTTGGCGAACAGCACACGGTCGCCGTCAGGAGAAATCTGGGCATCACCGACGAAAACGATCCGCAGCAGGTCCTCGGCACGGATGGGGCGCTTGGGCATTGGGCAAGTCTACTGCGTGAGACTTGCCCTAGGGGTCTTCGTTCTAGCAACGGACCGCATCCTTACGGCTCCACTTCACGTACGCTAGTTAAGTGCTGTTCAAGCTCGTATGGTCCCTCGCCATGCTGTCGCTCGCCGCGTATATGCAGGCGCGGGCGCGGCATACGTTGGAACATGGGGATGACGAGGATGCCGACATTCCGCGGGGCCCGCTTCGGCGTATCTTCTCCCGCTTCTGGGGATATGTGCGCTGGGCTTGGGCCATCCTATTCATCGTCGCCGGCGTCGCGGTGTGGTTCTCGTGGCTGTGGGCGCTGGCAGTTCTTGCTCTTAGCTCGCTGCCGCCCCTCGTTGGAAAGGCGGTAATTCGGGAAGCCCAGGAAAGAACGCTCGGCGGACGAAGACGAAAGTAGGTCCGACGCCGTCGAAGCGCGCATTCAAGCCGTATGCTTAGGGGCGGATCGCCAAATGGAGCCGAATTGTAAGCCCCTGACCGATGTGCTGGACGACCTTCAGAAGGTCGCCGGCGACGCGCCGTTTCTGGCGCTCGGGCAAACGGTGTTTTGGGACGAGCCGATGAAGGCGGGCGTCTCGCTCATGGCGAAACGGCTCGGTAAGCCTCGCCGATTGATCGCGGGCGTGCACGATACCGATTACTTCGCCAAACTCCCCAGCGGATCGCGGGGCAACAACGGGCGATTTAAGGCGCTTCCTCATAACGACACCACGACGCGAGGACTCTGGAGCGCTGCCGGTGAATTCAGCGCGCTTTTCGGCAGCGAGACGGTCATCACCCGCGAGATGCTTCTAGCCGCGGGCCTCAGGCTTTCGCGGCTTCAGCAAGCACGGCCGAACATCTTGGACGAGGCTACGGAGGCATGGGGATGGCGCGGGATCGTCGCCCTGGGTGACCACGCTCCCGTCACTGCCGAGGTGCCGCTGAAGCAGCTCCTGCCCGAGCTAATGTCCACTTTCGACTGGGCGACCCAAGTTTCGCTAGACATGTTGGCGGGTGAGGGACGCCAGATGGCGGAGAAGCTGATGGACGAGCTCCGCGGCGAGATCTGCGATTTGAGCGACGGCCAAGCGACGACGCTCTCGGAATTCTACCAAAGGCTTCTGCCGATCTTTTACGACTTCTGCGCGAACGCGCATGTGGACTTGGAGACGACGCGCACGACGGAGCTCTTGAGGTTTAACCCATCGACGGCCGGGCTACCTCGGTTCGAGATGTTCGGCCTATTCGTCGACCCCAATACGCGCGAGATGGCGAACGCGGCGTACGACGAAGCGATCCAAGGCTCGTCTGGGCTGTATGAGGTGTCCCGTTTCGGGACCGGAGCGATCCCGTTCGATCTTGTTATTCCCGGCCTCGGGCGCGGAACGATCCGCCTTGGCAAGAAGGCGGCGGTGATCAACACGCCGGTTCCCCAGTTCCTGACCTATCGCAAACCGCTCACCTGCCTTCGCGACCTCGCCGAGCTGATCGAAGCGAAGTTTGGGTCGAACTGCGTCGTCGTGGGTAAGGCGGTCGCGCTCATCGGGATGCTGGCGCGGGATCATGTCTTCGTCTTTCACGAAGGGGCGAGCAGCTACGTTAAGCACAGTCGGCGGCTCCACGAGATCTTGGCCGCTAAGGGACATCCGCTCCCGATGAACCCTATCTTGCGGATTCGGTACGACACCTGGGCCGCGCTCAGGGTTTGCTGCTCGTGGCTTCGATTGCCGGAGCCGCTGCAACGGCCGTTCGGTACCGAAGAGGTGTGCGCCCCCAGCCTCTCGAACCGCTGGCGCGACGTCGCGGACGAGCAACGGGGGATCTTATCCGAGCTTGGGAAGCTTCGCCGTCCGATCGAGCTGATCCGGTTCCTAGATCAGCGGCTGGGCGGATCGTGGCGCTGTTTGGCTGAGGAATACGAGGGTCTCCATTCTCGCTTGCAGGCGCTACAGGAGGACTTGGCCAAGCTGAAGGAGCAGCGGCGAGCCCTCTATACGGAGCTGCGCGAGCTTCGGAAGCTTCGGGTGGAAGCCGAGATGGCGAAGGGACGCCATTGGCGGGAACGGATCTTTGAAAAAGAACCGGCTCCGGGCGATTTGGCGGAGCGGGAGCGGCTTACCCAGGAAGTGGAGAAAGTCTTACACGCTCGCACCGATGCCGACCGGCGCGTCCACGAGCTGCGGCGAGAGCAGCAGGCGCTGGTCAGCCACCCCGAGGTTCAGCGCGTCCACGAGCGCCGCCAGAGTATCGAACTCGAGGCAGAACTAAAGCGGCTGCGGATTATCCGCCAGGCGGTCACGGCGTCGCGCGGGATGGAGCAGGCGAATCGGCGGCCCAGCGCATGGTGGTTCCGCATCGTATGTCCGGACGGGCTGTGGTTCCGCGAGACCGTCGAGACCGCCGAGTACTACTTAGAGCCGTTGTCATGATCCGCCGAATCCCGTTCTGGAAACTTCAATCGGTCGGTAACGATTTTCCGCTCGTGCACCTTGCCGATATAGATGCCGCTCTCGAATTCGAGCGACAGGAGGAGCTGGCCAAAGCGCCGGAAATCGCACCGGCCCAAGTCGTCAAGGAGTGCAGCGTAACGCCCGATCAAGCCTTGCCGGATCCAGGCAAGGCTACCGAATTCTTAGGTCGGCTTTCGATCGCCATCTGCGACCGGCACTTCGGAGTGGGCGGGGACGGACTGTTGGCGATGGGGATGGAAGGCGAGGCGGTGCGCCTACGCATGTTCAACCCGGACGGGACCGAAGACTTCTGCGGAAACGGCATTCGGTGCGCGGCGGTGCACGCGCACGCGATGGGATGGGTGGGGAGCGACTTCACGATCAAGCATCTCGACCGAGAGGTACCGACCCATATCGGGGAGGGACAGGTCTCGACGGTGATCGGCATCGCCGATTACGATCCAAAGAAGGTGCCTCATACCGGCTTCGGCGAGATCTTTAACCGCACGGTTTGGAGCGGCATGGATGGTGGCCAGCCCCTGAGTCTCTTCGGCAGCGCCCTCACCACCGGCAGCACCCACGTGGTGATTCCCACGACAGCGCTCCCGGACCAGGAGATCTTCGAGTCGGTCAGCGCCAAGATCGAAGTCGACCCGCAGTTTCCGGACCGCACGAGCGTCATCTGGTCGAAAGAAGTGGCCCCCAACCAACTCGAACTGATGATCTGGGAGCGCGGCGTCGGAGAGACGCTAGGCTGCGGCACCGGCTCCTCCGCGGCCGCCGCCGACTACCTTCGCCGCAAGGGTCGGGGGGGGACGGTGGAGATCAAAAGCAAAGGCGGAACGCTTCAGGTTGAAATGTCCGATTGGACAGCACCGATCCAAATCTCCGGTACCGCCGAGCAGGTGTACCGCGGGGAATTTGCTTTTAAAGCTTGATTCTTGGCGAGCGGCTGCGAGGCAACGTGGGACGAGCGGACATCGTATTGATGGACGCCGGGATCATCGGTGATAATAGTGCGCGAGGGTCGCCCAGGATGTACAAAGTAATCGGAGCGGATGGCCAGATTTATGGCCCGGTGGATGTGGGCACCTTGCAGCAGTGGTGCCAGGAAGGGAGGATCGTGGCAGATAGCCGCTTGGTCGATCCGTCTGGACAGATTGTGAACGCGGCGTATGTCCCGGCTCTCAGCGGATTCCTTACCGCGCCCGGGTATCCCACGCAGACCGGCTATTCCAGCTACCCGAGGGGGTACGCGGCGCCGGCTTCCAGCAAGAGCAAAGTCGCGGGAATCCTCTTAGCCTTCTTTCTGGGATACCTCGGCATCCACCGGTTCTATCTCGGGCACATGGCTACCGGCACCGCGATTCTTGTCCTAACCATTGCCGGGTTTCTCACGTGCGGCATCACCAGCCTGATCGCGGCTGTGTGGGCGTTGGTGGACTGCATCCTCATCGCCACCGGCGGTTTGACCGACGCCTCCGGCCAGCCGCTGACCTAACCCTTGGAGCGCGGGCGTCCCGCCCGCCGCCCCCGCAATGCGCGCGTTCGTAGATCCCATAAAAAAACAGTGAACCATCGGGCGGCCTCGCGCGACTGACGGTTAGTGATCACGGCCGCCATCATCGTTCTTGCGTACAGCCAGGGGAAGTCGATCGACGGAGAAGCCGCCAAGGCGCGCGTCCGTACGTTCGCGAGGCAGGCCGGGTACCGGGATAAGTTCGAAGTTGTCAACGTTGCCCAAGTCGATGGGAAACGCTGGGGCGAAGGCGCCGTGACCTTGTGGACGATAGGTTTGCGGGCTGCGTCGGGTGGGTGGATCTCGGCCAACGTGCGCCCAGACGGTGCGATCAGCTACTTCTGCGTTGGAGGGTTCCAGCATAAGCCACTCAAGGTCGTCGACGCCGAGCGAGTCGCATGGGACCTGATCAAGGCCATACCACACCGAGAGCAACTCGAAATCGACTCGATCGGATCGGGGGAAAGTGGGGCCGGCGCGCAGTTCTTTCTGCTTGTGAACGGCAAGCGATTCTTCAACTTGAACCCAACCTACGGCTACTACATAACCTTCGACCCGTCCGCGAGGCAGATCACCTGGTTCGGACGGCAGGATCTACCGCCTGCCGTGAACGCCAAACGAGAGAAGATCTCTTCTGCCGCCGCAAAATCGGAATTCCTTAGATACGCCATGAATCCTGGCCAATACGACTCTGTCATTGGTCTCCTGTCGCCGAAGTGGCCGACGCCGATGGATTTGACCCCGCAACTTGGCTATTACCTACGGAAGCAAGAATCGAAAGCCCGGCTGGTTTACCGGGGCATCGTCTCGCCCCACGGCGTCAAGGCCAAGGGGGCTCGCAGCTACCTTAAGGTGTTTATCGACGCGCTTACGGGGGAGCGTATCGTGCCGGACGATCAATTGTAAGCCGCCGCCTAGACCGTAACTTTCGCTAAGACCGGCTCGTCACGGGGCGATGCCAGTAGAAGCGTGATTTCGCACGCCGGCAACGGTTTGGCGAAGAGGAAGCCCTGGCCGCAGTCGCATCCAAGCGACTGCAGAACGAGCAATTGCTCGTTCGTTTCGATTCCTTCGCTCGTCACGTCGAGACCGAGGGTACGCGCCATCGTAATCATCGCTCGTACCACCCCGTCGACCCGCGTGTCCTCGCCGAGAGGCCGGACGAACGTGCGGTCGATCTTGAGGGTATCGACCGGGAGCCGGCTCAGGTAAGCCATCGAGGAGTAGCCCGTTCCGAAATCGTCGATGGCGATCCGGACCCCCATATTCCGCAGCTCTTGGAGCACCTCGGTCATTTTCTCAAGGTCGTTCAGCATCGCACTCTCGGTAATCTCGAGCTTCAACCGGTGAGGGTCGATGACGAACTTTGCGAGTACGGCCCGGACGCTGGCGACGAAATCGGTCTGGTAGAGCTGTCGGCCGGAAACGTTGACGCTAATTCCGAGGTCCCGGAAGTGCCGGAAATTGACCTGCCATTCCCTTAATTGGGCGCATGCGTGATAGAGAACCCAGTAGCCGATCGGGCAGATTAATCCGGTCTCCTCCGCAAGCGGAATAAAGTCGTCGGGCGGCACCAATCCGCGCTGTGGATGATTCCACCGGACAAGAACTTCTACTTCGCGGAGGCGCCCGGTAGGGATATCGACGATCGGCTGATAGTTCAGTACGAGCTGACCCTGTTCGATCGCCGTGCGCAATTCCGATTCCATCTCTAGGCGCTGCATCGCCTGGACGTTCATGCTGTGGTCGAATACGACAAATCGTCCTTTCCCCTGCGCCTTGGCCTGGTACATGGCGGTGTCGGCGTCTCGGAGGAGGCCGTTCGCGTCCGATTGCGATTCGTCGCTCATGGCGATGCCGATACTGCCGGTGAAGAACACCTCGCGATCTCCGAGAAAGACCGGGTGTTCGAACGTCGCGATGATTCGCCGCGCGACCCGGATCGCGCCCTCGACGGTCGCGGCGCCGTCGAGCAGGATCGTAAACTCGTCGCCGCCCAGCCGGGCGACGGTGTCGCTTGGACGTAAAGCGCTTTGAAATCGCTCGCCAACCTTGACGAGAAGCGAATCGCCGGCTTGGTGGCCCAGACTGTCGTTGATGACCTTGAAGTTATCGAGATCGACAAACAAGATCGCGATCGGCTGGCTTTCCGCGCCGGCGGCGAGAAGCCGCTGAGAGAGCCGGTCCATGAACAGCGACCGGTTCGGCATTCCTGTCAAGCGGTCGTGGAAGGCGTGGTGGGTTAGCTCTTCCTCGAACCGTATCCGCTCGGTCAGGTCGTGGAAGGTAAGCAGCATCCCGTTAATGTCCGGATCATCGGCAAGGTCGTTGAGCTGCACCTGGAAGCACCGGTTCTCACCGGCCGTGGCCAAAATGCGGATCTGGGTGGCGGTCTGCGTCTCTCGCCCACCCTTGCCGTGCTCGAAGAATTGACGGAAGCGCACCGCGTCGTCCGGGTGGACCATGTTGTGCACGGACCGACCGATGTATCGTTCAGGAGCGAGACCCCATACTTCGCGGCAGGCGTCGCTGACCAAGGTGAAATAGCCGTCGTCGTTCGCCACGGCGATCACGTCCGCGCTGTTTTGAACCAACGATCGGAATCTTCGCTCGCTTGCCGCGAGCGCTTGTTGGCGGGCTCGCACGGCGAGGAGGGTCATCGTGCGGCGCTGATACCCGCTGACGAGGACCATGACGAGCGTTGCGCCCAAGAACAGGCCGACCGCGGTCGCAAAAGATGCGTACGCCGTCCAGCCTGCGGCTTCTCGCCCAACCTCGGCCTTGAGCTGCTTGGCCGCGCGTTCCATCCGTTGCGATTCGACCAAAGTCGTTTCGTTTTCGATCTGACGGGCAAGCTTGGTATCGCCGCGTGCGGACGCCTCCATCTGAAGGTGGGCCGAACGAAGGAAGCTGGCGAAACTCCCTTCGAGATCTAGGACGTTGTGCCCATGGCCGTCGGTCTTGAGCCGGTGAACGAGCGATCGGACCCGCCCCGCGATCATGTCGAAACCGCCTTGATCGTCGTCTTGTTCCACCAGTCCGAGCCGGTTTCGCAGCAGATAGAAGTCCGCTTGAACTTCGGCCAAACGGACCTCGTCGACTCGCCGGGTGTCCGAAGATACCGCGAGGTAGTGGATGACGACGAACGCCAACGCGGCTACCAACGCGCACATCGCCCCCACCATTAGGGTCGAATGCCGGCTGTAGGCAGGGACGGCAGGCCTACCGGTCACGTCTCCACCTCTGGGCGCGGCCGAGCCTGCCCATATTAAAAAGCCAGGCGTCGTTGCCTATTCTTTGGGGAGAGACTCCTCGCATCCAAGTGGTATATCGGCAGAAGGCGGTTGGTACTGTAGTGAGCCCTTCTTATTTCAACTCTTAAAGCCGACCTGCTGAAGTACAGCTTCAACCTTTGCGGTCGTGAACAAAAAGGGCCTACATGACCGCCGCCCTAGGGGGGGCTTGGCACGGGTTACGGCGGCACGGGCATCCGCCTGCACCCGTGGCACCCAACGCTCCCGACGATGAGTTAATACGATTCGTATCGGCTGAAGTGTCTGCCGTCCGAGAATAAGTCGACTACGCCGTAACCGGCTTTGGTTTCTTGCATGTCGCCGTTCCACCACGCGCCGCAGACCGCGCCGTTACAGACATGGGTAACGCCGGCGTAGTGGATGCGACTGCTCATATGGATGTGGCCGCTGAGGCAAAGCTTGACGTTTGGGTGGCGGGCAATGAGGTCCTTAAGGCGGCGGCCGTCGATGTGGGCCAACGTACCGGGGATGTGCCAGTGCTTGCCGCTCATCTCGGACGCGCCGAAGAATTGAGCGCCCGCGCTCAGGATCGGGATGTGCGTTACCAGGCAAATCGGAGTGGTCGAGGGGACTTGCGAGATGTTTGCCTGCAGCCAGTGCCACTGCGGAAGATCGAGGCGAGCCTCGTACCCTCGGAACGGCGTTTGGCCGATGCTGTCTAGAAAAATGAAGTGCCAGCCTGCCCGGTCAAAGCTGTAGTAGGTGGAATCGTATCCGGTCCACTCTTTCCACCAGCCTTTACCGAATCGAGGGTTTTCGGCGAGGGCGGCGCGGTCGTAGCGATCCCATCCCCATACGTCGTGGTTACCCAGGCAGTGATAGATCGGCACATCCACGTGGTCGCGAAGCATCTTTGCCGCTAACCCGTATTGAGCCGCCACGGCCTGCCCGTCCAGGCTCAACGCGTCCATCACGATATCCCCACCCTGGAAAATGACGTCCGGTTGCTCGCGCGATTTGATTCGCTCCAAACACTGGGCGAAACGGGCCGAGGCATCCCCATTTACCTGCAGATGGGTATCCGTGAGGTGGACGATGCGCAAAGAGCGCCGGGGTCTGTGGACTTTCCCCGGGATGGCGATCGCGGCAGCTCCGGCCGCACTAAGGCCACCGGCAATCAAGGAGCGCCTAGTAAGCCGCTCAAACATTGAATCATCGTACTTGCCAAAAAAGGGACGGAGGGAGCGCTGCTCCCTCCGTCCCTTGTTATTGCGCCAAATCCCTACATCTTATGGATGGCGTGCCCCTGAGCGTCCTCAAACGCTTCGAGTACCGCCTCCGCAAGGGTCGGATGGGCGTGGATCGTTTCGGCTATCGAGTCGATCGTCGCCTCGAGTTTGATCGCCACCGCCGCTTCGTGGATCATGTCGGTCACGTGCGGGCCGATCATGTGGACGCCAAGCACCTCGCCATACTTTCGCTCGGCGACGACCTTGACGAAGCCGTCCTGCTCGCCGATCGCCATCGCCTTGCCGAAGATCCGGAAGTTCGCCTTGCCGATCACGACGTCGTAACCCTTCTCTTTCGCCTCTCCCTCGGTAAGGCCGACGCTGGAGACTTCCGGGATCGTGTAGACGCAGTTCGGGACGACCTTGTAGTCGACCGCCTTGTTGCTGCCTGTAACCGCGTTGGTGACGGCGACGATTCCCTCGTGGGAGGCCACGTGGGCGAGCTGGATGCGTCCGGTAACGTCGCCGATGGCCCAGATGTTCGGTACGTGGGTTCGGAGGGTGTCGTCCACGACCTGAACCCCTCGCCGATGAAGCTGGACTCCGATCTTCTCGAGGTTCATTCCCTCGGTGTTCGCCTTTCGCCCGACTCCGAGAAGGACCACGTCCACCTCGACGACTTCGGCTTCGGTCCCTTTCTTAATATGCACCTTCCAGCCCTCGCCGGATCGCTCGCACTTGTCGATGGTCGCCCCCGTCTTGACTTTAACCCCTTGGCGGTTCATCAGCTTGCCGAGCTCCGCGCCGAGGTCGCTGTCCATCATCGGGATCAGGCTTGGCATCATCTCGACGAGATGAACCTCGCTGCCGAAGGCGTTGAGGACGTAGCTAAACTCGCATCCGACGGCGCCTCCGCCGAGGATCGCCACCCGCTTCGGAACGAACGGCATCGTGACCGCGTCGTCGGAGGTCCAGACGTTCTGGTCCCGCCCTCCCTCCAGTCCGGGAATCGGAAGGTGGATGACGGAGGAACCCATCGCCAGAATGAAATTCTTGGCCGTAAGCTTCTCCTTCTTTCCATCTTTCTCGACTTCCAGCGTGTGGGCGTCGACGAACGATGCGAATCCCTCTACGTGGCGGATGCCGTTCTTCTTGAAGAGCATCCCGACGCCGCCCCGTTGAGCGAGGACGATCTTGTCCTTCCGCTTCATGGTCGCGTCGAAATCGAGGCTGACGTCGCCGGCGACGTTAACGCCGAGCGCCTTGGCGTGCTTGGCGTGGTTCAGCCGCTCGGCGGAGCCGATCAACGCCTTGCTGGGGATGCAACCCCAATTGAGGCACGTGCCGCCCAGGAACTCCTTCTCTACGACGACGACCTTAGCGCCGAGCTGAGCCGCCCGAATCGCGGCGACATAGCCGCCAGGGCCCGCGCCGATCACTACTAGGTCCGCGTCGAAGTTGCCATCTGCCATTTGCTGTTCTTTCTCCTCGGGTGCAGGAATACTCGAGATCTGCTGGATAAGGGTCTCGATAGGCGCGGCAACCGCCGCGGGTCCAGAGTGAGGTTGGACGGGAGACTCGCCTTGTTCTTGCATCCAGCTTTCCTGCCGATTTACAGAAAGAGGATACCTTGGGAGCTAGGCGTTGAGGCGTTGAGGCGTTGAGGCGTTGAGGCGTTGAGGCGTTGAGGCGTTGAGGCGTTGAGGCGTTGAGGCGTTGAGGCGTTGAGGCGTTGAGGCGTTGAGAGCTTGATGCATTACCCTTTCCTTCACGCTCTGCGCTTCACGCCTAGCGCCCAAGACAATCTTCCCCCTCAGTCCACAAGCCACACGCCACAGTCCACATCCCTAGCGCCAAACGCCCAACGCCTATCCCCCCAACGTAAACCAGAACGTCGCCCCTTTTCCTTCCTCTCCCTCGGCCCAGACTTTGCCGCCGTGGCGGGCGACGATTCTCTGGACGGTGGCGAGGCCGATGCCGGAGCCGGGGAATTCGGTGGGGGAGTGGAGGCGCTCGAACGGGCTGAAGAGTTTGTTGCCGTATTCCGGGTTGAAGCCGACTCCGTTATCGCGGACGAATACCGCCCCATCTTTCATTCCGATCTCGATTAGTGGGTGCTCGGCGCGGGAGCTGAACTTCATCGCATTCGCGATGAGGTTGTCGAAGATGATATGCACCATGCGCGGATCGCCGTTGAGCTCTATGCCGGGCTGAATTCTGACTTGGAACTTGCCGGGGTCTTGGCCCAAGACGTCCGCCGCGGCGCTTGCGGCGATTTCGGATGCGTCGACCACCTGCCGGTGGATCTCGGCCCGCGTGAGACGCGAGAGGTTCAGGAGGGCGGTGATTAGCTCGTCCATGCGGCGAGCGGCGGCGCGAACCCGCTCCAGATATCCAATCGCCTCTCGGTCTAAGTTATGGCCGTAGTCGTCGATGACCGCTTTGCTGAAGCCATCGACGCTTCGCAGAGGAGCGCGGAGGTCGTGTGAGACGGAATAGCAGAACGCCTCAAGCTCCTTGTTCGAAGCCTCCAACTCGGTCGTCCGCTCGCGGACGAGCTCCTCGAGGTTTTCGAAGAGCTGGGCGTTGTCGACCGCGAGGCCGGCGCGAACGCCGATCTCTTCGGCGAGCATGAGGTCGTCCCGATCGTAGTGATTCCCCGATTCCGCCCAGACGAAGGAGATGGCGCCAAGCGTCCGGTCGCGTGCCTTCATCGGGACGACAATAAAGGAAGATAGTTGGAGCCGCCGGACGATCTCCCGGGTCTCCTCGTCGCGCATCGCATTTTCCAGCATTGCGGCGGGGACGTGCGAGTAGAGCTCAGCCTTCCCGGTTCGCAAGACGTTCGGCACACCGGTGAGCCCGTTTGGGTCGGGTGGATATTTCTTTTGGAGCTCGGCCGCCCATTGCAGCTTTGCCGGGTCGGTGTGGGCAACCGCGACCCGCCGTATGCTTCCATCGGGCTCTAGCATATCGACCGAGCACCAGTCGGCGAAGGAAGGAACGGCGAGGTTGGCCACCCCAGCGAGCGTGCGATCGACGTCGAGCGACTCCGTCAGCAACGCCCCCGCATGGGCGAGCAGACGCTGCTGGAACTCCCTCCGGTGGATCGTTTCCGCCGCTTTCGCCATTTCCCGATTCGTGCGGGCCTGGGCCATTGAGAGGGTCGCCAGCAGGGACGAGATGCATAACCCAACAATGGGAATCCAGTTGACGATCCCTTGATTGGAACCTTCCTGGAATGCCGGAAGCGCCGCGTAGCGGATGCCCCACTGGTGTCCAGCCATCTCTTGGGTATCGAACTGCGTCGGCGTCGTCGCCCTGGATAGTAAGTCTGAGTAAAGGAGATGGTCGGGGGTCTCCTTCGCATCGTCGTAAATAGCGAAACCGATATCGAGATCTTCCTCCGCTTTGTGAACGGAATCGAAGAGATCCTTGGCTCGAAACGGGCTGTAGATAAAACCGCTCAACTGCTGGCGGCGGAGTTCTACGGTGTTCGGATTCCCATGACGGTAAACCGGGAAATAGACGTTGAATCCCGGTTGAGGGGCTAGGCCGGTGTCCTGGATCAGGCGAACCACGCTGGTCATGGCTTCTTTGCCGGTGTCCCTGGCTTTATCCATCGCCTCGCGCCGCTCGGCCGAATACTGGTGCATATTCATGCCGATCGCCCGCCGATTTCGCTCGTCCTCCGGTTCCAGGTAGAGGATCGCGTGCTCTTCACCGCCGGGGGGAAAGATCTTAAAGCCGGCTTGCCCCTCTGCGCGCATACGGGCGATCACCCGGTCTCGCTCTCCGGCCGGTATGCGATAGCTGAAGCCTAAAGCGGGGATTCCCTGTAAGAGCCCTTCTTCGCCGATCGTCTGGTAATAGTCGTGAAAACGTTTCCGGTCGATATTCCCCTGGGTGCTGAACATCGCCGCCGTCGTTCGTAGAAAGGCGACCTCATGTTCGATCTGATTCCGTATGGAATTCCGAGCCCGCTGAACGGAATTTTGAAACCGCAGCTTGTCGCTAGCCTCGGCGACGTTGTGGGCCCCCTGCCAAATGAGGAGCGTGACGAGTAAGCCCAAGCCGAAGACCACGTAGGGTACGGCCCAGTCGCGCGCGCGTTTCCTCTCCAAGCTCTCTGGTCGCTCTTCCATTCAGGAGGGTCCCTATACGACGCGATCTCCGGTGGGGATTTCGCAGACCTAGGTCTATTGACCTCAGGCGTTTTCAGGAACTTACTATAGCCTCGCCCCGAAAGCTTGACGGAATTCAGATCGAGAATTGATTTTAAATAACCATGGGGGGGTATAGTTTCCGCGGCTACAGGTTCCGCGAAATGGCACTAGCGTCGACCTCTTTCGACATGAGACGTCCGGCATCGATTTTGCCGGCGATACTGACGACGATTGCGCTCAGCGCACATGCCTTTGCTGCCGACCCTCCCCTAAGCCCGGAGGAAGCGGTCAAGATCGGGCTGGCTCAGAATCCGCAGGTCGCCGCCGGGAAAGCGGGCGTAGCGTCGGCCTATGCGAACTACCGATCTATCGGCGCGATGTCGCCGATAACCTTGAGCGGCTCCCACGTTCAAGGCACGAGCACGGCCCCCACCCTCAACGGAACCAACAACGACACGTTCATCGATATCGGAGACACCTTCGATCTGAGCGGTCAAAAGCGTTACCAGGCGGCCGGCGCCAATGCGCAGTTCCGAGCGACCCGATACACGTTTCAAGAAACGCTGCTGACGTTGGAGCAGCAAATCCGGGACGCGTATTGGTCTCTGGCCGCGGCGCAGGCGCAAACCCGAATCGCCGACGTGGGCCTGGCGGAAGCTCAACGCGTACACGAGCTAACGGTGACCCAAGAAAAAGCCGGTTCGTCGCCTCGGGGCGACGTCGTGCGCTCCTCGATCGACGTCGCCAATGCCAAACAGGCCGTCTTTACCGCTCGGGGCGCGGAAAAAACGGCGCTCATCGCTCTGAACACCTTACTTGCCCGGGACCCCTCCACCCCCGAGGTGCTGAGCGTGGATCTCGGAGACTTTGCGGCCGTACCGCCTTCGCCGGTCCCTCCTCTAGAGGAACTTCAAGCTCAGGCTCTGGCCAACCGACCACTGTTGAAATCGGCGGCCGAGCAGACTCGGGCATCCGATTACGCCGTTCGGCAAGCCGAAAGAGCCCGCTTCCCCGACCTCACGATCGACTATCAACGCTCCACGAGGGAGTCGTTCGACACCCTCATCTTCGGCGCGAGCTTGCCGCTCTTCGACTTCGGAAGTATTCGCCATTCCATCCGGGCCGCGAAGGAAACGCGGAAACAAAACGAAGCGCTTCAACAACAGACGCGCCAGCAAATACAGCAGCAGGTGGCGCAGGCGTACTCCGACCTCGACATCGCCGTTCAGGCAGCCGCGGAGTACCGGAAGGAGATTCTCGAACCTTCCCTGACGCTGCTGGAAATGGCGCAGCTCGGATACAAACAGGGCGCGACCGGCATTCTGCCGGTGATCGACGCCGAGTCCACGATTCGAAATGCCCGGGTGGGCTACATCAACAGTTTGCTCGCGGTTTTCAAAGCTCAGGACGAGATCCTGGCCGCCACCGGCGAGCTTCCAAAAACCGCAAACAAGTAAGGCGTGCCGCCAATGCAGTCGAAACAAACAAAACCATTTCTAAAGGGCCTCGTCGCCTGCGCATTTGCTTCGGCCCTCGGCGGATGCGGCTCGCGAGAGCTGCCGGCAGAGAAGAAGGAGGAGTCTCCGGCGCCCAAGCTTGTGAAGTTGGGCGACCGGACGGCGGTTTCCCTGGATCCGCAATCCGTTCAGCTTGCCGGCATCACCGTGGTGACCGCTTCCACCGACGCGCTTAGCGGGTCGATGCAGCCCACGGGCGAAGTCGCCGCTACCGATACCGGCGCCGTTCAGATCACCTCCAGACTTCCGGGAAAGATCACGGACGCCACGATCGGAGTCGGAGATCGCGTCCACAAAGGGGAAGTTATCGCGCACGTCGACAGCGTCGATCTGGCAACCGCGGAGGCGGCGTATCAAACGGCGGTCTCTCACGCTAACCTGGCGCGCAACCAGCTTGCTCAACAGAAGAAGCTCGCCGGCTATGGCTCGATCAGCGAACAGCCTGTGGAAGACGCCCGGAAAGCTTCCGTGGCCGCCGATGCCGCGGTCGCCAGCGACGAAGCCCAGATCAAAGTTGACAAGCTCGCTCTCACCAGCACCAAGCAGCTCGTGGCAATGGGCGAGATCACTCGGAAACCGTTAGAAGACGCCCAAAACGCCTACTCCCAGGCACAATCCGCGGCAAGTCAGGCGGACACCACCCTGCACTCCACCAAGTCGAATTACGACCGCGCGGTGACCCTGTACAACGGAGGGGTCTACTCCCGGCAACAACTGGAAGACGCGGAGACCGCCTATAACTCGGCGCGCGCGGGCGACACGCAAGCCAAAACCGCGGAGCGGCTAGCCCGCGAGGAATTGACCCGCCAAGAGTCGATTTTCAACAAGAACTTAAACGGGGCCTCCTCCTTACAGGCGGCGCAAAGCAAGGTTCAGCAAGACGAGCACACCTACCAGAACGACCTCGTCGCTCAGCAGCTCGCCCATACCCAGTACCGGCGGGCGCTGACCGTTCGTAAGTCGGGAATACCCATTTCGCAAGCGCTGCAAGCGGCGCAAGACACTTTCGACGAGGCGCGGATCGCGGTTCAAGGAGCGGCGAACACGCTCAAGCTATACGGCGTGCGGCCCGGGGGATCCTCTGCCGGTGGGCGCATGGTGATTCCAATCGTCTCGCCCATCGACGGATTCGTGGCGGCGCGGAGCATGGTGGTGGGTCAGAACGTGGACTCAACCACGGTGCTTGCCCGGCTCGTGAACCTTGACCGGATATACATCGACGCCCAAGTGTACGAAAGCGACATCCAGGGAGTCGCCATCGGCGATTCGGTGAAGATCCACGTTCCGGCCTACCCGATGAGGTCGTTCACCGGAAGGGTGCAGTTCGTGGCCCACGAGGTGAGTCCGGATACCCGTACGATTTTGGTCCGGACCATCCTAAACAATCCGGGCTGGCTTCTCCGCCCGGGCATGTTTGCGACGGTATCGATCGGGAGCAGCCACCAAATCCGTTCTCTGTCGGTCCCTTCCGACGCGGTGATGCAGGATGGAGACAAACAAGTCGTCTACCTCCGCGTGGCAACCGGCGAGTTTATGAAGCGCACGGTTCGGGTAGGGGCGCCGGTGGGAGGAAAGACGCCGATCGTGAGCGGGCTCTCGCCCGGTGACCAGGTGGTGGTCGGCGGCAACGTTCTTCTATTGAAGGCTCAAGAGCAACTCGAAAGCGGGAAGAGCGGCGCCTAATGATCGAGCGCTTCCTCGAGGGGGTCGTCAAGCAGCGGTTCTTGTCGCTGGCGTGCGGGGTGCTTCTGGTGGTCGTCGGCATCTTGGCGATGCGGAGTCTGAACATCGACGCGTTTCCCGACATCACGCCGGTTCGCGTCGAGGTCGACACCAGCGCGCCCGGGCTTGCCAGCGAAGAAGTCGAAAAGCTCGTCACCCATCCACTCGAGGTCGGCCTCCAGGGGATACCGAAGGCTACCAAGATCAAGTCGGAGTCCAAGTTCGGCGTCTCGGTGGTGACCGTCTACTTCGAGGACGACGCGGATATCTATTGGGCGCGCGACCAGGTTTTCCAATCGCTCGGCGATGTCAGTATGCCGGCCGGCATCACCCCGTCGATGGGTCCGAACGATACGGGAACGGGCCAGATCTACATCTATGCGGTCAAAAGCCCGAGCCGTTCGAACATGGAGCTTCGAACGCTTCAAGACTGGACCGTCACGCCCGCGCTGAAAGCGGTCCCCGGCGTCGCGGATTGTCTTTCCTTCGGCGGTGAGGTCAAGCAGTACCAGGTGATGGTCGACCCGGACCGGCTCAAAGCGCATGGCCTGAGTCTCGACGACGTTATCGGGGCGATCGGCAAGAACAATCAGAACACCGGCGGCAACTACGTTCAGCACGGAGGCCAGCAGTACATCGTTCGCGGCATCGGAATGCTGGAATCCGCGGACGATATCGGCAACATCGTCGTTGCCGCGAAAAATGGAACTCCGACTTTCGTCAAGAACCTTGGAACGGTCCAGATCGGACCGGAAGAGCGGCAAGGATCGGTCAGCGAAGATGCCAAGGGCGAAGTGGTGTCCGGCATCGTGGTGCTGCGACTCGGCTCGAATACGTCGGACGTCATCCAGCGCGTGAAGGAACGGCTGGCCTCCCTGAAGAAAGATCTGCCGGCCGACGTCACCGTGGTGCCGCTCTACGACCAGTCGATCCTGATCAAGCACAGCATCGATACGGTAAGGGACGCCTTGATCGCGGGAGAGATCCTCGTGATCTTGATCCTCTTTCTTATGCTGAGCAACCTGCGAGCGGCGACGATCGCCGCGCTTGCGGTGCCGATCTGCATGTTGGCCGCATTCATCTTGATGTGGCGGGCGGGGATTTCCGCGAACCTGCTCTCGCTCGGCGGACTCGCCATCAGCATCGGAATGATGATCGACGCGAGCATCGTCGTCACCGAAAATATCTATCGCAACGTCAGCGAGACCTGGAAAGAGGGCGAAACTCTCGACTCGGTCGTACTGCGAGGAGTCGTGCAGACGGGCCGCCCGGTCCTGTTCGCAATCCTGATCGTCATCGCTGCGTTTATCCCGCTGCTCGCGCTCAGAGGGATCGAAGGACGGCTGTTCGTCCCGCTTGCCTTGTCGATCATTTTCTCGATGGTCGGCTCCGTGATCATGGCGTTCGTCGTAACGCCGGCACTCTGCCTGGTCCTGCTCAAGGGCGGCCACCCCGAGCCGGCGAACAAGCTCGTGCAGTGGATGCGGTCGCACTACGAGCGTTCGTTAGACAAGTCGATCCGAAAGCCCCGCCGAATTACGGTCATCTGGCTGCTCTTAACCGTCTTCAGCGTTTTTCTCTTTTCCATCACCGGATCGGAATTCCTTCCCAGCCTCGACGAAAACAATTTTCGGGTTCGCGCCACCCTTCCGACCAGCATTTCCTTGGATGAAGCGACGAAGCTGGCCGGGAAAATGCAGGCCGTCATCCTAAAGAATCCCAACGTCGAGCACGCTATCTGCTACGTGGGCCGTGCATCGCTGGGCGGGGACCCCGAGCAAGTTAGCAACTGCGAGATCTCCATCCCGCTAAAGCCGCCGGCGGACTGGGTTGGCGCTCACAGCAAATCCGAGTTGGAGCAACAGCTTCGGTCTGCCCTCAATCAGTTTGCCGGCGTCCAGCTTGAATTCTCCCAAGAGCTGGAAATGCGCAACGACGAGCTCATTTCCGGCTTCAACACTCCGATTGCGATATTCGTGAAGGGCGACGACACGAACGTCTTGCTCGCCAAGGCGAACGAAATCGCGAACCAACTCCGAAAGGTGAATGGAGCGACGGATGTGGCGGTCGAAGACGTGGCGGGCATCGACGATCTGGACATCGTTCCGAATCGCGCCGCGATCGCCCGGTATGGAATCAATGTCGCGGATGTGATGAACGTCGTGCAATCCGCCGTCGCGGGCACGGCCGCGAGCACCTTTTACGAAGGCGAAAAGCACTTCGACATTCAGGTGCGCATGATGCCTCAGTACCGGAACAACGCCCAAGCGATCGGCAACCTCTTGGTTCCCGCATCGTCCGGGCTGAAAATTCCTCTAAGCGAGTTGGCGACGATTCAGGTTCACCAAGGTCTCTCCGAGATCGGGCGCATGGATGCAAAGCGGCACGTCGCCGTCAAGGCCGACGTGCAAGGGCGTTCGGTCGGCGCGATCGTCGCCGATGCGAAGGCGTTGATCGCGAAGAACGTCGTCATGCCGCCCGGTTACAGCGTCGAGTTCGGCGGAGCGGTCGAGGAGTTGCAGCATGCGCTCGAGACTCTGTACTGGGCGGTGCCCGGCTCGTTGCTCCTCATCTTCGTCCTCGTTTACGCCTGTTTTGGGTCGATGCGCGACTCGTTGGTGGTGTTGACCGCGATTCCGCTGGCGATCATCGGCGGGACCGTTCTGCTGATCGCATTAGGCTTGCCGATCTCGGTGCCGGCGATCATCGGATACATCGCGAATTTCGGCACCGAGGTTCAAAACAGCACGATCATGGTTTCATCGATCAATCGCTGGCGCCGGGCCGGATACTCCGCCGCGGAATCGGCATCGTTCGGGGCGACGGAGAGATTGCGTCCGGAAATCTTGAGCGCCCTCATCGGCGTGCTCGCCTTGATTCCTTTCTTGATGACCTCCGGCATCGGCGCAACGGTGGAGCGCCCCTTGGCCGCCGTCGTTATCGGCGGCATCGCCTTCTCCCGTCCGCTGACCTGGTTCTTGGTACCGACCTTCTACGTCTGGCTGCATCGAGACCGGAAGGGAACGGGGAGCAATCGCTCCCGCCACCTCGACCCGGTCGACCTGCATGTCGTCGAGTAAATCGACCCGCGTCGACGAGGGTTCGCCGTCAACTCGAGGTGGGTGGCGACCAGCGCCAGGGGTATTCGCCGAAGACTCGGCGAAGCAGCGTGTACAGACGCGGATCGTACGCCGCGAGCTGCCGCCGCGTCCAGATCTCGTTGTGGATTCCGTTAGGCGGAGTCACGTGGGCGTTGCAGTCGAAGTAGTCCTGCACCCCTTCCGCCCAATATTCGCTCTCGTTGCTTGAGGCGTACGTTTTCTTCCAAAGCCCCTCGGCCACCGCTTGACGATAGGCCTTTCGCAAAGAAGGCAAGAAACTCTTATCGACGGAGGCGACTCCCATGTCGGCGATGGTGTGGCCGAATTCGTGGATGAAAATGCACTCGCCCTTGTATCGGTCGCCGGGCAGAGCGAGCAGGTTTTCCTCCGCGCCGCTGATCACCGGGATCTCGGAGGTTGCGCCGACGCCGCGTGTCCGCTTGTTCCAGTCGGTGCCGGGGAAACGGGTGTTTAGGTCGCGATACTCGGGAATGTCGGTCGTCTGCTCATGGGCACCGATAATGGCGATGCGAATGTGGTTCTCGTGCATCGCGACGATCGCATCCGCTCGGACCCCTTGCAACATGTGTGCCGCAAGGCCTGCTGCCTGGACCAATGCCGCGTCCGATACATTCTTGGAAGCCATGATCGGGAGCCCCCGGGTGAAGACGCACTTTGCGTAGAACGGGTCGGCGTGCATCGCCGCAGGCGGAGCGGAGACGGTCTGCGACAGCGCAACGAGAGCGACAACGCCGATCATCCTGCCCTCCGGACTTGGGCGTCCCGAACCGGTAGGCAGATCGGATCCGCGACCGTCGTGTACAACTCGTTAAGCAACGCGAGCAACGAAGAAAGATCCTCGTTTCCCAATCCGCTCATTGCGACGGCGATTCGCTGGAGATGTGGCGGATAGACCCGGTCGAACAATTCCTCTCCGGCGGGAGTGATCCGTACCATCGTGATCCGCCGGTCCCCCTGGACCCGTTCGCGCCCCACGAGACCGGCCTTTTCTAGGTTATCCACCACGAGCGTCACGTTGCCGCCGGTCTTCAGAAGGTACGTGGCAATGTCTTTCTGGGCGAGCGGTCCGTTCAGCCGTAACACTTTGAGGGTGGAGAATTGGCTGGCGGTAAGCCCTTCGTCGGCGAGTCCCCGGCTCACCTCGGCGTGAAGCGCCTCCGCCGTGCGGACTAGCCTGACGTACGCGGCAACCGGGTCGGAGCTCACGGCTTCTCCTCTTCGTTCCACTTCGGCGGCTCTAGTCCGAGCAGGTTGCGAACGAAGAAGTCGCGCCGTTTCCGCTCCCCGTAGGCGCCGCCATCGGTATGGTCGGAGCCCGGTAAGACGAGGAAATCGAAATCCTTATTAGCCTTGATGAGAGCGTCGACGAGGCGATAGGTCGACTCGGGCGGCACGTTGTGGTCCTGCTCACCTACGAACAGGAGGAGCTTGCCCTTGAGCTTGCCCGCGTTGGTGATGTTCGACTGCTCGGCGTAGTGCGGTCCCATCAGCCCCATCCACTGTTCGTTCCACCAGATCTTGTCCATCCGATTGTCGTGGCAGCCGCAGGAGCTGACCGCGACCTTGTAGAACTCCGGATGAAACAGCACCGCGCCGGTGGAGTTTTGCCCGCCTGCCGACGTTCCGTACACGCCGACCCTTGAGATGTCGACCGACGGATATTTCGCGGCAAGGGCGGTCATCCAGAGGATCCGGTCCGGGAATCCGGCATCGGCGAGATTCTTGTAGCAGACGTCGTGGAATGCTTTCCCTCGATTGCGGGTACCCATGCCGTCGATCTGAACGACGATGAATCCGAGCTCGGCGAGAGAAGCCATGCTGCGCCACGAGGCGAAGCTCTTCGGTACGAACGAATCTTGCGGCCCGGCGTAGATGTTCTCAATCACCGGATATCGCTTGCGCGGATTGAAGTTCGATGGTCGGTAGACGATGCCATAGATGTCGGTTTTGCCATCCCGTCCCTTCGCCACGAACGGCTCCGGCGCGCGGAACCCCTTCGCCTTCAAATCTCTGATATCGCCTTGCTCGAGGGTGGCCAGGAGCTTTCCGTCCGACGTCCGGCGAAGCTCGTGAACGGGCGGGGAATCCACGGTTGACACTGAATCGATGAGGTAATCCGCTTTCGGCGAGAGACGCGCCACGTGGTTTCCATGCTCCGGCGTGAGGTCGACGAGGCCGGTGCCGTCGAAATTCACTCGATACCAGCGAATGAAATACGGGTCCTCGCCGGCTTCTCGACCGCTGGCGGTGAAGAGAATCGTGCGGGCCACCTCATCCACCTTTTCGACCGTGCGCACCACCCAGGGACCGCTTGTGATCCGGTGAAGCTCTCGCTTGTCGTCCAGCAAATAGAGATGTCCCCAGCCGTCACGCTCGGATCGCCACACGATTTCGTCGGACTTCTTGGCGTACCAGATGAACTGGCTGGTCGAATCCACAAACGTGCTGGGATGGTCGTCGAGCAGCGCCTTGGACTCGCCGGTGACCGAGTCGACCTCGATCAGCCGCCAGCGGCCATATCCTCGGTCCATCTTTTCATAAGTAAAGTGCCGGCCATCTCGCTCCCAATCCGGACTGGGAAGGTCGCCGTAATCCACTGGGTCGGCCGAGATCTGTTTCGCTTCGTTCTTCTCGGGATCGAGGATCCAAATGTCGAAGGTGTCGACCTTGTCTCCGGGCAAATCGTAGACCCGCGCGGTATGGACGGCACGTCCCCCTTGAGCCGGCGACGACTCGATCAGATCGACGAGACGTCGATCACCGGGATGGACGCGAACGGCGACGATCCGCTTATCGTCCGGGGTCCACCAGAGACGCGCAAAGTAGCCGTCGGCCGCTCCGCTCTTCGTAATCTGACTCTTGGCGCCCCCCTTGGGCCAAACCATGACGTTGAATCCCTCGATCTGAGCGACCCATTTCCCGTCCTTCGATTCATATTCTCTCAGCGACGCGGGGTGAAGGTCCTGATTCCATGGCTCCGAGCGAGGCGGGCGCGCTCGAGGCTTGGGCGTGGTTTCTTCGAGGGTGTAGTCGCTCAGTTTGCATTTCCACCCTTTCCCATCGGCATCGAACCGGAGAAGATCCCCTTCGAACGCGATTTCCGAAAATGGAAGCTTGGCGGGGTCGACCGGCTTATTGAGAGTCTTGCCAAGGGCGGCGGCAAGGCGTTCGTGATCGAAAGCGGGCCCCCGCTGGCCGGACTCCGCAAGAACCCCGATGAATTCCTTTTTCCCCTCGCGTAAGTCGTTCCGGTACCAGAAACGGGTTCCATCCGCGTACCAGTGAGGGTCGATACTCAGCTTGTAGGCGTTCGAGTTGTACAGTTGACGCAGGCCGTTCGCTCGCCTGTACGATTCGCGAATCTCCGACGCCGGTGGTTTGCCGCTGCCGGCAAGGGCTACGGATAGGGAGAGAACACCGAGAAAAACCGGCGTGAGACGCCGCGGGAGAAGGTTCTGCATAAAGACACTTGAATGTTAAACGATTTATGCTTAAAATGGTGGTGAATTCTCATCCCTGACGGCCGAGCCGTTTAGTTCTTCCGGGCGACTCGCCCATGCCACGACTTACGACCATGAACGTTAATTGGAAAGGGGTCTTCCCCGCAGCGACCACTCAGTTTCACCGCGACCTGAGCCTCGACCTAGATGCGACCGCCCGCCACTTGGAGGTGCTGATCGACTCCGGCGTCTCTGGCCTCGTGATGTTGGGGTCGCTCGGCGAGAACGTTTCGTTGACGCTGGAAGAGAAGCGCGAGGTCATTCGGACCGCCCTTTCGGCGTCGGCCGGCCGGGTTCCGGTCTTGAGCGGAGTGGCCGAGCTGAGCACCACAGCCGGGCTCGCGTGGGTTCGTGAGTTGGAAGATCTGGGAGCCCAAGGGGCGATGGTGATGCCGGCGATGGCGTTCCGGCCGGACCGCGACGAAACGCTCGCGCACTATCGGACGATCGCACGCGGGACCTCGCTCCCTCTGATCGTCTACAACAACCCGATCAGCTACCATGCCGACGTCGATTCGGAGATGTTCGCGGAGCTGGCCGAGGAGCGGAATCTGGTGGCGATCAAAGAGTCGTCCGGCGACGTTCGCCGAATCACCGATATCATCAACGCGGTGGGCGACCGCTACGTAATCTTCGCGGGCGTCGACGATTTGGCTCTCGAGTGCGCAATGCTCGGCGCGACTGGCTGGATCGCGGGAATCGGCCTCGCGTTCCCCGCCGAGAACCAGTATCTATGGGACTTGATGATGGCCGGCGAGTGGGAGAAAGCGCGCGAAATCTACCGCTGGTACACCCCGCTGCTCCACCTCGATGTCGGAACGAAGTTCGTACAGAACATCAAACTGGCGATCCAAGAGGTCGGGCTCGGCGCGGAGCACGTGCGTTCGCCACGCCTTCCGCTCACCGGTGCGGCGCGGGAACGTGTGCTCGGAATCATCCGAAAGGGACTGGCCGAGCGACCAAAGGTTCCCACTGCCGTAGCATCGGCTTCCAGCCGATGAGCCTCCCCCACGCGGAAACGTTGAGAATCGCCGTCATCGATTCCCACACCGGCGGCGAACCGACGCGGGTCGTCCTCGAAGGCGGGATCCCGCTGGCTGGCGAGACGATGGGCGATCGGCGGGACGATTTTGCCCGCCGGTTCGATCACCTGCGGGCAGGGATCGTGAACGAGCCTCGAGGCAACGATGTGCTCGTCGGAGCGATCCTGACCAAACCGGTGAACGAGGGCTCGACGGTGGGCGTCGTGTTTTTCAACAATGTCGGCTACCTAGGGATGTGCGGTCACGGTACGATTGGGGTAGTCGAAACGCTTCGACTGCAGCAACGCGTCCAGCCTGGTGAGGTGAAGATCGATACCCCGGTGGGGACGGTGTCTGCCGAGCTGCTCGAAAATGGGGAAGTGTCGATCCGGAACGTCGTGAGTTACCGTCACCTGGCCGGCGTCCGCATTGACGTCCCGGGTCTCGGCTCGGTCGTGGGGGACGTAGGCTACGGGGGGAACTGGTTCTACATCGTGCACGAGCCTCATTTCGAAATCGAGCTGGACCGGTCGGCGGAGTTGACGGACATCTGCTGGCGAATCCGTCGCGCACTGGAGCGCGAGGGGATCACCGGAGCGGATGGGGCGGAGATCGACCACATCGAGCTCTTCGGCGAGCCGACCGGGGCCAATTCGGATTCCAGAAACTTTGTTCTATGCCCCGGCGGCGCATATGACCGGTCACCCTGCGGTACCGGCACGAGCGCCAAGCTCGCTTGTCTCTACTCGGCTGGGAAATTGAAGGAAGGGGAGTGGTACTCCCAGGAGAGCGTCACCGGCTCCGTGTTCAGGGGCAAGGTCGAGGCGGTTGAAGGCGGGGTTATCCCGACAGTCGTGGGCAGAGCCTTCATTACCGCTCAAACGGATCTTTATTTCGACAACCAAGACCCCCTCCGTTGGGGGATGGGCGTCTGATGGCAGGCAAGCACGTCGTAGTCATCGGGGCGGGCGTGATCGGTCTATGCGCGGCCGAAGCCATGCTGCGACGCGGGTTTCGAGTGACGATCCTGGAGCGAGATGCCGAACCCGGCAACGGCTGCTCATACGGCAACGGCGGGATCGTCGTCCCAAGTCACTTTGTCCCGCTCGCCGCCCCCGGGATGATGGCGATGGGGATCAAGATGATGGCCAACCGCCGCAGTCCGTTTGGATTTGACCGGCCATGGAATCTGGAAGCCCTCGACTGGACCGTACGCTTCATGCGCGCCTCCAACCAGGCCCATGTCGCCCGGAGCGCCCCGCTCTTGCGCGATCTCAACCTGGCGAGCCGCGCCATTTACGAAGAGCTGGTCGTGGGAATGGCCCCGGAAGTTGGGTACGAAGAGCGTGGACTCCTAATGCTCTGCCAGACCGCGAAAGCGCTTGACGCGGAAGCCCGCTTGGCCGAGGACGCAAACAAACTGGGGTTGAAGGCAGTGGTGCTCGATGGACAAGGAGTAGCGGCGGTCGAACCAAATGTATGGATGGAGGTGGCCGGGGGCGTCCATTTCTTGGACGACGCCCACCTCACTCCGGCCACGTTCATGCGGGAAATGCGCGGGCGCATCCTGGCGGCCGGCGGCGAAATCCGGGACGGCCTCGCCGGAGACGATTTTCGCACTGCGGATAACCACATCCAAGCCGCCGGCGGTGTTGAGGCGGACGAGTTCGTTCTTGCCACCGGCGCTTGGTCGGGCCAGGTCGCCCGCAAGCTCGGATTGCGATTGCCGATGCTGGCCGGTAAAGGGTACGGGTTGACCGTCGCCAATCCTCCGGAAACGCCGTCGCTGCCTGCGATCCTCGTCGAAGCCCGCATCGCGGTGACGCCGATGACCGACGGAGTGCGTTTCGTCGGGACTATGGAACTTGGTCCTCCCGGACTTCGCCAGAATCCCGCGAGAGTCGAGGGGATTCGAAGTAGCATCCCCCGCTACTACCCAAACTTCACCCCCGGAAGCCTTGAAAAGTCGCCGGTTTGGACCGGACTGCGCCCCTGTTCTCCGGACGGTCTGCCGTACATCGGAAGACCGAAGAGATACCGAAATCTCATCGTGGCCACGGGACACGCCATGATGGGGATGAGTCTGGGTCCCATCAGTGGGAAACTGGTCGCCGAGCTCGCGGCGAACGACACCCCTTCCATTGCCCTGAACCTCCTTTCTCCCGATCGATATGCTTGACGTTTCACTTTCCGGTAGCAACTTCATCGGCTCCTCGCCGTCCGCGGATGGGGCGGAGCGAATCCGAGCGTCCGCGCGCCAGGATGGCCGCCCGCTGGAGCCCGAGTTCATCTTTGCCACCCCGGAGGAAGTCGCGGAAGCAGCGCGGAAAGCCGCCGCCGCGTTTCCGGTCTACGCTTCCTTAACTTCGGAGGCCAGAGCGTCGTTTTTGGAAGCGATCGCGTCGGGGATCGAGCGGCTCGGAGATCCCCTGATCGAGCGAGCCCATGCCGAATCGGGATTGCCGCTCGCGCGGCTAACCGGTGAGCGCGGCCGGACCTGCGGCCAGCTTCGAATGTTCGCCGCGCTCATCCGCGAGGGCTCTTGGGTCGACGCGCGAATCGACTTGGCGCAGCCAGATCGAGCCCCCGTTCCCAAGCCCGACATCCGCCGGATGCTCATGCCCATCGGTCCGGTGGCCGTGTTTGGAGCGTCGAATTTTCCCCTCGCCTTCTCAGTGGCGGGAGGAGACACCGCCAGTGCGCTCGCCTCCGGATGCCCGGTGATCGTGAAGGGGCACCCGGCTCACCCCGGCACCTCGGAGATGGTGGCGCGGGCGATTCTCGCCGCCGCAGAGGCAAGCGGAATGCCGGACGGCGTCTTCTCCCTCGTCCATGGCGGAGCGGAAGTCGGGAGGGAGCTGGTAGAGCGCCCCGAAATCGAAGCGGTAGCTTTTACCGGTTCGCGCACCGCCGGGCGGGCACTTTACAACCTGGCCGCCGCTCGACCCCGCCCGATTCCGGTCTTTGCCGAGATGGGAAGCGTCAACCCTCTGTTCGTCCTCCCCGGCGCACTTGCGGAGAGAGGCGAAGCGATCTCGAAAGGGTACGCGGACTCGCTGGTCATGGGGGTCGGGCAGTTCTGCACCAACCCCGGCATCTTGATCGGCATCGATGGAGAGGCATTCGAATCGATGCTTTGGAGCGTGGCCGCCAAGCTCGGCGAAGTTGCCCCCGGCACAATGCTCACCGATGCGATCTGCGAGCGGTACGACCAAGGGGTCGCCGCCTGGTCGCAACACTCCTCGCTGACCGCGCTCTTTTTCAACGAGAATCGAGCCGCCCCCGCTCTTTTTTCCACTTCCGCCGAGCACTTTCTCCAGCGTCCGGAGCTGGCGGAGGAGTTATTCGGGCCCGGCGCGATTGCGGTGCGCTGCCAAGACTTCGACGAGCTAGTGGCGGTTGCCCAAGCGCTTCACGGTCAATTGACCGCCTCCGTTCACCGGTCCGACGCCGACGACGAATCGCTGGCCGCCCTCCTTCCGGTTCTCGCCGGAATCGCGGGCCGGGTCGTGGTCGACGGATTCCCTACCGGAGTCGAGGTATGCCCGTCGATGCAGCATGGCGGACCGTATCCGGCCACCACCGATTCTCGATCGACGAGCGTAGGCACCGCGGCGATTTTCCGCTTCGTCCGCCCGGTCGCTTTCCAGAACCTGCCGAACCGGTTCTTGCCGGCGGAGCTTCAGGACGGAAATCCGCGGGGTATCTGGCGCCTAATCGATGGAACCCTGCAGCGCTAAGCCAGCAGGTTCACGAGCAGCCCAGGAAGGAAGCCGGCAACCGCGACCCCGTAGAGGAGGTCGAGCCAGAAAATCGAGGCCAGTGCGCCAAGGTAGATAACGCCGACGATTGGAATTCCCAACGCCTTCGTCCAAATCGGCGTCTCTTTGTCGGTGACGGATGACCATATCGAGGCGGCGTCCCCGGTGCTCGGAAACGAGTGCATAGCGATGGAAACCCCCAGCCACATGAGCAGCCAATCGAGGACGTCGCCACCATGGAACTTCAGAACCGGGATTGCCGCGGGCGCCGCAATGACCGCTCCCAAAATCGTGTTAACGAAAAATGGCCCGATGCCGACAAGGGTGTCCTGCCACGCATGTTTCGCCCGGCGATGGATGACATAACCCGCCGGTTGCCCGAATCCCGTGCTGAACTGGAAATATTGGACCGCATAGATATCCAATCCAAAGAGTCGACAGAAGAGGGCATGGGCCAGCTCGTGGACGATGACTCCCGGGAAGGTCAACCAAGTGATAATGAATCCCGGAATCATGCTTTCCCAGCCTCGCTGAATCCGTCGGGGTTTTCAGCCTTGGCTCTGTCGATCAGCGCCTTTTCCAATCCGTCGAGCGTGTCCTTCTGCTCGTTGGTGATCTGCCTGCCGCTGAACCAATCGAGAGTCTTAGCCGCGTCCTCTAGTCGATCCGCGCCGATGTAATCTCGAATGAGGTCGATCCGAACCTCCTCCGCCGTTGGATATTTCTCCAAAATCGGCTCGAGCTGTTTCACCGCTTCGTCAAAACGCTTGGCCTGCTCTAATCGCCCTACCCGTTCGTAGGCGATTCCTCTTCCGATGGCGGCCGGCGCCCGAACCAGGCCGAACACGAAAGCGATTGCGGTAACCGCCGCGAGTACTTTCACGAACGGAGGAAACGGCAGTTTCCCCAGCGGAGTTGGCTCCTCATAGAATTGGGGCGGCTCCGGAACGGCGATGGGTGGCGGTGGAGTGACTTCGCTCAAGTGAAAATCCTGGCCGTCATCGTATCACACCGTGTTGGTCAAAGTACTTCGTCGAGGGCGGCGAAAAGCCGATCGAGCTCGGCGTCGGTGTTGTAGTGAAGGAGACTGATCCGGACCACGCCGGGATCGGTAGGGATTCCCAAAGATTGGCAAAGCCGATAGGCGTACATGTGCCCGTGGCGAATGCCGACGCCGCGCGAGTCGGTGTGGGCCGAGACCGCGTCGCTCGCGACCCGGTCGCTCACGAAGCTGATGGTGCCGACGCAAGACCGGTCCGGTTTCCCGGGCCCGACGATTGTCACCCCCGGTTTTTCCCGCAAGTAATTCATGACTCGGTACTGCAGCGGCAGCTCCAACCTCTCGATCTCATCGAAAGCCTTCACCACCGTCTCGCGATCGTCAGATTCCCGGCCCGCTAAGAAGCGGAGAAAGGGTTGAACCGCCAGGAGCCCGGCGCATCCCTCATGCGACGCGCCTCCCAGCTCAAATGTGTAGGGGATCGACGAGGTCGGGATGAAAAAGTGGTTAGGACCGGTCAGCTCGGCGAGCGCGTCGTGGCGGCCGAACAGCGCCGCCATATGCGGCCCGAACACCTTGTAGGTCGAGTACACGTACCAATCGACGCCCCACTCCGCCACGTCGATCGCTCGGTGAGGGGCGTAAGCGACTCCGTCGGCGATGACCCTCGCTCCCACCCGGTGGGCCGCCTCGGTAACTGCTTTGACATCCACCACGTGGCCCAGAAGGTTTGACACGTGGGGGAGCGCCACGATCCGCGTCCGCTCGTTCAGCATCTCCTCCAGAGCCGAGAGGGGACACTCGTAGGTCGTCGGGTCGACTTTCCAAATCCGAATTTTGGCGCCGTACCGTTCCAACCGCGCCCAGGGTCCGGCATTCGCTTCATGGTTCGTCTCCGCGATGACGATTTCGTCGCCCGGTCTCAGCGTTTCCCCGTAAGAAGCGGCGAGAATCGTAGTGAGAGCCGTGGTCGAGGGTCCAAGAATGACCCGGCCAACCCCTTCCGCGTTTACGAACGTCTCGATGAATGCATGGGCGGCTTCATTGACCGCGGTCGCCCTCTTCGACTGCTCGTACCCGGCGCCGAGCTGCACGTAGCTCGAGAGCATGTAGTCCCGGACTCCGTCCGCAACCACCGCCGGCACCTGAGAACCTCCCGCGTTCTCCAAGAACGCAAAGTCGTCGGTCAGCGTGGGAAACCAGGAGCGGATCTCGGCGATGGAGGGCATGGGATTATTCTTCTTCGGCCGGCTGGATCAGCTCGGGGGCGAGCTGGATGGAGACGCGGGTGATCCGCCGCCTGGCCATGTTCTCCACCCGCATCAGGCCGAGATTGGTCTTCACGCTGTCTCCCGGCCTCGGCACGCGTTCGAGAGCGTCGATCATGATCGTCGCGAGCGTGTCGGTGTTCTCCCCCGGGTCGATCGGCAAACTTAGACGGGACACCAGCTCGTCGAACCGGATGTCCGCCCGCGCCGAAACTCGGTTTCCGGGCAGTTGCTCGATCGGAGGCCGCTCGCTCTCCAGACGGTCCTCGAGCTCGCCAAAAACCTCTTCGACCACGTCCTCCAAGGTGACGAGACCGCTCGTGCCGCCGTATTCGTCCATGACGATGAGCATCTGCGTCTTCTCGGTACGCATCGTCTCCACGATTTTCTCCATCGAGAGGTTTTCGGGAATGGCGACCATCGGACGCACGACTTTGGCAAGCGAAAAGTCGCGGTCGTCCATGTACTTCACGATGTCATGAAGATAGGCAAGGCCCACCATATCGTCGATGTCCCCGCGGCAAACCGGGAGCCGGGTGAACGGTATCTGACGCAGGCGTGCGAAGAGCTCCTGCTTATTGAGGTCCACATCCAGCCACTTGATATCGAGCCGGTGGATCATGATGTCGCGCGCGTCCAAGACGTCGAGCCGCAACGCCCGCGTGACCATATCGGCGTGCGTCTTGTCGAGCACCCCGGCATTCCCGCCGGTCTGCACCAGCATCAGGAGCTCTTCCTTCGGAATCGATTCATCCTCGTGAGCATGGATATCGATCTTGGCCAGCCGAAGAATGAGCCCCGCCGTGCTTTGGGCGAGCCAGATAATCGGCCTTAGAAGGATGGACAAAAATCGGAGCGGCCGGAACGTAATTAGGGCCACTTCCTCGGCTCGCCGAAGGGCGTAATACTTCGGGCAAAGCTCGCCCACGACCACGAGGACGAACGACACCAGAAAGAAGGAGATCGCATACCCCAGCGTCTTCGTGGCTTGCGGACCGATGGCGTCGCGCAAGAAGGTGAGCTTGCCGAAGGTTTCGGTCAAGAGATCGGTGACGAACGGCTCGGTGATCGAACCAACGCCGATGCTGATCATCGTGATGCCGATTTGGCTTCCCGCGACATAGCTGGAGACGTTGTCGAGCTCCTTCGCAAGGTCCTTCGCTCGCTTGTTTCCACGCTTCGCCAGCGCATCCACCCGGCTCCGGCGAGCGCTAACAATCGAGTATTCCGCCGCGACGAAGAACACGCTGCCCAGCACCAGCAGCAAGCTTATGATCCACATCAGCGGAACTTCGCCCTCTCCACCGAACCATTGTAGCGGGAACGTAGCCGCTACCGAATCTATTCCTGCTTCAACACGCTCAGGACGTTCGAATAGTCGTCGGTCCAGGCCTTGTCGCCGAGATCCAGGTCGCGGACGCTCCAATTGGAGTTCTTTTGGAGAGGGCCAAGGTCCTCCTTCTTTCGGGCGAGGATCATCCAGATCGAGGAAGTTTTGCCTTCGTCGGCTTCATCGCGGCTCGGGGCGTCCTCGTCGAGATAGGCGACGAGGCCAAGGTCGCGGGCCATTGCGGTGAGGACTCCGCTGAGCTCCAGATATCGGTTGCTGATGTGGTACGCCAAGATCCCGCCGGGAGCGAGCTTTCGTAGGTACATTGCTCCCGCTTCGCGGGTTAGCAGGTGCACGGGGATCGAGTCCGAGCTGAACGCGTCGAGAACGATCAATCCGTAGCTGTGGTCGGGGGCTTTCGCAAGCTGCAGCCGGGCGTCTCCGATGACGATGTCCACCTTGGCTCTGCTATTCCGCACGAAGGTGAAGAGCTTGGGATTGGTCGCCAAATTCCGCACCGTCGGGTCGATTTCGTAGAACGTCATCCGCTGCCCGGGCTCGCCATATGCGGCGATCGAGCCGACGCCGAGGCCCACAAGGGCGACGTTTTCTTTCTTGGTCGGGCCGGAAAACGCGGAGAAGACGGTTCCGATCGGACCGGTTCGGTGGTAGTAGGTCAGTGGCTCGCTCTGTCTCTCCATGTTTTGCAGTCCGTGCAATGTGTTTCCGTGCAGGAGCTGGTGGAATCGGTCGTGGACGCCGAAGACTAGGACTCGGTGGACACCGAAGAAGCTTCGTTCGCTCAAAATGACCTTCGCCGCCGAGGCGATGCCGGTGGCGTTGGCCACGAGGATCATCGCGGCGAGAGACGATCCGAACCGTACTGGCCGGTCGACGGCTAGGAAACATAGAACGGCGGGGAGGCCGACGGCGAGGAACGTCCGCATCTGGCTCGGCGGAACTTCGTATCGAAGCATCCCCATTGCGACCGCGAACGTGAGGACGCCGACGCTTATCGGATAGTAAGCGTCGGCAATGCTCGCCTTGGTCCCCGGCCGATAGGCGGGAAGCAGCAGGGCGGCGGCGATCAGCGCCAGCGGGTATTCGAACAGGGTGTTGAAGATGACCGGAGCGACGATCGCGTTGAACGCGCCGCCAAGCACTCCTCCCACGGACATCCAGAAGTAGAACTCCGTCAGATGCGCCGCCGCGGGGCGCGATTCGCTGAGGCGAGCGTGGCAGGCCCAAGCCACGATAAAAAACACCGACAGATGGACGATAGCGAGGGCCGGCATGAACGCCTCCATCACGATCATCACGATGATCGCCGGGATCAGCATTCCCGCGATCCGGCCCAGGGGTCGCGACCCGATAAAAGGGCGCTTCTTGAAAACGAGGATGAAGGTGAGGAGGTAGAGGGCGAGCGGAACGACCCAGAGAAGCGGAATCGGGGCGACGTTGGTGGAGATATATGCGGTCGCACCGAGAAGAAGGCTGGAGGGGACGGCGGAAAGGGCGATCCACTTTAGGCGCATCCGGTTTGTGATCGCCCCTGCGTCCACTAAAACATCTTCGTCAGTGGGCTCCGATGCCACGACCTCGGGTCGGGGAGAGCGGGCCATCGCCGCCGCGCAGGTAGCCATGAGAGCCACGAGCAGGCCAAATCCGCCCGCCCAGAGCCAGGTTTGCTGAGGAAGCCGGAGTCGTGGCTCGACGAGCAGGGGATATGCCAGGAGCGCCACCATGCTGCCGAGGTTGCTGGCGCTATACAAGAAGTAAGGGTCCTTGGCATGTGGGTCGCGGGTATCGGCGAACCAACGTTGGATGAGGGGGGCTCCCGCCGATACGGCGAAGAACGAAAGCCCAACCAACACGAGGAGCTGGGCCAGCAATCGGAGGGTGGGCACGCCTTCGCCGGTTGCGCCTCCGGAAACTCGCGTGACGAACGGCAAGGTGAGAAGCGCCGCCGCCATGATCGCCAGATGCAGCCAAGGTTGACGCCGGACGCCTAACTTACGCGTGGAGAGGTGCGCGTAACCGTAACCCAGGAGGAGGACGGCTTGGAAAAAGAGCTCGCAGGTCGTCCACACGCTGGCGGTGCCGCCATACGAAGGAAGGATGATCCGCGCCACCATCGGCTGCACCAAGAACAGCAGAGCGGAGCTCAAGAAGATCGTCAGGGTGTACAGGATGCGCACGGACCGCTAACGATAGCACGCCTTATGGGGCAGGCGTCCCGCCACCCACTATTCCATCCACTGGCTGCGCCCGATTCAGTTGACTGAAGAGGTGTCCGCGGATGCAGCGCTTCGGTTTTCTGGGGCGTACAAATAGGAAGAGACGGCCCAGCCCCTTAAAGCGGAGCAAGATTCAGAGAGAATTTTTGACCCAGGGGTTGACAGGGCAGACTCAATTGAGGGAGAATATCCCTTGTCGCCGGTTAAGTCCGGTTGGCCTGGAACCTTGAAAGCCGCATAGAGAGACGTTCAGATAAGTAGTTCTGACGGAAAGGTTTGTCATCGAAAGATGTTGAATCCCGTTGAAAAGACAATCGGCGGCTTTGGTTCCTGCGCGGTTACACGCGGTGGGACTGGAGACCATGGGGGTTAATCTACCCATGGAGAACGCAAACAAAAAATCAGTCAACCATAGCGTTTCGAAAGAGACGTTTAGGTAGATCACTTTCTTCGGAGAGTTTGATCATGGCTCAGGACGAACGCTGGCGGCGTGCCTAAAACATGCAAGTCGAACGAGGGTAGTAATACCTTAGTGGCGAACGGCGGAGTAATACATAAGCAACGTGCCCCGAAGACTGGGATATACAGCCGAAAGGCTGGGCAATACCGGATGTGACGGAAGATCGGCATCGATTTTCCATTAAACAGTTTTTTGCTTCGGGAGCGGCTTATGGCCTATCAGGTAGTTGGTGAGGTAACGGCTCACCAAGCCGACGACGGGTAGCGGGTCTGAGAGGATGGTCCGCTCGAGTGGGACTGAGACACGGCCCACACACCTACGGGTGGCAGCAGTTGGGAATCTTGCACAATGGGGGAAACCCTGATGCAGCGACGCCGCGTGGAGGACGAAGGGTCTAGGCCTGTAAACTCCTTTTACTCGGAAAGACTTAGGACGGTACCGAGTGAATAAGGACCGGCTAACTACGTGCCAGCAGCCGCGGTAAGACGTAGGGTCCAAGCGTTGTCCGGATTTACTGGGCGTAAAGAGCGCGTAGGCGGCTCGTTAAGTGTAGAGTGAAATCTCTGGGCTCACCCCAGAAACCGCTGTGCATACTGGCGAGCTGGAGTGTCGGAGAGGTATGTGGAATTCCTGGTGTAGCGGTGAAATGCGTTGATATCAGGAGGAACACCCATGGCGAAGGCAGCATACTGGCCGACCACTGACGCTGAGGCGCGAAAGCGTGGGTAGCAAACAGGATTAGATACCCTGGTAGTCCACGCCCTAAACGATGGATACTAGGCGTAAGGGGTATCGACCCCCCTTGTGCCGCAGCTAACGCACTAAGTATCCCGCCTGGGGAGTACGGCCGCAAGGTTGAAACTCAAATGAATTGACGGGGACCCGCACAAGCGGTGGAGCATGTGGATTAATTCGATACTAACCGAAGAACCTTACCCAGACTTGACATCGATTGAAAAGTCCAGAAATGGGCTCCTCCCTCACAAGGGGACATGAAGACACTTGTTGCATGGCTGTCGTCAGCTCGTGCCGTGAGGTGTACGGTTAAGTCCGCCAACGAGCGCAACCCACGTCCTGTGTTACCAGCGAGAAAGTCGGGCACTCACAGGAGACCGCCGGTGTAAGCCGGAGGAAGGTGTGGATGACGTCAAGTCAGCATGGCAGTTACGTCTGGGGCTTCACACATGCTACAATGGGCGCAACAGAGGGCCGCGATACCGCGAGGTGGAGCCAATCCCAAAAATACGCCCCCAGTTCAGATTGCAGTCTGCAACTCGACTGCATGAAGGCGGAATCGCTAGTAAACGCAGGTCAGCTATACTGCGTTGAATACGTTCCCGGGTCTTGTACACACCGCCCGTCAAGTCACTTGAATCGTCTTCACCCGAAGTCCGTGGCCTAACCCGCAAGGGAAGGAGCGGCCGAAGGTGAGGGGGGTAAGAGGGACTAAGTCGTAACAAGGTACCCGTACCGGAAGGTGTGGGTGGATCACCTCCTTAAAAGAGAAGCACTCTTTGCTCGATATGAGCGAAGACATCTCTAGGTCGACTTATCTAAACAACAAATCTCTCGACTGCGGCTTTGAAGGAATAAGCCCCGCAACTTCTAACCAACGAAGCGGCGGGGCTTTTTCAGTTCTGGACCTAACGTGGCACGGGCTTCCAGCCCGTGTGTATCACGACCATCCTGGTCGTGTAAACGTAGCATCCGCTCCCAGCCGATGAACCCCACGACCGTATCGGTCGTGCCAGTGGGTTCCAAGGGCAGGGATGCCCTTGGAACCCACTGGCTGTAATTCAGTGCTACGCATTGGTAGACTAAAATCTACTTATGTGGGCTACAATAGAGGCAATGCCCGAGCATGCGGCCAGACCATAAATGCCCCGACGAATAAAGTAAAAAATACGGAACGAACCCAGATTTGAACCTGAACCGGGCCAAGACGAACCCAGAAATGGCGGATCCCAACCCGAACAAACCGCATTACACTATGCCGGAGGACCCGGTCCTGTCGGCGCCCATGGCGGATGTGTCGGTGCTGGATAATGGAAGGGGAAGCCGCGGTTGACGTTGAAGGTTGGCAGAATTTGGGTCCTCATCTCGGCCGCGGCGTTTGGCACGATGTCCGTGTTGGCGCACCGCGGGTACGCGGCGGGGCTGGATGTCCCGACCCTGATGCTCCTCCGGTTTGGGCTGGCGAGCCTCGCCCTTTGGGCAGTGGTTTTGACAAAACGCGAACCGCTACCTCGCGGCAAGAAGCTGGGAATGCTGCTCCTGATGGGCGTGGCGATCTACTTCGCCCAATCGTACACCTACTTCGCCGCGATCCAGCACATTCCCGCCGCCATGGTATCGCTCTTGCTGTACCTCTATCCGGTCATCGTCACTCTATTCTCCATCCTCCTCTTTAAGGAAAAACTGACGGTCGTTCGGGTTGGAGCGCTTGCCCTCGCGCTGCTGGGGACCGCCCTGACGATCGGCCGAGTGGGGCATGGCGATGCCCTCGGAGTGATCCTAGCCCTGGTTTCCGCCGGCCTCTATTCCGCCTATATCCTCGTGGGAAGTCGCGCCGCGGCTGGCGTTAGCCCCCTCGCCACTACGGCGGTAGTTACCGGCGGGACCGCCCTCAGCTATATCGCCTACGTTCTTCTCAAGGGAGCCGCCCCCATCACGTTAGCCGGATTCGGGTGGGGCGCGGCGCTTTCGATCGCTTCAGTCGTGGCGATCGGTGGGCTGCTTGCCGGCTTAGCCAAGATCAGCCCCGTCGAGGCGTCGGTTCTTTCCGCGCTCGAACCGATCGTCACCGCGCTGCTAGCCGCTATTTTCCTTGGCGAGGCGTTAGGGACGAGCCAGTACGCCGGAGGAACGCTCATCCTGGCGGCCGTGGTCATCCTCGTTCGTTCGGGTCAAAAGGAACCCGCGCGGTAGACTCCCGGTTGATTTGTCCGTGCCCCAGCTCAGCGTGCCCAGACTCTCCGTGGTGGTGCCCGCTTATAACGAAGAGGAGCGGTTGCCCAGAACCCTGGCACGGCTCCACGAGTACTACTCCGGCCAGGGGTACCGCTATGAAGTGATCGTCGTCAGCGACGGCAGTGCCGACCGCACTCGCGAGCTGGTGGAGGACTTTGCGAAAGGCCACCCTGAATTTCGCGTCATCGAGTACCAGCCGAACCATGGGAAGGGGTACGCCGTCCGAACCGGGATCGAGCAGGCGAAGGGCGAGTTGATCCTATTCTGCGACGCTGACCTGGCAACCCCTCAAGAAGAGACGGAAAAGCTGCTCGAGCATATGGCGAAAGGAGCCGACGTAGCGATCGGAAGCCGCCCGTTGCGCGAAAGCACTCTCGAGGTTCACCAGCCCTTCTACCGCGAGATGCTCGGACGATCGTTTAACAAGCTTGTCCAACTCCTCGCGATAAGAGGAATCGAAGACACCCAATGCGGCTTCAAAATGTTCACCCCCGAGGCCGCCCGAGAGATCTTCCGCCGCTGCAAACTGGACGGCTTCGGCTTCGACTTTGAGTCGTTGATGATCGCGCGAGACCTCGGACTCCGAATCGACGAAGTCCCGATCCGATGGTCACACCAGGAAGGTTCGAAAGTTGTTCTCATGCGCGACGGCCCGCGAATGTTGCTTGACCTCGTCAAACTCCGGCTCGCCGGTAAACGGAAGCGACTGGCGCTAAGAGGGTAGTCGGCCATCTCGCCGCTTTGAAGTGGAATGTCGGGGTGCATAATGAACTCAAGTATCGGAGTCGACAAACGTGGCTGACCTTCTAGACCGCATCACGATGGACCCTTCCATTCGCCACGGAATGCTGCTCGAGCTTCTTGGCGCCGGAATGTCCATCGAGGAAATTCTTGAAGATTATCCTGACCTAGAGCGCGAAGATCCGCTAGCCGTCTTTGCGATTGCGGCGCGTTTGAGTAGTCCGACGCGGCTCATCGAGATTCTCCCTTCCGTGCATTCCACCCTGGAAGGGTGCCAGAAATTAGCCCCGGGTTTCCTACCCAGGGTCCGGAGGTCGGTCTGAACCGACCCCGGAGCGGGTCGCAGAACCCTCCGGACGTCAACAGATTGAGTCTTGGCGGCCCATTGAGTCAGGTGAAGAGGCTCGTCCTTGGGGTTGAACATCGGAAATCTCGTTGAACTTAGCTCTACCGCCCTTATCATCCAATAGTGAGCCGTTACCGCCGAGAGGAGATACCATGCTGAGCGGGATGGCGGCGCAGTGAACCCGGACGAGTACACGAAGATGTACGAGCTCGAGGACCACTATTGGTGGTTCGTCGGGCGTCGCGGATTGGCGCTTCGCCTTCTGCGCAAGTTCGTAACCCGCGACAAACCGGACGTGCTTGACCTCGGATGCGGAACCGGTGTCGTCCTTCGCGAACTCTCTACCTGGGCCCACCCGGTGGGGCTCGATATGAGCCCGAAGGCGCTTGGCTACTGCCAGACGCGCGATCTGAAACAGCTCGTCAAAGGAGATGGCGTGCACCTCCCGTTCAAAGATGGCTCGTTCGACGCGATCATCGGCCTCGATATCTTCGAACACATCGAAGACGACACGGGGGCATTCGCGGAGGCGTTTCGCGTGTTGCGCCCGGGCGGGGTAGTGGTGCTGAGCGTGCCCGCGTTCCGATCCTTGTGGGGGCCGCACGACGTCGCGCTGCACCACTTCCGCCGGTACCGCGCCTCCGAAGTGAGGAAGAAACTACGGGCGGCCGGGTTCGAGGCGAAGCGGGTCGGTTACTCCGTCTTCTTCCTTTTCCCAGTCGTGGTGGTGTGGCGCATATTCGAAAAGCGGAAACGCGGACCGGCCAAGGCTTCGCTGGTGAACGTGCCCAGGTGGGGCAACCGACTGCTTGCGGGAGTTCAAGACGTAGAAGCATCTATGATCCAGCGTTTCGATCTTCCCTGGGGGAGCAGCGTCATCGCCGTGGGTAAGAAGCCGTGAGCTATACCGTAGGGTGCGTTTCGTATGTAAACGCAATCCCGCTGGTGATGCGGTTCGAAGACTGGGGTGACAGCTCGCCGGTTCGGGTGATCTACGACGTACCGTCCCGACTGCCCGCTCTGCTCGACAGCGGCGAGGCGCAAGCGATCCTGGTCTCCAGCCTCGACGCCTTGCGCATCCCCGGCCGCCGTATGGCGGCCGAAGTCTGCATCGGCTCCCATGGCCCGGTCAAGAGCGTCCGCCTCTTCTCCAAGGTGCCGCCAAAAGAGATCCAGTCCTTGGCGCTGGATTCCAGTTCGCTGACCAGCAACCGCCTCGCCAGGGTGATCCTTTCCGAACGATACGACACCGATCCGAAGGTAGTCACGCTTGCCCCAAACCTCCACGACATGCTGAAGGAGGCGGACGCCTGCGTTTTGATTGGCGACATCGGGATGATATCCGACGGAACCGATCTGCACGTGCTCGACCTCGGCGAAGAGTGGCGGCGCCTCACCGGCAAGCCGTTTGTGTGGGCCGCGTGGATCGGAAACGAGGGGCTGACGCCGGAACTGGCCGGCTGGCTGATGGCGGGGGCGGAGACCTGGTGTGTCGGTCGCAAACTGGAAATCGAGGCCGGCATCAGCCGATTGATGCGGCTGGTGTATCGTCGGCACCTCCTCGACGAAGGCTCTCACGAGCACGTGGAGCTGGTACGCGAGAGGCTCGTGGAACGGGCGCTGAAGCACGCCCCCGGCTGGACGGCCGACATGATTCTCGACTACTACTTGAACGTGATGGTGTACGACATGAACGACGCCATGCACGAGGGATTGCGCGAATTCCAGCGGCGTCTGGTGTCGAACGGCTTCACCGATTCCAACCATTTCCCCGCCCTCGTCGGAGCGGACTTCCCCCAAGTCGAGGCGATGCGGGCCGAAATAGCCGCACGCGGCGAGTCGATCCCCGATTGGCTCCGCCCCTCTCGTACCGATTAATGAGAAGCCGCCTTGGTTACGGCGTTTAACCAAAGGGATATGATTCGGTCATGCACTCGGCGATACGTATGCGCGTGGTCGTGGCTGGCCTCGCGAGCCTCCTCTCTGCCGCTTCTTTTGGACAAAGCGTCGACCCGTCGCTGCTTGGCGGTCTGAGCTATCGCTTGGTCGGCCCATTCCGTGCCGGCCGGTGCCTTGCGTGCACCGGCGTGCCAGGGAATCCGGACAAGTTCTACTTCGGGGCGGTTGGCGGCGGGATTTGGGTAAGCGAAAACGCGGGGCTTACTTGGACGCCGATCTTCGACCAGATGCACGCGGCGTCGATCGGAGCGATCGCGGTGGCGCCAAGCAAGCCGGAGGTCGTCTACGTCGGTTCGGGCGAGGCCGATATGCGGTCGGACATCCAGCAGGGTGACGGCATGTACAAGTCGACGGACGGCGGCGCGACATGGGCGCACATCGGCCTGGAAGACACGCGCCAAATCGGCAAGATCCTCGTCGATCCGCAGAACGAGAACGTACTTTACGTGGCCGCGCTCGGCCACCAGTTCGGGCCGAACGAGGAGCGGGGCGTCTTCAAGTCGGTAGACGGCGGCGCGACGTGGACCAAATCCCTGTACCTCAACGCGGACACCGGCGCCATCGACATGGTGATGGACCCCACAGACCACAACACCCTCATCGCTTCGATGTGGCAAACCCGGCGTCCGCCATGGGAGGTCTACCCTCCGAGTAGCGGCCCGGGGAGCGGTCTCTACAAGTCCACCGACGCCGGAAAGACCTGGTCGAAGATCACGGGCCACGGGCTACCGGGCGCGTTCGGACACGTCGGTCTTTCCATTTCCAATGCGAATCCGAATCGCGTCTACGCCGTTGTGGACACGAACCGCAAGACCGGAGGCGGCGTCTTCGTCTCCGAAGACAAGGGCGCCAACTGGACGTTGGCAACGGCCGATGAGCGGCTCTGGGGACGGGGTTGGTACTTCGGCGGCATCACCGCGGATCCAAAGGACGCCGACGCCGTCTACGTGATGAACACCGGTATGTATCGATCCACGGACGGCGGCAAGACGTTTCTACCGATCAAGGGAGCTCCGGGCGGCGACGACTACCACACGCTCTGGATTAACCCATCCGACCCGAAACGGATGATCTCCGCCACCGATCAGGGGACGATCGTCAGCATCGACGGCGGCAAAACTTGGAGCTCTTGGTGGAACCAGCCGACCGGCCAGTTCTATCACGTCATCGCGGACAATCGTTTCCCCTATTGGGTGGCGGGCGCCCAGCAGGATTCGGGGGCGATGGCGGTCCCCAGCCGTTCGAATCATGACCACATCAGCATGCGCGACTGGCGTCCCATGTCGGTAGGCGGGGAGAGCGGGACCATCGCCGCCGACCGGCTTCACCCGGGGACGCTTCTCGACGACGGCGGAACGATCGAGCGGCTCGATGACGGCTGGCATAAATCGGTAGATCCTACCAAGGGTAAGCCGGGCGGTCCCTGGCGCAAGGCGTGGACCCTCCCAATTGCCGCCTCGCCGGTCGATCCCAAGGTCTTTTACACGAGTCGCCAGTCCGTCTTTCGAAGCGGCGACAGCGGTAATAGCTGGCAGATCATCAGTCCCGACCTAACGAGGCAAACCCACACGACACCAACGAATCTGGACGGCCCGACGGCTGCCGACATCGACCCCGCTCCGCATCATGGCGTCGTCTTTTGGCTTGCGCCCTCTCCCAAAAAAAGGGGCACGCTCTGGGCGGGCACCGACGACGGACTAATCTGGCTGACCCGGGACGACGGCAAGCACTGGGAGAATGTGACGCCCTCTCAGCTGACTCCGTGGAGCACGGTCGGCATTATCGATGCTTCGCACTTCGATGCGGACACCGCCTACGCCGCAATCGACCGGCATCGCCTCGACGACAACAAACCGTACATCTACCGAACGCGCGACGGAGGCAAACATTGGGACCTCATTACCACTGGCTTGCCCTCGGGCGAGTTTGTTAATGTCGTCCGGGAGGATCCGGTTCGGCGGGGGCTGCTTTACGCCGGCACTGACTGGGGCGTTTTCGTGTCTTTCGACGACGGCGCCAATTGGCAGCCGCTTCAATTGAACCTGCCTCATGCCTCCATGCGCGACCTCGTCATCGCCGGTAACGATCTCGTGGTGGGAACTCACGGACGGGCAATCTGGATATTGGACGATCTATCGCCTCTAAGGCAGATCTCCACGTCGACGCGGTCGACCACTCTCTTGGCCCCCTCGCCCGCCGTCGTGTTTATACGAGGTCCGGGGTTCGACGACGGCACCCCTCTACCGATCGAGGAGCCGCGGGGGGAGAATCCGCCCTACGGGGCGATGATCGACTATGTTCTGGCCGAGCCCGCGCATCTGGTGACCGTCAGAGTGACCGACGCTCATGGAAAGGAAGTCGGAAAAGCGTCCAGCAGCGATAAACCTCGGCCGCCAGATCCGAGCCGGTTGACCATCGCTCCTTACTGGGTTCGTCCGGGATCGACCCTATCGACCGGTCCGGGAGCCCACCGCTTCGTCTGGAACTTCGGTGAGCAAATGGCGCCGGGCGACTACGAGGTCGCGTTAACGGTCGATGGCAAAGTGTACAAGCAGCGCCTGAAGCTCCTCGCGGACCCAAGGCAAAAGCGGTAACCGTGGATTCTGGCGGGGTAGCTCGCGCCCCAGCCCTACTACGCCCGGCTCAGACGACCTCTACAACGCCAACAAGCGTGGATGGATGAGGGATTTCATCGCCGAATTCCCTCATCACTTGAATGTGCCCTTCGACCGCTTCACGGATATTTCGTTGGATCTCGTCAAGTGTTTTTCCGGTTGAAACGCACCCGGGAAGGTCGGGGACGTAAGCACTCCAATTGGAACCTGGTTGGGTCTCATAGACGACGGAATAAGCTAATGAACTCATCGTAGGCCTGCCTGTTTTAGGATGCTGTTCTCGGTTTTAGGGTGAAGGTCGTCAGAAAAGTGTCCGGGTATGGTCACCGTTCCTGGCTTGGTTGGATGCCGGTAATGTCGGTGGCTTCCCGTTTGGCGAACCTGCTTCCATCCGTCCTGTTCAATCTTTCGAATGGCGTCCCGAACGGTCACGCACATCATTCTACGACCGTCAAGCGCCAACCGACTCGGCGAGAATGCATTATGGGAAACCTGCGAAAGGGACGTTGAGTCCCAGAAGGTATGAGACAGGCGACCTTACCGATTCCGGAAGTAGGAATCATTGCCGCGACGCGCGGCCTGGGTGGGGCTGGAGCGGCGTTGCTGCTGGCGGACCGAGTTTCTAAGGAGAACCGTAAGCGGGTGGGGTGGACGCTCTTCCTGATCGGACTCCTCAGCACCGTTCCGCTCGTGATGGACATCGTCAAGAAGAGCGAAACGGTCTAGGGGACTATCCGCCTCGCGTGATCCCTCAAAACTAAAACCGACCGAAGCTTCGCCGTTCGGTCAGAACAAAAGCTCACCTGCAAGTTTCCGATGGTCCTCTTGGGGGGAAAGGCCTTCCTTTGCCAGGACGGCAGGCTCCGCACCTGGGGGTCGCTCAGGCTTGCTTCCTCGCTCGCCAAGACCAGGCAAGGCTGAAGGAAGTTCACCGAGACCCTCAAATCCCCGTAATAGGCGCAGAGGTATAATTCCAAACCGTCCGGGGATGTAGCTCAGTTGGGAGAGCGCTGCAATCGCACTGCAGAGGTCGTGGGTTCGAATCCCATCATCTCCACCAGCCTTCGCCTTCGGCTACGGCTGGCAAGCCGCAAGAAGGCGAAGGCTGCCCGCCGTAGCTCGCGAGAGCGAAGGAGGGTTCAATCTGTACCACTTGCACTTACCAAACGGAACGGTTCCAAAGCATTTTGGAGGCACATTGCGATACGTGTATCTTCTTCGGAGCATTGCTTACCCAGAAGAGACGTACGTAGGTTGCACCGAGAACCTCGTGACCCGCATAGATCAGGGATCACCCTGATCGAGCCATTCCACCCACCGGCCGTGGCCCTCGGTTCGGGCGAGGGGAATCTCTCTTTGCCTTCCGCCGGAAACGACGGTGGCGTGCAGGTGCGGATGAATGTTGTTGAAAACATGGATGACGTCGCGATCTCGGCCGAGTCGCTCGATCGCCGCCAATAGCTTCCCTTTCTGCTCACTGGATAATTGATTGGCCACATGGGTGTGAAAAACATAGGGGACTACGTCGGAAGGAATTTCCTGTATGACACTGGGAAGGAGTTCGATCCCGTCCCCTTTTCTCATCTCAATGTCGAACTCTCTCTGAACCAGGATCGCCTCGGTCAGCAACGTGATCCGCTCGGTATGATCGGGCCAGATTAAGGCACGTAGCCAGGCGGCGTCCGCCTCAGAGTTCATGTCGAGGGGATTCAGGTCGAGCCCGTATCGGCGGAAGATTGGAGAACCGGAGTTGCCAGCGGGCGGATTAATGCTGCCCCTTAAGACCGACGTCAGACAAAGTCGGCCTTTGGCGTTCCCGAACTCGGTCCTTCCTTCGAACTGGTACCTGTGCTGTTCAAACACGAGATTCAAGCCTGCGCTCGCGCCAATCTCGATGAGGGCGACCGGACGCCGGCCAATTTCTTCCGAAAGGCGTAAGAAGGCGCAGTACAAGTAAATCGATCGTCGCACTTCGTTGGTCTGAACAATCCTTGTGTTCATTAGGTGCAGCAGTTCGGTACGCCGACGCCGGGCGATATCGACAACTTTCTCAAAGGCGACTTCGGCCGTGTCGCCGGCATCGATGTCCCTCCCTTCTTCGGCGAGCACGACACGAACCGACGAGAACAATAGGTTCGCGAACGGTTGGTTGCTCGGTCCTTCCGCCACCAACTCCAGAAGCTCCGGAGAATCGGCGACCCGTAGAGCGAGACCGGCGTAGATCGGCGACGAGTGGGCCGCCTCCGATCGGGCAAATTCCCGAAACTTTTCGGCGAGGATTTCGTGAGGCATCGGGTTAGAACCTGTCTCTTCGTGTGAGGCCAGTGTATCGGCGCGGTAGTAAAGGAAACTAGTGCAATGGAAACCCGCCAAGACGTCATCGCCCACACAGACCAGCCCCTTAAAGAGAAGCCTGAGTGGCTGCGCGAGCGGCTGGAGTGGTTTCAGGATCAGAAGTTTGGGCTGATCCTTCATTGGGGGCCGTACGCTCTGTGGGACTGCTGCGAGTCTTGGCCGCTCTCGCCCGGGGACGAATGGGCTCGCAACGACGGCATGGAGTGTTGGACCAGCCGGGGGAAAGACCTCGAGCTTTTTCAGCGCGACTATTGGGCGCTGAACCGCAGCTTCAATCCGATCAAGTACGACGCGGAGAAGTGGGCGGAGGTGGCCAAGCACGCCGGCATCCGGTACGTGGCGATGACCACGAAGCACCACGACGGGTTCTGCATGTGGGACACCTCGACGACCGAGTACCGCATCACCGGGCCCGAGTGTCCGTTCCACACCGACCCGCGCTCGGACGTCTATATGGGGCTTTGCGATGCGTTTCAGTCGCGCGGAATGGCGATCTCGTGCTACTTCAGCAAGGCGGATTGGCACTCGCCGCACTACTGGTCGCCCGATAAGCCGGTCGTGACCCGCCAAGCGAACACTCAGGGCACGCCGGAATGGGATAAGTTCGTCGACTTCACCCACCGCCAGATCCGGGAACTGATGACGAACTATGGAAAGATCGACATCCTGTGGCTGGATGCCGGCTGGGTGAAGGACGAGCGGAACGAGAGCCTCGACATGCCCAAGATGATCGCGATGGCGCGCGAACTGCAGCCGGGACTCATCGTGGCCAACCGGACGGTGGGAGACGAATTCGAAGACTTCATCACCCCCGAGCACCAGATTCCGGACGCTCCGCTGGATGAGCCGTGGGAGTCGTGCCTGTGCATGGCCGAAAACTGGAAATACCATCCGCGCGACGTCTACCGCTCCACGTCGGAGATATTGCGCATGCTCATCGACATCGTGTCGAAAGGCGGAAACTTCCTTCTGGGCGTTGGACCGACCCCGGAAGGGGAATTCCCCAAGCCGGCCATGGAGCGCCTGCGCGAGATCGGCGACTGGATGACGGTCAACGGAGAGGCGATCTATGCCACCCGAGCCATTGCCCCCTATTCGGAGGGGGAGACCCGGTTCACGCGCCAAGGGAACCGGGTGTTTGCCTTTCTGCTTGATGAGGCAGTGCACGGCCTTCAAGCGCTCCGGCCCTCGGCCGGCGCCGAACTGCGGTTGCTCGGCTCCGACGATCCAGTCTCCTTCTGGGAGAGCGAAGGTGGCATCGAGTTCCGGCTTCCCGATTCGGCCGGCAACCTTCCCCGTCCGCTTGTCCTGAACTTTTCACTCGAGCCATCGTAGGGTTCCGAGTCGCTAATATTCTCATCAAGACCTTGTCATGGAGATCGTAAAAGTAGTGGATGAGGGCGAACGGATCGGTATTAGGTAGATTCGCAGAAGCGACATTCACACGAGACGGATATGGATCCACGAGAGATATTCGAAAAGTATAGAAGTAAGACGTTACAAGAACTCTTGCCTATCGTCGGACCTGATACAAAGACAGATCTGCTCTTCGTCGTTGTCCGTCACTTGATGTTAAAGCCACAAAGCGAGTTATCCAAGGCAGAGCGGATGATCGTCGCGGTAGATTGGTTGGATACCCAGGTAGGGGCGGATGGCTTCTATGGATTCTTCGCCTATGACTTAGGGTCTACGCCGATCATTGTTGAGGCGCTTGAATCGATCGGTTGCCCAAAAACGGCCTCAATCGTCGCAAAGGCAATTGCCGTCCTAGGCCCCGTGGATCTCACCGACCCTAAAGCACTTGATCAGGCCGTTGACCGAGATGGGGTGTGTGAGCGGTTGTCAGAGATCGACTTCCTATATTACGATGAGCCAGAACCTATCGAAGATCATCTCTGGGCGTTCATCGAGCGCTCCGTCGACGACATTCATCTTCACTAGGCCGCCTCCGGTTTCCGGTAGTGAGGAAAGGAATGGTCTCAACTCGTACTCTTAGATGTTAGAGTGAACGTCACCTCGGTTCCCACCCCCGGCTTGCTCGACAGTGAGATAGACCCACCCAGCGCCCGAGCGATTCCCTGGCATATCGGCAGCCCGAGGCCGGTGCCGCCGTCGGAGCGGGAACGGGAGGGGTCGACTCGGTAGAAACGGTCGAAAAGGTGCGGGAGGTGCTCGGGGGCGATGCCGCATCCGGTATCGCGCACCCGGATCTCGGTCGGGGTGGCGCTGATCGTCACTCTGCCGCCCGGTGGCGTGTGCCGAAGGGCGTTCGCAACCAAGTTCGAGAGTAAACGCTCGAGGTACCGGGCGTCGCTCCCGATCACCAGACTGCGGTCAACTTCACTTTCCAGCTTCACGCCGCCGGCCGTCGCTTGCGATCTAAACATGTCGAACACGGAATCGACTACTTCGGCGACCACCACGGGTTCGCGTACCGGCTCCAACTGGCCGGCGTCGGATCGGGAGAGAAAGAGAAGGTCGTTAACCAGACGCGTCATACGATCGGCCGCGCGGTCGGCGCATTGCAGGGCGACCCGATACTCTTCGGTCGACGGCGGTCCGGACAGTGCCAGACTGGTGTTCGCCTTCATTGCGGTCAGCGGCGTGCGTAGCTCGTGTGAGGCGTCCGCGATGAAACGGCTTTGGGAGTCGAACGACGACTCCAGCCGCCCTAACATCCGGTTGAAGACCGCGGCCAGACGCCCCAGTTCGTCCGGCCTGGTCTCCGGCAACCGGCGTCCGAGGTTCTCACCGTCGATCGTCTCGGCGGCCTCCGCCATCCACCGAATCGGCTTCAACGCTCGTCCGGTCAAGAACGCGCCGCCGAAGATCGCCACGATCAGGGCGAACGGGATGAGGTGAATCAAAACCCCATCGAGATGTCTAACCGTCCGATCCTGCTCCCGCACCGATCGCACAGTCTCGATGACGAACCGAACCTGTCCCCCCGACACCACGGGATAGGAGATCAACCGGGCGGCCTCCCCGTCGAGAGTAATGGGCCGGTAGTCCGTCGTACCCGAGCTTGCGACGCGAAACGAATGCCACTCATAGGGTCCAGGCGGGTGAGGATTCAACAACGTCGTGGCCGGAATCGGAACCCCGTGGATGTCGAAGATGCGGATCGGCACGCGAAGCTCTTCACCGTTTCCCAGCGCATTTCGAAGCTGACTCATCGCTGCGGTCAGCCGGTCGCCATTTCGCGCGTTTGTAAGCTGTTCGTGCCCCCGCGCCTCTCCCAGAAGCTCGGTATCGACCTGACGCATCAAGTCGCCGGCTACAAGGTAGTGAAGGACCAAGCCGCTCAGGACCAGCGCCCCGGCCAAGACCGAGGCGTTGTACAGGGTCAGCCGGAGGCGCAAAGAACGGATGATCATCGCGCCTCGTAATCTGGCCGTCGGAGCGAGTACCCGAGACCGTGGACCGTTTGAATAAGCCTGGGAAGGTGCGGCCGTTCGATCTTGTCTCGAAGCCGTTTGATCTGAACGTCGACCACGTTCGAAAAGCTCTCCTCGTTATCCCAAATCCGATCCTGGATCAAATCGCGCGTGAGCACGCGTCCCTCGTTCAGCGCCAGTGCCTCCAGTAGCGCGTACTCGCGCGGTTTGAGGTCGACCTCCTGGCCGTCGATCCAGACCGCGTGAGCGTCGGTATCGAGGGTGAGATGCGCGATCCGGACGACTTTTCCCCGGTTCACCTTGTCGCGTCGCAAGAGGGCACGCACTCGCGCCAGCAGCTCTTCGAAGTCGAACGGCTTCACTAGGTAATCGTCGGCACCGGTGTTCAGTCCCTGCACCCGGTCGCGCACCGCATCCCTCGCTGTGAGCATCAGAACCGGAGTGGAGACCCCGGCTGCGCGAAGCGACTCGCAGACCTGAAAGCCACTTAGCTTGGGAAGCATGAGGTCCAGTACCACCGCGCCAAAGCTGCCGCCGAGCGCCAGTTCGAGGCCGGCGGCTCCGTCACCCGCGGTCTTTACCAGGTAGCCCGCCGCGCTCAAACCGCGGCCGATCACATCGGCGATTGCGGAGTCGTCCTCGATCAGAAGAATAGTCATCCCGTCGACTTCCACTTTATCGCGGTTCATTTTTCGTTCATTTCTTAGCGGGATGATCTTCCTTGCCGCCCGAATCGGGAGGGCAAGGTGAGTTAAAGATGACAAGACGGGGGTTTACCCTTATCGAATTACTGGTGGTGATTGCGATTATCGCCATCCTGGCCGCGATTCTGTTTCCGGTCTTCGCGCAGGCCAAGGAGGCCGCCAAGAAAACGACGTGCGCGTCGAACCTGCGGCAGCTCGGCAACGCGGAAGCGCTGTACCTGGCAGACCACGACGATGCCTACCAGCCCGCCTACGTGAGCGAAGGGACCTACGGCAGTCCGGTGCGGAATCAGCTTCAGCGGTACGCCGGATCCGACGAAATCTTCTACTGCCCCGGCCGTGCCGACGCCGGTTGCATGAACCTTGACGGAGGGCAGGGCCGCTGCTATGGATACGGCTACAACTGGGGTTTCTACAACCCCTGGGACGACGGGATCGGTCTCTTAAAGCCGGTGATGCCGGCGCCCGGGATCCACGACTTCATCCTGCCCGGAAAGCCGGGTTCGGAGCTAACGGCCCCCTCCACGACCTTTCTCTACGGCGATACTTGGTCGACCGAGGAGTATCGCTTGGCGGTCTTCGAGCAGTGGAACGGCGCCGGGTCGGCGCGCCACTCGGGCCGGCTCAACTACGTTTATGCGGACGGCCACTGCAAATCGCTTGCCCAGCGCCACGGGGTCACCCGCCCCGATCAATACGTCGTCGGCAATAAGGCGCGGACTCACGAAATCGGAGAGGGAGACACGCTTTCGCCCACCGATCTAACGAGCTACTGCAGCGCGCCCGAGTCGTCGGACTGCACCCAAATCGTGGCGTGGTTCTTGGCGAACACCACTTTCGATAACGAGAAATAGCATGAACAACCACCGGAAGAAATCTCTCGTCGTTCTCCTCGCCCTATTGGCGATTTGCGGCTCCGTCGGCGCCATCTATCTCGCCTCTCCGCGTCACACCGCTTTGCACGGGAGCGAGCACCGACCGAAAGTTTCGCAGTCGCGGGGAATGACCGACAAGCTCACCGCCGGGTTGAACCTTAACCCCGCCCAGCGCTCGGCGGTGTCGAAGGTCGTCGACGATGTGCAGGAGAAGATGTCGTCGCTCTTCAACGATCCTAAACTAACTTCGAAGGAACGTCAGAAAAAGGCTAGCGAGCTTCTCAAATCCGCCTCCGCCCAGATCGAAGCCCATCTCGACCCGGATCAGCGGAAGCGATTCGAAACGATGATCGTCTCCGCCCACGGAGGCCACGGCTAGACGTGGCACGGCGCTTCCAGCCCGTGTGTATCACGACCATCCTGGTCGTGAACGTAGCATCGGCTCCCAGCCGATGAACCCTACGACCGTACCGGTCGTGTGAACAGGCCAAGGGCAGGATGCCCTTGGGATCCACTGGCTAGAAGCCAGTGCCACTGAGCTTGCCGATAATCGCCTCAACGTCGTAGACGCACCCGCCCCAGAGGCCGCCGCTGGCGGTGATGAGGGCGGCCCAGAGGCGGGTGTCGTCGGGCAGGAGTGGGTGCGACGACAGGTCGTCGCGCGACGGGCGCGACGTAAAATCCGGCGGATCGACGACGTTCACCGTCGCCGTCATGTGGATACGATCGACGATGATTTCGATCGTATCGCCATCGCGAACGCACCCGATCGGCCCTCCCGCCAACGCCTCGGGGCCGACGTGCCCGATGCATGCCCCCGTGCTGACGCCGGAGAATCGCGCATCCGTGATCAACGCGACCTCCTTTCCAAAAGGAAGGTATTTCAACGCGCTCGTAAGCTGATACGTCTCCTCCATCCCGGTCCCGAGCGGGCCACAACAAGTGAGCACGATCACGTCACCGGCTTTGACTCCGCCCGATTTGATCGCGGCAATTGCCGCGTGCTCGCTCGTGAAAACCTTCGCCGGCCCGCGCTTGCGATACACGCCGTCGTCCCCTACCACGGACGGATCGATCGAGGTCGCTTTGATGACGCTCCCCTCCGGCGCAAGATTTCCCACCGGAAAACAAAGGGTGCGCGTGAGCCCCTTCGCGGCCGCCTGGTCGGGTGAGGAGATTACGTCGTCCGGATCCACCCCGTCCTTTTCGACGAGAACTTGGCGAACCCGTTGCCGCCGCTCGGAGCCTTCCCACTCGTCCAGGTTTTCGCCCACCGTTTTCCCGCTTACGGTAAGGCAGTCGGTGTTTAGCACGCCCATTCGTCGCAGGTGAAGCATCACCTCGGGGACACCGCCGGCCAGATACAGACGCACCGTCGGGTGGTCGGCCGGACCATTCGGCAGAACGTCCACTAGGCGCGGAACCATGCGGTTCACCCGGCTCCAGTCTTCCACCGTCGGCCGGCGAAGCCCCGCTGCGTGGGCGATGGCGGGGATGTGGATGAGGAGGTTAGTCGAGCCACCGCACGCCGCATGGACGAGCATCGCGTTCTCGATCGCCTTATCGGTGAGGATCCGTTTGCCGTCGATCCCGTTTCGGTCGAGCTCCAGCATCGCCAAGGCGGTTCGCGTGGCGATCTCCAGCCAGATCGGCTGCCCGCTCGGCGCCAGCGCCGCGTGGGGCACCGTCATTCCCAGCGCCTCGGCTACCGCTTGGGCGGTCGCGGCGGTCCCGAAGAATTGACACCCTCCGCCGGGAGTCGCGCACGCTCGGCAACCTGCTTCGGCGGCTTCTTTCAAGGTGATCAACCCGTGCGAGAATCGAGCCCCGATGCTCTGGATCTTGCCCGCGTCCTCGCCATGGGCGGGAGGTAGTGTGACTCCTCCGGGCACGATGGCGCACGGTAAATCGCGCATCGCCGCCAGGGCCATCATCATTGCGGGCAGCCCCTTGTCGCAGGTGGCTACCCCGATCACGCCGCGACGATTGGGGAGCGAGCGAATCAAGCGCCGCAGAACGACCGCGGCGTCGTTTCGGTACGGGAGGGAGTCGAACATCCCGGTCGTCCCCTGGGTCCGGCCGTCGCACGGATCGGACACGAAGCCCGCGAACGGGATCGCCCCTTGCCGCGCCAACTCCTCCGCGCACTCGCGCACCAAGAGCCCGACTTCCCAGTGTCCGGTGTGGTAGCCGAGGGCGATCGGTTTCCCGTCGACATCCCGAAGTCCGCCCAGAGTGGAGAGGATCAGAAATTCGTTCCCGCCCAGCTTCGCCGGATCCCACCCCATTCCGGCGTCTTGAGAGAGACCGAACAGATCGCCCGAAGGGCGATCCAGCAGCATCTCCGCCGTCAGCGGCAGTTCCCCCAGGGGACCGGGAGAGGTTGTGGCGACGTCGTACAGGTCAGGGTTTGGCAACGAGTCTATCGTAGCATCGGCTCCCGGCCGATGCTACGTCGCGACGCTTAATGGTGCTTGTGCTTGAGGTGGTGATGCATCGCCCAAGCCGCGGCGGCGCCGGTCAAAATCGGGTGCTTGTGGAAGAAACCGTGGTGGCTGTGCTTGGCCAGCGCATACGCACCGACTCCAGTGGCGATGGTCGCCAGGCGATGATGATGATGGTGATGTCGAACGGTCGTCTGCGCCTGAACCGGCGACGGGGCCGCAACAAGAGACGTGCCGATGACCAAGGTTGCTGCAAGGGCGATAGGTGCTTTCATATTTGCTCTCCAAGGGTAGTCAGTCCAGTAGGACTGATTACCCTCGAGGCTGGTTCGTGGTTGCAAGCACTAGGAGACCGCGTTCCGCAGGGTGACGTCCCCTACCGCGATCGTCACGTCATCGCCGGGCAGCAACGTGAAATCCTGCGAGGGGACGATGCCGGTACCGGTAAAGAGGAAGACCCCGTCGTCGAACGTCGTTTCTCGGACAAGATATGAAACTAGGTCTGCGAACGAGCGCTTCATTTGCGAAGTGCGGGCGTCGCCCGCAAAGATCTTCGATCCCGCCCGCTCGACCGACAAGTGGATCGGCACGTCGCCAAGCTCATCGTCCGCAGCAAGAACGATGCCGGGTCCCATCGCGCAAGAGCCGTCATAGGTCTTCGCTTGGGGTAGGTAGAGCGGGTTCTCCCCTTCGATGCTTCGGCTCGACACATCGTCGCCCGCCGTGTAGCCGACGATCTCGCCAGACCGATTGATGACGAGCACGAGCTCGGGCTCGGGCACGTTCCAGTCGCTGTCGCGGCGAATCCTGATCTTTCCTCCCGGACCGACGACTCGCCGACCAAGCGTCTTGAAAAAGATTTCCGGCCGCGCCGCCTCATAGACCCTGGCATACACGTCGGCGACCGAGGACTCCGCCTGCCGCTCCACACTGCTTCGCAAGTACGTCACGCCGCTCGCCCACACCTCTTGAGTCGGCTCGATCGGAGCAACCGCAGTGCCATCCAGCTCTTCGGTTGGAAGCGCGGTAAGAACCCGCATCATCTCTTCGCGTCCCATGCCAAGCAAGAACGATAAGCTCAAACCGGACGGAAGAGATCGGCCGTCGAGCGTCCACCGGAGGCCGGCCGGGGTTTGGATGCGGGAAAGGATCGTCATTCCCCAATAGCATGCCACGTCCCCCACCTCGAGGGGCCGATACACGAGACGAACCTCCCGAATTACTTTTCGGACCGATTCCCTTCCGCCGGGATCGGGTTGTCTTGGAGCATTCGCGCGATCAAAACGAGGTTATTGCCCAAGTAGCTCACAAGCTTGCGGACATATTTGTCGTCCTGGGCGACGTCGACGAAATCGTCTTGGCCACCGGCCGGACCGACCCAATACGCCTCGGCGTTGGGAGGGATCGTCGCGCCGAATTGCATAAGGTTGTAGAGAACGCCGGCCCCTACGTTCTGCGCCCCGTCCTCATTGCCCACCACGCAGACCCCCGCCACCTTGTTGTACAGCGGAAGCTGTCCCTGCTCGTTCGTCTCGTTGAGCATCGCGTCCATCCGCTCGAGCACCATCTGGCATACCGAGCACCGCTCTCCTAGCCAGATTGGGGTGCCGATCACCAGAATCTGCGAGTCAAGGATTTGCTGCCGGATCGGCGGCCATCCGTCACCCGGCCCCATATCGCTCTCCACGCCAAACTTGATCCCCGCCTCGACTGCCCGGATCGTCTTGCATTCGACTCCGCGCCTCTCCAAAACCTCGATCACCTTGTTCAACATCGCCTGAGTGCTCGACTTTTCATTCGCTCCCTTCAAGGAGCAATTGATGAGCGTGGCGCGCAGTTTTGGCATGCAAGTATTGACGACCAAGGGCGACTTCTGATCCCCTGCCGATGCTACGATTCAGAAAATGAAAGCCACTATCTGCGCCCATATCCAACAGCTCGAAGAGCTGAAGACGCCCAAGGCGCACGCCTGCGAGGAGTGCCTCAAGATTGGCTCCCACTGGGTGCACCTTCGCACCTGCCAAACGTGCGGAGCGACGCTCTGTTGCGACTCTTCACCCAATCGCCATGCGAGCCGCCATGCCGCTGCCGAGAATCACCCGGTCGCCGCATCGGCCGAGCCTGGCGAGAGATGGCTGTACTGCTATGTCGACGAAGCATATGCCGAGTATTAATCCGGGAGCGATCGCCCTAGCAGAACCGCCTCCTCCAGCGTCAGCGTCGGAGTTTCCAAGGCTTCGATACCTAAGGTGGACAACAGGTCGGCCTCTAACCGATTAGCGAACTCGGCGTGAAATGGTATCAACTTCGCGCCCGCGTCGGCCCATTCACGGCGGGTCACCGCCAACATCCGAGCCGCCCGGGCCGGTTCTCCGATTCGGTACTGGACCGCCGCAAGGCCGCACAAGGCAACCGCCAGCGCGACTGGGTAGCCGGTTTTCCAAAGCCTTGCTGAGTTGCCGAACGCCGCGTTGGCTTCAGCAAGACGCCCCTGCTCCAGGTAGGTTCGGCCCAATGCGGTCCAAACATCCCCCTCCTGGAAAGTCGATCCCATTTCTTGCCATCCCGAGATGCTCTTCTCGAAGGCGCTCACCGCCTGGTCCAGTCTTCCCCGCAGGAGATCGGTTCGCCCTTGGGCGACGGCGATCGCGGGCACCAGAAGCGTGAAGCCGATCTCGGCGGCTTGCTCATCCAGCCCGGCGAGTACTGCTTGCGCCAGGTCGATGTCGCTGGCGTCGAGGGCGGCAAGCGCAAAATTCACCCTTGTCCGAACTTGGTAGAAGAGCTCACCGCGGGAGTTGAACCAAGAGGTCGCGTCTCGAAAATGCTTGATCGCGAGTTCGGGCTGCCCCTGGTAGTGGAGGAACATTCCCTTGATCCTATCCACGAATCCGGCGCTTTCAAAGGCGTCGTTTTCCTCGACGAATCGATCGATCCCCTCCAAGATCGCCCGGCACTCGTCGTATTGGATCGAGTTTTGGGCGAAGAACGCCTGAAAAACCCGAAGTTTGACTTCATAGGACAGATTGCCGATTTGCCGGCCAATGCTTAGGCCGCGCTCGTAGACCTCCGGCCGGTTAGGGGTCTGAAGGAAATGCGCGATCAACGCGTACCCGTAGGCCGCGCGCAAGAGCGGCGGGGAAGGCGGAGCATCCCCACACCGTTCGAAGAGCTGAATGTAGAACTGATGGGCTTCGTAGCCGTTGGTTCGATAGAGCCAAAAGGATGGCAAGTTGCCGCCAAAAATGAGAGCCGACTCAATGTCGTGGTCAAGGGAGTAGGTCAGCGCCTCCCGAAGGTTGTCGATTTCCGGTACCAGCCGGTCGATCTCCTGCCGGACCGCGTCTCCCACCAACTCCGAGGCTACGAGGTGGGATCGGTCGACCAGCCAGGCCACGACTCGCTGCTTGAGAAGATCGCTCTTATTTTCGTCAAGCAGCTCGATGGCATGTTCGCGGATGGTCTCCAGCATCCGGAAGCGAATTCGAGGCCCTTCGGTGGCGATGTAGACCAGGGAGGCATCGATGAGCCGCTCCATCGTCCGGGTGGGATCGGCGATCCCGCAAACTTGCTCCGCCGCGTCCAGGGTCCAGCCGCCGCGGAACACGGAGAGCGAAGCAAGCGCCTCGCGCAGCTTAGGGTCCAGGTAGCTGAAGCTGCCCACGACCGCGTTTCGAAGGCTCCGGTGACGCTCCGGCGCGTCCTCGCGACGGTTGACCAGAAGGTTCAAACCTTCGTCTAGATCCTGCAAAAGTGTGGCCGGGCCGAGCGTTCGCATCCGCGAGGCGGCGAGCTGAAGCCCAAGCGGGACCCCTTCCATGCGGCGGACGATATTGGAGATCGTGGGCCAGTCCTCGCGCCGGAGGCCGGGGCCGATCTGATCCGCTTCTACCGCCTTCAGGAAGAGCCGCATTGCCGGCGAGGTCTCCGCCTCCTGCCGTTCGGCCGATTCGTGGGGGAGGGGAAGTGGGGGAAGAGTCAAGCGGTATTCGCCCGATATCTGCAGCGCAACGCGGCTCCCGGCCAGGATCCGCAATGCCGGCACTTCGCTGAGGAGACGGCGGAGGAGGGGGGCGATCGCCGGGCCGAATTGCTCCAGGTTATCGAGGGCGAGAAGCACCGGAGCCGTGGAAAGAACTCGGATCAGCCGGGTCGTCGGATCGTCGGTCGGGGCGTATCCCAGACCGAGCGAGTGCAGGATCGTGGTGGGCACGAGGGACGAATCGTCCAAATCCGAGAGATCGACGAAGGCGACACGTCCACTGTAGGGGCTCGAGAGCCTCGAGCATGAGTGGCGAAGCAGGTGGGTCTTGCCGATCCCTCCCATGCCGAGGATGCTCAGGAGCCTAATTTCGGGGTTGGACGGGTCGAGACGCTCGACGACTTGCTGCAGTTGAACGTCGCGCCCATACAGCGGCTCGACCGGGGCCGGGAACTGGAATCTAAGTCCCACCGCGGGGTCGGCGCGGGTGGGGACCAGCGATGCCGCCACCCCTTCCGCATTGGTCGACAGGCGTCCGCCTCGCCGGTCTTTGACGATGCTTCGAAGAATGTCGAACTGGCTAAGCGCGTCCGCCCGATGGCCAAGATCTTCCAAGGCTCGAACCGCCAAGAGATGGGCTCCCTCTCGCTCCGGAACCATGGTGATGGCATCGCGGGCCATCGCCAATGCCTCTTCGGGATTTCCAGCCTCAATCTGGGCCGTCCCCAGGTCGACGAGTGCGCCGTAACGGATGACGTTGAGGCGGATCCGCTCGACGCGGATCCAGTCCTCGTCGGCTTCTGCCATGAACGGTTCGGAGCCGATCTCTACCACTCTTCGCAGGTTGGACTCGAGACGTTTAGGATCGGAGGTTTCGCGGGTGGCCCGGGCGCATCGCTCGAACTCCTCGATGTCGAGCTCGAAGTCGGTCGTGTCGAGCCGGATGAATTCGCCGGTGGCTACGAGGATTCCCTCGTATTCTTCCAACACCTTTCTGAGGCGAGAGAGCTCTTGCCGGAGCCTCAGGCGGCTGGCGTCGTACCCATCTTCCGGCCAGAGCACTTCGGCAAGCTGGGCTCTCGACATCTGCCGCTGATGCGAGATTGCGAGCCGGGCGAGGATGAAGGCGCTTCGCTTCGTGAGAAACCCGTCGATAACGCGCCCGCCGGCGAGGAGGCGGGGTCGGCCGAAGAGACAGAGCCGGGGTCCTATCTCGATCGAATTCATGGCCGGTCCATTCTTCATCGAAGGTCGCGTCCGCCGGGAGCGCGCGGGACCTAAGACGCTCGTACAATCCTCAGGGTCGGGTCTTTTGGGCGCAGCCGCGGGGGCGGCTGCATGTGGTTTCACGACGATCGACGTCACTACTATAGCGGTGCTAGACGTTGAAGCGGAACAGCATAACGTCCCCTTCTCGGACCACGTAATCGCGCCCTTCGCTTCCGACCAAACCCTTCTCCTTCGCCGCCGCCATCGAGCCGGACTGGACAAGGTTGGTGTACGCGACGGTCTCGGCGCGGATGAACCCTCGCTCGAAGTCGGAGTGAATGACTCCCGCGGCTTGCGGGGCGGTCATCCCCTTGGTAATGGTCCAGGCGCGCGTTTCTTTCGGCCCGGTGGTGAAGTAGGTTTGTAGTCCTAGGAGATCGTAGGTTGCCCGGATGAGGGACGCCAAACCGCCTTCCTTCGCTCCCAGCGACTCTAAGAATTCGGCTCGGTCGGATTCCGGAAGCTCGGCCAACTCTGATTCGACTTGGGCCGAGATCACGACCACTTGCGCGCCTTCATGGGCGGCGATTGCACGAACCTTCTCCACGTAGGCGTTCCCCTCGGCAAGATCGTCTTCCGAGACGTTGGCGGCGTAGATCACTGGCTTGAGCGTCAGTAGCCCCAAGGAGCGGATGGAGAACCGCTCGTCGTCCGTCAGATTCGCTAACCGCGCCGGCAGCCCCTCTTGAAGCATCGGCACGATCTTCTCGAGCGCGTCGACTTCGACCTGGGCCTCTTTCTTCGTGCGCAGCTCCTTGCGCGCCTTATCCAGCCGGCGCTCGGCCTGAGACATGTCGGCAAGCGCCAATTCGATATTGATGATCTCGATATCGCGTTCGGGATCTACCGAGCCGGCGACATGGATGATGTCGTCGTCCTCGAAACACCGGACCACGTGCACGATGGCGTCCACCTCGCGGATGTTGGCCAGGAACTGGTTTCCAAGACCTTCCCCCTGACTCGCGCCCTTTACCAAGCCGGCGATGTCGACGAATTCCAGCCGGGCCGGAATCGTGTCGATCGAGCCGGTAATGCCGGCCAGCACGTTCAGGCGATTGTCGGGCACCGCTACGACGCCCACGTTCGGCTCGATGGTGCAGAAAGGGAAATTGGCGGCTTGGGCCTTGGCATTGGCGACGACCGCATTAAAAAGAGTCGACTTTCCGACGTTCGGAAGGCCGACGTTACCGGCTCTTAGCATAAGGGGGATTCGCGGGCGCAGGGGCCGCCGCGAACCTACATTCTACCCCCGTACCGTGGCACGGGCGGCTCGCCCATGAGTATCTCGGGCGGTCCGCCCGAGTAAGAATAATCCGCCAATCCGAATCTAGTGGACTCTACTGAATGCCGTGCACCCGCATTCGCAGGCCATAAACGCTTTTGCTGGCGGTGATGAAGAGAAGATGGCGGTCTTTGCCGGCGAAGGTGATGTTCGCGGTCCAACCTTCCTTGATGTCGATGTGCTCGATCTGCTTTCCGGTCTTGTCGAAGACGGTGACGCCGTGGCCAGTTAGGTACAGGTTTCCTTCGTTGTCGAGGGTCATTCCGTCGGAGCCGAGCTCGCAGAAGAGGTGCTTCTGGCTGAGCGAGCCATCCGGCTCGATGTGGTAACGGTAGGTCTTGCCACCGTCGATGTCGCTCACGTAGAGCGTTTTGCCGTCCTTCGTTCCCACCAGTCCGTTCGGCTGCTTCATGTCGACGTCCACCGGCCGCAGCACCTTATGGTCGGCGGAGAGGAAATAGACGTTACGGCCGGTTTGCTGCATCGCCGGGTCTCGGGTCCAATAGTCGCGGACGTAGAGTGGATCGGTGAAATACATGCCGTTATCGGGGCGGACCCAGACGTCGTTCGGTCCGTTCAGCAGCTTGCCGCCGAAGTCCTTGACCAAAACCGTTACCTTGCCATCGGGCGCGATGCTCCAGAGCTCGTTGCCGCCGTCGGCGCAGGAGATCAGGTTTCCTTTGTGGTCGAACGTCATTCCGTTGGACCGGCCGGCCGGCTTCTTCCACTCCGTGATCGTCCCGTCGACGTCCCAGCGCATGATCCGGTCGTTCGGCTGGTCGGTGAAGTACACATTCCCGTGTTTGTCGACCGCCGGTCCTTCGGTGAAGGAATATCCGGTCCCAAGCTGCTGAAGCGTCGCCCCCGGCTCGATAATCCCCGACATCGATGTCATAGCGAGAAGTATAGGGGAAAGGAAAAGCATGCTACCGCTACTATAGCGGCAATTAGATTCGGGATCGACGACGCTCGGCGGAAAGATTCTTAGGAGCGGACGATCGCCGATGAAGTACTTCGTGAACGGGAAGGAGAGACTTTGGCTGCGGTCGCGGAGAATCTTAGATAAATCGGCAGGTGGGTTATCCTGTGGGTACGAAATTTATCGTCGTGAGTCGGGACGCGAAAGGTTGAACGAACCGCTATCGAAGCTTCTGGGGAGAGGTTGGAAAGAACGCACGAGGCGGATAGCCAAGAACTGAGTCGGGAAGCTCTGTTGGCGGCCATCGGCGCGTGCGGGTTGGGTGCATGGGCAAGCGATGCGCAGGGCCGATTGACGTACGTCGACTCCGCACTCTTGGAGATGATCGGCCGTTCGTTTGAGGACGTGTTGGGCGACGGCTGGATCCAGTGGCTATCTCCCGAGGTGCGCAACCTGCAAGAGCGGACCTGGCGATCCGGGATCGCGGCCGGTGAGCCGTTCGAACGTCGGCACACCTACTTGACCGCCTTAGGAGAACGGCGAACGGTCTGCGTTCGGGCGAACCCGATCAAGGACGAAGCCGGGACGTTACAGGGTTGGGCCGGCGTTCATTTGGAAGAGCCCGCGTCGCCTTCCGTCGAGGTCCCGAAGTCGCCGGTGGAGTCGTTTTTTGAGAGCACGACCGACGCGTTCGTCGCCTTCGATACCGAGTTCCGGTTCACTTACGCGAATCGCGTGGCCTCGGAAATGCTCCAACGGAAACCAGAGGAGCTGATCGGGATCAGCCAGTGGGAGCTCTTTCCTCAACTGGTCGGCACCAAGGTCGAGCTGGAGTTTCGCCGGGCTATGCGAGAGCAGACGGCGATCCACTTTGAGTTTGCGATTACTCAGGCGGACATCTGGCTGCAGATTCATGCGTATCCCTCGCCCTCCGGCCTCGCCGTTTACTTCCGCGACATCTCGGAACGAAAGCGCGCGGAAGCGCGCCTGGCGCTCGCGCTGCAGGGAGCGCGAGCCTCGATCTGGGAGTGGGATTTGGCCACGGATTTGATGACCTGGTCTCGCGAGATGCATGAAATCACCGGAATTCCGTCGGATGTGGCGCCAAGCCGGACGGTGTTCTTCGAGCGGATCGACCCGGCGGACCAAAAGAGAATCTACATGGCGACGGTGAAGGCGGTCGACGAAACCTCCGAGCTGAACGAAGAGATTCTGATTCGCAATATGGAAGGAGAAGCCCGGTGGATTTCGCTCCGGGCAACCGTGGTGAGAAACGAGGCCGGAAAGGCGATCCGGTTCGTGGGATTGGCGCAAAACATTACGGAGCGCCGGCAGGCGGAAGAGGAACTGCGCGACGCGCGGCGCTCGCTATCGCTGGCGCTGCTCGGTGGGCGCATGGGTTACTGGTCGAGAAGCGTCGAACCGGACGTCATCAAGTGGTCACCGGAGTTGGAGGCGCTCTTTGGGCTCGAACCGGGGGCGTTCGCCGGCGATAAGGGACGGGTCGAGTTCGAAAAGCTGGTCCATCCCGACGACGTCGAGCGCGTCGCTGAGACGGTGCGAAAGGCACTTAGAACCGGAGAGGATTACCGAATGGAGTTCCGTTTCCGGCACGCCGACGGGGGTTGGCGATGGATGGAAGGACGCGGGCGCGCCTCGTTCGACGCCTCGGGCAAGCCGGCGTGGGTCCACGGCGTGGGGATCGACATCACGGAAAGCAAAGAGATCGAGGCGCGATACGAGCGCCTGGCGAACCTGGTGCCTTGCCTCGTGTGGGTGCTCGACGGCAAAGGATATACGCGGTGGGTTAACCGCCGCTGGACCGAGGTTACCGGCCTTCCCGGGCTGCAGCCGACCCCCGACGATTGGTTGGCGCTCATCCATCCGGAAGACCTGGAGCCGAGCCGGAAAATCTGGTGGGACTGTCTTCGAAACGGGACGCCCTACGAGGCGGAGCTGAGATACCGGACGAAGAATGGAGAGTACCGGTGGTTCTTGGAGCGTGGCGAGCCGATCCTCGGCGGCGATGGCGAAGTCACCGAGTGGTTCGGGACGAGCGTCGATATCCACGATCAAAAGACCAAGGAACAAACGCTGGCCCTCGCCGACCGGCGGCAGAGGGAGCTGAACCAGGAGCTTGAGGCGAGAGTGGAAACCAGAACCGCCGAACTGGTCGACGCGAACCGCGAGATGGAGGGGTTCACCTACACCGTCTCTCACGATCTCCGCGCACCGCTCCGGGCGATCATGTCGACGAGCATGATCTTGCTGGAAGAAACGGGCGGCAAGCTGTCGCCGGAGGAGCGTTCGCTGCTGGAACGGCAGGCCCACAATGCAAAACACCTGGGAGTGCTGATCGACGAGCTGCTGAAGCTCTCTCGGATTTCTCGTCAGGACATGAAGTTCGTTAGGTTCGACCTATCGGATCTCACCGCTCAGGTAGCGAGGGAGCTGGTGGACGGGTTCGGCGAGCATGTTTCGCTAGAAATCGATCCAAGTTTGGAGGCGGTCGGTGATCCGAAGCTGGTCAAATTCGTCCTCCTGAACCTGCTGGAGAACGCAGTGAAGTTCTCACCCAACGGCGGCACGGTGCGAGTGGGAGCCCGAGACGGGACGTTCTTCGTGAAAGACGAAGGGATTGGGTTTGATCCGCGATACCGGGATAAGCTCTTTCGGCCGTTCGAACGGCTGGTGAGCCAGAGCGAGTACCCCGGAACGGGAATCGGGCTCGCCAACGTGAAGCGGATCGTCGAGCGCCACGGAGGCAAAGTGTGGGCGGAGTCCACACCTGGCCACGGATCGACCTTTTGGTTCAGCTTGGCGCCCTGAGTTTCCGCGAACGGCTTTCCCGAATCTTCCGCCTAAACGATGGTGGGAGACATTATCTCGAACCGGACCGACCCAAACGAGGAACTAGGAGAGCCCCTGCGTCCATCTTCCGACGCCCGGGTTCTCCGATGGAACTCTGGTCCGGACGGGGAGCGGACCTTCACAGGTAACGGCTGGCGCCACTTCATCGGCGGGGATGAGAACAATGGCGCGGGCTGGCTTGCCGCGGTTCACCCCGCGGACTCGGAGCGCACTCGCGAGCAGTATCGAAACGCGGTTCAAAGCCGAGAGAGGTTCGAGCTGGATTTCCGGCTCCGGCGTCAGGACGGGGAATACCGGTGGATGCTGGATCGGGGGGAACCGGATTTTGGCTCGAACGGGGAGTTTTCCGGCTTTGCCGGAGCCGCTTTCGACCTAACGGATTGGATGGAAGCGCGGAAGCGGGCCGAGCGGAACGAAGCGTCGCTTCAGCTTCTCGCAACCGACCTGGAGAGCTTTACCTACTCCGTGTCGCACGACCTGCGGGCGCCTCTGCGGTCGATCCTGGGCTACTCAAAGATCCTCCTCGACGAATACGGGAGTTCGCTGGCCTCCGAAGCTCAGGATATGATGCGCCGCCAAATGACGGCGGCGCGGCGAATGGAAAGCCTCATTTCGGATTTGCTGGAGTCGTCCCGGCTCGGCCGGCGGGAGGTGGTGCGTTCCCACTTCGACTTTAGCGCGCTTGCGCGGGATGTGGCGGACGAGATATGCAGCCGCGACTGGGGGTGCGAGGCGAAGTTCACTATCGAGCCGAATTTATACGCCGACGCCGACCCGGGACTCCTTCGCTATGTGCTCCAGAACCTTTTCGAAAATGCCGTTAAATATTCGAAGCCGACCGGTCGGGCTGAGGTCTCCTTCGGTCGAACGCCCGAGGGGGCGTTCTTCGTACGCGACTCGGGCGTTGGTTTCGACATGGAATACAAAGATAAGCTGTTCAAGGCATTTGAACGGCTGCACAGCTCGAGCGAGTTTCCCGGGACGGGCATCGGCCTTTATAACGTGCAGAAGGTCGTCCACCGTCACGGCGGATCGGTTTGGGCCGACAGCGCGCCGGGGAAGGGGGCGACCTTTTATTTCACTCTCGGTGAACGGTAGTGCCCGTTGTTCCGATGGGGGCCGATCTAATACGCCCAGACGAGGGCCGCGGTCGTTTCTCACTCGGGCGGGGCGTTCGTACCAGCTTTCCGGTCCCTTAGAGGACGCTCCCCAGCCCGCCGAGCGTCCTTGCCCCTCGAATAGCCGAGGGCAGGAGGCCGGCGGTCCACTGGGGTTCTGCGTGATCTAGAGGCGACGATAGTAGTAGCCACCACCGCCGAGAAGCAGCAGGATCACGACGATGAGAAGGATTAGGGTAATGCTCATATTCTCTCCTTGAGTTTTCGCTCTTCGTGGGTGATCTGACCCGGCAAATTTATCAGTGGTTCCGCGTGGACCGGAGGGCGCGGGCCTTACGACCCAGGGCCAGTTCGGAACCTGGGTATTGCCCTCTCGTCAAAATTTCGCGCCCCGTCTTAACGGCGGGAAGACGCGAAGGAGAGAGCACATGGCAGAGAACGCAAAGGAACGGCTGATTCGCTACTTGCAAGACGCGCACGCGGCGGAGACCGGTATCGACGACGTCATCAAGGGTTTCATCGACGATACCGACGACCCCAACATCAAGGCGGTTTTTCAGCAGCATCGGATCGAAACCCAGAGCCAAGCTCAGCGGTTAGAGGCGAGGCTCAAGGCGCTGGGCGCGGACCCAAGCGGGGGGAAGGGATTCCTCAACATGGTGCTCGCCAGGATGAGCGAGATCATGCACGGAGCGCATGACGAATACGACAAGAACACCCAGAACCTGATCAAGGCGTATTCGATCGAGCATCTCGAGCGAGGGATGTACGAGTCGCTGATCGCCTATTCGTCCGTCGTCGGAGACGACGTCACGGCGGCATTGGGGCGGCAGATCCAAGCCGAGGAAGAGGCGACTGCGCAAAAGCTATTCCCGTTGATCCAGCAATACGCCAAGACGGCGCTCGCCGGCACGGAAGGCCTGGCGGGCAATCGAATCGCATACACGGCCTAGACCGTTAGCGGTTGGCAGTCCGGAGATCGCTCCCTGTCAACCGCTAACCCCTCACTCTTCTATCTGTACACGCAAGGCGAAGCGGGTTAGATCGAAGGCGGCGGTGTACAGGAAGAGGGGGAGGACGGAGGTTTGGGCGAGGTAGGTTAGCCCGAATACACCGACGGCTACCGCAAAGTAGGCGATCGACGAGAAGTCGGGGCGGTACCGGTCGAAGATAGCGACGGCGATCCCCACGCCGGAGACCACGATAAGAGTTCCGGGGACGTAGGTCCAGGGCACGATCGGGCGCATCAGCCATTCGCTGACCATGCCGCCGACAAGCATGATGAGACCGCGGAAGAGATATCCGTACCGCAAGCTCGGCGGCTCGGACAGGGGCGGCGGTTCACGCATGACGTCATTGTCCCGGAAACGCGCTATTCCCGTTTCAATGCGTAAATCCAACGGCGCAGGCACGCCATGAAGAAAAAGAACGAAACGAGCGTCATTACGCTCGCGGGGACGATTCCGATCGGCGTGGTTCCCTCTCGAAGGGTTTGGGCTTCCTGTGCGAACCAGGTGAGCGAAAAGAAGAAGACGATGACCGAAACGAGCAGATGGTTAAAGCGGTCAAGACGTCCCCGACGCAGCACCGGCTCATCGATGATCATCCGCCCGAGTCCGCGGATTTGCTCCATTGCGTAGCCGGCGGCCCACTCCGCGAGCTCGGCGGAAAAGCCCAGCTCAACCAACCGGGCTTGGACTTCGGAGTCGGTCATTCCTCGCGGGCCGAATAATATATCGATCGCCTCGCGGCGGATCTCTTTGGAGAGATTCCGCCACTCTTCCCGTAGCGCGGGGGTTGGAGGGGGGCCGAATATCGCCATCGACAGTTTCCTATCTTGCGTCGCCGCCAGACCTTCGAAGGGAGCCCCGATACCAAGCGTTCAGGCAGCGCAACAGGGTTCGCCACATGACATAACTGGTCGCGGAGGCCGCCCCAAGTGCCCAAAGCCTTGGCTCCGGCGCCGGATTGCGGACTTCCGCAATCAGCCAGACGAGGGCAAGGAGAAAGCCGGCCAGGGACACGATTACGGGGCCGTCGCTCGGGTCTTCATTCGCAGGCTGGTTGGCCTCGTACAATCGCCGGCGGTTGCATTCGGCCTCCGCCCAAACGGCGAGCGCAGGCGAGAAACCGAGTGAGTCCATTCTTCCGCGAAGATCAGAGCCAGGATTTCGAACGTGGACGAGCATTAGCCAGCGGGCCTTCGCCCGGGCTTTTACCGGGAGCCGCTGCCACTCCAGATCTACCTCCCGAACGCTGGGGGGAGCGAATCTGCTCATCGACTTCATCTTATCGCACTTTGACCTCTCGTTAACGCTAACGCGAAGCGTTGTAGCCGCAGGTTGGCTCGTACCTGCGCGAGAGCGTTTCGCCCTTTGACCAAACTTGTGGATCGTTGGGACGTTGTCGCGCAGGTACGAGCCAACCTGCGGCGACACGGCTGCGCCGTAGGCCGGTCTTGCTGGAGGCGTGACCCCTTGGGGTTTAGAGGGGGAGGCTTCGGTAGACTGGCGGTTTCTAAACCATGGCGAACTTCATTCCGAGCGTCGGCATGGAGGTGCACGCCGAGCTGGCGACGCGCTCCAAGATGTTTTGCCGCTGCCCTGTGGCGTTTGGCGGCGAGCCGAATACTCGCGTCTGCCCGGTATGTCTCGGGCTACCGGGAACGCTTCCCACGCCGAACCGGGCGGCGATCGAGATGGTTTTGCGCACTGCGCTCGCCTTGAATTGCAAGATCGCGATGGATTCGGTCTTCCACCGGAAGAACTATTTCTATCCGGACCTGCCGAAGGGGTACCAGGTGACCCAGTACGGAGAAACCAATCCGCTCGGCTACCACGGTTACCTTGAAATTCCGGCGGCCGGAGGGGGAACGAAGCGGATTCACATCCGGCGAGTGCACTTGGAAGAAGACACCGGCAAGCTGATGCACCTGCCGAGCGGGGGAAGCGGCGTCGACTACAACCGGGCGGGAACGCCACTGATGGAGATCGTGACCGGGTTCAACCCGGAAACCGGCAAACCGGACATCTCAACTCCGGACGAGGCGAAGGAATACCTCACCCAATTGAGGCAGATCCTGCTCTACTTGGGCGTGTGCGACGGGAAGATGGAGGAGGGGTCGCTTCGTTGCGAGCCGAACATCTCCGTGCGATTGGATGGGTCGGACGAGCTGGGTACGAAGTCGGAGCTGAAAAACCTGAATAGTTTCCGCTCCGTACAACTCGGCGTGCAGTTCGAAGTGCGCCGGCAGGTCGCCGTGTTGGAGCAGGGCGGGAAGGTTTTGCAAGAGACGCGCGGCTGGAACGAACAGCGCGAGTCGAGCTTCCCAATGCGACTGAAAGAATCGGAGAACGACTACCGGTACTTCCCCGACCCGGACCTGGCGCCGATGGCGTTCGAGGAGGATTACATCGAACGGCTTCGCGCCTCCTTGCCCGAACTGCCGATCGCCAAGCTCCAGCGGTACCGGAACGAGCACGGACTGGGAGAGAAGGAGAGCGACGAGCTGATCGCGGACACCGACTGGTCGGCATTCTTTGAGGAGGCGGTCGGTCTGGGTGGCGAGCCCAAAGCGATTTCCAACCTCATGCGGTCGGAGTTCTTGATGCTGTTGAAGGGGGAGGGGATCGCCGCCCGCCAGAGCAAGATCACCCCCACCCATCTCGTGGACCTGACGAAGCTGGTCGCCAGCGGTGCGATCTCCAGCAAGATGGGCAAGGACTTATTCCGCGAGGTGTTCAAGAACGGAAAGCTTCCGTCCGATGTCGTAAAAGAGAAGGGTTCTTCGCAAATAACGGACGCAAACGCGGTAATGCCGTTAGTAGAACAAGTATTGGCGGACAATCAAGAGATCGTCGCAAAGTTTAAGGCAGGTAACGTGGGGGTGAAGGGATTCCTCGTCGGGCTGGTTATGAAGGCCTCCGGCGGCCGAGTCAACCCGCAACTTGCTCAACAACTTGTGGCGGAAGCGTTGGAGCGAGAATGAAGCGATTGGTTTTAGGCGTTGGTCTCTGGGCAGTGGGAATCGGGTGCGCGATGGCGGCGCCGGCTCAGGATCGCCTGAACTCGATCTGGTACTACGCCAACGAGAGGATCGACCAACAGACGGACGTTTGGTTCGACGACGGTGACTTTCCAGCTTCGATCCAGTTGTTGCGGGTGGCCCACCAGCTTCGGCCCAAGGACTATGAGGTCGTGACCAACCTGGGGTGGATGCTGGAGAACGTGCAAGAGTGGAATAACGCCGAGGCGGTCTACCACACCTACGCCCTCGAAAACGAATCGGACCCGGACGGCTCGCTGCCGATTGCCGAGTTCTATTTCCGCCGAAAGAAATACGAGACGATCGCTTCTCTGCTCGAGCCGAAGATTTCGCTGCAAAAGCATCCGCACCCGAACGTCTATCGAATTCTTGCTCACACCTATGAGAAGACCGGGCACCTTCCGGACGCGGAGAGGGTGTGGAAACAGTACATCGCGCTCGCGCCGAAGGACCTGACGGCGGTTCAGAACCTGAAGCGGGTCGAGAAGAAGATAAACCAGAGGTAAGTAAACTCTGGGTGCTTGTCCGACGACGCCCGCCTTCGTATCGCTGAGATTTTCGCCTCTGTCCAAGGGGAGGGAAGCTGGGTCGGCATCCCGAGTGTTTTTGTGCGCGTGAGCGGCTGTAACCTCCGTTGCGCTTGGTGCGACACTCCTTATGCAAGCTGGCGGCCGGAGGGGCCGGTGATGCCGGTCGGCGAGATCTTGGAGCGGGTGATCGCGACCGGGATCGATCACGTGGTGCTCACGGGGGGCGAGCCGATGCTCTTTGGCGGGGTCGAGACGCTAGCTGAAGAGTGTCACCGGTTGGGCAAGACGATCACAATCGAAACGGCGGGAACGATCTACCGGGAGCTTCCCTGCGATCTCATGAGCATCAGCCCGAAGCTCGCCAATTCGACTCCGCAAGACGAGGCGTGGCGCGAGCGTCACGAATCGACCCGTTTGCAGATCGACGTCTTGCAGAGACTTATCGACCGCTATCGTTATCAGCTCAAATTCGTCGTCGGACCGAATGTCGAGGCCGACCTGGTCGAGATCGAAGGGTTGCTCTCCCGCCTTCGAGGAGTGGTTCCCCAGCGGGTCTTGTTAATGCCGGAAGGGACGGATGCCGAGACGCTTCACCGGCGAGCGCGAGCACTCGTGGGGCCGGTGATGCGCCGGAACTGGCGTCTTACGACGAGGCTGCACATCGACCTGTTTGGGAATACGAAAGGAACTTAACTAACTTTGCGAACCGCCATCGTCTCCGCCGTCGTGCTGATCCTCGCCTTCATTTTGACGGCGCGGGCCACCTGTTCCAACCGTGAGATCGTGCCCTTCCTGGGTAAATGGTCGGGGGGATTTGAGGTCGAGTCGATTCGCGATGGAGCGGATACTCCGCAGGAGCGAGAGCGGTATCGGCTACAAGGGTACGTCCAGGTGTACGCCACGCGCCGGAGCTTTAAAATGCACCTACAAGGCGAGCAGGAAGACTTGGACCTCGCCGGCTTCTGGACCTTCAGGGGGCAGCGGCTTACGCTAAAGGTATCGGAAATCAAGATCGACGACCACGGTGGGGCGGACGCGCGGAATCCCAACCAGAAATTCATCTCGCCCGAAGAGTTGAACGGCGCCTATTCCAAGCCGATCGTCCTGGATCTGAGTCCGGATAAGAAGCAGTACACCGGGCTATTGATCGGTATGGGGAAGCTCATCGGCCGGCACCGGTTTGTGAAGGATTCGTTCTAACGTGGCACGGGCATCTTGCCCGTGGGCCGATGCTACGTTTACACGACCAGGATGGTCGAGATACACACGGGCTGGAAGCCGCGTGCCACGCACCTTTGGGGGGCGGTCCGGCGTACTCTATAGACGCGCGATGTTCTTTGAAGACCCGAGCAAGCGGTATCCGAATCTCGTCCAGGCGTTGAACGTGCTGGGGCGGCGGCGCTTTTTGTTGGAAGAGGACCGGGCGACCAACGTGATCGTCCTCTCATCCGTGGCGGCTTTCTTCGGGGGCTGGGCTTTGAGCGGATCGGTTCTGTGGCCGCTGTTCGCCGGTTGCGTGGTGCTTCTTATCGGATCGATTTTCAAGAGCCGGTCGAGGAAGCCGCCTCCCGTCGTCGACGAGCGGGCGATCGAGGCGACGGAGATTGCCAAGAGGATGGGGATGATGCTGACCAAGCGTCGCCTCCATCGAGACCTCGACGAAGGCTCGCTAATGCTTCTTGAAGAGTGCGCCCGGCATTGGGCTCGGGCTCGGGCGGCGCTGGAGGGGCCATTTTGGACGGCGGGACAGGTTCCGGCGCACTACCAATCGGTGCGCACGCTAGCGTTGTCGGCGCTGGACCAGTCGATGGACGAGGTGATGCTGCACTACCGCGACTGGGTGCCGGACGAAGTTCCGAACCGGCATGCGCTCGACTACGTGGACGAGGCGCTCGAGCAGTTCACGATGAAGGGGAGCAAACGGGCGAACTTTCCTCCGGCGGCGTTCGGCCCGGTTCGTGTGATAGCCGATAAGCTTCGTCATCTCGGAGACGAGGCGGAGAGTCTGGCGCGAGAAGCCAGAGTCGACCCGGAGGTTGCGGCCGAAGTCGCGCCGGGGCGCTCGCTGGATCAGACCCTGAGCGAGCTGCGCCAGATTCGGGAAGCCGAGGATGAGCTAAGGCAAAACCTGAGGGGTTGATGTCGCTTGTCTAAATATCCGAATCTCGACCGGTACATGAGGCGGGAGGTGATCACGAGGTCCCCTCGGACGAGAACCTCGACCCTGGTGATCAACGGCGCTGTCGTTAGCTTCTGGATTTTCCTACAGTGGGTGGTCCTTAGGCTGGTGTTACATCTCCCGGTTTGGGCTTTCCTTATTCTTGCGGCCTTCGAGGCGAAGAAGTTTAAAGAGAATGCCAGTAAAGATGCTTTCCCCTTATTAGGTCATAGCAAGTTTGGGCGGCCGCGCCGCATTCTGCGCGATGCAACCGCCGATGACCAGACGGAGATGGAACGCGGGGCGGCGGCCTGGTTTCGACTCCAAGACGCTATGCAAGGGGTGACTTGGACGGGAGACCAGGTGAGCGAATCGCGCCGTGCCGCGGCGATGGAGATAAGAGAAGCGTCGCAACGCGCGATGACTCGACTAACGGAGGCGGAAATGTCGCCCCAGGATCGGGCTTGGCTCGCCTTCGGGCTAGAGCAGCTTGCCGAAGAAGTGCAGCGGGAGCCGGCGAGCGTCAACGACCACATCGCCGTCGCCATCCATAACCGGCACACGGTGCGAATGGCGGAAGAGTTGGTTCGGCAACTACCCGCCCGTTCGTAGCATCGGCTCCCAGCCGATGAATCCCCACGACCATCCTGGCCGTGTAACTTCCGCCAAGGGCAGGATGCCCTTGGGACCCACTGGCTGGAAGCCAGTGCCACGTCCGGACTCCCTCACCCCCAACCCCCTCTCCCTCGTCGGGCACGAACATCCCGAGGAGGGAGAGGGGGCTCCGGAGGGCTAAACTTATGGGGTTCGATGTTTATCACGTTCGAGGGGCCGGAGGGAGCAGGGAAGAGTACGGCTTTGCGGGCGGTCGCCGAGCGGCTGCGGGAGGCGGGGCGGGCGGTCCTGACGACTCGGGAGCCCGGGGCGGGCGAGTTCGGGGGGCGGATTCGGGAGATCCTTTTGCATGGGGACGAGATGCCGGCGGAGTCGGAGCTGTTCTTGTTCTTGGCCGATCGGGCGAGCCATGTAAGGCGCGTGATTAGGCCGGCCTTGGAGCGAGGGGAATGGGTGCTCTGCGACCGGTATGCCGACTCCACGCTCGTGTACCAGGCGTATGTCCGAAGGTTGGACGCGGATTTTGTTCGACGGGCGAACCGGTTTGCCACGGGCGGGCTCGTTCCGGATCGAACGTTCTTACTGGACTTAGACCCGGAGATCGGTCTGGCGCGGCTGACTTCCCGAGACCGGCTGGATGCCCAGCCGATCGAGTTTCACCGGGCCGTTCGTGCCGGGTTCTTGAATTTAGCAAGCGAAGAGCCTCACCGCTGGCGTATTCTGGATGCAAGCTCGGATCCAAAGATCGTCATCGAAGCGATTCTAAACGAGATCTAGAATGGCGCCGGGAACTGTTTAGCAACCGAAACGTACGAATAGTGCGTCACACACGGTGGGAACGCCCGGATGGCCATCATGCACCTCTATCTCCTTCTGCTCAACCAGATTCCGGCTACGGAAGCGCTCGACCGGTACGTCGCCTTCCGAAAGTCTGGGGCATACGTGTCGGCCGACTTCAACATGAAGATCGGCGGGTATAGCCTCAAGGGGACTACCGGGCTCGAAAAGACTCGGCGAATGATCGTGCGCTATTCCGCGAATGGACTGAATTACGTCCTCTCGATGACACCGGAGCGGTATATCGAGCTCGATCACCTTGGGAAGGTTTACGACGAGGGAGAGGGTAGCCCGGAAATTGGATTCAGGAAGAGCAACCTCTTCTCGGGCTTGAAGACGTACCCTTCTTGGCTATTCGACTCGGACTTTCGCAAGGCGGCTCCGGATGGAGCGATGTTCCAGGTAATCGGAAAGGAGACTCTCGACGGTTCGGTTTGCGATCTGGTGAGGTCGAACTTCGACGTGCACCAATCCAAGGGTTTTGTCGAGGCGGCGATCGATGGCAAGGGCCGGATTCACCGAGCGAACATTGTGGTCGCGAACCCGATGGGACGCTACGCCTACGAGTGGTTCGTGCCGCGCATGTCGGTGAGCGCGACGGCCCCGGCCGATGCATTCCGGGCCGAGATTCCGGACGGTTACGTACCGTACAAGCTGCCGTGGAAGGATGGACCGGTTCAGGCGGGCAGCAAATTCCCGTTGAACGGGTGGGTGGGAGCTCACGGCAAGCCGTCTAACCTTGTTGGAAAGATCGCGAGCGGGGGGGCGATATTGGTCTTCTTGGGTGAGGACGAGGACTTGAATCGGCGGGTTTCGCCCGCGCTGGCAGAGCTGCGAAAAGTCGCGACGGTTCTGACCGTGTCCACGTCGCCGAAAACAAACGAGATGGCGGACCTCTACGATCCTAACGGGAAGCTTTTGCAGCAGGTGGCCGTTCCCGGCACCCCGCTCTTCGTGCACTTAGATAAGGGCGGAGTGGTGCGGCACTTGTGGATGGGTTACGATCCCGAGAAGGAAGCAGCGTTCCTCTCGGAAGTTCGAAACGCGATCGGCTCCAAGGAGTAGCTTTTGGCGGCATGGTTAATCCGCTTCCACTGATCGTTTTCATTTTGTTGGCGGTTGCGGGGGTGTTCGCCGTACACCCGGGAGCCGCCAATCCGGCCTCAGCCGGCCTGTACTTCCTGTGGCTTTTGGCCTCGTTGATTATCGCCTCGGCGTTTCGGGTCGCGGCCCAATGGGAGAAGGCGCTGATCTTCCGCCTAGGACGGTTTCAGGCGGTCAAGGGACCGGGGATGTTTACGGTCCTTCCGCTGGTCGATCAGGTGAGAATCGTCGACACCCGCATCCTCACCTTGGAAATCCCCCGGCAAGAGGCGATTACCAAGGACAACGTGCCAGTGACCCTCGATGGGGTGATCTTCCTTCGGGTCAACGAGCCGAAGGACGCGATTATGCAGGTTCAGAACTACCAGCACGCGATCCGTCAGTACGCGCAAACCGCCCTCCGAGACGTCGTTGGCGCGGCGACCCTGGACGAGATCCTCGCCGACCGGGAAGCGCTGGGAAAGCGGATCGAGGAGATGGTGGAGTCGGAGGTGATTGGGTGGGGACTCGAAGTCGCCGCGATCCGAATCCAGGACATTCTGTTGCCGGAGGACCTCAAGCGGGTGATGGCCCGCCAGGCTTCGGCGGAACGCGAGAAACGGGCGAATATCACGAAGTCCGAAGGGGACCGGCTCGCGGCGGAAAACCTCGCGGCGGCGGCTTCGACGATGGCTGCCTCACCGGGCGCTTTGCAACTGCGTTCGCTGCAGACCCTCGATTCGCTTGGTAACTCACCTTCGAACACGGTCGTCTTGGCCGTTCCGGTCGAGGTTATGACGGCGCTTCAGGCGATTCCCAAGTTGGTCAACCAATCGGCGGTCGTGGAGAACAAGCCAAAAGAGATCGAAAAAGCGCCGCCGGCGCCGCTCGCCGAGGGATTCTTCCGCAGTCAGCCAAAGGTCGACGCCGAGGAAACTGATCTGGAGGATAGAGCGTAGGGTTTGGGCTACGGGGGAATAGACGCCGACCGTCTTTTCAGAGGCGAGTTGCCCAAGGCCAACCAGTTTTAACACCCCCGGCGTTGCGCCCTTTGCGGCTCAAGTTCTCTTCAACCGGCTCTCTCCGTTCTTTGCGTTCTTGGCGAGAAAGCCCTTTTCCGGAGTTTCTCGCAAAGGACGCAAAGTGGATCGCAAAGAACGCTAAGAAGTCCCGAGCCGAGAAAGTCTTTTTTGGTACTGGGCGACCTACCCGTGCCACTTTAGCCCTGTTGGGAGCGTTCCAGGGTCAGGTCGGGGGTTGTGAAGGTGTCGTCGGTGTCGCCGGCGTCGTCGGTGAGGTTTTCGCCGACGCTGTAGATTTCGTATTGAGCGCCGTTCTGCCGGTAGAGGAACGGCTCGCCTGTGAACGGATCGGTTTTGATGTCGGCAGGGAATCCACTAAGGTCACTGGGATACCGCTTCGCGGTTTTCGCGGCGAAGATCAGGTCGGCGTTTAGCACAAGCAAGCGGGTTCGCGCGAGCGTCCGGTCGTCCATCTGGATGATCGGGCGGCCCGATAGGAAGAGGTGATGGGCGAAACGCTTCCACGGCCGCTCGAGTTCGGACGGAAACTTTGGTTCTTTCTCCCGCTTTGCGGTGGGCTGGGCGGCGCAGGCGAGAAGCCATCGAATCTCACCCTCCGCCTCCTTGGCGAAGCCCGCGAAGTAGGCGACGCGCTTCGTATCGTTCGATCGGAGCCCCTGCAGGTATTCGACGGCCTCGCGTGCCTCTGGGCCGAGGTTTTCTTCGAATTGCTTGAAGTCGTTTTTTTGAAACGCGTCTTGGAGCGCCTGAACGCTCATTCGGATGTTGTCCGCTTCGTGGTTGAGCGTCTTCGCTAGGCCGGGCTTGCGCGCCAGCGCTTCTTCGACCCCCTTGGCTAGCTTCTCGAGCTGGGCCGCGCCCATCTTGGGCAGCCAAGGAGCGAGCGCGCGGCGAGCATCGTCGGCGATGACATAGCCGAGCGAGGCGTCGGTGGCGCCGCCGCCGGTGAGGTCGAGACCAAATCTAGTGGCGAGGATTCCCAAGTTGATCGCGGCGTCGAAATCTGCGGCTTGGGCGCTCGCCTCGATCTTCCACTCCAAGGCCCTTCCGATAAGCCGCCACCCTTGCTGATACGGGGCGGGGGTGAACGGGGGGCGGGGTACGAACCGGAAATCGCAAGGGAGCTTGCTCGCGGTCTCGATCTGCTTGATCGCGGGATCGCACACCGCGATTGCGGCTTTTCTCTGATCAGGGTAGAACGAGACGCGGGTGAGCTGCTTGCCGCCGGTGGCTTCCACCGACAAAGCGGCCAGGGCATACCCGTCGTAGGCGTTGCCGCTCGCTGCCTGGGGCACGTAGGACGCGCTCGGCGTCGCCCATGTCGGATAGGGCGCGGCAACATGGCCTCGACAACCGGTGAGCGATAGCGCGGCGGCGGAAAACGCAATAAACGTGGCAAGCGGGAGGTGGCCCATCCTTGGCTTCCTCATAGCAAGCTCGATCGTACCCCTGTCCGGTGTATCCTCGGAACGGACTCCGCGACGTACCGATACGACTTGGTCATGGAGAGCACAAGAACAGCATGAAAGGCGTTATTCTCGCGGCGGGCAAAGGCACCCGTCTTTACCCCGTCACTCACGTCATCCCTAAGCCGCTGCTTCCCATGGCGAACCGGCCCACGTTGTTTTATGCCTTCGACCGGCTGAAGGAGATGGGCGTCACCGACATCTGCATCGTCGTTGGCGAGAACGAGCCGGCGATGCGGGCGGCGCTGGGCGACGGAAGCGCCCAGGGGGTTCACCTCAGTTATGTAAAGCAGGAACAGCCCAAGGGGCTGGCGCACGCGGTCGGGTTCGCCAAGGAATTCGTGGCCGGCGACCCGTTCGTTCTATATCTTGGAGATGCCGTTTACAGCGAAGGGTTCGAGCGGTATGCCAAGCGTTTCGTCGACTCGGGTTGCGCAAACCTGAACATCGTCAAAGTGGTCGAGGACCCGAGCCGGTTCGGGGTGGCGAACGTGGAAGGGGAGCGGATCGTGAAGCTGGTCGAGAAGCCGAAGGTTCCGGAAAGCAACCTTGCGATGGCGGGCATGTACTTCTTCGGTCCGCAGATATGGTCGGTGCTTCCCGATCTTCAGCCGAGCGGCCGCGGGGAGTATGAGATCACCGACGCGATTCAGATGCTCATCGACCGGGGGGAGACGGTGCTCGCCGGCGTGTATGAGGGAACCTGGTTCGATACCGGAACCCTCGACTCGTTCTTGGAAACAAGCGCGTTTCTTATCCACAACGGCAAGTTGGTCGACCCTACGGCCCAAGTCACGGGCAAGGTCGGCGATAAAGTGGTGATCGGTGCCGGAGCGACGGTGCGGTGCGAGTCGATCGAAGATAGCGTCGTCTTACCGGGCAGCCACGTAACGGCCAACGGCCGCATCCACCGCGCCGTCCTAGGAGGCCCCGTGAGTGCCGAAGGACCGCTGGAGAACGTGATTCTGCACGGGGATTGGGGAGGGCGCTAGGCGCTAGCGCGTTGGGCGTATTACTGTTTTCTTCGCGCCTTACGCCTAGCGCCTCAACGCCCGCCCGCTTAATTTCCCAACGGCGGGCGGCCCATCTTGGCTCGTTCGGCGTTAATTTTGGCGGTTTCAGCGGCGTGGGCTTTTGCCCAGTCGGCTTCGGCTTTTCGTCTCGCTTCCGCGCCGCCGGCCATGGCGGCAGCAACGGTGGCACGGTTGGCGTCCGTCATTTTGGGGGACGTTTTCATGCTGTCGAGCTCTTTCTGCGACATTCCGCCGCTGTTGCCGCAGCCGGCGAGCGCGAGACCTAGGACGACGAAAACAGTCGGGCGGAGAATTCGGGCGGCGATGCTCATAGATAGGGATCCAAAATGGAAAAGAGCTTCGCGCCGGAATATCCGGCGCGAAGCAGACCCTGATCGGGTCTTTAGGGGCGAAGGGCGTCCCACTTGTTCTTCCCGGGATCCGAGTCCGGATTCGGGTTGGTGGAAGCGATGTTCAGGCTCTTCGCATGCGTGTCGGCCATGGAGAAGTTCGCCCGTCCCTGACCGGTCTGGCTGACTGCGCCGTACTGGCCCTGCGGGGACTTGAGGTCCACTTTGCGAAGGCCGTTCGGCATCTGAGCGCCGCCGCACCAGTCGAGGTCGTAAACCGCCGAACCGTCGGTGGCCGGGACGGCCTCGAAGATTCCGCCGCACTGGAATTGCGTTTGGTTGCCTACGCCGCCGCCGCTCCACTTGAGCGCGTCGCCGTTGTACTTGGTGGCCATCGCAATCGTGTCGGCCGGGTTCGTGACCTGGGTAACGGTCAGCGCCGCGGTGTTTAGCTCACCGCCGCCCCCCTCGCCGTGCACCTGCGCATAGGGCGCCGCGATGCCTCGGAGCGTGCAGTCCTGGACGTCCGTGAACGAATCCTTGAAGCATCGACCCTGCCAAGAGGAGGGCGAGACTCCTACGAAGTTTACGGCCGCGGCCGCATTGGGAGCGGTGAAGCCGTTCAAGCCATAGGAGACGGGGATTCCGAGCCAGTCGCCCCAGTTTCCGCCGGCCGAATTCGTTTCAAGCGGGCTTCGGAAAAGCGGAAGCGACTTCGAGTACGGCTGCAAATTCAGCGTCCACGAGAGGGAGTTGCTGCCCCAGGCAGGGGCTCCCGACCAGTTCGTCGGAATGCCGTAGGTGTAGCGGTCGTCGGCATCGTTAGTGTACAGAGCCATAGCGGTACCGATCTGCTTGATGTTGGACAGATCGCCCGTGGCCTTGGCCGCCGCCTTAGCCTGTGCGAAGACGGGGAAGAGGATAGCAGCGAGGATCGCGATGATCGCGATGACGACGAGGAGCTCGATGAGCGTGAATGCTTTGTTGCGAGATAACACTTTAGAACCTCCGTTGGGTCTGCGGGGCCGCTTTGCCGCGGCCTCCATTTTTAGCTAAACGATTAGATCATTGTTCAAGGAAAGCCGTGTACACGGCAATAACCATGGACTCCATACCGGGTGGGCACGACGTTTCTCTAGGCGATAGATCGACGTTTTGCCGCCACAGGATCATCTTAAAAGCAAATTTGGGCAAATGTGCACCTTTTTTTTCGGGATGTCAATTTTTGGTATATCTGGTCGAACTCCCTATCTAATCGATTACGTCGCGTAAGCCAAGTTTTTGACGGGCTTACCGGGTGAATAAAACCGAATCTTTTTGAATCATCACTGATTCATTGGCAAATTAGCGTTGATTCACCTACGATAGGTCTAACCGCAATGGAGCGCACCGAACATGTCTGGAGTGAACGCAGGTCTACGACTCTTCGCGACGTCGCCCGATCCGTGGGAGTGAGCGAGTCGACGGCGTCGGTCGTTCTCAACCGAACCCGATCCGGCACGCGCGTTTCCGCCGAGACCCGCCGGCACGTGTTGGAAGCGGCCGAGCGGCTTGGGTATCGGCCCAACGCCCTGGCTCGTTCGCTGCAGAAAGGAAGCACCCAGCGGATCGGCGTCTACTCCGGCCGTGCCCACCTCGACTCGAGGAATCTCTTCTTTGCCGACCTACTCGGCGGTATTTGCGAAGGGGCTCGCGAGCACGAGTTCAACACGGTCATCCACACGTCGGGGAACGGTCCGAGCATGCTCCTCGACCTGCTTTCCAACCGGGCGCTGGACGGCCTGGTGGTTCATGCCCGGCAAGACGATCCGATTCTAGGAATGCTGGACGAGCTGCGAGTTCCGGCGGTGGCGATTGCGGATCAGGTCAGCGCCATCCCGACCATCTGCGTGGATGACGACGGAGGCGGGCGCATGCAAGCGCAGCATCTTGCGCAGCTCGGCCATCGAAACGTGCTCTACAAGCAAACGCTCTTTACCGCCCGCTCGGCGGTGAACCGGATGGAGAGCTTCCTGCGAACGGCCACCGAACTTGGAATGAATGTCACGATTCATAACGAAACAACCGGGGACGATTCGCTTTCATCCGAGGATTTCGATCTCCTCAATCGAACCACGGACCGGGTGACCGCGATCGTGGGCTGCAACGACCGGGTGGCCGAGGTTTGCTGCCACGGCCTGTCGGCGGTCGGAATGTCGATCCCCAAAGATGTGGCCGTTGTGGGGTTCGATGGCTTTAATCGCTTCTATGCTCCCCGGTTCGAGCTCACCACGATCCGCGCCCCTTGGTCTCAACTGGGAGCTCGAGCGATTTCCACGCTTATGTCCCTGATCGCGGGCGAGTGCGTTCCAGGGGTCACGATCTTACCGATCGAGTTCGTTCGGGGCGCCACTACTTGATTCCAGTCCCGAGCGGGTTATCCGCCCTCTCATTCCGGTGAACGCCTCCAGCTTTTACGGACGTTTTCGGCAGACGTACATCGCCTCGACTTCGTCGAGGCTTAGGTAGCGGCGCGCCCAGTGGCCGGCGGTGCCGCCGTAGACGTTGTCGACGGTAAAGCCGGAGGCGGTGAGCATGCGGACCATTTCGGGGGCGATGAAGAGGCGTTCGTGGATCTGCATCAGCGTCGGACCTTCCGGTAAGTCGAATTGATCCTCGTAGTTCGACACCATTGTGGCGGGGTCGAATCGTCCTTCCGGGACGAACTCGTCTTTCATCTGGCGAATGACGGAGTATCCGTTGAGGGCAGTGAGAAGGAACGGCTTGTTCGGGCCGAGCGAAGCGGCGATGTTTCGGAAAATCGCCATATCGTGGGCTTCGGCGTTCTCCCCTCGCTCGATGAGGCCGACCGCCCCTTCGCACAGGCAGATCGCGGCGTCGAACGGCTCGTCGAAGCGGAAGTCGGTTGCGTCGGCCTGTATCCATTCGACCTCGACGCCGGCTTCTTGGGCTTTGCGGCGGGCGACGGCGAGCATTTCGCTCGACAGGTCGAGGCCGGTTACCCGGTGTCCGCGCTTGGCAAGGGCGATGCTATGACGCCCGGTGCCGCATCCGACGTCGAGAATCCGCGAGCCGGGCAGGATCGGATAGAGGGTGAGGAGGAAATCCACCTCCGCCTCCGTGTGGTGCGTAAACGGATTCTGCTCGTAATTGGCGGCATGCGCATCGAAAAAGCGCTGCCACTCGCGGGGCTTGTTCATTTCCCCGAGCGTACCGCCCCTTCTCATCGCCGATTAACGCGGGCAGGGGTGTTAGTGGGGCGCCGACGGCGCCGCGAAGCTTTTTGCCTTACACTTGACTCCCTGGATTCGCAATGATTTTTCTCTGTTCGATTGCTTTGGCCACGGTTCAGGCTGAGAAGTTAACCGCGCCATACCGCGACCTATTTGGCCACGGGATGTCCGATCGGAATGTAGATACCTTTTGGTGTTCGCACCTCGTGGACGAGCAGCCTCTTAATGGAGCGCCGAGCACCCTTGGTGCGGTGTCGCCAGAAGCCGTGCACTGCCTTGCCGACTTCTTCCATCGGATGGACCGTCCCATCGTTCCCAGGCTCATTAAGTCGATGGAACGGTTAACGCATCTCTCCCCGAAAGACGATCTTGCCGCAGGAATAACGGCTTGGACAATGCAATGGACGGCAGGCGATTTTAGAAGTCCGGTCAACGTGGCCAAGTGGCATGTGCTTGCCGAGTGGTACCTACAAAAAGCGTCCAAAGAAGGCGATCAAGTTCAACGAAGCTTCGCTGCGCTGGCCTTTGCTGACTGTGCTCTCAACTCGCTTTCGGATTTATCGCGACCAGAGAAGCTAGCCGCACTGGATGCTCGCAGCCAACGAATTAGGACCTACCGCAGCCGGTTGACCGATGTGTACCACACGTTTCGCCACTCAGTGCCCGAACGAGCACTGATGGCCCTACACGAGTTATTCGTCAGCGATATTCAGTTGAGCGACTGGAAGGACATGTCACGGATAGCCGAGACCGCACGCACGGATTTTCCCTCGCTTAGTAAGTGGGGATGCTACTCCATCGCGGAATTTGGCCGCACCCGGCGAAGGCCGAGGTAGATCGCCCCGTAGGCCTCCCACCCGCCCAATCGAAGATTGCTCCGTCGATCTTTCTACCAGGAGTGATCCAGACCTCGAGCCCCTGCGAACGACCAGGCCGCACCAGAAGCGGCTTTTTTGTGGCGCAACCCGATCGCTCCCCCTGCAAGTCGGTTCTCTCCCGAGGTCTCTCCGGACGATCTCCACCTCAGCGAGCGGAGGTTCGAGACTTGGGCGAAGCGATGGAGCCGGTCTTGTCGCGTCTCTTGGAAGATCGCGAATGGTCGTTGAGAGCGGCGGGGCATCGGTAGACGGTGAGAGCGGTCGAGTCTAGACATGCAACACGCTAAAGCTCTCCGTATGCTCCTCACGGCGCACGGCTTCGGAACTGCTAACCGCTGACTGCCAACTACGGGAGCGAGTACGCTTTCGGGCATGCGTTTTGTGCCTGTGGCTTTGGCCGGACTCTTGACGGCTTCGGCGGTCGCTCAACCGAAATTCCTGCACCCTGACCGGGTGCGGTACGACGGACAGTGCTTTACGATCGACGGGAAGGACACCTTCCTGTTTAGCGGCGCGTTCCACTACTTCCGGTGCCCTAAGGCGCTCTGGCGGGACCGGTTCCGCGCGATCAAAGAGGCGGGCTTCAACGCGGTGGAGACGTACGTGGCTTGGAACTGGAGCGAGCGGAAGCCGCCCGTCGAAACCGGTGATTTCTCGCAGATCAACCTGCGCGACCTGGACGAGTGGCTCACGATGGCCGAAAAGGAGTTCGGGCTTTACACGATCGTCCGGCCGGGGCCGTACATATGCGCCGAATGGGCGACGGGCGGGTTTCCGAATTGGCTCAGCCAGTTCCGTCCGGCCCAGGTATCGCCAAGCACGATGTGGTTCCGAGGGGACGATCCTTTCTTTATGGACTGGTCCCGCCACTGGATGGAAGCCGTGGCCAAGGTGGTGAATAAGCACCAGCAGTTCCGACAGCCGATGGGAGGGCACGGAGTCATCCTGTGGCAGGTGGAGAACGAATACGACTTCGCCGGACAGCCGGAGTCGGCGAAGCGGAACTACGTCCGCGACCTGATCAAGGTGAGCCAAAAGAACGGGATCGAGGTGCCGATCTTCGGATGCTGGACTCGGATCATCCGGGACCCAAAGGGAGACCCGATCCTGAGCCAGGCGTTCGATAACCCGAACCAATACCCCCGCACCAACATCGAGGCGGTTCGGGGCGCATTGGAGGATCAGCATCTCGCCCAGCCGTGGGCGCCGAAGATGGTGACCGAATTCCAGGGGGGATGGTTTGGCCAAGTCGGCGGTCTGGCCGCGGAGGAGCAAGGAGGGATCGACGACCGCCAAATCAATGCCCTGACGTTGTACGCGATCGAGAACGGGCTCACCGCGCTCAATTACTACATGCTGTTCGGCGGCACGAACCTTGGCGACTGGGCGGCGGAAGGGATCACCACCAGCTACGACTACAATGCTCCGATCCGCGAATGGGGCGGCACGGGTCCGAAATACCGCGCGGTTCAGGCGATCGGCAAAATGCTGGAGAAGTACGGGGCCGATCTGGCCCGCTCCGAGGAAGCTCCGGCGCCAACCGGAACGCCGCCGGCGAACCTGAAGGTGGCGGCGAGGCTAGGTCGGAGCGGAGCGCACTATCTCTTTGTCCGCAACGTCTCGCGCACGGAGGCAGTGTCGGGCACCGTGCTTGGAACGGTTGAGTGCCACTTAGAGCCGTTTGGAATGAACGTGTTTCGATACACGACCGATCCGTCGAAAGGGGAATGGTTGGTGCAGCCGGTGGGAGTTCCGCGGGTGGCGATGCCACCCGCTATCCCGATTCGCACCGCCGAAGCGGCCATCGCCGAGCCGGCCGGGTGGAAGGTCGCTTCCGATGGCTCGACGACCGAAAAGCTGGGGGTTTACGACAGCAGGTTCCTCTTCTTCCGAACGGAAGCAAAAGGGGCCGGTAAGGTGCTCTTCCTGCGAACCGCGGGCGGGGAGCTGGTTTCCAGCGATCCTAACCAGCCACGTGGGCTTCGGGGTGGGCTTGTTTGGGAGCGGCCGTCGGCGGACATGAGATTCGTCTTCTTCAATCCGGGGTGGCCTAATGGCGGCTCGGCGATGGAACTCCCCCACGGGTTGGTTGGCGCTTCGCTGCTCGACGAGGCGCCGAGCGGAGCCACTATTAGCGACTGGCGGGGCCGCATTATCTCGGGACCGGAGGACCGCTCGCTCGTTTCGTCCGCCGTCGACACAAGTGGTTGGACACGCGGCCTCGCACCGGAACTTTTCGCTTCACACACGACCTCTATCCTCCGGACCACCGTCGATATCGGCGGCAAGGTGGATTCGAACGCGATCTTGCACACCGATGGGGTGGACGACGAAGGATGGTTTTTCGTCAACGGCCACCTCGTCGGCGAACTCCACACGTACGACGTCCCGGCCGACTTCGCCGTCGGCCAGTATCTGCACCCCGGCAAGAACGATATCGCCCTGATTATCCGGAACAACGACGGTCCGGGTGGGCTTAGCGGTCCGCTTTCCATCGAGGCGCCATTCCCCAAGGGGCGTGAGGTTAAGGTGATGTGGACGGATCGGACGAACGTCGGTCGATACACGTCGTACGACCTCGGCCCGTCAGCCGGGATACTCCGGAACGAGCACCCGAAGATCGAAGGCCCCCGACCAAACGGACCGCTTCAGGTCCGCTCACGGATTCGCTTTGCCCGCCCGAAAGGGGAAGGAGTCGCCTGGGAGATCGCCCTTCACGCCGGCGGCGACGGCTTCCTTACCCTCAACGGACAGCCGCTCGGCCGCTTCTGGGAGGTAGGTCCGCAACGCGGCTTCTACCTGCCGCCGAGCATGTTGCGCGACGAAAACGTGCTCGAGCTCTCCGTTATCCCCGGCCGCCTCGGCGACCGAATCACCGCCGCGGAGCTACGCCCCCTACCTATGAAGGAGTGAGCGAAAACTCCGGAGCCCCTTCTCCCTCCTTCGGATGCATTGTGCCGAACGAGGGAGAGGGGGTTGGGGGTGAGGGAGCCCGGATGGACCGCTGCTCTCCAGAGCGGCCACCCCAGGGTCTGGTGTACCGAAGGTACACAAGCAACATGGGCGGGCCGCCCATGGATACCCACGGGCGAGCCTCCCGTGCCACGGGGCACTTCGTGGACGTAGTTAAACCGAGCCGAGGTCGTACAGCCGCGCTAGTTCGTTCAAGTCGCGGCGGAGGCGGGCCCATTGGCCGCGGACCAGGCGGTGGATGCCGTGGTTGCGCTCGAAGATCTCGTCGACGACGCGGGCTCGGGAGAGGACTTCTCGCATCTCCTCGCGGCCGGCGCGCGGCGTTCGGTCGTCGGCGATCCGTCGCAGACGCTCCAAGCTTTCGTCCAGCCGTTGGATGCGATCCTTAGCACGGTCGGCGCGATTGTATCGATCGAGGTCATATCGGTCGAAATCCCGCTCGAATGTCGCTCGAAGGGAATTGCTCTCGCGTTCGGTTCGGTCGACGAGGTCGCGAACATGCCAAGCAACAACGCGGCGATGCTCGTTCCACCAGCCTCCGCGGAACTGCGCGTTCGCGGAGATCGGGGCCGCCACGGCGCCCGCTACGACAACAACGGCGAGAGCGGTTCTAAAATTCTTCATCTCGTTTCTCCTTTCGGCCCCTCCGGTTAATCGCCGGAGGAGGTCCCTTACGACCGGACTGACGTAGCGACTCCGCGCCGAGTTCAGTGGCTCAACGCAAAAGAAGAAGTACAAGATTTTTGGCAATTGCGATACCAATCGAAGTTTGGAAACCAAGTGAACATGTGGTGTTTCGGTTCGTTTCAGCCGTTATCGGCGACCCGCGGAAGGGAAATCCGCGCCTGCCAGAAGGAACAAACAATGAATTCGAAAATCTCCCGCGTTCTAGCGGTCGCTCTTTGCGCTGCCGCGCTCGTCGGAACATGCCTTGCGCAAGGCGGCGGTGGCCAACGTGGCAATCGCCAAGGCCGTGGCGCTCGCAATGGCCCCCCCTCTCTCACTCAGCTCGCTCTCCGGTCGGACGTTCAGGCCGATCTGGCAGTGACCGACGATCAGAAGACCAAGCTCGCCGAACTTCGCCCACAGCGCGGTAACCGCGCCAACGGCGGCGCCGGAGCCGGTGGCGGAGCCGGCGCGGTTGGAGGCGGCGGCGCGGGCGTCGGTGGTGGAGCCGTCGGCGGCGGTGGCCAGCGCGGCAATCGTGCGCCGGTGGACCCGGCCGTCCTTGCCGAGCGGCGCGCCGCGGAGAAAAAGGCGCTCGAGGCGGTCCTTAACGCAGATCAGATGAAGCGGCTCGAAGAGATTCGGATCCAGGTCGCTGGAGATCAGGCGATTCTCGATCCGGAAGTTCAGAAGACGCTCAGCTTCACCGACGACCAGAAAGCCAAGGTTAAGGAAGTCCAAGACAAATATCGCTCCGCAATGACCACCATGCGGGAGAAGATGCAGAACGGAGATCTGGACCGGCAGGGAATGCAGGAGGCCATGAAGACCAATAATAAGGTCCTCGGCGAAGAGCTCCACAAGATTCTCACCCCGGCCCAAGCGGATCAGCTAAAGACCCTCGGCGGCAAGCCGTTCAAGGCCGATGCCCCGACCGGCCGCGGCGGACGCTAAGCCCGCGCCTTTGCTTAGGAACAGATCGGCCCGCCGTTCGGCGGGCCGATCTGTTTTGCGGTGGAAGCATAATTGGAAGATGCTCCTGCACGACCCGCTTCCGAAATATTTGGAATCGACAGCCGAGGTCGACTACGATCATCCATCGGTGCAAGCGTTCGTGCGCGACTCCGGCTGGCTGGAGATCGGGACCGTCGACCGTGCGGAGAAAGCGTTCCGATTCGTTCGCGACGAGGTTCCGCACTCGTGGGATATTCAGTCTCCCACGGTAACCTGCTCTGCCTCGGAAACGCTGGCGCACCGAACCGGGATCTGCTACGCCAAATCGCACCTATTGGCGGCTCTCCTCCGAGCGACCGGCATTCCCGCCGGCTTCTGCTACCAACGGCTCGTTCTATTCGAGGATCCGGCGGACGGGTATTCGATCCATGCACTCAATGCCTTTTACGTGGAGTCTCTCGATAAGTGGGTGCGGATGGACGCGCGAGGAAACAAGCCGGGCGTCGACGCTCAGTTTTCGCTCGAGGAGGAGCGTCTGGCATTTTCGATCCGCCCTGAGATGGGTGAGATGGACTACCCCGGCGTCTACGCCGTCCCGAGCGCTAAGGTCGTCCAGACGCTGCGCGTAGCCCAAGACGCCCGGGCGATGTACGCGCACGATCTGCCAAGCGAGCTCTAATCCTCTTCGCAGTCGATCGCAGGCCGCGCCGCCGGGGCCGCGATTCGCGGATATGATGAGGAAGGCATGACCATCTTCCTCGCGGCTCTGGCCTTCTCTCATTTCGGCATCCAAACCGCCACGCCGGTGTCGCCGTGGGAGCGGGAAGTGGTCTATCAGATCTTTCCCAGGAGCTTTCGCGACTCGAACGGTGACAAGATCGGGGACCTGAACGGGATCCGCGAAAAACTCGACCATTTCAAGCGGCTCGGCGTCACCTCTCTCCTCATCAATCCGATCTTTTCGTCTCGGATGTATCACAACTATTTCGCCGACGACTTTTATAAAGTCGATGCGGAATACGGGACGAACAAGGAGTTCTTCGACCTGATTCGAGCCGCCCATCGGAAAGGGCTGAAGGTGATCCTCGACATGGAGGTTCAGTACGTCGCCTACCAGCACCCATGGTATGTCGCTCGAGCGAAAGATCCGGCTTCGCCGTTCGCTTCGTACCTCTGGGACGACAAGGGGTTCTACACCTCGGTCCCGCTTCCCATGTATGACGGCTCCAAGATCGCCGCGGCGGCGGTGGATCCCCTGAACCCCCAAGTGCGCGACTACATGCTGAACGTCTTCCGGTACTGGGCCGCTCCCGAGGGGAAGAAATCGGACGGGGTGGACGGGTTCCGGATCGACCACATGATGGACGATCTCGACCTTCAAGGGGTTAAGAAGGGGATGCTCGCGAACTTCTGGACTCCGATCGAAACGGAAATTCGGCGTATGAAGCCGGGCACGTTCTTCTTGGGGGAGCAGTCGGATTGGAAGACCGGCAAAGATCTCTTCGACCAAGGGGCGGTGGACGCGGTGTATGCCATGCCGCTTATGGGAGCTGTGAGCACCCGCGATCGGACAAAAATCGAAAACGCCATCCAAGAAGAGCTCGGTACGACCCCACCCGGAAAGACCCAACTCCTCTTCATTGAAAACCACGATGTGGAACGGTGGGCGACCCGTGAAAAGCAGAACCCGGCGCTCCTTCGCCAGGGAGCCGTCTTCAACTTGACGCTCAAAGGAACGCCGCTGGTGTATTACGGCCAGGAGCTGGGGATGACCGGCACTCCCGGAAAATGGGGAAACGACGGAAACGACATCCCGATGCGCCGCGCCTACCGTTGGACCAAGAGCAACACCGGAACCGGCATGGCCGAGTGGTATCAAGGCGGGCCGTGGGCCGAGGACCCGGCTTCGCCGGAGCTTGAGGGGGTGTCGGTGGAGGAGCAAGACCGAGATCCGCGGTCGCTCATGACCTTCTATCGGCGATTGATCGCCCTGCGAAAGTCAGACGCTCCCCTTAGGGAAGGAACGTTGCGCATCGTCGATCTTGGAAATCCAAGCGTCCTCGCTTTCGCGAGAGAGAAAGGGAAGGATACGACCCTCGTCCTCATCAATCTGCAGGAGAGGGTGACCACGCTGGCCTTGCCGAGCACCATGCGCTTCAAGTCCGATCTGTGGGCGGACGCCCGCGTTTTGGACGGCGATCCGGGAGCGATGGTCGAGGTCGGCTCCTACGGTTTTCGGATTCTGCGGGTCATCGCGAATCCCAAGCCGTGAGAACGGTCACGATATAGAGGATGCGAATTCTTTCGATCGATGGCGGCGGCGTCCGCGGCGTCGTGCCCTCGGCGGTCTTAGCGTATTGGGAGAATGAGCTGAAGTTCGAATCGCCGGACCGGTTCGACCTCTATGCCGGAACCTCCACCGGAGCGATCGTCGCCGCCGGGCTGGCAATGGGGTTGCCGGCGCGCCGGATCTTGACCCTCTTTCAGGAGCGGGCGGGGACGATCTTCTCTCGCGAGGGGCTCAAGTTCTTGGAGAAGGCGCTAACGTTTAAGGGATGGGCGATGCCCGCCTACTCTAGCGAGGCGCTCCGGGAAACGCTGGTCGAGGCGTTCGGCGATGCGACGCTGGGCGACTGTCCGAAGCCGCTGAGTATCGCTTGCCTCGACGTGGTGACGGGAGGTACCCGCATCTTTCGCTCGGGCCAGCATCCGAACTCGGTTGGAGACCGGAATGTCACCCTCGTCGACGCCGTTATCGCGAGCACGGCGGCGCCGACATTCTTCCCCAGCGCGCAGGTTGCGGGCTCCTCGTACGTGGATGGCGCGCTCTGGGCGAACAATCCGGCCATGATCTCGCTCCTCGACGCCCGAGATCTGACTCAACAGTCGGGATTCGACGGGTTTCGCATCGTGTCGCTCGGGTGCGGTCGTCCTTTTTGGGGCAAGCCGGTCGGGTTCGGGGAGAATCGGGGATTGGTCGGCTGGGGACTGCCGCTCATGGTGTTGATGATGGCGGCGCAGTCGGACGGAGTGCATGGCTATGTTCGGCGGCTTTTGCCGAGCGATGCCTATCTGCGGGTGGATCCGCAGCTTCCCAAAGAGTTGTCCGCTCTCGACGAACCGGATAATATCGCGAGCCTTATGGCGCGTGCGGGCGAGGCGGCTCGGGACACTTTGGGAGCGGTCCAGAGGTTCATCGCTGACTGAGATAGGGGCGGTTTGACCCCATCGTTGCGCTTCGTAGCGCAACCTCCGGATACCCGGGGGGAGAATCAAAGCCACGCAATTATACGGGGAGTATGGAAGGTTCAGTCCGCCCATTGGGCTAAGCGAACCATGATGCAAACCCTTGTTGCCCGATCCATTCTCGCCGTTGCGGCGATCGTTCCGTTTGCGCTGGCCCTAAGCCGCCAAGCTCCCCAGACCTCGGCTCCGACCTCCGAGCCATTCGTTCTGAACGGCCTTCAGGAGCTGAACCCAAGCAATCTGATCAAGTCGCCTTGCAACGATGGTTTGACTGCTCAGGCGTGCTTCTCGGTTCCGGTCGCGGTGGCAGGCAAGGACGAGAACGGCAAGCCCACGACGATCGTTACCAATTACACGGTTGGACCGAACCTGGTGCACGACGTAAAGGGGCAGTTCGCCCAAAATGCGTACTCCGTGCTTCGCCAGCTTCGATCCGCGTTTACGAGCGGCCTGAAGTCCAGCGACTTAGAGACGAAGATGGCGAGCGAGCAGGCGGTGGCGCAAATCAATTCGGCCATTCCCTATCACGTTCAGCCGGGCATCAAGATGGTGCCGCACATCGAGCAGAAAGTGGCCGAGATCGCGCAGAAGCAATTTCAGTTGAGCGGACGGCAGATCGTTATTACCAGCGGTACGCGAACCGCGTCGAGCCAAGCGGAAGCGATGCGCGACAAGCTGGCGTTGGGAGACAACGTGGTGCGCCTCTACAAGAACAAAAAGGCGGCGGCGAGCATCGTCCACGCTTACAAAGAGGCGAAGCACGAGGGGGCGAGCGACGATCAGGTGGCCGAGCACATGGCTCAGGTCATCCAGTCTCAGGTCGATAAGGGGGTTTATATATCGAGCCACCTCAAGAGCGGCGCGGTGGACATCCGTACCAAGGATCTTAGCGACTCCGAGAAGCACGACCTCATGCTGGCGGTTCGGCAGGAGCCGGGCGTGGTGAAAACGCTTCAAGAATCGATTCCTCCGCACCTGCACATCGAACTGCAGTAATTGCGAGGTTGACGGTAAGGTCTGGTTTGATGTCCAGGCTAATCGTTACTCGCAATTCTCCCAAGGACATCAAAATGCGTGGACTCGAGATTCAGCTCGACGGCCAGATCGTGACCGACCTGCAGTTCGAAAAATCTTACGAGTCGGAGCTACCCGCGGGCGAGCATACGCTGAAGATCACCAACCAGCTCTACAGCAAGAAGGAAACCTTTGAACTCGCCGAAGGCGAGATCGTTCGGTTTCAGGTGGCAAACGTTTCAAAAGGGATCGTCGGGCCGATCATGCTATCCGCGTTTGGGATAGGGCCGTATCAGGTCAGCCTCAAACGGTTGAAGTAACCTTGACCAGGATGCCGGCGCTAACGGTAGCGCCGGCATTTCCTTCAATTCCGGAAGTTTCCGGAAGGGTCGGTCGTGTGAAGAGCGTCGAACGCGGCGTCCCTCAGGTCCTCGCGCAGGGTTTCTGCGGAGGTAGCCATTCGCCGGAGACAGGCGGACGACTTGCGGTCGGCCGTCTGCGCGATCTGCGTCTTCGCTTGGATGAGTGAACGGACTTGCGGGGTTAGGGACCTCCCTAGCCGTAGTAGCATGCGCGCCTTGCGCAGGGGGGCCATCGGCGACGTTTGGATGCACTCCATCCGGCGCCTCACCTCAAATTCCGTGAGCATTCGTTACGTAACCTCCTCTAGTCGCATCGTTGCGACCCGTTCTTGCATTCGGCCGGCGAGGTTAGCTGTCGGATTCGGACCAAGAACGTCCTACTCGATCACTCGAGATTCACCCCAGATAACGGGTCCCCCGCTGCCGCTCTCGCGGCATTAAGCCTAGGTTTTTCAGAGCACCATTACTCTGCTTATTGGAATGTACCCGCCCGATAATTAGTTCGCGCCGCCAAAAGGGTGCGTTTGGTAGCGTTCGGCGGGAGCGGTCTCAGACAGCCTCTTCGCCTCGCTCCTCCGTTCGAATACGTACGGCGTCGATGACTCTTTCGAGAAAGATCTTTCCGTCGCCGGGCTCGCCGGTCTGGGCGGTTTCCACGATCGCGTCGGTGACGGTGTCGACCATGTCGTCGGGAACGACGACTTCGAGGCGAGCCCGGATCGGGAGCGCGACGACTCCTTCGTCACCTCCGAAAAAGTCGGCTCGCTCGGGGGAGTTGCCGGTACCGCGCACATCGGAGACGCTGAGGCCGCTAATCCCCAGCGCCGAAATGGCCGACTTTACCGGCTCGAGCCGGTGGGGACGGATAAAGCAGACGACGCGGATCACGGCCCAGTTGTACCCGTGGCACCGGCTTCTAGCGGACGATATCCCAGATCCGGTGCTTGCGCCAATGTTTCCAGACGCGGAGGACGTAGCCGAACACATTGAAGACGTCGCGGTATAGGTCGACCACGGCGGCGAGCTCTTCGCCGCGACGGCGGCGGGCGAGTAACGAGGCGAGGTCGTATTGTAGATAGACGAGGTAGGCGGCGTTCCCCACCAGCGCGACCGCTGCCTCTCGGGCTCCAAGATTGAAGTGGACGACCAAGCCGGCGAGCGCCACGCTCGACACGATCAGAGCGAGGAGCGTGCATCCGACGAAACTGAAGTCGCGTCCGCAGAGAACGGTGTAGATCGTGGCGCAAATCGCCCCCGCCAGGGGGGCCGCCACCGGCCAACCGGAAAGCGCTAATTCGTGCGCTAACCACGCGGTCATCGCGACCGGAGCGGGAAGCAGCCATCCGGAGACTGAGGCTTCGGTGGGGCGGCCTCGCTGGAGGATCCGCCACATGTCGAGCCCTACCAGCACCATCGCCAAGCAGACGAGCAGGGGCGTCAGCCCGATCCGCGGCCATGGCGCGGTCGCCAGCCCCGTCACCAGGCCGAGGCTGAAGAGGTGGAGCAGCGTCACCCGGCGAATGAAAACGATTCGCACCGGTTGCGGCTCTAGGGTCACATTGCCAGGTACCTCGAGCGGGTCGGGAACGTAATTTGGGACGATCACCGGCCAGGTCCTACGGCTTCACCACCTTTGGCTCCGGCAGACCGAGTCCGGCAAGCTGCTTTAGAATCTGCGTCTTGTCGCCCACGAGGACGAGCACTCCGCGATCCATGGGAATCGCTTCGGTCGCCAGCGCGTTCAGCTTGGCGGCTCCAACCGCCGACAGAGTCTTAATGTCCTTTCCGATTTGCGTGAACGGCAGTCCGTTCAACTCGTATCCTTGAGCCGCTCCGAGCAAACCGGGGAGGGTTCCGAGCTCGGTCACCAGTTCGGCCCGGCGGGTCGAAGCGGCTTTGCCCGCTTCCTCGGCGGTAACGTCGCCGTTGCGGATTTTCTTGAACTCTGAGAGGAACTCGGTGATCGAAGGTCCGGTCACGTCGGTTCGGACGTCGGAGCTCGCGGTCAGGTATCCGATGGTCGGTCCAAAGACGAACCGAGAGCCGGCGCCGTACGCGTACCCCTTCGCCTCGCGCAAGTTCTGGTTAAGGCGGCTCGTGAAGGAGCCGCCGAGGATCGTTCCCAACGACGTGAGCGCCTCACGATTTGGTGAGGAGTAAGTGGGCGCGGGGAACATGAATCGAATCACGGTTTGCGGCGCGGCCGGCTTATCGACGACGACCACGCGAAGCGTCTCTTGAGTCGGCGCGGTTGCGTTGGGGAGGCCAATCCTCACTCCGCTTCGTTTCCAACCCGAGAACGCCCGCTCCAAACTTGCCTTCACCTTGGCCTGGGGCAGGGAACCGGCAACAAACAGCGTGGCATTCTGGGGGCAGAAGACCTCGGCATGCGCCGCTTTCAAGTCGGCGACCTTTAGCGCCCGGACCGTGGCCGGGGTTCCGCTCACCGGCCGCCCGAATGGATTGGTTTCCCCGAAATATTCCCGGAGCGAAACCTTGCGGGCGACGGTATCGGCGTCGTCCACCTCTTGCTCCAATCCCGCCGCCGTAACGCGTAGGACGCGCGCGAACTCGGTGGGGTCGAACCGGGGCCTGAGAATGGCGTCCGCGTAAAGACCGAGCGCTTTGTCCCAGTTCGAGCTGAGCACAGACATCGAGGCGGCGGTGGATAGCTGATCCGATCCCGCCGAGAAGGTGGCGCCGAGTTGGTCGAGGGCGTTTTGGAACGCGCTGGCGCTTCGCTTGCCGGCCCCTTCGTCGAGCATCGAAGCGGTGAGCTCGGCGCGACCAAGCTTTGCCTGCGGGTCGAGCGCCGCGCCGCCCCAGAGCATCATATTCACCGCCATCAGCGGAAGTTGAGGCCGGTTCCAGTACTCGACCTTGACGCCGTTGGACAGGGTGAAGATCTTCGGGGGCGCCGGCGCGAACGGCTTCTCCGGGCCGATCTTGGGCCTTTGGTCGCGCGGGTTTTGGAATCGTTCGGGAGCGGAGCCCGAGGTCGTCTCCGGTCGCGGATAGACGCGGAGAATCAGCCGGTGGTTGAGGTCGAGAGTGCGACGGGCCGCTTTCTGAACCGAGGCGGGAGTGGCATTACGGTAAGTCTCCAGCACTCGGCGGAAAGAGTTCGGCTCTCCGAGATAGAACTCGTATTCGTTCAGCTTGTCGGCCACGGCCTGGATCGACTGAAGGCTCGATACGGTGCCGAATTGGATCTTTGCCACCGTCCGCTGTAGCTCGTCCGCCTTCGGTCCCTTCTTGGTGAACTCCGCGAGGGTTTGGTCGATCGCCTTTTCCAGCTTGTCGAGCGATACCCCTTGGGCCGCCGTCGAGTCGACGTAAAAGAGCGAGCCGAGCTTACGCGATTCCTGAAAGGCGGACACGTCGGTCGCAAGCTTGTCTTTCACGACCAGGCGCTGATAGAGGCGACTGGTGAGGCCATCGGAAAGGGCTGCACCCGCCAGCCGCATCTCGGCGTCGCCGGGCGTGTACGCGGCGGGCGAGTGCCAGACCATGATCGTCTTGGGAAACTGGACCTTATCGGTCATCTTCACCCGCTTGACCGATGGGAGGGTGGGGTTTGGCGCGGTGCGATGAACCGGATCTTTCTTGCGGGGAATCGTTCCGAAGAGGCGGGCGATCATCGGCTTGACCGTCTTCGGATCGAAGTCGCCGGCGACCACGAGCGACGCGTTGTTCGGCACGTAGTAAGTAGCGAAGAAATTCTGCACGTCCTTGACGCTGGCCCGGTCAAGGTCGTCCATCGACCCGATCACACTGTGCCCATACGGGTGAGTCGGGGGAAACATCAGGCCGTTGATTGCCTCGTAGGCGGACCCATATGGCGTGTTCTCCGTATTTTGCCGCCGCTCGTTCTTCACGACGTCGCGCTGCAGGTCGACCTTGGCCTTCGTCATCGAGTTGCCGAGATCCTCGAGCCGATCGGCATCCAACCACAAGAGAGTGGGAAGAAGGTTGGAGGGGCCGTTCGAATAGTAGTTCGTCCGATCCTCGGCGGTCGATGCGTTGTTGTTGCCGCCGCTCGCCTCCATGATCTTGTCGAACTGCCCATTTGGAACCCGCCGCGTTCCCATGAACATCAAGTGCTCAAATAAATGGGCGAATCCGGAGCGGTGCGGCGGCTCATCCTTGGACCCGACGTGGTACCAGGTGTTGATGGTGACGACGGGCAGGGTGTGGTCCGGATGAAGGATGACGGTCATTCCGTTCGGAAGCCGGTACTTCTCCACTTTCACGTCTTGCGCCGATGCGGCGGCCGCCAACACGGCGAATGAGGCGATCAAAAACTTTTTCGGCATAGCTCAAAAACCATTTTGCTCTACTGAGCCCCAGTGAACATTCGCTCCGAAGTTTCGTAGACCTGGTAAGAATGGGAGCGATCGTTAAGTGAACTTAAGGAAATGCCGCGGATGACCCTCAAGAGAATTCTCCTCATCGTTATTCCAGTCGTTCTCCTTGGCGCTCTCATCGCTTGGCGCTTCAAGGTTAACGCCGCCAAGGCGAGCCAAGCGGGCGTGGGCGGCGCTCCTGCGGGAGGCGGGCAAAGGGGCGGCGGGGCGGGTGGGGGCCGCAGCGGCGGTGGCGGTGGCGGAGGCGGCGGTGGAACCGTTACGCTGGGGGTCGCGGGACCTCGCCAGATCGAGTCGACGATCGATACCGTCGGTTCGGTCGACTCTCCGTACAATGTCAAGCTTTCGCCGAAGACGGCCGGTCTGATCGATTTCCTCGAGGTGCGCGAGGGGGCGGCGGTGAAAGCCGGCCAAGTCCTCGTCAAGATCGATCCCCGCGAAATCGAGGGTCAAGTTCTACAGCAGCAAGCCGCGGTAGCCGAAGCTCGATCGAGGTTGGCGCAAGCCCAGTTGACGCAGGGATCGACCAACGTTGGAATCACCTCGCAAATCCGCCAACAGCGCGCCGGCGTGAGCAGCGCCCAGGCCGATTTCGGTCAGGTTCGGCAGAACTACGCCGCCCAAATCGCGGCGGCGCAGTCAACGGTAACCGACGCAAACGCGAAGATCGACGCCGCCGAATCGCAGGTCGCCAACGCGAAGGCAAACGTCGTCAGCGCGCAGGCGAACCTTGCGAACGCGCAAACGAAATACAACAGGATCTATAGCTTGTACAAGCAAGGATTCGCTCCCGCCCAGGACGTGGACGACGCCCGAACCACCGTCGACGTCCAAAAAGCGGCACTCGCGGTAGCGTCTGGACAGGTGGACGCGGCAAACTCGGCGCTCCGTTCCGCCCAAGCGGTTCGGAACTCGGCCCAGAATCAAGTCCGCGTTCTTCGACTCAAGGAGCAGGCCGACGTGGCCGCATCGCGGGCCCGGGTCGCGACCGCGCAAGCCGGACTCGACGTCGCGGCGGCAAATCGCTCGCAAGGTCCCGCCTATGCGGCGAATATCGCCGCCCTCCGCTCGACCGTAGCCGCGGCGGTAGCCCAGCTTCGGCAGGCTGAAGCGAGGCGGGCGGATACCGTTTTGAAGTCTCCGATCGACGGCGTGGTGACGGCGCGGACGGCGGATCCGGGAGCGATCGCCTCTACTGGAACGCCGGTGCTCACCATTCAGTTTCTGAAGTGGGTCTACGTTTCGACCTCGGTTCCGGTGGAGCAAAGCCGGACGGTAGTCGTCGGAACTCCCGCGACGTTCACGGTAGACGCGCTGCCGGGCAAAACCTTCGACGCCCACGTCGCCGAGGTGAATCCGGCCGCCGATCCTCAAAGCCGCCAGTTCCTCGTCCGTTTCAAGGTGGACAATGCGGCTCAGCAGCTTCGACCTGGCATGTTCGCCCGCGTCCACATCGTGCTGAGCAAAGTGGATGCGGCCGTCGCGGTACCGCGGGAGGCGGTTAAACAAACGCCGCAGGGACCGACCGTCTTCGTCGTCGACGCACAAAACACCGCTCACGCGGTTCCGGTGAAACTCGGGGCGGAAGATTCGAACGGCTACCAGATCCTCGAAGGAGTGAAGGCGGGCGACCGCGTCGTCACCCTCTCCTATTCGCCGGTTCGCGACGGACAGAAGGTGCGTACCGGAGGCGGGGGCGGTTCCCGTGGCTCAGGCGGCGGCGAAGGCGGACAGGGACGCCGTCGACGCGGAGGCGGCTCTCAGTGAGAATCGCCGAATTTTCGGTCAAGCGACCGGTCGCGGTCGTCATGCGGATCGCGGCGCTCGTTTTGCTGGGCGCCATCTGCTTCACCCGGCTGCCCATCGACCTGCTGCCGAAGATCACGATTCCGACCGTCAACGTTTCCACCTCGTGGCCGAACGTAGCGCCTCAAGAGATGGAGACTCAGATCACGCGTCCCATCGAGCAGTCGGTCTCTTCCGCTACCAACATTTACAACGTTAGCTCCAGCACAACGATGGGATCGAGCAACGTGCGGATCCAGTTCAACTGGGGGACCGACATCGGCCAAGCCGCGGTCGAGGTTCTGCAGCTTATCCAACGGGCGCGAAGATCTTTCCCGAACGACCCGACGCTTCAAGATCCCACGGTCACAAAATTCGACCCGAACGCGCTGCCGATCATGGTCTACGCGATCTCGGGCCAAAGCGACCCGATCAAGCTTCGGACGACGGTCGATAACGAAATCGGGCCGATGGTCGAGACGGCAAACGGAGTCGCCGCCGCCACCGTGAGCGGCGGCCAGCAGAGGTCGATCATCGTCGACGTCGATCCCAAGAAGTTGGAGGCGTACGGCGTGACAATGGCGACGGTCGCGCAACGAATCGTCCAGGAAAACATCAACTCCCCGGCCGGGATCGCCAAGCAGGGAGAGACCGAATTTACGATCCGCAGCGTCGGTTATTTCACCAGCCTGACGGAGATGGCGAATGTGCCGCTGGGGGTCTACAACGGCTCCTTGGTCACCCTCGGGATGGTGGCGCAGATTCGCGACAGCCACCAGGAAACGCGCAGCTACACACGCCTCAACGGCAAACCGGCCGTCGGCCTGACGATTACCAAGCAGAGCGAAGCGAATACGATCGAAGCCGCCAACAACGTCCGCGCGAAGATCGCGCAGGCGGAAAAGGCATACCCGGACCTAAAGTTCACCCTCTCATACGACCAATCCGGATTCATCGCGAACTCGATCGATGATCTAAAGCAGACGGCGATCCTCGGTGGCACCCTTGCCGTCATCATCCTGCTGTTCTTTCTCCGAAGCGTGCGTTCGACCCTGGTTGTAGCGCTCTCGATTCCAATTTCGGTCGTTTCGACGTTCTCGCTTCTCTATTTCTGCGGCTTCACGCTGAATACGATCTCGTTAAGCGGTTTGGCGCTGGCGACGGGGCTTATCGTCGACGACGCGGTCGTGGTGTTGGAAAACATTTTCCGGCATATCGAGCGCCACAAACGGCGTGCGGCGGAAGCGGCGGTAACCGGCACAACGGAGATTCTCTCGGCGGTCGTCGCCTCCACGTTGACCGTCATCGTGGTCTTCCTCCCGTTGTTGCTCATCAAGGGACAGTCGGGGCAGACGTTCGGCCAGCTAGCGCTGGTCGTCATTTTCTCGATTTCGGTTTCGCTGCTCGATGCGACGACGGTCGTTCCGATGCTGGCGTCGCGCCTTATCAAAGAAGAGGAGGTCGAAGAGGAAGCGCACCCGGAGCTGCGCGCGCAGCGCGGCAAGAAGGTCGGGTTGCTGACGAGGGCGTTCGATTGGTTCGGAAGGAAATTCGAAGCTGTCGACCAGGCGTACCACGACCGATTGGCTTGGGCGTTGAAACACCGATGGTGGGTGTTGGGGGCCGCGTTCGGCGTCACCGCGGCGAGTTGGCTCTTGGTCCCGTTCATCGGAACCGAGACGCTGCCGGCCACCGATAGCGGCGACTTCAGCGTCAACGTTCGGCTCCCGATCGGCACCGCGTTGACGGTCACCGATCAGAAGATGAAGGAGGTCGAGAAGCGTTTGATGGCGGTTCCCGAAGTTCAGACCGTTTTCTCCGGCGCGGGCACCAACGTCAGCTTCCGTGGCGCGGGCGGCCGCGAAGTCGGTTATCAGGGTGGCGCGACGGTCCGCCTGAAAGCGAACCGCAAACGGTCCACGACCGACGTCATCCGTCAGGTTCAGCGAGACCTCGGCTCCATCCCCGGGATAAGGGCGAACGTCACCGCGTACGATCTGGTCACTCAGATTCTGAGCGGCGGCGCGACGAACATCGAGATCGACGTTTTCGGCGAAGATGCCGACGTTCTCACGAGGAACGCGGCGGCGGCGCTCGAGGCGGTTCGGGCGGTGCCCGGAATGGAGAACGCCGACTTGGGGGTTCAGGACGCGACTCCGGAGCTTCAATGGAAGGTCGACCGGCAAAAGGCTCAGCAACTCGGGGTTTCGTTCCGGGACATCGCCAACGCGATCGGCACCGCCACGAGCGGTCAGCTCTCCAGCTATTACCAAGAAAAGGGGTTTCAGTATCCGATCTACGTTCAGGTGCCGGAGGGTAGCCGTAAGACCGTCTCGGACCTCTTGAACCTACCGATTACCCCTTCCTCAGGAGGACCCGACGCCAAGCCGATACGGCTCAGCCAGGTTGCAACCGCGGTACAGGGGATGGGACCGAACGAGCTCACGCGGATCGACCGGCGGCGGTATGTCGCCATTAACGCGCGGATCCAGGATAGGAGCGAGAGCGAGGTCACGGCCGACGTGCAGAAGGTGATGGACAACCTTAAGCTGGACCGGGGCATCACGTGGTCGTTCGGCGTGAACCAAAAACGGAAGGCGGAGGAGTTCGCGGGTCTGGGAATGTCGATCTTCTTGGCGGTCGCGCTGATTTACATGCTGCTGGCGACCCAGTTCGAGTCGTTCATCTATCCGCTGATCGTGCTTACCTCGGTGCCGCTTTGCGCCCTGGGTGTGGTGCTCGCTCTCTTCCTTTCCGGAAAGGCGTTCGGTTTGACTGCCTTTATCGGGCTCCTCATGCTAATCGGCATCGTCGTGAAGAACGGAATCCTGTTGGTCGACTACACGACCCAATTGCGGGGGAGGGGGCTGCCTCGCGACGAGGCGATCTTGACCGCATCCCCAACCCGGCTCCGTCCGATTCTTATGACGACCTCGGCGGCGATCCTTGGTATGTTGCCGCTCGCGCTGGGGATCGGCAGCGGCTCCGAGATGCAAGCGCCGCTCGCGACGGCGGTAGTCGGCGGCCTGCTTACCTCGACCTTCCTCACGCTTTTCGTAGTCCCGATCGTCTACACGGTCTTCGACGACTTGGCGCGGAGGTTCCGAAAAGATCCTCGCGACTTGGCGCCGTCGTCCGTGATCGAGCCGAGCATCGGCGCCTTTGAACACGTCGCTGGCTCGGACGATCCGCCGTCGCCGAGGCCGGAAGAGGTGGATCGAATTGGATGATATCCTGCAGGACGCGGTGCTACTGGAGGCGATCCTTCCTCGCGCGCTCCGGTCGCTCTTTCGGCACGATACGAGCGATCCTTTGGCCCACCTCACCGTGGCTCAGCTTCGCATGGTCCGCACCTTGCGGGCGAAAGACTGGAACGCGGTGGACCTGGCCAAGGATTTGGCGATGACGGAGAGCGCGGTGAGTCAGACCGTGAAGCGGCTGGAGGAAATGGGGTTGGTAGAACGACGCCCAGACCTGCACGACCGACGGGTGAGGACGATCGGGTTGAGCCAAATCGGAGCCCAGCTTCTCCGCGAACGCCAGACGCTGAGGGTCGAGAGGGCGAGGGTCGCTCTTTCCAAACTCTCTCGCCTAGACCGCCAGACCCTCATCGATTTGCTCTCCCGGCTTGTGATCGACGGTGATTCGGATGTCGAACCTCTCGCCTTGGTCGCCGAGCTAGAGCAGGCGTTGCCGCTCGTCCCTCCGCTCAATCTAGACCCACCCAAAAGCCGATGATGTTGCCTCTGTCGATCTTTGTCGCCGTAAGCTCCGCCCTCGGGGGCCAGCAACCGACTGTGCCGCAAACGCAGACGCCGCCGATCCAGCCGAACATCGCGCCGGTGCCGCTGCCGCCGGCGGTGGTCTTGCCCGGACCTCCCTCGGCGGGAGGTGCCGCGCTTCAACGGCCGCTTACCGCCGACGAGGCGGCCCGAATCGCGTTACGGCTGCAGCCAAGCCTAGGGATCGCCCGGGCCGATATCTTGGCGGCGCAGGGGCGGACCCAAGTAGCGCGGTCGGGGCTGAACCCTCAATTCACCGCGAATGCCGGATATACGCGAGTTGAAAACATCCGCTCTAGCGGGTCTTCGGGCGGAGGTGGCGGGAGTAACGGAGGTAGCAATGGCGGTAGCAGTGGAGGGACCTCCGGCGGCTCCAGCGGGTTTACCAGCAACGTCTCCGTCAACCAGCTTCTGTTCGACTTCAATCGAACGCGTAACGCGGTCCGGCAGGCGGAGGCGCTGGAAAGGGCAACGACGATTCGGCTGACCGTTACCCAAAACGACTTGGTCTTCAACGTTAAGAACGCCTTCTACACGTTCGTTCAGAACAGCCGCTTGGTGACGGTTCAGGAGGCGAACGTCGCCGCTCGGCAGGCTCAACTTGCGCTGGCGCAGGCCCGCCTCGACGCCGGTATCGGCGCTCCGGCGGACGTCGTCACCGCAACCACAAACCTTGGCGCTGCGGCGCAATCCCTGACTCAGGCCCGGCAGACCGCCTTGACCTCGCAGATCGCCTTGGATCTGGCGATGGGGGTCGACGCCCGGACGCCGATCACTCCGGCGATCGCGGAGGAGCCGGCGCCCAATGCGAGCGACGTCAACGCCTTGATCGACACCGCGCTGCAGTCGCGCCCGGAGATTCGGCAGATTCAGGAGACGTTGCGCGCAGCGAATTACGGGGTTTCGGTCGCTCGGGCGGATAACTCGCCCAGCGTGGGGGTCTCACTCGGAATCGGAGCCCGGGGGCCGAGCGACCCGCTCGCGACGACCAACGCGACGCTCGGAATCAATCTCACGTGGAATTTTGGAGATGGGGGGCGGACTTCCGGGTTGATCAAGCAAGCTCGGGCCGACGTTCTTACCGCCCAAAGCAACCTGCTCGTGACGTCGCAAACGGTGGTGAGAGACGTCGCTCAGGCGTACACGGATCTTCGCACCGCGGAGCAGCGGGCGATCATAGCGGCAAGTCAGGTGGCTAACGCGACCGAGGCGGTGCGCCTCGCCGAGGGGCGGTTCCGAGCGGGGTTGACGACTTTTATCGATGTGACCACCGCCCAGGCGGCGTTGGTGGACGCTCAGACCACTTCCATCAACGCCGAGGCGGCCGTGCAGCAGGCGCGAGCGGCCCTGCGACGGGCGGTTGGCGGGGGTTAAAAATAAAAGGGGCCCCGAGTGGGGCCCAAATTCGTCAAGCTCTTGCGGTCAAGGGGAGAGCGAACACCGCGTCGAACCTGACAGCTATTTAGACGCCATTTGCGGGGCAAAACGTTGACGCAATCTTGCTATGGTCACCGCAATTGTACGGGTTTGTGTGCTTCTCGCAATAAAAATGCCCCGATGGCGACATCGGGGCTACTGGGCTATTAAGTGCAAATTAACCTTTCCCGGGACAGGGGAGAGTAATACGCCCGGTCGAGATTAATAATCTGTTTGACTCCGCATCCGTCCCCATTGGGCCATATTTCCTTGCTTCCTTCGCCGCAATTTTCTAGTTTCTAGCGGTACGCTTTTTAGCGTGCCAACCGTCGCCAGCCTCCACCTGTACCCCGTCAAAGGCATGGGCGGCATCTCGCTCGACGCCTCTCCCGTTGAGGCTCGCGGTCTCAGGCACGACCGGCGGTGGATGCTGGTCGATGGCAACGGCCGATTTTTGAGCCAGCGTGCCATTCCCGCGATGTGCCTGTTCCGTCCGGAGATGCGGGAGGATTCGATGCGGATCGCGGGTCCAGATGGTTCGACGGTGGACGTTCCCTTGGGCTCGGAAGGGGAACGCTTGACCGTCCAAGTGTGGGCGAGTTACTGCGACGCGATCCGGGTTCCCCCTTTTGTCGACGAGTGGTTTAGTGAACGAATGGAGATGCCGGTGCGGATGGTTTACATGCCGGACGATTCGATTCGCCCGACCCATCCCGATTTCACGCGCCCCGGCGACAAGGTCGGCTTTGCCGACGCGATGCCGGTGCTGGTGGCGTCGCGGGCGTCGCTCGATTCGTTGAACGCCCGCCTGGCGGAGCCTTTGCCGATGAATCGATTCCGTCCGAACATCGTGGTTGAGGGGGTGTCGGCGCACGAGGAAGACGCGTGGCCGGGGTTCGAGCTATCCGGGGTTCGCTTCCGCGCGGCGAAGAAGTGCGGACGGTGCCAGGTGACGACCACGAACCAGGAGACGGCGGAGGTCGGGATCGAGCCGCTGCGAACACTGGCCAACTACCGTCTTGAAGGGAACGCGGTGTACTTCGGGGCGTATTTCGTGCCGGAGGGTGAAGGAGTTGTTTCCGTTGGAGACGCTCTAGTCTTTTCCTAGGGCTCTCGTTCCGTGCGAGGCATCGGCGGGGGCGCCGACGCTACGGGTGGGAGGCGACGCTACGGGGTCTTGCTGCAAAAGGAAAAGGCCCGGGGGAGAGCCGGGCCGTCATTCGTTTCCTTTAGGCGTGGTTCCTTCGGTCCTTGAGGGGAGAGCTCGACCTTCGGCGCCTACATATCGTTCGACGCGTGGCATCAAAATTAGGCCCACGGTGTTATTGCGCTGCTGGGCGCAATTTATAAGGAGTCCTTAGAATGATATGACGGTGTCTAATGCAGTTGAATCGTGAGGATTGGACGCTCCCCCATTGTCCACTCCGTCATTCCCCACGCTCCAAATGACTCTTCGCTTCGGGTCGACTCTAATCCGGAGACCGTCTCCCGGATCGATCGGCATCTCGAGGCGAGGATCGATCGCTAAGCGAATTCGGGCCTTTGCCAAAGCAAAGCGTATTCGCTCTTGCATGATGTTGCTGAGTGCCCATGTCGGGGTCCCTCCGACGGCAAATCCGCGGGCGTTTGGCCATGCCCGCGCCTTGAACCGGAACCATTCGTCCCGCGCGTAGACCAGCCACTCGGGATCCCCTTTTCGGGGCCAAGGGTAGCTCCGCATATATTCCATCCTCTCTCGATCCTCACTCGTTGTCCCCCAACTTCGTTTCGCGGCCGACTGGCCGATGTTTTTCGAGAACCGGTGATAGAGCTCGATTTCCCTCGCGAGTGTCATCGGTACGTTCAGTCTTCCTGCCAGGTACCGGTCGCTATTCTCCGCCTTGGGATCAGCGGGTTTGAGTAGGCTCTCGCGGTTCGGAACCTCCAATGCGCGGACGACCGCCCGATCGAACGTAAATGGCACGCGCGCTTGCATGGCTCGAACCAGCGCGTCGTCTAACGGTAGTAGGCGATCTAATTCTCGAAGCTGCTTACGCGTGAATGCTCCCGCGTCGACGGCCCGGATCAGGGAACTGAGTGCGAGTTGAACGGGTGTGCTAAGCCCGGCAAGATACTGACCCAGTTCCCCTCGATATCGACCGATCGTCGCCGCCATTCGAGCGAGGGCGCGTGCCGTGGGCCATACCCTGGAGCCGTTACCAGCGGCGATGAGGAAATCGGACCGCATGCTTAAGACCCGGAAAATGTCGAAAACCGGTCCGTCCGGCCTCGGTCCGTCGCTCGCGGTTTCCCCCGGCGGACCGAGAGCGCAAAGGGCCTCGACCTTATCAGGCAGCCAATCGGAAGCCGGTACAAACCCGAGAAGATTGGCTGAATTACGTTGGAAATCGCCGACGAACCAATAAGAGCGAAGTTGAGGCTCGCCTCTAATCCCGGCGCCTAGCACTTCCCAAGCCGACATCGCCTCTAACTCTTGCGCTGTCGGAGGAACAAGGCGAAGGTCGGTTGGTATGGCGTCGGCGATCTCCCTATTCGTCAGCAAAACGCCCTGCCCTGACTTCCAGAACCAAATCCCAACGCCAATGGCGAGGGCGCAGACGCTCCCCAGGAGAAATGGCCGCTGCACAACCCTCACCGATAAGACTCCACGAGGCCGGGGGCGTGAACAAGGGGCGGCTCCGTCGATAACCGCGGACCGGAACGCCCCGCGGACAAGACCCATCTCCGCTGCGGATCTGTCCGAAGGGGCTTCCCGTCGGCCGGGTCCAGTGGAAGCGGAGCGCCTAGGCCCGCTTTAACGCGTAGCTTGGCGTGGGCGACGGCGAAGATCTCCCTCTCAAGGAAGGCTGCGTCAAGCCATCGCTCAAACGAAGGGATGCCAACGTACCACCCACGGGCGTTCGGCTCGGCCCGAGCTCGGATTCGAAAGAATAGGTCGCGGGCGAGGACCACCGCGGTCGCCTCGTCATCGTCCGGAAAGGGACGGGAGCCGAGAAAGCGGAACCGCTCCGCTTCAATCGAAGAGCGTTTTTGACTTCGGGCGCTTTCCGGACGGCCTAGGCTTTCCATGTATCGTTCGATGAGAGTGGCCTCGCGTCGGAGAGTCGCTGGAACGTTCAAGCGGCCCGTCATGTAGCGCGGGTCTCCCGATGCCTGGGGTTCGGGAGCACGCAACAAAGCCTCCACCGCAGGGGGACGGAGCAGGTTTACCGTCGTAAGTTGGTAATCGAAGGCGGCACGGGCGCGCCCCGCTGCGATAATTTGTTCGTCGGTCGGAAGAATCCGGTCAAGCTCGGCGAGTTGGCGAGGTGAAAGCATTTGCGCATCGACGGCGCGAAGGATCACCCCCAGCGACTGTTGAGCATTCGAGGCAAAATCGGTGAGGTACTGGTTGGCGCTTCCGCGGTAGAGGACCGAGTTTCGCGTGAGGCGGGCAAGCGCTCGGACCGAGGACCATACCGATCGAGGTTCGCGTTTGGGCAGTAATTCAACCCGCCTCCAGAAGGCGTGGAAAAGTGCGCTGAATCGAGTGGAGACGTCTCCCTTAAAGACTTCGCCCTCTCCAGGCGGTCCGAGGTCGCAAAGCCGCTCGACCTTTTCCGGCAGGTCGTCTGAAGCGGCGATCGAGGCATAGGCGTACGGTATCGGCTCGTTAAAGAATGCAGACAAAAAGAATTTCTTGGGTTCAAAGATCGGACGACCGCCGATCTCGCGGTTGAGCTCGGTCAGGGCGGAAACGGCATCGGATTCGCTCTGGGAGGGAGGAGACCATCGGAGTTCGGGAGGGATCGCCCTATCGATCTCCGCGTCGGAAAGCAGGACGTGCCGACTGGTTACCCATAGCCAGACGACCAATACGCACGACAATGAGCCAAGCAAAACAAAGCGGGCCCGCCGACGCATATTGTATGGTCGTTGCGACAGGCCCGTTCGGTTCGAGGCTAGATTACGCCTTGCTCGTGGAGCGAGTGATGTTGCCTAAAGTGCGCAGCAGTCGAGACGCTAGACACGGGAGACGAACGCAGGCCCCACAAGGCCGATCTTCCAGCAGCGGATGTAATAACCGGTCTTCGAGGAGATCCATTCGAAGATCCATCAATCAATCATTCTGATTACAAATTGAGCCACAGGCGATCGGGCCACTTCCCGCTTTACAACCATCAGTGCTTGCGCACGTGCCCACAGAGGAACAACCAAGACCGAGCCTCGATCATCCCCAATTGCGGAGGGAATTCCAAGCGATTTCAAGTGTTTTTGGAATTTCCGTATCAGCGTCTCGTCCCTCACACTTGCGCATATGGCGATCATCGACTCGGAGTACCCCTTGCTAGAAAGCGGGAAGAATTCGCACTCCAATGTATGGGTTCCTACATTGGGAACGTTGTCTCCAAGCTTAGAAGTTAGCCTCCACGGTTCACCCGTATGAGAGTCATATTCGTATGAATCCGCCGACGAAGGCGCTGGTCGAAGACCAGCGGATGCCTTCAGCTCCTTAACGCCTATCATGGCAGAAGCCGATGGGACGGTCCAATCATTCAACGTCTCGGAGAGCGCAGATAAATAGTTTAGACGCCTCGAAAATGAGAGCTTTGCCTTACCCAAAAGTCTCTCACTTAGGATTCCATTCCGGAAAGTTACGACTCCACGATATTGGCGAGCGGAAAATCGCATCACGAAGGAGTTACCTTGCAGGGAGATTTCGCCCTTTGCCATCGGTGTGCGTGCAGTTTTCCTCCCCTCTGTGATTGTCTCGTAGAGGAAAAATGCAGCTTTTCTCCTTTTGGAGCTTGGGAGCCACCAACCGATCGCCGAAGCGCTGGTGGGAACAGTCCGTCTCCTCTGGTCTTGGCGTACGCCGTTAGCTTGCAGGCTGGCGATGAAAAACAAATGCACAATGATCATGGATGGTGTCCCTGAGCCATCAGTAGACTATGGATCGGTAATCTCATAGGCCTCTTTCTCCGTCAGGTTAAAGAATGCCTGGTGTTTTGAAGAGCCTCTCAAAAAATAGAATCGTCCGATGACCGTATCAGATCTACGGCCTTCAGTCGTGATCCACGGCCGTAGCTTGTAAGATACTTTGTAAATCTTGTCGTTGGGCAGGAACACACGATGACGTTGCACCATTTCGAATGCTTTCTTAATGGACCAATTGGCTTCGCCTTGTGACCAGGTCAAATTGGCTTCTGGTGTCCTTGGCGCCGAGATGCTCAGAGTTGGAAATGGAATAATGATCCGATGATTTTTGTCCAGCTTCGAAACGTCAACACCATATTGCATATGATATTCGCGAGCCAAATCCAACTGAGCTTTCTTGGAGACGTTTATGTTGAGTGTCAACATATGTAGCGTAATGATGCCAGCAAAGACACCTCTTTGATCGGCAAATCTACACAGTTGCATAAGCTCGTCTGCGTCTGATTCTCTATAGTCCGGGAGGGCAGACACCCAGCCTTGGAAACACAAGATTCCTAATGTGGAGAGAAGCACCATAATCTTTACCTGGGAAGTGGATTACTTATCGGGAGCATACATCAGGTTGTAGCGCAAAGTTCCTTTAAGGCGTATAGTCGCTGGTACCCGACATTCGGTGCGGATCCTGTGTAATTGACAAGAGACTAATTGCGAAGACAGTAGCCTTGAATTCTTGACTCGTCATGACAAAAAATGTAATTTCGGAGTGATCGCCGACGAATTGGATTCCCGCGCTGAAGCTGCACCTAGTCCAAGTTTCACAAGAGTCCAAGCCGTTCAGGTGAATCGCTTCCACAGAGGCCCATATCGAAGAGATCAGAAGAAGTCGAGAGACTTACGTGGGCTTACATTAGTGGGCTACCAGTTAGCGATCAAGTTCTTATAAGTCGCAAATTCGCGATGAATGAGTTTTCGCTGTTCGTAGAATGCCTCCTTATCGCCCAGCGCCAAGTCCAATTGTGCGATCTCGTAAGCGGCTCGGAGTGACCTTTCGGGGACCGATTGTTTGAAAGTCTCGTAAACATGGGTCAGTCGTTGCCTGAACTGCTTGGTCCGGTAATTGTGATTAGGAAACCCTGCAGGCAGATTTCGATCCTCAAAGTCGCCTATCGTGCGAGTAGCGCAATAAGCATAAGCAAGTGCGGCGAAGCTTCTTTGTACCGCGTCTCCTTCATGAGAGGCCTTGAATAAGTAACGCTGCGCCAGCGAATGGAACTTAGACTCGTCGCCAACACCTTCTGAACTGGCTTTCCACTGAAGCGTCCAGTAGGAAATTCCTAGGGTGAGATCTTCCTCGGGAGTCGTTCTGTATTTCGGCTCCTCGCCTCGAAGTGCAACTCTTACGACTGGGCGGTCAAGTCTTCTAAGTAGATCTGTCGCTAACTCTTGCGCTCGGCGGGGGTACCCGAACGTGATCGGGTATACAAGCCTGTCGCACCACAAAATATCTGCCAGTTTCAGTGAGAAATCGACCGTACCGAACCCGTACGATAATTCGTGGTTGGTCGGTATCGTTTGCCTAGGAACGTTCAATAGGCAATAAGCAAGGCATACCAGAGAGTACATGGTGATTCCTAGGTCCAGTTTTAGCTGAGGAGCGGGGTGAAAGTCATCTCTATTCCCCGAAGTAGCCAATCCATAAGCCAATTTAAACGCCCAGCTCTCAGCGTCCATTGCACTTATCTGGGGGCGTTTTGGTTTTCGTCAAGTGCCCCACGTTAATGCTGTCAACGAATGAAACGTCCTAGTGTATGGTAGCAGGCACCGGCTACACGCGTTCGGCGTAGGCGGACGGGACGCAGGTACGAGCCAACCTGCGGCTACACGGCTTCACCGTAGGGGAGGCCGCTCTGGAGAGCAGCGATCCGGGGCTTTGCCATAGGGGGAGGGATGGGGCCGTTGCGGCTGGTTTACTTGGTCGGAGCTTCGATCTTCTGCGGTCACAGAGCTGTCCGTCACGGTGACCGATAGCCAGATGGCCAATAAGCACGAAAGGGAGCCGAGCAAAAACAACGGGGCCCGCCGCCGAGGCATGTTGTATGCGTCGGCGGCGGGCCCGTTCGGTTCGAGGGTTAGATTACGCCTTGCTCTCGGAGGGACTTGTAGTGGCACTCCTTGAACTTCTTGCCGCTTCCGCAGGGGCAGGGCTCGTTGCGGCCGACTCGGGTCCAGTCGATCTCGCCGGTGTTGCGCTGGGCGCTTCCTTGGATCGACGTGTAGACGGTGCTCTGAAGGGGTGAGCCTCGCGATTCCAGCTCTTCGGAGGGGAGGTTGTTCGAGTCGTATTCGTCGAGATTGGCCAGTAGCGGCATCTCCGACTCGGCATCGACCATCGCCTCGAAATCCTGTCGTCGCTGTACGCGTACGAGGTACAGCGTCCTCGCCGCCTGGTCCCGAATCGCCTGGAGTGTGCGTTGGAAGGTGTCGTACGTTTCCTTCTTGTACGCCACGAGAGGGTCGACCTGGCCGTATCCTCGGAGGCCGATGCCTTCGCGGATGTAGTCGACGGTCTGCAGGTGCTCCATCCAGTGGTCGTTGACCGCCTTCAGCATTACCCACTTCTCGATGTCGGCCATCGTTTCGCCGGCTTCTCTCGCCTTGGCGTCATACGCCTCCATCGCCTTGCTTTGGACGAAGTCCACCAGCTCTTGGCTTGGCGGGAACTTCTCTAGGTCGGCGAGCGACGCGTAGTCAAGCAGCGGGAAGACTTCGTTGAGGTCGGAGTAGAGGACCGAGTGGTCGTAGACCCGCTCGCCGTCTTCCTCCTCCATCCAGGCGTTCGCCACCATTTCGGCGACGGTTTCCTTGATGTATTCGCGAAGCTCGACGTTGACGTCCTTGCCGAGTAGGATTTCGCGTCGCAAGCCGTAAATGTGCTCGCGTTGGGCGTTCAGAACGTCGTCGTACTCGAGAACGTGCTTTCGGGCTTCGAAGAAGTGATTCTCGATCCGCTCCTGCGTCTTCTGAATCATCCGCGAAAGGAAGCCGGCGGTGACTTCCTCCATCGGCGGCCACATCTTGAGGGCCGGGTTCTCCAGCATGTTCGCGTTGAAGATCTTCCAGAGCTGGTCTTCCAGCGCGACGAAGAACTTCGACTCGCCGGGGTCGCCCTGTCGTCCGGCGCGGCCCCGAAGCTGGTTGTCGATTCGCCGGCTCTCATGGCGTTCCGTTCCCAGGATGTAGAGACCTCCGAGCGCTCGGACGACCTCGGCCTTCTCGCGCCTCTCCTGATCGCTGATCGGCAGCGGGGGGGCCGCTCGCTCCTTACCGCCTCGACGATAGCTGGTGAAGGTGTTGGCGTATTCGCCGCCTTCCTCTTGCGGACCGTCGGCCTGACCCCGAGCCTGCTTCACAAGCTCGTCTTCCACGCGTCCGCCGAGCAGGATGTCGACGCCGCGTCCCGCCATATTGGTGGCGATCGTCACCTGACCGAGGCGGCCGGCTTCGGCGACGATGAGCGCCTCTCGCTCGTGGTATTTGGCATTGAGGACGTTGTGCGGGATGCCGTGCTTGAGGGCGTCTTCCAGGTGCTGGCGATTTTCGTCTCCCTTGAGATCCCATTGATCGAGACACCAATCGAGCCAGTCGCCCTTGAATATGTCCGCGCTCAGATCGACCTTGCTTAGGAACGCGCTAACTTGCTGCCGATTCAGATCCTGCAGGTCGGTCTCATAGAGTCGCTTCGCGTCTTGGGCGACCTCGCCTTTGACATCCTTCTTGACCTCCAGTTTCTCTTTCAGCCGTTGGCTGATCACGAGGCGCTGGAGCATATCGGCGGTGAGACGGGCGGAAACCCGCTCCGACATTTCGACGGATCGGGTGCCGACGAGCACCGGCTGCTGCTTGGTATTGAGTCGGAGAATCTCCCAACCGATTCCCCGGAACTTGGCCTCGATCGTTTTGTAGATGACGTCGGGTTGGTCGGTTCGCTGGGTCGGTCGGTGGGTAGGCACCGTCACGACGTCCAGGCCGTAGATCTTCCGGAACTCGTCCTCTTCGGTCTTGGCGGTACCGGTCATACCGGCCAGCTTCAGATAGAGGCGGAAGAGGTTCTGGAAGGTGATCGTTGCGATCGTCTGGCTTTCGCGCTGAACCTCGACCCCTTCCTTCGCTTCCAGCGCCTGGTGGAGGCCGTCGCCGTACCGTCGACCGTACATTGGCCGGCCGGTGTTCTCGTCGATGATGACGACCTCGCCCTTCTGCACCATGTAGTCGATATCGCGATCGAACAAGGCGTACGCTTTAACGGAGGCGTTCACGTGGTGGAAGAGTCGCGGGTCGGCGGCGATGTTGTCGATCCCGAGGAGCTCTTCGACATAGTCCATGCCCTCTTCGGTCATGGAGGCGGAGTGGTTCTTCTTATCCGCCGTATAGTGGATCTCCTTCTGGAGGTTCTTGACCACCTTGTCGATCTCGGCGTAAACCGACACGTCCTCGCTGGACGCGCCCGAGATGATGTGCGGGGTTCGGGCCTCGTCGATGAGAATCGAGTCGACTTCGTCGACGATGGCGAAATGGAGCTCCCGCATCACCAGATCTTCTTCCGCGAACGCCATGTTGTCGCGGAGGTAGTCGAAGCCGAACTCATGGTTCGTTCCGTAAGTGATGTCGCAGCCGTAGGCGTCCCGTCGCGAACACTCGGTGAGGTTCAGATAGCGGGGATCGGCGTGGAAGGCGCCGGGGGTGTAAACGTACGAGCCGCCGAGCTCGTCGCTATCTTGGCTTTGTCCTTGGATAATTCCGACGCTTAGGCCGAGGAAGTGGTAGACCGGTCCCATCCAGACGGCGTCGCGTCGGGCGAGGTAGTCGTTTACGGTGACCAGGTGGGCGCCGCGACCGGAGTAAGCGTTCAAGATGAGCGGGGCGACGGCGACGAGGGTCTTACCTTCACCGGTCTTCATCTCCGCGATGCGACCCTGGTCGAGGACCATGCCGCCTAACATCTGGACGTCGAAGTGGCGCATCCCGAGCAGCCGCTTCGAGACCTCGCGGACGACCGCGAAGACCTCGGGGAGCATCTTTTCCGTCGCCTCGCCCGACTGGGCTCGGCGACGGAACTCGACTCCCTTAGCCTTGAGCTGATCGTCGTTGAGCGCTTGAATCTCGGTTTCGAGGTCGTTGATTTTCTTCAGGATCGGCTGAAGCAGATCGACGTCCTTCTTGCTGGTGTCAAATAACTTGCGTAAAAAATTCATGTCGGATTGCTAGTTGCTTGGTTGCCGGGATCATTTCGATGACCCCGGCAACCGGACGAGCCGATTGCTTCAATCGAGCAATCGGCAATCGAAAATCAAGCAATCGACAACGGTCCGTCGCGGGAGCGCCGGCAATCTTCGAATCCATCCGGCGGGGTGGGCGAATCGCCCACGGAGATAACCGGCCGCGCTTCGGACTGTTGCTTTTTGGGCTTGGGCCGGGCCGGCTGGTCCTCGGTTCGGAGGATGGCGAAGAGCGCGCTCGAGAATTGCGGATCGCGGGAGGCGAGCAGGGCGAGGATCGCCCGATCGCGCTGAGCAATCGCCGGTTCCACCTCTCGGTGAAATACTTCCAAGCCCGAAGGCAACCGCCCCTCGTGCGCGAGCCGCTCGATATTCGAGGGCCCGTGGAGCAGGAGCAGAATTAGGACGGGGAGTAGTGGAAACATCGCAAAACGCGCTAGTCCTAAATTATAGACGTTTGCGGGCGATGCCCTATCGCCACCTGGGACAACGTTGCGGCATCAGTCGCTCTTCGCCCAGGGCTGGCGAGAGAGATGGTCCGGAGGTAGATCGACGTTCTCGTACACCTTGGCAAGCGGGATCGAGATGCCGAGGCTGGGGATTTGGAGACTGGAGTCGACTCCCCAGCAATCGGAAAGAACCCATTGGCCATCGTCTCCCCGGTCGTACCGGTCGATCATCGGCGCCTCTTGAGAAACGAGCACGTAGCTCTTTAGAGTGGCGAGTCGCCGGTAGTGGGCAAACTTGGCGACGCGGTCGTAGCTCTCCGTCGAAGGAGAGAGGACCTCAAAGATCACGACCGGATTTAACAGCGTGTCCATGTGGTCGTCTTTCAGAATCGCCTTTCCACAAACGACGGAGATATCCGGGTAGGCGTACATCTCCGTGTCCGGCACCTTTACGCGCACGTCGCTTCCAAGGGGACGGCATGCGGAGCCCGTTAGGGCCAGTCCAAGAAGAAAAATCAAGCTTGATACTATTTCGACGTGGGCGAGGCTCGCGCCAGCCATCGCGTACATCACCCCGTTTACGAGTTCGTGTTTGGTTGGGGTCGCCCGCTCGGCGGAAAGGTATTGCTCTGGCGATATAGGCAGTGGCGGTGACACATGTCAATTATCCAGCGGCGGCTGCCCGCAAAATCGCCGGGTTGTTGCGGAGAATTGAACGGTTGGAACGTTGAGGGGCCTCTGATCCGGTAGTCGTTACCCAGTGCTTCGCTTTGCTCTTGCCTCGATGCTTTTTGCCTTCGTGACCCTTGCCTCCGCGCAAGCGCCGGTCATCGTGGCGGCCAAGATCACGGTTCCCCCAAAGATCGATGGGACGGTAGACGACACCGAGTGGCACGATGCCGCGATGTTCGAAGGGCTTGTCGACGAGACCACCGGCCAGACCTCGCCGGAAGCCGGTAAGTTTTGGATCGCCTACGATGAAAAGTACATCTACTTCGCAGCGCGGCTGATGGACTCCCAGCCGGGGAGCATTCAAGCGACCGAGTATCGGACCAATGTGGGGATGAACGGCGACGACAACGTCGTGCTGGACATCGACCTCTCCGGCTCCCTCAGCGATTTCAACACGTTCCAGACCAACCCACGAGGGGCGACGAACGTCCGGCTTTCCGGCGGCCGCGCGGCCAAACGGGAATGGAATGGAGAAATGGTAGCCCAGTCTCGCCGCACCCCTGGCGGATGGGAAACCGAGATGCGTATCCCGTGGAGCGCGCTTCCGATCCCGAAAGCGGGGAAGCGGGACGTGCGAATCAACGTCGAGCGGTTTATCCCTCGTCTGAACCGCACCTTCAGTAACGTCTTCATCAACGACGGCAAGTCGGCCAACACGCCGATCTGGCGCGACGTGATCTTGCCCAAGCCGTACGTCGACCGGAGCATCAAGCTTCTTCCTTACGCCTATGCCGGCCTCGACGGGGATCGTGGAACGATCCTCAACGGCGGCATGGACCTGAAGACGAGCCTGAACGAGAACGTCAACCTCGTCGGAACGATCAACCCGGACTTCCGCAATATCGAGCGAAGCGTGCTGTCGCTCGATTTCAGCCGCTTCGCCCGGATCGCGAACGAGAACCGGCCGTTCTTTCAGGAAGGGTCGAGCTACTACAATTCGCAGCTCTTCTTCCCGCAAACGATCCGGCAGTTCGACGTCGGAGTTAATGCCTACGGGAAGCTGAACGATAAGACGCAGTTCGGATTTCTTGATACGATCGACTTCGGCAAGGAGAACGTTTCAGTCGGAAACCTCACCTACGCCCCCACCGCCAACGATAATTATCGGGTCACGGCGACGAGCCGGACCCGACCCGGATATGAGAATTCGGCCTATCTGGCGCGGTACTCCAAGACGATCGGCCCTTGGAATATCTTTGTGCGCGACATGGGGAGCCGGGATACGACTCTACACTCGGGGGAGCAGACCGACTTGGCGCTGGGTTACTTCAAGGGAGGATTCTTCAGCAACGCCGGATATACCCGCGCTACGGAGAACTTCTTCCCGGGGGTCGGGTTCGTTCCGGAGACCGACTACAAGGGGATGAATTACTTCCTCGGCTACCAGCACCCACTGGATAAGGGACCGCTGCAGAGCTACGCGGTGAACCTCACGTATCTTAATTACGATCACATTTCTGGAAAGCGATATCGAGACGACGCGAACGGAGACTTCGCCGTCACCACTCGGTCCGGGCTCGCCCTCGACTATAACGTCGACCGGGCGACCTTCGAAGGGAGTCACGATCGAATCGATACGGCAACCGTCTCGTTCCCGGTCAGCGACCCGTACCGGAACGTGCAGACGAGCTATGCGTCGGGGGAGATCGGCGGGGATAAGTACCGGCTCTTGACGGTGGGCAGCTCCTACCGGCTCTTCGGCAAGCTTCAGCTCACGGGCACTTATCAGAAGTTCCACCTCGGGGCGGTCGACACGGACCAGACAATCTTCAGCAGCTTCTACGACTTGGGACATGACCGCTCCGTCAGTGGCAGGCTCGTCCGAACTGGCTCAGACACTAACTGGTATTTGGCGTTCCGTCGATCCGGAAATCGGGGCGCCGAGTACTACCTAATCTTCGGAGACCCGAGCGCGCTTCGTTTCAGGACCAGTGTGATCTTGAAGGTCGTGGTTCCGTTCCGAGTCTAGCCTCTTGTCAAGGTGGCACGGGCGGCCCGCCCGAGTAAGAAGCTTGTTGTTCATCCCAATCTAAACAGTACTACTAGCTCGTCAAGCCTCATTCTTTGGCTATTCTTGAGGAACTTGGTCGGCCTTTCGGGGCTGTCCGCAGGTACGAACAACCTGCGGCTACACGGCTTCGCCGTAAGATGCAGCGTCCAAAAATGAGTTTTGACGGTCCACTGGCCCAGCTATGGGGTCTCTTTCGGCGCGGGCTTGTGATCCAGGCCTCGCGAATGGGTGTAAAGGAGAATCCCCCGGTTCGCAATAAGCGAGCCACAAACTCCCATCACCAGGAGGAGCAAAATTTTTACGATGATTTCCGTGACCGAATTGCCCACGGTTCCGAAATCGATCGCTTTAGCCCCTTTGATGTGAAGCACGTCGCTGGGCGAAACCGAGAACATTTCGTAGGCAAGGCGGAAGACCAATAATAAGAGGCCGACCCCTCCCAGGAACACCACGATCCCTAGGCCCGAGCCAACCGCGTCACGACGTCCATGTGTTCCGCTAGCCACCACGCACTTTTACCACGTCTCCCACACGAATCGTGCCGGAAGAGCGCACCTTGCACAGCATCCCTCGATTTCCCGCCATCTTTGCCACGAATTCTTGTCGATCCTCGCCCAAACGTCGGGCCATGCCTCCGCACGGGGCGCAGTCTTGCTCGATCTCGAACTCCACTTCGCCGACGGTAATCACCGTCCCGATCGGAAGGCTTTGAAGTCCGGGAATGTCGAGGGTGATGTTTTCCCTTAGCTCTCCGGACCGGTAGCCGAAGGCATTCAGTTCGACGGTCGACAATAACAAGGCTTGTCGTCGCCGTTTGCCGAACGAGTAGTCGCCGACAAATCCTTTACCGCCGACCGCTTCTAGCGAGTCGGCGACTTCCATCACTCCGCGCGCGGGCTTTCGATAGAGAGCCACGACCGAGCCGAGGGCAATCTGGATCGGATATTCGAGGAGGGCGGCTTGCGACATGGAAGAGACTTACGCCGTGGTGCGGAAAGGCATTTTTGCACCGCCAAAGATTGCTTTGCAATCCGCAGCCCCACGTCAGTATGCCGTCCGGAGGAGAAGTTGTATTGTGTCGTCGGAATGAGCCCGACGGCGGACATCCGCTAGCGCTGGGGCTGCTTGTTCGACTTGGGATTATTGGCCAAGACGACTCGCTCAGTAAACACCCTGTGCTTGGAAAGCACCCCGTTTAAGCGCTTCGACCTTCGACGGCGCTTTGTCTACGGAAATGGACAGGGTCTGTCGGGCGCTCTGCAATTCTCGCTTGATGTCCAGAGTTAAGTGAGGGTCCTTAGTTGCGCCGGCTTGACTGAGGACATCCGCCTCGCCTTGGACATCGTAAAAGTTCGCTCGGAGAGAGAAGGCATACTCCATAGCGACCCTCGGATCGCTATGGCTCATCGCCATGGCCTTGCCGTAGGCGAAATCAACCCCCTCACGCTGATAAGCCGCGGCAAACGCTCTGGCGAAAACGAGAAAGACCTGCGCGTCCGAAACACTCGACTCGCCCGGACCAGAGGTTAAGGTTACGTCATCTCTAATTTTTCCCCCCTCCAAATAACGGCCGTGGGACTTACTGACGACGTCGTGGAGCGTGGCCGCATCACCGTGCCGAAAGGCAAGTAAGGCGATCTCGGCATCGATTAAGCCGGTCGACGAGCCAACTTGATCCGTCGTCTGAGCGGCTCGGAAAGCCGCCAGCGCGTCACGATACCGGCCGAGCGCCGCGAAGCACGTCCCCATCTTGCAGTCGATCGTCGGATCGGGGCTGAGCGTTGGTAGAGCCTTTGCGGCTCGATACCCATCAAGAGCCTTATCGTACTGTTTGGCGAAGAAATCGGCATTCGCATTCCCCACCGACTTTTCATAAACCGCCCGTTGAGCCTTCAGCTTGAGACCAGATGCGTTCAACGGCCCGCGAGGCGCAACTTGCTTCGACCCACCAAACGTCGGCACGGTCGCGACGGCCGCCACCACGGCCACGGAACCAGCCAAAACCCAAACTCCTACGTTCTTTTTTTTCACGATGGTTTCCTTTTTCGACATCCGGTTCATGGAACGAATATGTTGGTCCAGGTCGGATGACTGGATAGCGCCCCCCCGCCTCCGGCGGTAGGACTGGCGGGCGGGGGAGAGGAAGTGCTCGAACCATTCCAATCCCAAGACTGACTATATAGGGCTATGTCCTGTTCTGAAGTGTCACTGGACCTGTACATCAAGTTCGTTTGAAAATTGGTGAGAACCTGCACGGCTCCAACCTGAATCTTCCAATATCCGGGAGTGTCCTGGTCGTCTTCTCTGATTGGGTACCGGTAGACCGCTGGATCGTAAGTAGGGCCGCTGTTATTGTAAGGGTACGAACTGTCGAGGTCGTAGCGCCCCGATGTCGTGCTCCACTGGTCGATGAGGATTCCGTCGAAGTACCAGTAGGCGTTTACCAATTGAGCGCAAAAAAGCGTGCCGTCCGGAAAGTGAGGGCATTTGGTGCCGCCGAACGAATAGTACATTCCAACCGGACTGCCGGTAATGGGAGAAAGGCAGGTCGGATTGCCGTTAGAGACGAGCCCGTAGTGCACCTCGTTCGACAGGCCGGACGGGGTTATTCCCGACCAAACGGGGGTTGGCGCCTCGACATTGACGGTTTTGGATTGATAAATGGAGCCGATCGAAACACCGTTATAAGAGGCGTTAGCAGTGACCGATACGGTCTCAGCCTTGCCCTTTTTCCAGTGCCAGGACGGTGACTCCACGGCGAGATCTGCGGAGGTCAGGTAGGTAACCAAGCCGATGGTGTCGTGCCTGTAGGTTTTAAACGCGTCCGATCCGCCTACATTCCACTGCCATTGGCTAAGAATGACGCCGGGCGCGGAAAGTGTGCCGGAATCGAGTCGGCCGACCTCACCGTACTGGGTCCCATGGTCCTTAACCGTGCCGTTGACAAACAGATTAACGGCATCGCATGAGACACCGTAGGTAACGCCGACGTTGAAGGGACCGCTCCCGCTGGAAGCCGAGCCGGACACTGAGCACTGATTAACGGTAACGGTATCTCCGCCGGGTTTGATGGTGGCTTTAGAGCCATTGCAGACGGAGCTGTAGTTCGTTCCGATCTGAATCTGAAAGGGCGGAAACGGCACCGGCTGGTAAATCGGTGTGGTCAGGTTGACTGTGGTGGTTCCGAGGCCGTTGTTGGCTGCACTGGACCCAGAAGCGCCGCCATATGCCGAGGCTCCCGCCGAAGCATTGCAGGTTTCGATGACGACAACGGTGTCGGGAGGGTTGTCGTCCGGGTCAAGCTCGCCGCCGTAGATCGTGCCACGCTGCCAGGTGAACGTCGTCGAGATGAGGCCAGACGCACTGGCTGAGCCTCCACCGCCTCCCGCTCCTCCACTGATGGCGCCGTGTCCAGGCGTAACCGAATAACCGCCTCCGCCGCTAACGGACATGGTGAGTCCGGACGTCATGCCGGCAACGTAGTACCCAGCCAGGAGCTTAGAAGGAGCAAACAGCAGTAGCCCTGTAAACGCTAATGCAATAGCACGATTCACGATGCGTACACGATATCACGACATTTGGCTTACTGTAAAAAATTTTAATAATTCCGAGCCGACGATATCTCCTCTACGAGAAATGCCGCGCGAGAGAACTCAGAATAGGGCATGGTGCTCTTGCTCTCCTTGTGGCTTGCTGCCTGCCGCGGGCCGAAATTGAAGCCGCTGATTAGCGACTTCATCGGGCTGAATACGCATACCGTCCAAATGCGGCCGGAGCTTTATGCGCCGGTGACGAAGCGGCTTAGGGACTACCATCCGGTGGAATGGGATCTCGGGCCGGACACTTCGCAGGGGACAACCTTTCCGTCGACTAGAAACGGTGTGAACTGGAATGAGTTGTACGGCAAGTGGATCGCGGCTGGATATGGGATCGATGCGTCTTTGCAGTTCGAGTCGATCGCACCGGAGAAGTGGAAGGACGTGAAGCGGGATGCGTTCGAGTACGGGCGGGCATTCGCCCGCGCCTTCGGACCGTCGAGCTCTCATCCCTTAGTCAGCAGCGCGGAGATCGGAAACGAGCCGGAGAAGTACACCGACGCTCAATACCGCACGATGTTCGAGAGCATGGCTCGCGGCTTGCGGGCTGGTGATCCCAAGATGCTGATCGCCTCGTGCGCGGTCGCGAAAGGTAAGGAGGACCGGTACTCCAAGGATTACGAGAACCTAAGGGGCCTGAACGACCTATGCGACGTGCTGAACGTCCACTCCTACGCGTTCAAAGAGCAGTGGCCGACATGGCGGCGCAGCTACCCGGAAGATCCTTCCATCCGGTACCTGAAGCAGGTGCAGGAAGTGATCGACTGGCGCAATGCGAATGCCCCGGGGAAGAAAGTTTGGGTCACCGAGTTCGGTTGGGACGCCTCGACCAAGCCGGCGCCCTCGACTGGCGACTTCAGCAAATGGGTCGGCTCGACCGACACGCAGCAGGCCCAGTACCTCGTCCGCTCCTTCCTCGTGTTCGCGGCGATGGACGTCGATCGGGCGTACATCTTCTGGTTCAACGACGACGACGTGCCCCAACTCCACGGCTCGTCCGGCCTCACTCGCGGCTTTAAGCCGAAACCGTCGTTCTACGCGATTGCCCACCTTCAAAAGGCGCTGGGCGACTACCGGTTCTCGCGACCCCTATTTCAGCGGGAGGGGCAGGCGTATGCCTACGAATTCCGGTCAGATAAGAATGCGAACGACCGTATCGTCGCCGTCTGGTCCCCGACCGGTGCGGAGAGACAAGCGACGGTGACTCTTCCCAAACTGGGAAAGGTGGTCCGTGCCGAAAGGATGCCGCTCTCTCAGTCGCCGGCGGAGTCAGTCCCGTTCACGGTTGCCAAGGACGGATCGGTAACCGTGAGCATCGGCGAGTCGCCCGTGTACCTGTGGATCCAGCCTTAGTGGCGGCGCATGGAGGGAGGGGGGAGATGCGTGGGTCACGCAAAAGCGCGAAGACGCAAAGAGGAAGGGGAGAGAAGGGGAGACGGGCCTGATCACGCAAAGGCGCGAAGAGGGAGCGGACCTTTATATTTTCCTTATGCGCTTCTCAGCCACGAATGTGCCACTCTGACTGCGGATGCGCCGTGAGCGACCGGATCCCGATGTTTTGTTGCGCATCGCTCAGCGAGAAATGACCGAGCGCACGAGGGGGCGGCTCAAGATCTTTTTGGGCATGTCCGCCGGTGTCGGCAAGACGTACGCGATGCTCAGCGAGGCGCACGAGCAGATCGCGCGAGGGATCGATCTCGTCGTCGGCTATGCGGAAACGCACGGTCGGAAAGAGACCGAGGCGCTCCTCGTGGGGCTTCCATCGTTGCCACTTCGGGAAGTCGAGCACCGCGGCATTCTTCTCAAGGAATTCGATATCGACGAGGCGCTTCGGCGGCGACCGCGCTTGCTGGTCGTGGACGAGCTGCCCCATACCAATGCTCCGGGATCGCGCCACCTTAAGCGTTATCAAGACGTGGAGGAGTTGTTAGCGGCTGGGATCGACGTGCACACTGCGATCAACATTCAGCACGTGGAGAGCCTTCGCGACGTCGTGGCGAGCATGACCGGAGTGTTCGTCCAGGAAACCGTTCCCGACACGTTTATCGATGCCGCGGACGAAATCGAGCTGGTCGATATTCCCCCGGACGAGCTAAGACAGCGGGTGCAAGAAGGGAAGGTGTACGTGCCCGCCCAAACCGAGCGGGCCCTGGAGGGGTTCTTCTGCCGGGGAAACTTGCTGGCGCTCCGGGAGCTTGCGCTACGAAGGGCGGCGGACCGGGTGGACGCCGAAATTCAATCCTTCCGCCGGGCGGATGCTTCCCCCGGGTCGATGGGATCCCGCCAGCGTATCCTCGTCTGCGTCGCCCCGAACCGGCTGGGTGAGCGGGTGATCCGGGCCGCCGCGAGGTATGGCACGGCGATGCACGCTCAAGTCCTAGCTATCTCGGTGATCAGCGATCGTCAGACCAATCGCTCCGACGAAGATCGGGATCGGGCAGAGCGAGCGATGCGCCTCGCCGAGGCCTTGGGGATGGAAACGCTGAGTCGCAGCGGCCACGACATCGTCGCCGAGATCCTAACGGTCGCGCGTCAACGCGGAGCCGGCTTGATCATCGTTGGCAAGCCGATCCGTTCTCGGTGGCATGAGCTTGTTCGCGGTTCGGTGGTCGACGACCTGGTGCGCCGGAGCGGGGACATCGACGTCCATGTGATCACGGGAGAATCGGAGACACCGAGCGAAAGGCCGACGCCGATTCAGGTGGCGGACGCCAGGCCGGAGGAGTATGCCGCCAGCGTGCTGGCGGTGGCGGCGACCACCGCACTCTGCTTCCTTTTGAGCCCCTGGGTGCACCTGTCGAACCTGATCATGCTGTATCTGCTCGCGGTGGGGCTGGTTTCGACCCGGGTCGGCCGGGGTCCTTCGCTGCTGTCCGCTATTTTGAGCGTCGCCGCGTTCGACTTCTTCTTTGTGAGCCCGCGCTACACGTTCGCGGTAAGCGACGTAGAGTTTCTTCCCACGTTCGTGGTCATGTTCGCGGTGTCGGTAATCCTGAGCGGCCTCAACAGCCGGTTTCGCCGCCAAGCGGCCGACGCGGCGTCGAGGGAAAGGCGTACTTCCGCCCTTTACGAAGTGAGCCGCGACATGGCCGCGAGTCGGACCAAGCAGGAGATCGCGGAAGCGGCGGCGCGCCGAATCGGCGACGAGTTCGATACGGATGTTGCCGTGCTGCTACCGGATGCCCGTTCGATGCTGACGGTGGTGGTTCCGTCCGTGACCAGCTTTGAAGCGGACGACTCGGAAATGGCGGTCGCCCAGTGGGCGTTCGAACACGGAAAACCGGCGGGCGCCGGGACCGACACCCTGCCGGGGTCGGCGGCGATGTACCTACCGCTTCGCGCCTCCCGGGGCTCGGTGGGGGCGCTGGCACTCTCTCCGAGATCTAAATCGGAGGCTCTGACACTGGCCCAGCGAACCCTGCTCGAGACGTTCGCGACCGGCTTGGCGGTAGCCCTGGAGAGGACTCTGCTCGCCAAAGAGTCGCACGAGGCGCGGCTGCAAGCCGAGTCGGAAAAGATGCGGAACGCCTTGCTGAGCTCGATCTCGCACGATCTACGGACGCCGCTGACCGCGATTGCGGGGGCGGCCAGCGCCATGCGGGAGCGGGGAGGGGCCGAGCAGGAGTTGGCGGAAACCATCTATGAGGAGTCGATGCGGCTGAACTTGCAGGTTCAGAATCTGCTCGACATGACGCGTCTCAACTCGGGGGAGATCCGTCCCAACGTTGAATGGCAGTCCCTGGAGGAGCTTATTGCCGCGGCCTTGGACCGGACCCGCGTCGTTCTCAGCGACCGTCCAGTGGAAATCCACATTCCGAGCGACCTCCCGCTACTAGAGCTGGACGGCGCTCTGATGGAGAAAGTCTTCGCCAACCTCTTCGAAAACGCCGCCGTCCACGCCCAGGGCAACTCGCCGATCGAAGTCTCGGCATGGGCGGGTGATGAGACGGTGTATGTCGAAGTATCCGATCGAGGACCGGGGATACCCGTCGGATCCGAGGCAACGATCTTTGAGCGGTTCCAGCGCCCCAAACGGGACGGCGACGGGGGGCGTTTCGGACTTGGCCTGGCGATTTGCCGCGCCATCGTCCGGTTGCACGGGGGCCGCATCTGGGCCAAGAATCGCACGGGGGGAGGGTCCACGTTCGTGATCGAGCTTCCCAAGCCGGACCGGGCGCCGGAGGTTCCGGTTGGCTGAGCCACGCCGTGTCTTGGTAATCGACGACGAAGCCGCGATTCGGCGATTTTTGCGGGCGAGCCTCGATCCCGGCGAATACACGCTTACCGAGGCTGCCGACGGGCGAAACGGCATTCGCGCCATCGCCACGGAAAACCCGGAGGTCGTCCTTCTGGACCTCGGGTTGCCGGATATGGATGGCCTCGACGTCACCCGCGAGGTGCGCCAGTGGAGCGAGCTTCCCATCATCGTCCTCTCCGCCCGTGGCCAGGAGCGGGATAAAGTGGCCGCCCTCGACGCGGGCGCGGACGACTACCTTACCAAGCCTTTCGGGGTCCCCGAGCTCCTCGCCCGAATCCGCGTGGCGTTGCGCCACACGGGGAAGAGCGCCGCTCCGGAGCCGGTGATCGAAGCCCACGGTGTCCGCATCGACCTCGCCGCCCGGCAGGTTTTCCGAGGGAGCGAGGAGATCCATCTCACTCCGATCGAGTTCAAGCTTCTCGCTACTCTCGCTCGGAATCCCGGCCGAGTGGTGACCCACCGCCAGCTCCTCACCGAAGTCTGGGGTCCGGCCTACGCCGAAGAATCGCAATACCTCCGCGTCTACACCGGCCAGCTCCGCCATAAACTCGAAGCGTCCCCCGCCCGCCCCAAACTGATCACCAACGAACCCGGCGTCGGCTACCGATTAAGGATCGACGAGTAGAAACGTGGCACGGGCTTCCAGCCCGTGGGTCCCAAGGGCATCCTGCCCTTGGCGGAATTACACGAGCAGGATGCTCGTGATACACACGGGCTGGAAGCCCGTGCCACGGCTTCCTTATTTAATCCTTACGCCCATCCCCATTCCCCTAACGCCTCCTTGATTCCTCCAAATCGCACCATCGAGGTTAGTGATGTTGGACACCACTTTCTTGGCGTTCGCGGCGGCGGGGGTTGGCTACTTCGTTCTTTGGCTAATCGGATGCCGGCTACCGGGCACGAGCCGGAGAAGCTTTCGCGGTTGGATATTTAGCTGCGACGATCCCACTTGGCGGCATGACCGCCGAGTTGAGCCATTAGCGAGGGAATAAATCCATGCTCGACCTTCTTTACCTCGGAATTACGATCGCCTTTTTCGCCATCTCCGTCGCGTACGTACGCGGATGCGACCGCCTATTAGGGGCCAACAAAGATGAGTGACTACGTCTGGACGGGGGCGGTATCTCTGCTGCTCCTCATCTACCTGCTCTACGCCCTATTGAAGCCGGAGAAGTTCTGAAATGACCATTTTGGGCACGCTGCAGGTTCTTGTTTTCTTTGCGATGATCGTCCTCGTCACGAAGCCGCTCGGCATTTACATGCAGAAGGTTTTCGATGGCGAGCGGACATTCTTGTCGTCCATCTTCGGGCCACTCGAAAGGCATTGGTATCGCCTGCTCGGCGTCCGTCCGGAAGACGACATGAAGTGGACGACCTACGCAGTCGCCATGCTGCTGTTCAGCGCGGTCTCTATCCTCTTCACCTATGCGGCGCTTCGCTTGCAGGGGTTCGCCCCGGCGATCCTCAATCCGCAGAAATTCGATGGCGCTCAGATGCCGCCGCACCTGGCATTCAATACGGCGAACAGTTTCGGTACGAACACCAACTGGCAATCTTACAGCCCGGAAGTCACCGTCAACTATTGGTCGAACATGGTGGCGCTCGCCATCCATAACTGGGCCTCGGCGGCGGTGGGAATGGCGATCGCGATTGCGCTCGTTCGCGGCTTTGCTCGGAAAAGCGCCAACGGAATTGGCAATTTCTGGGCTGACACGGTCCGAGCGACCTTGTACGTGCTCTTGCCGATCTGCGTAGTCGCCGGGGTGGTGATGATCGGACTCGGCACGCCGCAAAACTTTGCAGCGCCGATGGCCATTAAGACCGTAGAAGGGACGGCGCAGACGATCGCGATGGGCCCCGTCGCCTCGCAAGAGGTCATCAAGATGCTGGGTACGAACGGAGGAGGCTTCTTCAACGCTAACTCCGCCCATCCTTTCGAGAATCCGAGTAACGCGTCAAACCTGCTTCAAATCCTACTGATCTTTTGCATCCCGGCCGCTCTGACGTACACCTTCGGCCGCATGGTAGGGAATGTCAAGCAGGGGTGGGCGGTGTTCGGCGCAATGTCCGTGCTGTTCCTGGCGGGCGCGTTCGCCTGCATTTCGGCCGAGCAAGGGGGGACCGACCACCTGCGAGCCGCTCATATCCAGACCGGTGCCACTGCCACTCAGCCGGGTGGGAACATGGAAGGAAAGGAGGTCCGCTATGGCATCAGCGCTTCCGCGCTCTTCGCTACCGTCACCACCGACGCGAGCTGCGGCGCCGTGAATTCGATGCACGACTCCTACACCCCGTTGGGTGGGATGGTGCCGATCTTCAACATGATGTCCGGCGAGGTCATTTTCGGCGGCGTCGGCGCGGGGCTCTACGGAATGTTGATGTTCGCTGTCATCGCGGTGTTCATCGCCGGTCTCATGGTGGGAAGAACCCCCGAGTATCTCGGAAAGAAGATCGGCAAGTTCGAAGTGCAAATGGCCATGCTCGCCACCCTCGTCCTCGCCGGAAACCTCCTTCTTTGGACGGCGATCAGCGCCAACTCGAACTATGCGACGACCACCGATCCTGCGGCCAAAGACCGGTACGTCTCCGTGTCCGTCGACCCCAAGAAGCCGGCGGATCTAGCGAAGCTGCCGGCCGTCGCTAACTGGAACGCTTGGCCGGCAACGGCCTACGGCAACGCAACCGACACCTACTATGGATCGACCCGGAACAACTTGAACAACTCCGGTTCACACGGCTTCAGCGAGATTCTCTACACCTACGCTTCCGCGACCGGCAACAACGGCTCGGCGTTCGCGGGAATCACGGCGAACACGCCGCACTACAACACGACGATCGGCATCGCCTTGCTCGTCGGCCGATTCTTGATGATCGTTCCGCTGTTGGCTATTGCGGGAAGCATGGCGCGGAAGAAGACGGTGCCGATGTCGGCCGGAACCTTCCCCACCGATGGAGGAACCTTTGTAGCCCTGCTCGTGGGTGTGGTCGTGATCGTCAACGTTCTCAGCTACTTCCCGGCGCTCTCCCTGGGGCCGATCGTTGAGCACTTCCAGATGAAGGAGATGAAGACTCAGTGAAATATTACTTAAGCGTCCATTATGGATCTCGGACGTTCAACATTGGTGACTTTTCGTCGACCGGATACACGGGAGACTTTTCGCCAGCATTTTGCGACCACCTTCGAGCTTGTCCTTATCCACATCTTCGGTCCTCGTGTCCGGTTCGGCAGGATCTAGATCGGCAACCTTCCGCAAGATGGGATAAGGGTTTGGCCAGCGAGAACCCTCCCCCGCCAAGGCGGGGGAGGGCAGGGGAGGGGGTGGACGATTCCTGCCACAAGTCCGTTGAATACAAGGTGTTTATTCAAAGGACTGGGACGTGTTGAGCGCTCCCCCACCCTGCCCTCCCCCTCAGGTGCGAGGGAGAGGGTTCCACTGAGCGAAACCTCTGTTCCCGAATCCGGCAGGTGGCCACTAGGGCCAAGCACTTTGGACCCAGGTGTCTGGAGCGGCAAAGTTCGTCATGACGTGACAGGTACCAGGCGCAGGATGGAGGTTCGTGCCTTGATCCAAGACGTGGGTAAGGGCAAGCGCCTCGGAGGTCGGGTTAAGGTGGCGGCTCCTTACCCCGGGTCTGCTGACGCGGGTCAAATTTCTGCGACCTCTCCGAGGTCGGAAGGAGGCGGCTTAACCGATCGAAGGGCCTTGCGAGCCCACACGGCGATTTCACGTCTGGGGCAGGTGAATCCCTTCCGCCCGATTGGAGCTAATAAATGGCTACTCTTCTAACCCCCCAAGCCGGCTCCTCGCCGGCTCCAAGTCCGGAAACTAATCGGCCTAAGAACGGGCCGCGCAGCCTCTTTGACCCAACCATCCTGCGCCGAGCGGTGAAAGAATCGTTCTTCAAGCTCGATCCGCGGCTGGTTGCGAAGAACCCGGTGATGTTTGTCGTCGAGGTCGGCAGCGTCGTTACGACTTACTTCTTTATCCGGGACCTCGTCACCCACACCGGGAACGCGGGGTTTTCGGGGCAGATCTCGGTTTGGCTCTGGTTCACGGTGCTGTTCGCCAACTTTGCCGAGGCAATGGCGGAAGGGCGGGGGAAGGCGCAGGCCGACTCGCTCCGAAAAGCCCGTACCAACACGATGGCGCGCAAGCTGAGTGGAAGTCGCGAAGAGCTGGTCCCGGCGCCCAATCTGAGGCGCGGCGACCTGTTTGTCTGCGAAACGAACGACCAAATTCCGGCCGACGGCGAGATCGTGGAGGGGATCGCTTCGGTCGACGAATCTGCAATTACTGGAGAGTCGGCGCCGGTCATTCGGGAATCGGGCGGAGATCGAAGCGCCGTAACTGGCGGCACGCGCGTACTTTCCGATCGAATCGTCGTCCGGGTCACCGCCAACCCTGGCGAGTCGTTCCTCGACCGGATGATCGCTCTCGTGGAAGGGGCCCAGCGCCAGAAGACGCCGAACGAGATCGCCCTGTCGATCCTCTTGGCGGGCCTGACCATCGTCTTCCTCTTCGCCACCGTCACTCTTCTACCTTTCGCGCACTTCTCGGTTGACCAGGCGGGCCAAGGATCGGTACCCACGATTACCGTCATGGTCGCCCTCCTCGTGTGCCTAATCCCGACCACGATCGGCGGATTGTTGAGCGCGATCGGCATCGCCGGCATGGACCGGGTGATGCAACACAACGTGCTTGCGATGAGCGGCAAGGCGGTCGAGGCGGCGGGAGACGTCAACACGCTCTTGCTCGATAAGACTGGCACCATCACCATCGGCAACCGGCAGGCGACCGCCTTCTTCCCCGCGCCAGGAGTGACGGACGCCGAGCTTGCGGATGCGGCCCAACTCTCGTCGCTGGCCGACGAAACTCCGGAGGGGCGCTCCATCGTCGTTCTGGCCAAGGAGCGGCACAACATCCGCGAGCGGCACGCCGAAGGGATGGAGTTCGTTCCGTTCACCGCCCAGACCCGAATGTCGGGCGTGAACGTGGGCGGGCGCGAGGTACGAAAAGGGGCAGCCGAATCCGTGAAGAGGTTCGCCATCGAGACGGGCGGTTCGATGCCGGATGCGGTGCAGGCGAAAGTGGACGAGGTTGCCAAGGGAGGCGGAACCCCGCTCGTGGTGGCCGACGGCGCTCGCATTCTCGGTGTGGTTCAGCTCAAGGACATCGTTAAGGGTGGGATGAAGCAGCGGTTCGATCAGCTTCGATCGATGGGGATCAAGACGGTGATGATCACGGGGGACAACCCTCTCACGGCCGCCTCCATCGCTGCGGAAGCCGGGGTTGACGATTTCCTCGCCGAAGCGACCCCCGAGCAGAAGCTCGCGTACATCCGGCAGGAACAAGCGGGCGGGCGCCTCGTAGCGATGACCGGGGACGGGACCAACGATGCTCCCGCGCTCGCCCAGGCCGACGTCGGAGTGGCGATGAACACCGGCACGCAGGCGGCCAAAGAGGCGGGAAACATGGTCGATCTCGACTCCAACCCGACAAAGCTGATCGAGGTCGTGGAGATCGGCAAGCAGCTCCTGATGACTCGAGGATCGCTCACCACGTTCTCGATCGCGAACGATGTGGCGAAGTACTTCGCGATCATTCCCGCGATGTTCATCGTGACTTACCCTCAGTTGAAGGCGCTCAACATCATCGGCCTCTCGAACCCACAGAGCGCGATCCTGGCGGCGGTGATTTTCAATGCCCTGATCATCGTCGCGCTGATCCCGCTCGCTCTGCGAGGCGTGAAGTACACCCCCGCGAATGCCGCGCAAATTCTTCGCCGCAACCTACTGATTTACGGCTTGGGCGGAATCGTCGTCCCGTTCCCTGGAATCTGGATCATCGACCGGATCCTTGTGGCCCTCCACCTTGCCTAAGGCACCAACTCAGATGAATCATCTTCGACCCGTAATCGTATTGACCTTCTTGTTCGTGGTTTTCACGGGCCTTGGGTTCCCGCTCTTGATGTACGGGATCGGCCAAGTTCCGGGGCTCAGGGACAAGGCGGACGGCAGCCTGATCGTCCGGAACGGCCAAGTCGTCGGCTCAACGTTAATCGGCCAGAACTTCACGAAGCCGGAATATTTCCACCCCCGCCCCTCGGCGGCCGGTAGCGGCTACGATGCCAACAACTCGTCCGGAACCAACCTGGGACCGACGAGCGACAAGCTCGTGAACGGCATCCACAAAAAGACGGCGGACGGTAAGGACGACCCCGGAAATTTCGACGGGATCAAGGATCTGGCGAAGGCGTATCGGGAAGAGAACGGACTTCCGGTAGATGCCGAGATCCCGGCCGACGCGGCAACCCGGAGCGCCAGCGGCCTCGACCCCCACATCAGCCCCGCGAACGCCTACCTCCAGGCGGCCCGAGTGGCGAAATCGAGAAAGATGCAAGTGGAAGAGGTCCGCCGCCTGGTCGACGAGAACACGGATTCGCGCTTCCTCGGCTTTTTTGGCGAACCGGCGGTGAACGTGCTCAAGCTAAACCTGGCGCTGGATGGGAAGCAATCCTTATGAAATCCTTACGCTAACGCCAATCGGGAGCATTCATCCTTTCTATAGCGCGCTCGAACGGCGGACCGACGACGTTCCGTAAGTGTCGATGCCGCGCATGTTATGAGCGAACCTCGCCCGTCAGTTCGACAGCGCTTGCGCCGCGCCCTCCTCGGGGCGCCGATTCCAAATTCTCGAGCCCATCACGAGCGGCTATCGCCGTTCCTGGGCCTGCCGGTCTTCAGCTCCGATGCGCTCAGCTCAGTGGCGTACGCCACCGAGGCGATCATGCTGATCCTGATCTACCTATCGACGTCCGCGCTGCATCTGCAGATCTGGATCTCGTTGGCGATCGTGGCGCTGATCGCGTTCGTCAGCATGTCGTACCGGCAGACGATCCACGCCTATCCTAGCGGGGGCGGTTCGTACATCGTCGCTTCCGAAAACCTTGGCGCCGGCCCGGGCCTCGTCGCGGCGGCGGCGTTGCTGATCGACTACATCCTGACGGTTGCCGTCTCGGTCGCCGCCGGGGTGGCGGCGATTTTGTCGGCGTTCCCGACCATCCGGCAGCACGTACCGGACGCCACGGTAACGCTATCGATCCTGTGCATCGCGATCGTCGCCTTCGCCAACCTGCGCGGGTTGAAGGAGTCGGGAACGCTGTTTGCGATCCCCACCTACGGGTTCGTGCTCGCGATGGCGGCTGTGATCGTGGCCGGCGCGTGGGCACTCGGTCACACACCCGTGATCCCGTTTCATGTCGAGAGCGACCTCATCGGTAAAGAAGCGAATGCGATGCGGTGGTTCATCGTCCTCCGTGCCTTCTCGGCTGGATGCGCCGCCCTTACCGGTATCGAGGCGGTGAGCAATGGCGTCCAGGCGTTCAAGGCGCCGGAGAGCAAGAATGCCGCGAAGACTCTCACGATCATGTCGTGCCTCCTCGCGTTCCTGTTCCTCGGGCTCGGTTACGTCGCCCTCCACCTCCCGGAACATTACGCTCACTTCTCGATCCACGAGAGCAACAGCCCCAAGTACCTCACCCTGACGGCCCAGGTGGCGGCCTTTGCCTTCGGCCAAAACAGCGTCGGGTTCTACACGCTCCTGATCTTCGTGGCGCTCATCCTGATTCTCGCCGCGAATACCGCCTTTGCGGACTTTCCGCGGCTGGCGAGCCTCATTGCCCGTGACGGTTACCTTCCGCGGTACCTCGCAAGACTGGGGGACAAGCTCGTCTTCCACAACGGCATCGTCGTCCTGGCTATCGCGGCGGCGGCCCTGGTGGTGGTGTTCAACGGTCAGCTCGACAGCTTGCTGCCGCTTTACGCGGTCGGGGTCTTTACGGCGTTCACCTTGTCTCAGGTGGGCATGGTGGTGCACTGGCATAAGGAGAGGCGGCCGGGCTGGCTCCGGAGTGCAGTGATCAACGGAATCGGTGCGACGCTCTGCTTCGTGGTGACCGTCATCATCGGTTTCACCAAGTTCCTCGAGGGGGCTTGGATCGTGGTGGTGCTGATTCCGATGATCTACGTCACCTTTATCGCCATCAACCGCCGCTACGCCTCGATCACCCGCCAGCTCGCCGTCTCGGAGCCGCCGCCGGATGTGACGGGGCATATCGCGCTGTTGTTAGTGCCGAGAGTCCACCGGGGAGTCTTGTCGGCGCTGCAGTACGCGCGGCAAATGAAAGGGGAGATCCGCGCGGTGCACGTGCCGATCAACGAAAAAGGAATCTTCGAAGTGCAGCGACAGTGGGCGATCTACGCTCCGGATGTTGCGCTGGAGGTACTGCCCGCCCCGTACCGATCCTTGATCCAGCCGCTCACCGACTTCGTCGACGACCTGCGCGCCAAGAATCCGAACATGCTCATCACCGTGATCGTGGCGGAAGCGGTAAGCACCAAGTGGTACCAGCGCCTCCTCGCCGAGAACGTCGCCCAGCAGCTCAAAGTAGCCATGGCCCGCCGCCCCGGAGTCATCGTCGCCAACCCCCGGTATTTTCTTTCATAGGGAGGCGGATGGAGCGCGGACGTCCCGTCCGCCACCCGGACCCCGGGCGTCCCGCCCGTCGCCAACCAATCTTTTCCTGAGTTTCTTAGGAGGAAGCAAAGCGGACCGGACCGGCTAAGAACTCGAGGTCAGGCGTGCAACCTTTACCGTTCCGGCAATTGCCCCGAGAGCTACACTACGGACATGGGACCGAAAGAGTCGAATGCCGGATTTGTCGACTTGCACAACCCGGGTGGATTGGTGCTGATCGTGATCGCGTTTCTCTTCCTCATCGGGATCACTATCATGGGCGCCGCGTTCTTCAAGGCCGCTCAAGAAAAGGACAAGGAAACCCGCGAGCGGCTGAAGAAGGCACAGAACGACTCAGGCAACCTCTGAGGGGTACGCTCAGGATATGGCCTCGGCCGAGCTACAGCGTCTTTGGAAGTTGGCCCGCATCGATACCGGTTTGGTGGAGATCCGAAAGCGGGCGGGAGTGCTGGATGTCGGACAGAAAATCCAGGCCGAGATTCAGCAGTTGGAGACTTTGCTTGCCGAAGTCGGCGGGGAAGCCCACGCTCTCCACGCCGAACAGCGCGATCTAGAGCTGCGGCAGAAGACCATCGAAGACAAGCTCCAGAAGTTCTCTAAGGAGATGTACGGCGGCAAGCTGGCAAGCTCGCGCGAGATCGAGAACATGGAGCGGGAGATCGAGTCGCTCAAGCGACAGCGTGACCGGGAAGACGAGCGGCTGCTGGAGCTATTCGAGCTGGTCCCCCCCGCCCAAGCCAAGGCGAAGAAGATCGAGGATCGCATCGCGGATGCAAAGACCCGACTTGCCGCCCGAAAGAAACAGGCTGTGTTGGACAAGACCGCGCTCGAACAAGAATTCGCGCGGTTAACCGCCGCCCGGCCGGAAGCGGTGAAGGGGATCTCACCGATCTTGTTGGCCAAATACGAGGGGCTTCGTCAGAAATCGGGCGGTATTGCGATGGTGGAAGTGAACGGATCTTCTTGCGGAGGATGCGGAACAAACATCGCGGAGCGAACGTTGCAGGCCCTGAGAGAGGACAAATTAGCGACATGCGAAGCTTGCCACCGAATTCTGTATTTCACAACAGGGGCGATCTGAAGCGTCGCTCGATACTGGCGATCGCGGCGGTATCCCTGCTTGCCGGTTGCGCCAAGTTTCCGAGCAATCCGGCGGCGAACTCCAATGTGACCAAGGTGATCATCCGCGTCCAGGTCGCGGGGACGATCAATCCAAATTACGTTTACGATGTGGCGATCCGGTCGAGTGCGGACCCGAACCCGACGACCGACCAAGCGAAGGTGCCGTCGCCAACCCTGGACTCGAGCAGCCCGAACGGGCGTATGGCGGGATCGCCGACCCATTTCGTCGAGTTCAACGCGCTGACTTCGCAGATCGAGCCGTTCTCGCTTTACCGCTTCGCCACCGCGGCGGAGATTCCCAATCCAACCGACCCGTCGAACTTAATCAACCTCGCGCACTGGACGCAGGTGACCGATCAGCGAATCGTGACCTTCGAGCCGGTCACCCCCGGTTCGAGCAATACGCTCGCGTTCACGCTCTACATCAACCAGATCCCGGATACGCTGAACAGCAACGCGAATCCCCAAGCTCTCCAACTGAACTTCCTCACCATGAACCGCCTCTCGAACCAGGGGGCGGGAAATCGGGTGATCGACTCGCTGGGCGACAACCGGAGCCCCGGCGGACCGAACCAGTTCATCAAGATCGACCTGCGGTCAAATCTGACGTACGGAAACGCGGGTGGCCTGCCCGGGTCGGACCTTGAGCCGACGGGAGACTGCGCGGATCCGGATCTCGACATCGTCGGGTGGACGGTCGAGGTGCAGCGCCCGTAACATGGCTCCCCGCGTCACGATCCTGCTGACCTGCTACAACCATCTGAGCTACCTTCCGGCGGCTCTCGAGGGGGTGCGGGCGCAGACGTTTCGAGACTTCGAGATCCTCGCGATCGACGATGGATCGACCGATGGTACGCGGGAGTGGCTCCGGGATCAGCCGGATATCCGGTGCGTCTTCAATGAGACGAACCTGGGAACGTACGAGACGCTGAACGTCGGCCTGCGGCTGGCGCGCGGCGAGCTTATTGCCGTCTTGAACGACGACGACCTTTGGGAGCCGGAGAAGCTGCGTCGTCAGGTGGAGCTCTTGGACGCTCACCCGGAGGTGGGGCTGGTGCACACCGGCGGCTACTTCATCGACGGCTCCGGAAATCGTACCGCCGGGAATCCGCTCGGCTTCGCTTTTCCACGATTCGATACCGGCGACATCCTGCTCGGCCTGGTCTACGAGAATAAAATCATCGCGAGCGCGGCGCTGGCAAGGCGAGCATGCTTCGACCAATTGGGCGGATTCAATCGCGATTACTTCGGCTCCGGCGACTGGGAGATGTGGTTTCGGATCGCCGAGCGATGGCTCGTCGGGTTCGTGGACGAACCGTTGACGATGTACCGGGTCCACGGCGCCAACGCCTCCCATAAACTCGAACGGATATGGCGCGACGACCAGAAGCTGCGCGAATGGATCGCCGAGCGGCTAGAGGAGGTTGGGGACCGATTTCCGGCCGACGACCTTCGGCGCGCGAAGGCGTTCAATCAGGCCGCTCTGGGAACAATTTTGACCTTGAACGGGGAGCCCGCCGCCGGTCGGGCCGCGTACCTTCGCTCGATTCGGCTCGACCCTCTCCGATGGAAGTCCTACGCCCGCTGGATCGCCACGTTCCTCGGCCCCAAGACATTCCGAAAGATGCTGTAACCTCGCCCATACGCCCAGGGTTCATCGGCAGGGTGCCGATGCTACGAACACCGAACGCCTTGCATCAACGCATTTATTTGGATCACGCCGCGACCACGCCGCTCTCGGAAGCGGCGCGGCAGGCGATGACGCCTTGGCTGAACGCAGGGAACGCGAGCTCGCTTTATCAAGAGGGGCGGCAGGCGAAGGAGGCGATCGACTCCGCTCGCGAGGCGGTGAGCGAGGCGCTGGGCTGCCTCTTCGCCGAAGTGATCTTCACTTCCGGCGGCACCGAGGCGGCAAACCTGGCGATCATCGGGCTCGCGCTGGGGAACGAAGATCCGGCACGGAATCGGGTGCTGCTCGGCGCGGCCGAGCACCATTGCGTGCTGCATACCGCCGATGTACTTCGGCGACTCGGATATTCGGTCGAGCTGGTGGGCGTCGACCGTGAGGCGCGGCTGGACATGGCCGATCTGGGGCGAAAACTCGGTCCGGACGTCTTGCTCGCCAGCGTGATGCATGCCAACAACGAGTTGGGATCGATCAACCCGATCGCTGAAATTGCCGACCTGGTCCATGGTTGTGGCGCCCGGCTGTACGTGGACGCGGTGCAGACGTTTCGGCGGCCGGACGCGATTCCGCTCAAGTGGTCGGTGGACGACCTCCGGGCGGATCTGGTCTCAGTGTCCGCCCACAAGGTGAACGGGCCGAAAGGGACGGGCGCGTTGTACGTTCGCGCGGGGACGAAGATCAAGGCCCTTGTGGGGGGCGGTGGTCAAGAGCGCGAGGTTCGGGGCGGGACGGAGAATGTGGCCGCCATCGCCGGATTCGGTGCGGCGGTGCGTCAGCAACCCGCGTCGATCGACCCAGAGTGGTGCGAACGGCTCCTGACCCGGCTGGAGGGCTTAGGCGCGGTTCGCACGGTTGTCCATGGCCCCTTCCTAAGTAGCCATGTCCACGTTCGGTTCCCGGGCATCGACGCGTCGACGCTCTTGATCGCGCTGGACAGAGTCGGAATCAGCGCGAGTAGCGGAGCGGCTTGCAGCAGCGGCTCGATAGAACCGAGCCACGTTTTACTGGCCTGCGGGTACTCGCATGGCGAGGCCCGGGAGGGGATCCGGCTCACCATGGGGGCCGGCACCGAGCTGTGTCAGCTCGACGAGGCCGCTGAAAGGATCGACGGGGTCTTGCGTCGCTTTAGAGGCTAAGCCCGTGTGTCACGACCGTCCTGGTCGTGTTAAGGGGCCAAGGGCTGGAAGCCCTTGGGACCCACTGGCAAGATGCCAGTGCCACTTACTTGCCGGGCATGATTTCTGACTCGTAAACGGGGCGGCCGTCTACGAGCTGGACTATGGTGATCGGCTTGTGCGGCTCGCGGGAGCCCTGGGAGTAAGAGATCGTGCCGGTGACGCCGACAAATCCGCGGGTGGCGGCGAGGGCGGCGTGTAAGGAGCCTCGGCCCCGGCGAGCTTCGGCATCGGCGACGAGCCGCAACGAATCGTAGGCCAAGGCGGCCGACGCGGAGAGCGGCCGGTGGCCCCACCGCTTTTCGTAGTCGTTTACAAAGGATCGGATGCGTGGCTCGGGGTGGTCGTAGGCGACGTGGGTGGTGAAGTAGACGCCTCTGGCGTCAGCTCCGGCGATTCGGGCGAGGTCCGGGGTGTCGAATCCGTCCCCGGAAAGAATTGGACCGGCAAAGCCGCCCTTGCGCGCCTGCTTCACGAGCGGGCCGGCCATTGCCGGCATTTGGGCGAAGTACGCCGCCTCGGGAGCATATCCGCCCCACCTAGAAGTCGTCCCTCCCATCGCTCGGAACTCGCGTTGAAAACCGGAGGAAATCGCCCGCGGGTAGTCGTACCTGTTGTCGGTCGATACACCGACATCCCGAGCTCCAAGCACCTTGCGAGCGAAGTCCGCCATGGCGGCGGCTTGCTGGTCGTCTTGGTAACAAGCCATAAACGCATAGTCGCCGATCTTCTTCGTCAGACCGGGCAGCGTCGCACCGGAGGTCACGAATGGAACCCGATGGCGTTGGGCTGCCCGTCCGACCGGAAGCGCGAAATCCGAATCGTAAAGTCCGGCCACGGCGTCGATGCCGCCCTTGGCGAGCAACCGGTCCACTTGCCGCCCGAGCCCTTGCGGATTGCTCTTGCCGTCCACTAGGACCAGCTCGATGCGCCTTCCATGAACTCCGCCTCCGCGATTGATCTCTTCCGCCGCCAGCCGCATCCCCCGCCACCCCGGCGCATCCACCGACGCCATCGATCCACTAAGGTTGAACGCCGCGGCGATGCGGATAGGAACGGCAACTGCAAGAAGCGCGAGCATGAGGAGATTGTAAGGCTTTCGGAAGGCGGAAGGCGGAAGGCGTTGGGGCGTTAGGCGCTGAGGCGTTGGGCGTTAACCCCATTTAGTTCCATTCTGCTAACGAGGCTGTGTCCCAACGCCTAACGCCCAACGCCTCAACGCCGAGCCCCCTCAGGTACCTTTCACCCATGCCCCTGCCCATTGAGGACCTGACTCCGCGCCAAATCGTGGCGGAGTTGGATAAGTACATTGTCGGCCAGAACGCCGCTAAGCGCGCGGTCGCCGTCGCTCTCCGAAATCGGTACCGCCGACAGCAGCTACCGGAAGCGGAACGCGAGGACGTACTGCCGAAGAACATCCTCATGATGGGCCCGACCGGCGTCGGCAAAACCGAGATCGCGCGGCGTCTTGCCCAGCTCGCCCGCGCCCCATTCGTCAAGGTTGAGGCGACCAAATTCACCGAGGTCGGTTACGTCGGCCGCGACGTGGAATCGATGGTTCGCGACCTTGTTTCGGTCGCCGTGCGGCTTGTCGAGAAGGAACGGTACGAAGCGGTGCGCGAGGATGCCGAGCGGGAGGCGGAGAACCGCCTCGTGGAGATGCTCGACGACACGCCCGCCGTGTGGAACCGATATCAGACCAGCGTCTTCACCGGCCAGGAAGAGCCCGAAGAGGTCGATTGGGAAGCTGAGGAGAGGGAGCGAGAGCAGCGCCGGGAGGAGATCCGGGCGAAGCTCCGATCGGGTGAATTCGACGACCGGATGGTCGAGATCGACGTCGAGGAGTCGAACAACCCGTTCCTCCAAGTCTTCACGCCGGGCGGCATGGAGGAGATGGGGATCGACACGAACCAGCTCGGGGGGGCGTTCGGCGGAACCAAGCACTCGACTCGCAAGAGCTACGTTCGCGAAGCCCGCGAGGTGTTGATCGAGGAAGAGTCGAAGAAGATGGTCGACCGGAGCAGCATCCAGCGCGAGGCGATCAACCGGGCCGAGCAGTCGGGAATCATCTTTTTGGACGAGATCGACAAGGTGGCGGGAAAGTCGGGCGGAAGCGGTCCCGACGTCTCTCGGGAAGGGGTTCAGCGCGACCTGCTGCCGATCATCGAAGGGTCAACCGTCGCCTCTAAGTTCGGTTCGATCCGCACCGACCACATTCTCTTTATCGCCGCCGGCGCGTTCCATATGTCCAAGCCGAGCGACTTGATTCCGGAGCTTCAGGGACGCCTCCCGATCCGAGTGGAGCTAGAAAGCCTGAGCCAAGACGACTTCCGCCGCATCCTTCTCGAGCCGAAGAATGCGTTGACGAAGCAGTACGTGAAGCTGTTGGCGGTGGAAGGGGTGGACATCTCGTTCTCTGCCGATGCCATGGACCAGATCGCCAAGATGGCCGCCGAGGTGAACGAGAAGACGGAGAATATCGGCGCCCGCCGACTTCACACCATGATGGAGCGCCTCCTCGAACCAGAGCTATTCGACGCCCCTGAGACCGCGGTCAACGTCCGCTTCGACGCCGCTCTCGTCGAGCGCCGCTTAGCCCCATTTGTCCGCGAAGCGGTCACCAACCGTTCGATTTTGTAACCCCATCCGGAGCCCCCTCTCCCTCCTTCGGATGTATGTGCCGAACGAGGGAGAGGGGGTTGGGGGTGAGGGAGTCCGGAAAGTGATGTTTGATGTTTGACCGGTGATGTCTGAGGACCTCCGGTCCGATGGTCATTAAGAACATTTGTTTGCCCGAGGCCGGGTATGCGTACCGGGTGCCTGCGGCCTTTAGCGGAAGGGACGGCGACGAATGAGGTCGCCACTTTCAGGGCTCGGAGGTTTGTCGGCGCCTCTACCCAGGGGCTCCGCTCCGCTAGGCCCTTCGCTGTAGGAGTTCGCGCTTTCAGCGCTGATGCGGGGTTTGGCAACTACATTGGGTTCCAGAGTTTAGAGATTGGCTGTAAAGCCACAGGCTATGGTCAACCCAGAGAAGGGAAAGGTCAAGCTAATCTGCAAATGGACACAAAGACAGCGCCACGCTGGAATTGCGAAAATTGCCCCTTTCCTCTGCGGAACTGGTACAACCAGCCAAGAGGAAAGCAAGGATGCGACTTCGAGCTGTTGTACTAATCGCTTCGCTAAGCGCCATTGGGGCCGCGCAGACCCAGGTTGAGTCGGTTTTTACGCCGGATGAGAGGGACGCCGTTCTCCGGTACTGGAGCGACCCGAATCGGTACACCGTATCGATCCCCGACAGTGCCTTGGAAAGGGGGCTGTGGCAGGTGCGGCTCACTCCGGAAGGGTCGACTTGGCTGTGGAATTACAACAAGGCGCGCAAGGTAAGCGCGCCGCCGACGGCCGACGCGCAGCCCGCCAACGACGAGCAGAAAGGATGGGAGGCTTGGGTCTCCGCCCGCATCGCCCGAGACCGATGGCTGGCCTGGCAACAGGCAATCCGCAGTAACCAGAAGGTGCTTGGCAAACCGTTACCGGTGGTGGATAAAGACACTCCAGCCACGGAACCCGCCGATCCGGGGCCAATCCCCCCGACCCTCGCTGCTCTTGCCGGAAATCCTCCCGCGTTTGCGGCGGCGGTCGTTCCGATGCAGCACGACATCCGATTCGACGATGCAAGCCTGACCTACCAGGACAACTTCCGGATCTGGAATCAGCGCTATCCGTACTACCGGTATGGCCAAGGGGTCGCATCCGGGGGGACGGCCGTAAAGTCCATCCCTTCGGATCGCCTCGATCACCTTTTCCGCCTCGCGGGGATTTCCGACGCCGAGGCGAAGGTGATGCGCTCGGTCTCGATGCTGGAAGGTGGTTTCGATTCGATTAACACGTACGACACCGGCTTCGTCTCGATCGGGTTCATCCAGTTTGCTTGCTTGAAAGAAGGTGCGGGGTCGTTGGGAGGAATGCTGCTCAGCTACCGCGCCGCCAATCCGACCCAATATCAAAAAGATTTTCGCGATTTCGGCCTCGACGTCACGCCTACCGGCTCTCTGGCGGTCTTGGACCTCGCCACCGGAGCCGAGCTGCACGGGCCGGACGCGGCGAAGAAGATCATCGACGACAAGCGTTACATCGCAGTCTTCCAACGCGCGGGTCAACGGAGCGACCCGTTCGTTGCCGCTCAGATCAAGGCGGCGAAGACGATGTACTACCCCGGCGACGACCCTATCTCCGTCACCCTGGAAGGTCAGACCGTCACTGGCAAGGTGAGCGACGTGATTCGCTCCGAAGCCGGAATGGCCACCCTGATGGACCGGAAGGTTAATACCGGCAGTATCGCCTCGTTAGGCTCCGTCCTGAACGAGGTAGTCGCCACCGTCCGGCCGAAGTCGCTGGCTGAGCTCGCGAAGTACGAGTACGAGATCATCGACCGGATGCGCTATCGCACCAATTACCTCGCCGATTCCTCCCTTTCCCAACCCACCGCCTCTCGGGTCTCCAACGGAGCAAGCCGTGGTGGCGGCCGCCGGCGCGGCGGAAAGCATCGGCGTTGACGTCTCCGCATAGGGGGCGTCAAAGCGCGACCGAGGTCGCGCAGTCCCAAGGCGCTTCGCGCACCACCAAAAGGTCGGAACCCGTTCCGTGCCTCTCCTTGTCCAAGTCGTGATCGGTTACGAGGTCTTAGATTCAGGATTTCCAAAGGAGAAAGGACATGGCTACTAACGTTGTTGGGCTCTTCGACACACACGCACATGCGGACTATGCGGTTCGCCAACTTATCGCTTCGGGCGTCGACACGCAATACATCAGTGTCGTCGCGGCCGACCCGGGTGGGGTCGTCCGCAAGGAGACGATCGACCAATCCGGCAACTTGGCCAGCGCGGGCGCAGTTTCCGGTGCTACTTCGGGCCTTTTGGTCGGCGGCCTTATCGGTCTGCTCGTTGGCGCGACCACGTTGGCGGCGCCGCCGGTCGGCTTCCTCGTGGCCGGGCCGCTTGCTGGCCTGATCACGGGTGCAGGCGTCGGCATGGTGTCGGGCGGGCTACTCGGCGCGTTGATCGGCCTTGGTCTGCCCGAAGAAGAGGCACACATTTACGCCGAGAGCGTGCGGCGCGGCGGCACGATGGTCACCGTTGAAGTACAGGAGGCGGACCGCCTTCGAGTGGAGCAGATCCTGGCGATGGCCGGAGCGGTGAACGTGCAAGAGCGGGCGGCCCTTTACCGCCAGAACGGGTTCACCGCCTACGATCCGAACCTGCCGGTGTACACGCCGGAGGAAGTGGCTGCGGAGCGCGCCCGCCTAGGAATCGTCCCGGCGGCGGTTCCGACGACGGTGGTTACCGATCCGGGCGTACCCGGTTCGGCGGTCGTCAGCACTAGCACGGTCCCACCGGCCGGCGGGGCCACGGTAGTCGAAGAGACTTATGTCGTTCCCGACTCGATAGAACCGGAATTCCGAGCTCACTTCGACCGCACCTACGCGGCGTCGGGTTCGTCTTACGACGCCTTCCGGCCGGCGTACCGGTTCGGAAATGAAATGGCGCACCGCGCCGAGTTCCGAGGCCTGACCTGGGAAACCGCGGAGCCGCAGGCCCGCGCTCTCTGGGAGCGCAGCAATCCGGGAACCTGGGATCGGTACCGGGACGCAATCCAAACCGGCTGGTCGCTGGGTGGGACCCGGGTGAGCAACACCGGAGCTTCGCTCATCTAGGGGAGAAGGGGGTTCAAGATGCCACATTCCGACCGAAAGTTCGTAACCGACAAGCGGGGGGTGACCGGGACGCTGACGACGCGCGTCGTGGAGCCGAACAACGTGGCCGTCGATGCCGAGGGAACGACTTATCTCGTCCCTCGAAAAGCGTTAACCGCCGATGGCGAAACCGGCTACCGCGTCGGGTTCTCGTTCGAAGGGTTGCCGACGGTGCCGATCCATCCGGCGCATCTCTTGAACATGCATGCGATACCAGGTGATATGAATATGGATTTACCACCAGTACAGCCAGATTTGGCCTCGCCGCCTTTTACCGATCTCGATCGGATGGTGGAGGTCGAGGATGTCGAGATCGAGCGAGTCCCGATGGACGAAATACTCGACACGGCGCCCGAGGTAAGGCAGGAAGGGGACGTCACGATCATCCCGGTGGTGGAGGAGTTTCTCGTCGTGCAACGAAAACTTCGCCTCAAAGAGGAGATCCGGGTTACCAAAACCCGCCGGAGCGTCCCGGGGCGAAGCTCGGCCTTCGTGGAAGAGCCGGCCAATCGTGCCCATTTGGCGTAGTTGCGAACACTAGGCAATAGGGCCGGGTCCAACATCTGCGGCCACGCGTTGCCGGGACCGCTTCAAAACCAAGAGGAGAAACAAACTGTGGCAACCACAATTGTAGGATTGTTCGACGACCGGGATACCGCGGAAACCGCGGTCATGGATTTAATCGCCGCCGGCTTCGATCGCCGCCGCGTCAGCGTGCTCGCCGCCGATCCGCGCGGCGAGCTTTACCGGTCGCATATCCGCGAGGACGGAAACTTGTCGGGTGAAGGGGCCGCTACCGGACTCACTTCGGGGGCGGTCGTCGGCGGTTTGCTGGGGTTGTTGATCGGCGCGGGTCTGATCTTCGTTCCAGCGGGCGTGATCGCGGCGGGACCGATCGCCGGTCTGATTGCCGGCGGCGCGGCGGGCGCGGCCACCGGCGGCATCCTGGGTGGCCTGATCGGACTCGGCATTCCGGAGAGCGAGGCGGACGTATATGCCGAGAGCGTGCGCCGCGGGGGCACCATCGTGACGATCGAAGCGGACGAATCTCGAGCCGACGAGGCGCACCGGATTCTCGACCGGGACGGGGCGGTGAATGTCGAAGACCGGGCGGAGTCGTACCGGCAGGAGGGATTCTCCAGCTATGACAGCGAGGCGCCGGTCCTAACCGACGAGGAGATCGCCCGCGAGCGGGAGCGAAACGCCTTGACGACGGGAGCGATCGACGAAGCAACGGCGGCGAGGGTCCGGCGTTACACTCAAGGAAGCCCCGGCACTGGCTCAGGCGCCTACGCGGACAATCCTCCTCGGGACGTGGACTACATGGACCACACTCCAACGGGAGTTCCTAATAACCAACCGGGAATTCAGACGGGAGGCCATGACTTAGATGGAACGCCGGACACCCGAGGCGTTACCGAGAAGATCGCAGATGCCCTTACCGGTGACAAGTACGACGACAAGACGGGCAAACGGATCGACTAGAGGACCGCTGGTCTCCAGACCGGCTCTTCCGGACTCCCTCACCCCCAACCCCCTCTCCCTCGTTCGGCACGTACATCCGAAGGAGGGAGAGGGGGCTCCGGACGACCGGCCCCGCCCCACAATATCGCTGTGCAAAAAGCCCCATTTGATATACATGTGGCAATGGACCGCATTCGGGAGGCGGTGCGCCCGTATCCAAAGGCGGCGATGTTCGAGTTGAGGGACCGTGGCTTCGGCTCGCCGTTCCACCAGCTCATTGGGTGCATACTTTCCATCCGCACTCTCGACGAGGTCTCGCTGCCCGCCGCGATCCGTCTTTTCGAACAAGCTCCCACCGCGGCCGATGTCGCGAAGATGTCCGTCGCCCAGATCGACGAACTCATCCGAACTTGCTCGTTTCACGAGGGGAAGGCCGCGCAAATCCTGGAGATCGCCCAGATTGCGGAAGAACGCTTTGGCGGAGAATTGCCTTGCGACTTTGCCGTTCTAACCTCCTTTCGAGGCGTCGGCCCTAAGTGCGCGAATCTCGCTCTCGGCGTCGCCTGCGACCAAGCAGGGATCGCGGTAGACGTCCATGTTCACCGCGTCACCAATCGGTGGGGCTACGTGGGGGCGCCGACACCGGAGCTAACGATGACGCAGCTCGAGGCGATCTTGCCGAAGAAGTATTGGATCGAGATCAACGCCCTGCTCGTGCCGTTCGGCAAACACATATGCACCGGCCGCGCCCCTAAGTGTTCCACCTGCCCGGTGCTCGACATGTGCCGCCAGGTCGGCGTCACCTCCCATCGGTGACGTGTAGCACCTTCCTGAGCTTGCCAGTTTTGGCGATCGAACAACAATCTAGGATCGCGTGCGGTCGAAACAACTATGCGACCGGATGAAGACATCGCTTTGGACGACGCGACGTATTACGGATCGGCTGCTCCCCTCGTGCCTCCATCGCCCGATTTGGAAGTCGTTCGCCAAGCGGCGATGGGTTGTCGGGCTTGCCATCTTTGGCGGCTGGGGACGCAGACGGTGTTCGGAGAGGGAAGTCCTAACGCCCGGATCATGTTCGTAGGCGAACAGCCGGGGGATAAGGAAGACCTCGCCGGGCGGCCGTTCGTGGGTCCTTCCGGCGAGTTGCTGGCGGCTGCAATGGAGGAGGCGGGGATCGCCCGTGACGACGTTTATATCACTAATGCGGTGAAGCACTTCAAATGGATTCCCCAAGCCGGGCGCCGACTCCATCAGAAGCCGAACGCCCGCGAGATCCGTGCCTGTCTTCCCTGGCTGGAGGCGGAGCTCGCTCGCATCAAGCCGAAAGCGGTCCTGCTTGGAGCGACGGCGGCCCAGTCGATCTTGGGCTCGGACTTCAAGCTGACCAAAAACCGCGGCCGCTTCGTGGAGAGCGATCTCGCCCCCTATGTCCTCGCTACCTTGCACCCTTCGGCGATCCTGCGAATGCCCGATCAAGAGTTACGGGAGGCTTCTCGCGAATCGCTTGTCGAAGATTTGCGTTTGTTGGCCGCCAACGTCGATCGGCGTCCACGGGGTTATGTGGCGTAGCCCCAACTTCCGAAGTACTTACAGCCGCAGGTTGGCTCGTACCTGCGCGAGGATGTTTCGACAATGACCAACCACGAGGATCGTTTGGGGTCTGCCCGCAGGTACGAGCCAACCTGCGGCTACAACGCTTCGCGTTAGAGTCCCTAGGTCGACGCTCGCTACTTGACTTCTTTCGTTTCTCCGATAATCGTCGCGTCGAACGCGTCGGCGCCGGCGAATGGGACGATCCACTTTTTGACGACCAGTTTCATCTTGAGCACTGCGCCGTCACGGCCGATCCACCAAGTACCGTCGGAGGTGAGGTCCCCTTTGTCTTCTTTCTGGGTGCTTATGACCTTAAGCGCTTCTTTCCCACCCACCTTCTCGACTTCTTTGGCTTCGAAGGTGTAGCTCATCTTCTTCGCGTCCTTCGCTTTGGGGGTTAGGTCTAGAGTCCATTTATCACCCACCTTGACCGCCTTGTCCGGGTAGCTGAAGCTGAAGATGGAGAGGAAGCGGCGGTAATCGTCGTCCGCGGGGTCGAGCGCCTCTCGAATCGATCCATCTTTGGCGACGGTCGCCTGCCAATTCGCGGGCAGCTCCTGCTCGTTGCCGTCCATTTCGACATGCTGCCACTCGATTTTGGTCTTCCGGTCGCCGTTCTCCGCCGCCTCACCGGGTGTGAAGAGCATGTCCATCTTCGCCTTATGCTGATTGCCGCCCAGATCGGCGTCGATGTCGAGCTTCCAAGTGATCGTCTTATCCTTGGCGAAAGTTGGCTTGATCTCCCAAGCGTCTTGACGAGGAGCGACGAGAAGTCCGGTTACAAGAAGGGTCGCGATCATTGTTTTGTCACCTGCGTTCTGGTGCCGTAAACGTACGACATTCACGTTAAGTTTCGCTTGGCCGTCAAAATGGGGAAGTTAGCTGGCGAAAGCCTTGGATGTTACTAGCGAAACGAGCGCGAGCTTTAGCTCGCGCTCCGTGGAGGACGCGACGTAGATTCGGAACTTCGAATGCGGGTATAACTATCCGCTGAGGTCACCAGGCCTGTTTGCCGTTGACTGGAGCGTCTTAAGGGGCGCTGCATTGAGCGGCCGACCTGCCTCGACCTCAAGACTATCGAGGCTTAGACACTTTACGCATGCCGCTGAATCCTGAATTGAAAACGAGCACGATCGCCGAGTACGCCCATCAACCGGGTGATACCGGTTCGACTGAAGTACAGATTGCGATCCTGCAGGCGCGGATTCTGCAGATCACGGGTCACCTGAAGACCCACAAGAAGGATTTCCACTCTCGACGAGGGCTCCTTCTCCTGGTGGGCAAACGACGCCGTTTGGAGGCTTATCTCCGGAACAAGGACGTCGTCAAGTACCGAGAGCTGATCAAGAAGCTCGGCATCCGCGAAGTCAAGCCCCGGTAACGGAGGCAACTGAATGATTCATAGTCACGAATTCGAGGTGGGAGGGAAGACCCTCTCTCTCGAAAGCGGTCGCGTCGCCAGGCAAGCCGGCGGCGCTGTTTTGCTTGGAATGGGCGAAACTGTCGTCCTCGGCGTCGCAACGATGTCCGAGAAGCCCCGAGAAGGGCTAGATTTTCTTCCGCTCGTCTGCGATTACGAAGAGCGCAAGTACGCCGTGGGCAAGATCCCGGGCGGATTTATCAAGCGGGGAGGCCGACCGAGCGAAAAGTCGATCCTTACCAGCCGCCTTATGGACCGGCCGATCCGGCCGCTGTTCCCCAAGGGACTTCGACACGATCTCCAGATCATCGCGATGACCTTCGCGGTCGATCAGGAGTGTCCTCCCGACGTCCTCGCCATCAACGCGGCGGGCGCCGCGCTTGCGGTAAGCGATCTCCCGTTCAACGGCCCGATCGCCGGCGTTCGCGTCGGCCGGATCGACGGTGAGCTGATCCTCTTCCCGAGCATCCAGCAGATTAAAGAGAGCGATCTCGACCTCGTCGTCGCGGGCCACAAGGGCGCGATCTCGATGGTGGAAGCCGGCGCGAGCGAAGTTACCGAAGAAGACATGATCGTCGCGCTCAAGTTCGCGCACGATGCCATCAAGGTCATCTGCGGCGAGTTCGAGAAGTTCGCGAAGGTGGCGGGCAAGCCGCGACGAGAAGTCGCGCTCCACACCATCGACGAGGGTCTCAAGAAGACCATCAAGAAGGATGCAGGCAAGGATATCGCCAAGGCGCTCCTTAACGGCGACAAGGCGGTTCGCGAGTCCGCCCTTGACGACCTCAAGAAGGACGTCGTCAAGCAGTTGACGCCGAAGTTCGAGGACAAGCCGGAGCTTCTCAAGCAGCTTCCCGAAGCGGTCGATACCGTGGTCAAAGGGACGGTTCGCGAGCTTATCCTCGAGAAGAACAAGCGCCCGGACGGCCGAGGTCTCGAAGAACTTCGCCAACTCGAGGCGATCGCCGGCATTCTGCCCAAGGTGCACGGCTCCGGCCTCTTCACCCGCGGCCAGACGCAGGTCATGACGGTTGCGACGCTCGGTCTGCCGAACGATGCGCAGACGATGGACGGCATCGAGGAAGAAGAGCCGAAGCGCTACATGCACTTCTACAACTTCCCGGCTTACTCGGTCGGTGAAGTACGACCGATGCGCGGCCCCGGCCGACGCGAAGTGGGTCACGGCGCGCTCGCCGAGCGCGCGCTTCGTCCGATGATTCCGCTGGACGACCCGAATTTCCCCTACACGCTGCTCCTCATCTCCGAGGTTCTGGAGTCCAACGGTTCGACGTCGATGGCGTCGGTCTGCGGCTCCACCCTCGCGCTGATGGATGCGGGTATCCAGATCAAGGCGCCGGTCGCCGGTATCGCGATGGGTCTCATGTCCGACGGTAAGGTCTTCAAGGTCCTCACCGACATCATCGGCATGGAAGACTTCTGCGGCGATATGGACTTCAAGGTCGCCGGAACCCGAGACGGAATCACCGCGCTCCAGCTCGACACGAAGCTGGACGGAATTCCGGATGAGGTTCTCGCCCGAGCCCTCGCTCAGGCAAAGGACGCCCGGTTCAAGATTCTGGACGTCATCGAGGCCGAGATCTCCGCGCCGCGAGAAACGGTCGGCGATAGCGCCCCGACGGTTACCACGATCAATATCAACCCTGAAAAGATCGGCGCCGTCATCGGCCCGGGCGGAGCGGTTATTAAGAAGATGACCGCCGAGACCGGCGCTTCGATCGACATCCAGCAGGATGGCCGGGTGCTCGTCGGCGGCAGCAACGCCGCGGCGGTGCAGGACGCGATCGCTCGCATCCGCGCACTGACCGACGAAGTTGCGGTCGGAACCGAGTTCCGAGGCCCGGTCACGCGGATCATGGGTCGTGGCGCGATGGTGGAGTACATCCCCGGACGCGAAGGAATGGTGCCGAAAGAGCACCTCACCACCAAGCAGTTCGGCCGGATCGAGGAAGTCGTCAACATCGGCGACGAGCTCAACGTCAAGGTGCACGAGGTCGACGGCATGGGCCGAATCAACCTCACCGCCCTCGGCGTGAAGCAGACGCTGGCTGGTCTCGAGGATAACGAGACGGCGACTCCCCCGCCTCCCGGGCAGGGTGGCGGCGATCGCGGTGGACGCGGTGGTCGCGACGGCGGCCGAGATCGAGATCGCGGCGGCGACCGTGGTGGTCGTGGCGGCGGTGGAGACCGAGGCGGCTATCGCGATCGAGATCGCGGCGGCGACCGAGGCGATCGTGGTCCCCGACCGGATCGCGGCGATCGTCCTCCCCGCGAGGAAGCTCCTCAGCGGAGCGAGCCGGTAGCCGAGTCGGTCAGCGCCCCGGAAGTTCCCAGCAGCTTCCCGAAGCGCGATCGCGGCGGCGAGGATGACGACAGCATGAACGCCCGCTTCCGCCCCCGGCGGTAGCGTCGGAGCCCCGCCCATGCTCCTACGGCCCACTGAGTTTCTCAGTGGGCCGTTTTTGTTCCTTACGCTTCCCAAAAAGATTGCCCGAGTAGCCTCGGGTGAGGGGATCGAGCCTTAGCTGGCAATAGCGTTTACCGCCCTTCTCGATGAGGAGAGTACGAATGAATCCATGCCGGCTAATCTCGCCCGGCTCGCCCTCTCGGGGAACCGGAATATCCGCGACGAGGGCTAGATTCGAGCCGTCAAATCTCCAGATTTGGTCGTTGCGGCGGAAGTAAATTCCCCGGTCCGTCCATTGAACCAGGTATTCGACATACGGCTGCTTGGTCGACCGGTCGATCACTCCCGACGGCAGGAGACGGACGAGTTGGCTTGCCCCTCCTTGCCAATGCCGGGTCCAGATGCCGATATCGTCGGCGCAGAGGGGCGGGCCGAAAAAATCGGATGCGGGTTTACCGTCGAGTGTCGTGATCTCGCCGCCATGCTGCCTTCGCATGAGATGATCAGACCAGACATCGTGCCCGTCCAAGGCTCGCAGCCTTAGCCCACGAAGCCCCGATGCGTCGCCGAAATCGAGGGGGAAATCTTCGTTCTCGGTGTAAACGACCACGTTTCCCTTCCATGGGAAGTCTTTGCCACCGGGCCACGGGAAGTTGTTCTCCTCCCCTTTCGGCATACCGAAGTGGTCGAAGAGTTTGGCCTTGCCCTTGTCGAAGAGGCGAATCGACTCGCCGTCGATCGTCGCCACCCCGTAATCGTCCTCGATGCGGCGATTGGCTAGTAACGCTCCGTTGCCCGCGTCGAACGTTGAGACGGTCTCGTAGTAGCTCGAGTCCTTGGTGAGTCGGGTGACGACCACGTGGCGGCGGTCGGCGAAAACCCCGGTGAGGCGGATGTATGTCTTGGTCTCAATATTCGGGAGGTCGACATGCCATTTCTCGCGGCCGGTTATCGGGTCGAGCCAGGTGATCGAGGTGTCGGTGTATGCCACGATCCCGTCGCGGAAATCGAAGCACCTAATCGCTTCATTCTCCTTCTTGGCCGTCCAGGTCCAAGGTTTCGAAGCTTGGATGGGGCTGATGTCGATCCTCGCGTTTCGCGGACCAACGATCGAGGCTCTGACTACGGCAAAGGCGATCAAGGCAAGCACGATTGTCTAACGAGTCGCCAGCACCAGGGTCACGGAGGAATGCAACGGCACCGTTTCCGGTTTAGACAAAGAGGTGCGGCACGAACCGCGACAGATTGTCTGTGATTAGACCATCCGACTCGCGGATGCCGATTCCTCGCGCGATTCCGTCGATCACCCAGCTTCCAATGACCGGGTGGTTCCCTTCGAATGAAGGTAGGTCGAACCGTTGCTGGTAGACGAAACCCTCCTCGCCGTACCCTTGGTCCTCGCCGGATTCTCCATCTGATAGGGTGACGTTGGCTCCCTCTCGGCCCAGGATTGGCTTTCGCACGTGGCTTGTCATCTCCCGCGGACCATCCAGGTACGCCGGCAGTAGGTAGGGGTGGTTGGGATACAGCTCCCATAACACCGACAAAATCGCTTTGTTGGAGAGGATCATCTTCCAGATCGGCTCGATCCATTGGGTGTCGGACATGGTTTGCAACGCTTGAGTGGCGAAGTTGTCGGCCATTAGCCACTCCCATGGGTAGAGCTTGAAGATAGTCCAGATACGGCGATCATGCATGTCGACGAAGAACCGGTTCCGCTCGTCCCATCCGATCTGCTCCATGAGCAGCCCCTCGGTTTGAATTCCTGCTTCGTGGGCGGTGTCGCGGAGGAGGGAGATGGTCATGACGTCCTCGAGCGAGTCGGAACACGCGAAGTGGACAATGGGACCCTTGAGGTGCCGGTCCCGTCGGAGCTCGCCCCATAGCTCGACGAGCCCCTCCCAAATGGAATTGAACTGGTCCCCTTCGGGAAAGCGCTCCTCCAGCCACTTCCATTGGATAACCGCCGCCTCCAACAACGCGGTAGGGGTGTCGGCGTTGTACTCCAGCATCTTGGGCGGGTCGACGCCATTAAAGGCGAGGTCGAACCTTCCGTAAAGCGACGGCGGCTCGGCTTCCCAGGCCCACTCGATAGAAGGAATCGCATTTAGCGGGATCGCAAATTCGGCATATCTCTTGTGGTCGATAACGTGCTGGACGGCGGCGAGGCACATCTCGTGCAATTCGTTCGTTGCGGTCTCCAATACATCGACCTCGCCTGCCGATAGTCGGTAGTAAGCCGACTCGTTCCAGTAGGGAAGGTCCCCTTCGGTGTGGAAGAGCAGCCCAGCCTGCTCGACCTTTGCGCGCCAAAACGAGCGGGGATCGATCCCAATGCGCTCCACGGCTAGCCGAACCCGCCGGAACCGCTGCCGCCGAAGCCGCCACGCGAAATGGTGCGGCCACTTGGGGTCACGACCTCCGCGTCCGAAGAGGGAGAGGCCGCGAAGCCACGGAGCACATTTCCTTGCATCGACCCGCCATATCCCCAGTGCGGGGTGCCGTAATAGTGGATTCCGGAGGAGCGGTACATTCCGGGCTGGTCGCAATATTGGTCGGGAAGGACGTTGCCGGAGGCATCGACGCATCTCCGGATCTCCGTCGGCCCGGCCGACGAGCACCCGGCCACCAACGAGGCGGCAACCGCGGCGACGAAGACCGCGGGCACGGATTGTGAACGCTTCACGCCCCCATCATACGATCGAACGGCCTTTCAGGTTGATCTTCTTGCGTTCGCCGTTGCGATCCAGCTCCAGTTTCCATTGCTTGTCCGGCTCCCGGAAAAGCTTCTTAAGCTGATACAGCTCATAGGTTTCCGCCGGTTTGCCGTCCACCTGGACGAGAACGTCGCCCACCTGGATGCCCGCCTCCTTGGCCGGAGTTCCGTCGGAGACCCACATGACCCGGTAGGTTCGGAGGTTCTTCCCCTCGGCCGTCATGAGGAAGCCGGTCTGGTCGCCCGGAAACGGCTTGATGAACTCCTCGTTCGCCTGAAGATACAGCTTCTTCCGGGAGTAGTCGAAAGTGACGTCGAAGCGGCGCATCACGTCGCCGCCTATGAGGATGTCGTACGCCGCTCCGGTGCCGAGGGCTCCGCCGTTGCTCAGCTCCATCGAGGCGACCGGCCGATCGAGCTTGAATCCACCGAAGCTGAGGGAGCCAAGCCGTCCCGGACGGCCGGTCGTCGCGCCGCCGACGCCGGCCCCGGAGGGTGCGATCGGACTCTTGGGGAAATGGCCGTCCAGCTTCTGCGCCTCCATTAGACGGCCGGTCAGATTCACGCTCGAGCCCGCGCCTGTGTCGATCACCGCTTCCACCGGAAGCTTGCCGATCTCTGGTACCTCGATTTCCGCGTCGATGTGCGGATGGTTGCCTACCAGGCGGATCGACAGTTCCTTCCCCTTGCCGGTGTAGGTGTATCCCTCGGGGTTGAACAGCCTCACCTTGCGATTGGCATAGTCGATATTGACGACGTACTTTTGAAAGAACTCATTCCCGACTACCGCCTCGAGGGGCCTCCCTTCCAGATAGGCGAGCTGTTCCAGCGGGATACCGATGATGATCGGTTGGTCGATCTTCGTTCCCGCAAATCGGACCTTGAATCCTTGAAGCATCTGCGCCTGGATCGGTTTGGCCCCCGCGCCGGTTACCGGCAAACCGCTCTTATTCCGAGGAATGTTCCACCGCTCGGCAATTCCCGAGTCGAGAACCGACATGCCGGCTCCGGAGTCGAGCAGGATCGAGATCGGCCGGTTCTCCGCCTCGCCTTTCAAATAGATGTGGTTGCCGACCAGCTCGAACGGAAGCTCGGCGATCGGAGTCTGGATCGGCGCCAGGCCGAGGAGAAGGGCGAGTGCGAGGTGTGGCACGAGAAAGAATAACGATAAAACTGCCAGTTACGTTACTGTATGCCTTCAAATGTGAAGGGGGACTGACCAACATGAGGTTTTTCCTTGGTAGGTTCCGACGTCAGTTCTGTTCGCTAGGCGAGGTCGCACGGCGAGCCGTCGTGGTCCCCGCGCGGAACCAGGCGAGGAAGAGGAACCAGGTCAATAGGGCGGCAATCCCAAGAAAGAGAATAGATGCGTTGACCTGCATGAAGCCGCAATCACCGTCGAAGCCGCTGATCGTCCAAGCGGGATGAAGGGCGAACATCCCCGCCAAGTTCCAAAAGGTCCCCGTATCGAGCCGACGGGAAATCGTAAGCCGAAGGGCGACCAAGAATAGAAGTCCGATAGCACACGCGCAAACCGTCGCGAAACGCTGATGCGCCTCGATCGTTCCCATGACGTCGGGTCCGGAGCATGCCTCGGCAGAGGTAGCCGCGAGAACCGTAGCCAATACAAGGGCTCTCTTCATTCCGTGGGAATGATACAACGAGCCCTTAAGCAGCTAACTGGGTTCGGATCGTCCTTCAAAGACCGGTCCCTCGGCTGGCATGAAGGTGCCGGATCGGCGCAGTTCCACTCGGACTCCGTCGCCGAAGCGACATGTCAGTACCGTGTTGAGAGGGGTCTTGGTGTCTTGGATTCGGATTGTGAGCACGTCGTCCTCCGTCCAACGAGCCCACGTGGCAACCGGCCTCGGTTCTTTGGAATCGAAGGAGGTCTCCCCGCGGACGTAGTCGCCCAATCCGGCCTCGATAACGTGTCCCAGAGCGTGGACCCGGCAACGGTCTCCGATGAACTGGAACCGATAGGTTCCGCCATCGGTGTCTTCGTAGGTACGTCCTGAGATCGTTTCCGATATCGGGGAGAATCCGCCTCCCATCGGTGGGTGCATGTACAGGTTGTCGAGGTGATTCTGGAGAGTTGCGTGGGCGATGGGGTCTTCTGGCAGAGCTTCTCCCAAGGCGGGCAGAAGGTGAGTCCAGAACAGGTTCAGCAGCGCCTGGAGGTCGTCGGCCCTCGCAGTGGTGACGAAGACCGCGTCCTTTTCCGGGACGACGATGCAGTTCTGGCCGAACGCCCCGTCGCCGCGATAGGCGCCGTGGCGGCAGCGCCAAAACTGGTATCCATACCCCTGCGCCCAGTCGGAATTCGGATCGTCGCCGTTCGATACGTGCGGCCAAGATGCCTCGTCAACCCATCCCTCTGGGAGCAACCGCTTGCCTTCCCAAACCCCGTCCTGAAGAAGGAGCTGCCCGAATTTCGCGATCGACTCGGTTGTTATGCTGAGTCCAGTTCCGCCGAGGTCGGTGCCGGCGGGGTCTTTCAGTGAGGTCGCCTCATCGATTCCGAGCGGATCGAACAGCCGCGGCCGAAGGTAGTCGGTGAGATTCTCGCCGGAGACGCTCCGCAGGATGCGCGAGAGCATGTAGGTGGCGCCGGTGTTGTAAACGAAGTGGGTCCCTGGCTCGTGTTCGACCGGAATCGCGAGAAATCCTCGAGCCCAGTCGTCGCTATCCCACATGAGAGGCCCGAAGGTGTCGGCGGCGTGGCCGGAAGCCATAGTGAGCAGATCCCGAACCCGCATCGCCATCAGATTCTCGCTCGGGATATCGGGCAAAGCCTCGGGGAAGAAAGTGACGACCTTATCGTCGAGCGTCAGCCGCCCTTCCGAAGCAGCCAAGCCGATCGCGGTGGACGTGAAGCTCTTGCTGAGCGAATAGAGAAGGTGAACGTCGTTTCGCCGGTACGGATCCCACCATCCCGCGGCGGCCACTTTGCCGTGACGAAGGACCATCAAGCTGTGCAATTCGATGTTCGAGTCGGCGGCCGAGTCGAGAAGCGCGCTGATCGCGGCAGAGGGAATTCCTAGCGACTCGGGGGAGGCGGGGGCCATGGGGACAAATTACCCTTACAAGGGCGGAGGGCGGAGGGCGGAGGGCGGAGGGCGGAGGGAAGGGAAGGTGGCAGTGGCGGTTGGTTAGGCTAGGTAGCCGGCGCGTTCGGCTTCGGAGAGGAGGAGCATTACTTCTTGGTCGGTGGTTTGGGTGAAGTTTTCGTACCATTCGCCCACGGATCGGAAATCTTCCGGGGAGTGGAGGCAAACGACTTCGTCGACGTGGGAGGCCAGCAGCTCGGCGGCTTGCTGGGAGCATACGGGCGCCGCTAGGATGAGCTTTTTCGGAGATTGACGCCGGACGTATTCGCATGCGGCGACGGCGGTTACCCCGGTTGCCAAGCCGTCGTCGACGACGATGACGTACCGATCGGTTAGGATTGGTGCGGGGCGGCCAAGCCGGTAGGCGGCTAACCTGCGCCGCACCTCCGCTTCCTCCGATTCCGCAAGACGGTCGAGATCCCGGTCGAGCAACCCCAGCGCCCGAACGGAGCGGATGTCGAAGAACCGTCCGCCCTCCGGACCCACAGCGCCGATTCCGACTTCGGGAAAGTTCGGCGCGCCGACTTTCCGGGCGACCAGCACGTCGAAGTCGCCGCCAAGCTCTTTGGCAACCGCCGCTGCCACCACAACGCCGCCACGGGCGAGGCCGAGGGCGATCGGGTGGAGCTCTCGGTAGGAGAGTAGGCGCTCCGCGAGTCGCCGTCCGGCGTCCGTTCGATCTCGGAAAAGCATGGCTTTTCTACGAAATGCGGTCCTCTTTTATTCCCACGCGGCCGGCCGGGAATGCAACAATATCCCCGTCAATGGACGACCTCGAGGCCCGGCTAAGCTATGGGGAAGTCACGCGAGGCGATCTCGACGATCTGATCGCGATTCGAACGGCCGCGATGCGAGAAAGCCTCGAACTGGTCGGCCGGTTCGATCCGGTCCGTGCCCGAGAACGACTCGTACGAACCTTTCAGCCCGACCACACCCGATCGATCGACTTGGATGGAAAGCGGGTCGGCTTCTACGCGCTTCTTCCGACGGAGGAGGGGTTCCACCTGGACCACCTGTACATCCTTCCAGCATTCCAGGGGAGCGGCGTCGGATCCGCGGTGATGGCTCACCTCTTCGACTTGGCGAAACAGAGGAGCGGCTCAATCCGACTCGGAGCGCTGAAAGGAAGCGACTCCAATCGTTTCTACCGAAAACACGGTTTCCGGGAGGTGAGCCAAGACGAGTGGGATATCTACTACGTGTATCCCTAGAAGGGACGGCCCCCAGGGGAAGGAGGGGGCGCCTGATGGGAGCGCGGGGTCGCGCTCCACAATCGGTTAGTCGTGGTTGCGATGGCCGCGAGAGTGGCCCCAATCGCTGTTACCCGGCCCGCGATTCGAGCGGGAATCCCGGTCGTTGTTTCGATCGGACCAACCGTTGTGATCCCGGCCATGCCCGTAGTCGTTGCCGTATCGGTTGCGATCGCGTCCGTTTCGGTCGTAGCCGTCCCGGTTATATCCATCGCGGTTGTAACCGTAGCGGTCGTAACCGCCGTTGTCGTAACCGTACCGATCGTATCGACCATAGCGGCTTTGCTTTCCGTCTTGATCGTAACGGTAAGCGGAGTACGCCGCGCCGGCTCCTCCCAAGAGCGCGAGGTTAGTGTCACCCTTGATAAGACCGTAGAGACCCACTGCGGCCGCGCCGATACCGATGTTCTTCCACTGGTTCTTCTGGGAATCTCGGTGTTGCCGATAGCTTTGTGCCGATGCCATTATCGGCATCGCGGCGGTGGCGGCGAGGAGACCGAGAGTGGCGAATTTGAGAAGCGTGTTTTTCATTTCGTCTCCTGGAGCTCTAAAGGCCGTTGCCCCGTCTCCGTGGGATCTACTTTTTCAAACGCGCGAGAAGACCCGGTGTTCGTATCCTTGGCACATTCTAAGGTCGGCGGGTAGGACGTAACCGGGGTGTTTGATCCTGCTACGGGGGCCAAGGGCATCGCTGCCCCTGGCCTTTTTTACGCGACCAGGATGTTGGTGAGGTTCATCGGCTGGGAGCCGATGCTACGGCTTGGTAGTCCGTGCCGGGGATCAGTTGATGCCTTTCGACTTCAGGGCCTTCGTGATCGTATCGACGATCTGAGGGCCTCGGAGGGTGGTTTCGTTGGCGATGATCTTGCCGGTGTCGCCGTCGACGAGAATCACGAACGGGATGGCGTGGACGCCGTACAACTTGGCCACGCGCGCGTCCCAGAAGCCGCCGTCGTAGACCTGGTTCCACGGCATGTCGTTGTCCTTGGTGAACTTGGCCAGCTTGGGGCCGTCCCCTTTCTGGTCGAGGCTGATGCTGAGGATCTCGAATCCCTTGTCGTGAAGCTGGGCGTACGCTTTCTTTACGTTCGGGAGCTCCGCGACGCACGGTCCGCACCAGGTTGCCCAGAAGTCGAGCATAACGACCTTGCCCTTGTAGGTGGTCGGGAAGTCGATCTTCTGTCCGGATGTGGTTTCGGCTTGGAACGGCAGAACGTTCTTCCCGAGCGACACGTCCGGCGGCAATGGCACCTCCGCTACCTCCTCGTCGCTCTTCACAAGCTGAAGCGAGGAGCCGTCGGTCGCGATCTTGCCGACCTTGTAGGTAGTTCCGTCCAAGTTGAACGGCTTCGATACGTCGAACATCTCTTCCTGCATAAAGCGGCCGTCCGCGTTGCGGTCGATCAGCAGGGAAGTGCGCGCCCCTTTGGCGGTGGAGGCGAAGTTTCCGGAAGCGGTTTCGTCGGAAAGGATGACCGGGTAGGTCTTACTTCCGAGCTTCATTTCCCCCTTGACCGCGTAGTCGCGATAGTAGAGGATCGTGTTCTTGAACTGGGGTCGATCCGCCGGATCGAAACGGTAAGCGGAGAGGGTTACCGGGCGAACGCTGCCTCCGATCATGAGCGGCACCTGCATGCTGCCCATGTAAAGCTTGTTGGCTTGCTGCTTCCACTCGGGCGCTTTGTCGTTCGTCAAGTCGCCATCTCCGTTGGTGTCCACGAACAACCGGGCAGGCTTTCCGGCCGGTTCGTCTAGGATGAGGCAAACCTTCTTGCCGCCGATCGCCAATGTGCCGTACTTGGGGCTGGTCAGTCCAGCCGGGAGCTTCTTGATTCCGGCGGGTCGCACGAAGGAGAGTTGCAGACGCTGCGGCATGTAGTAGCCGATCTTGCGCATCGCTCCATCCGCCATCGGCTGGAACTTAACGTTGACATCGCCGGGGCCGCCGAGGGCGAGTCCGCTGATGATGAAAGATAGGAGGATCATGATCTCTTCATTGTAGATTGAAGTTCTTGGATCGGTTGAATCTACAATCTCACCCGTGCATCGACCGACCGTTTTTCTCACTCCGGACTTACTCATCGAACGGCTGGGGGTCCGCGTAACCCTCGCCGTCGAAGTCTTCCAACGGACCGGTAGCTTCAAGTTTCGGGCGGCGTACAACGTCGCTAGAAACGTTTCGAACCCACACCTGCTGACCGCCTCATCGGGCAACTTCGGTCAGGCGTTGGCTTTGGCGGCCAAGCTGACCGGGAAGGGGTGCACGGTGGTGATGCCGGCCACCTCCTCGGCGGTAAAGATCGAATCGGTGCGAGGTTACGGGGCAACCGTCGACCTCATCGACACCACTAAAGTCACCCGAGAAGATCGGGTGGCGCAGCTTGCGCGGGAGAACCCGGAGGCGTACGTCGCCAGCCCATTCGACGATGAGCTTGTCGTGGCCGGCAATGCCTCCTTGGGTATCGAGATCGCGACGCACGCTCAGGCGTTCGATTTCGTCGTGGCTCCGGTCGGAGGGGGTGGCCTCGCGGCGGGATTGGTGCGAGGGCTATACGAGGGCGGCTCGGCGGCGGATGTCGTCGGCGCCGAGCCCGCGTTGGGAAACGACTTTGCCCGTTCGATGCGCGAGGGGCGGCGGCTCGCGAACGAACAGGAGCCGCAAACCCTTGCCGACGGCGCTCGCACGCGGCAGGTTGGGGTTCTTAATTGGGAAATCCTCTCGCGGTCGATTCACGAGGTGATCGAAGTTCCCGAGGCGGCGATTCGAAACGGCGTGCGCGACCTGTTTCGGCTGGCGAACCTTAAGTCGGAACCTACCGGAGCGCTGGCGGTGGGCGCGGTGGCAACGCGCCCCGACCTCTTCGCGGGGAAGAATGTTTGCTGTGTCGTTTCCGGAGGAAACGTAGACCCTGCGCTATATGCCGAAGTCATCGCGTCGGCATAAGAATTCCCGGCACATTTGCAGGTTATTGTATCGAAACGGGGGTTTAAGAGCTTTCCGGCCTATAGTTGGACTCACTGCGGTGACTCGACCAGGAGGTCAGAGATGAAACGATTTACAATTCCCTTCGCCAGCTTAGCAATGATTCTCGTGGGGTGCGGCGGCTCCAGTGGAGGCGGCTCTTCGAATTTCACCTCGCCGAGCGGCCGGCTCGTCACCGACAACCCGACCGGGTGGATGGACTGGGCGACCCTTCAAACGGTGCCCCCGGATACCCAGATGATGGCGCGGATTTGCGACCACGGGTTTGACGTTTACGAGCGACCGGTTCTCCTCCGATCGACCTATGAGGAGGCAGGCGACAAGATGGCGTTGATCGAGCCCGCGAAAAACGACATCAACGGACCCGGCGATAGCGGAAGTCCGGTCCTTTACAAAGGGAAAATCGTAGGCTCGATCTTCGCCGGCATGGACTCGCAGCATCTCTACGTCCGCAGCATCGAGCAGCAGATGGAAGCGAGCCGCGGCATCGGAGCCGCTTCCAAGATCGTCGTCGACACCGCTTATCCCGAACTGGCCCAGAAGATCCTAAAGCACTTCCCGACAGAAATGGCGAGTCGGTACTTGGTTCAGCGGCATGCGGTCACGGCTGGCTCGAGTGTCCGAGCCACGACGCCGCCGGTACCGATCGCCGGGCGTAAATACGCTGCCACATTCTTGGACGGCCCCGACATTGCCGAATACGTGATGGCGACATTTACCCTCCAACTTCCGGATGGCCGGTGGCTTGCGACCGGTCACAGCATCGGAGGTAATGGCGTTCGCGCTCTCCCCGTCTCGATGGCCTATGCAGACGGCCGGCTGCAAGACGGGTCTATTTGGGCTCATCCTTCGGGCTCCGCGTTTGGGACTCTGACAAACGACACGCTTCATGGATCGGTGATCAGCGCGGCGGGGAATCTCGCCAAATACGTCGCGGCGCAGACGGACGTCACCCTCGACGGGGTGGCGAGTCATCGAACCCACCAGGTAACTCTGGATGCCGGAAGCGACGATGAGCGCCTAAGCGAAGAGTACGGTCTGGTCGTGCCGCTCTATTACGCGATCGGTCTTTCCAATGCGCCGATTTACGGAACGGCCACCTTGACGTTGCAGGTGGAAGGCGGTGAACCAATCGTCCTCAACTATGTGGACGACCCTACCAACGGGCCTTTGGAGGGACCGGGCAGCTCCGTTTTCCTGGACATCGACTTTTGGGTGTACTTCGCCCTCTACGAGAATCTGAAGGCTGGCGACGTGGTGACCACGCTTCGCCTCGACGTCTCCCTGACCTCGGGTACACCCCCGCCCCCTCCGCCTTCCGCTCGCCGCCATCGGTAGAGGGCTCTCCTCCAGATTTCAGAGAGGGAGCCGCATGAAGGTCACGCAAAGGCGCGAAGGCGCAAAGAGGGAGGGGAGGGGGATGCTGCTTTCCAGAGCGGCCCCCCGGTGAACGCAAGTTCGCCGCATTGGCGGGGACCGACGCTACGCCATGATCCGGTCGATCTCGGCCAACTCTTCCGGGGCTAACTTCCAGTCGGCCGCGGTCGAGTTGGCGTCTACTTGCTCCGGGCGAGTGGCGCCGGCGATGACGGAGGCGATAACCGGCTTAGAGGCGAGCCAGGAGAAGGCAAGTTCGAGGAGGGAGTGCCCCTTTGACTCCGCGAAACGGATCAATCCCTCCACCTTATCGAGGTTCGCCTCGGTTAGCCAAGCGGAGCCGGCTTGAATGCGGGTGCCTTCGGGGATTGCGTGTCCCTTGCGGTACTTGCCCGTGAGCAGACCGCTAGCGAGGGGGAAGAAGGGCAAGAACGCCAATCCCTGACGCTCGCACTCGGCGAGCACCCCTTCTTCCGGATCGCGCCGGAAGAGAGAGTATTCGTTTTGAACGCTGACGAACCGAGCGCCGGAACCGGCGGCGGCCTCCGCCTCTCGGAGCTGGGCGACCGAGAAATTTGAGCAGCCGATCTCCCGAACTTTGCCGGCCTGAACCAGTTCGTCGAGCGCGCCCAGGGTGTCGGCGATCGGTACGGTCGGGTCCGGAGTGTGGAGCTGGTAGAGGTCGATATGGTCAGTCTGCAGACGGCGAAGGCTGTCCTCGGCAGCTTGGCGGATGTAGACGGGATGCGCCCCCTTTCGATCGGGATCGACCTCCATGCCGAACTTCGTCGCCAGGACGACCTGGTGCCGACGCCCCTTGAGAACGCTTCCGAGAAACTCCTCGCTCTTGGTGCCGCCATAAATATCGGCGGTGTCGAAGAAGTCGACTCCGGCTGCGATGGCCGCGTCCACTACCCGCTTGGTTCCCGCCTCATCAACGCGGCGGCCAAAGTTGTTGCAACCGAGCCCTACCAGCGATACTTCGAGCGATCCGATCCGCCTGCGTTCCATCTTTACCAGTGCTACGCCTCGGGCGCTTCGCCAGTCGGCGTGTAACTACTACCAAGTTGCGACGATTTTTCGCAATCCGGATGTGATGCCTCTCGGTTCACCCGCGCCGACCGATAATCAGCCTTAGCCGATGGGAAGATATCACGCTGCCATCATATCGGGGTTAGCGTGGGTTCTTGGCGCCTCGGCGTCGGCCCAGGTGTCGGGCACGGTGGAAACGTATTACCAGAGCGATCGGCTGTCGCACGGGTTCTCGAACGTGCTGTCGTGGGTCGAGCTGAATGCGCGCCTGAACTCGAATCTCAAAGGGACGTTCTCCATCACCGACTTAAGGTTTAAGCGCGTGTTGGACGAGTTCAACGTCCAATACGAGACCGGCGGCAATATGATCCGGGCTGGGAGAATGAGGATCTCCTTCGGATTCAGCAACTGGTCCGAGCTCTTTTACACCGGCTACAACCACACCCCGATCGTTAGGTCCGCGAACTTGGTCGACAAGACACGACTCAACCGGGACGACGCCGGAATCGAAATCACCACCGGCGGTCCCAACTTGCAGATTCAGGCCGCGGTCGTCGACTCCCGCCCCTCCGATTTTCAGGTGGCGCCGAAGCGTATCCGGTATGGAAGCGTGCGGGTTCAAAGTAGTTTCGGGCCCGTAATCGCCGCCATCGACGCGCTTCCCAGCTTGGATGGTAACGGATCGATCTACGGGTTGGACCTCAGGTGGACCTCACCCCATATCGTGGCGAAAGCGGAGTACATGAAAGGAGTGGGAGACGGTCCCACGGCGCAGGGTTATTACGGAGACGTGGCTTACCGCCTGCCCGGATTGCCCCGGACCCAACTGGTGAGTCGCACGGAGTGGCTGGATCGCAGCAACGGTGGCGAGTTTCGTCTGCACACATTCGGAGCGAAGCAGATCGTGACCCAGAACCTCACCGTGAACGTCAATTACGGTTGGGGAACGGGCAAAGCCCCGGCGTTCGTAGAGAATTCGCCTTCTCTCGGCTGGTCGCTTAGAGCCCTTTTCCAGGTTCACTTCTGATGCTTTCAATATTTGTAGCCGCCATCGTTGCCGGACTACCCACCGCCGAATTGAGCGGAGATGTGAGGCTGGCCAACGGCCGGCCGGCCAAGGACGCGATCGTTTGGTTCGAAGCCCCAGGGGCGAAATCGACGCCGATGAAGCGGCAGAAGATCGATCAGCGGGATATGAGGTTTTCGCCCCACGTGCTGGCGGTGACCGTCGACACCTGGGTGGATTTTCCCAACAACGACACCGTCTTCCACAACGTTTTCAGCGAGTACCACAGCCAACGGTTCGACTTCGGGATGTATCCGAAAGGACAGACGAAGTCGCAAAAATTCGACCGCGCGGGAGTGGCGGTGCTGCTATGCACGATCCATCCACAAATGAGCGCCTACGTGGTTTGCGTCGACACGCCGTATTTCGCCAAAGCAGATGCTCGCGGGCGATTCCACATCGCGAATGTGCCCACCGGTGAGTATCGGGTCAAGGTCTGGCACGAATCGGGCGAGGAGCTGTCGCAATCGATAGCCGTTAACGGCGTCGATCCGATCCGCTTACAAATTCACAGGAGGAGATGAAGTATCCGCTTGCCACCCGAATACGTTTATTCGTGGCGATCCTTTGTCTTGGATTCGGCTTGTCGGTGCTTGGCATCTTCAATTACCTGACCTCGCGCCAGGCCACGGAAACCGCCCGGCGGGAGACCGCGCGAGGCGCGGCGGTGCTGTCCGGTTCGCTCCAAAACCGGACGAGGGTTTTCCGCAGCGTAGCGAGCCAGATCGCCTCGTCGCCGAAGGTGACCTACCTTGCGATGACCGACGCCCAGACGATCAAAGATCAGATCGAGAAGGGGCTCGTCAGTCAGTTCGGCGGGACGGACGCCTTTGTGATCACCGACCTGAACGGCAGCGTGGTAGGCGAGTACGGGTTCACCACACCTACCAGTGCCTCCGCCGATACCGGCATCTCGAACGTGATCAAAAGCCAGCGCCCCTGGAGCGGAGTGGTCGTTCGCGATGGCGATATGATGATCGAGGCTTCCTATCCGGTCTTCTTCGATCGATTTTTTAAAGGGACGGTAACGACCTACCTCCGATTTGGCGAGCAGCTCGCCCGAGAGATCTCCGAGCTTTCCGAGCTGAAGGTGATGTTCGCCAAAGATGGCGTTATGACCCGCGGCTCGCTGCCGGGGACCGGCCTGCGCGTCGGCAGCCTAACGGAGCCTTGGCCCCTGACGATTGGAAAGGACGAATACGTGGCCCAGTACCGGCCGCTGCCCGGAACCGACGCGGGAGCCCATGAGGGGTTTGTCGTACTGAGGTCGACGGCGGAGCTGATGGCTCCGGCCAAGCAATTCAGCCTCGCGTTTCTGAGCGCCCTCGGCGTCGTTTGCCTTTTGGCCCTCGTGGGTGGGACGCTCTTTAGTCAACGCATCGGGCGGGGGCTGGACGACGTGGTTCGGGCCGCCCGGATGCTGCAGGCGGGTGGCTGGCCCGACCGGTTCCAGGTCCGCCGCACCGACGAGATCGGGCTGGTGCAGGCGACGTTCAATGACATGACGGAGTCGATGCGGCGATCGCAGGAGCGGCTTCTGGCGATGCTGGACGTCGATCCGTTGACCGAGCTGGATAACCACCGCCACTTCAAGGAGTCTCTGCCGACCGAAGCGGCCCGAACCGCGGCCGCCGGCGAGTCGCTCGCCCTGCTGCTCCTGGACATCGACAACTTCTCCGAATACAATCGGGAGAAAGGGCATGCCGAGGGGGATCGAAAGCTCAAAGAGATCGCGGCGGTCTTGCGGGAGGCGCGGCCGGAGTTTGCATCCGTCGCCCGGTACGGCGGGGAAGAGTTTGCGATCCTGCTGCCCGGCTATTCCGTGCAGGACGCCGGAGTGCTCTATAAGCTCATCGCCGGTTCGGTTAAGGGGGTTACCCTCAGCGGAGGTTGCGCCGAGCTGGTGTCCGCGCGCGGGCAGACCGAAGGGCTTATCGTGGCGGCGCAACTCGCCCTGGAGCGGGCAAAACAGCTAGGCCGTCACCGGCTCTGCGAGTTCGGCGAGGTGCCAGGAGCGGGCGGAGACGACCCGAAACAGCTTTACCGCTACCTCCACGACGGTACGTACGCCACCGTCAAAGCGCTCGCCGCCGCCGTCGATGCGAAGGACCCGTACACTCACGGCCATTCGGACAGGGTGGCGGGGTTTGCCTCCGATCTCGCCGCCTATGTGGGAGCGGATCCGACCGAAGTGGACCTGATCCATCGTTGCGGAACCTTGCACGACGTCGGAAAGATCGGCGTGCCCGATGCCATCCTCCAGAAGCCTGGCCGGCTCGATCCGGACGAGGTGCGCACGATGCAGGCTCACGCCGTTCTGGGAGAGTTCATCGTCGCCAAGATTCCCCAACTCGCGGAGTTGCTGCCCGGGGTGCGGCATCACCACGAGCGTTTCGATGGAGGCGGCTACCCGGACGGCATCGGCGGCTACGACATTCCGCGTATCGCGCGTTTCCTGGCGGTTGCGGATACGTACGACGCGATGACCAGCGACCGACCGTATCGCCGAGGTATGCCCCCGGAGGTCGCGCTCGAAGAGATTGAACGCGGTGCGGGAACCCAGTTCGACCCCGATCTGGCCCTTGCCTTTGTTCAGATGATGCGGGCTCGAACGAGCCACGTTCTCACATAGCTCAGCAAGCCCAGGAGCGCGAGCTTCAGCTCGCATATGGGGTTCGACTTTAGTCGACGCCGAGCCGCGGGCTAAAGCCCGACGGCGCAAGCCGGCTAAAGCTGGCGCTCCTTCTGGATTCTACGAAACGTTTCTCACCCCAAACGGGATGGACTCTGCTATAACGTGCGTCGTGGATCGCGGAGCCTTCACTTTGCCGGCGTTGGCAGGCGTCGTTTTGCTCGCCTTTGGCGTGAGCGAGGCGCTGACCAAGAAGCCCGATCTTCCCGGCAAGGTACACGTCGCTTATTGGGAGAAGTGGACCGACTTCGAGTTTCAGGCGATGAAAGACGTCGTCGACGATTTCAACCGTTCGCAAGACAAGATCCAGGTCGACATCCTCTCCGTCAGCAGCATCCAGGACAAGACGCTAATGGCGATTTCGGGCAACGTGCCGCCGGACCTCGCCGGGCTGTACGGTCCCAATGTCACTCAGTACGCGGACGACCACGCCGTGCTTCCTCTGGACGACATGTGCCGCGAAGCCGGGATCAAGGCTGAGCAATACATTCCGGTTTTTTGGGATATCGGCGTTGCCCGAGGGCACATTTACGGTCTTCCCGCTACCCCCGGATCGATCGCCCTTCATTACAACACGAAGATGTTTAAGGAGGCCGGTCTAGACCCCGACAAGCCGCCCCAAACCTTCGACGAACTTTTCGCCGTTTCCGAAAAGCTCACCAAGGTCGATCCAAGTGGAAAGGTGACCCTGGCCGGGTTCCTACCTGCCGAGCCCGGGTGGTGGAACTGGATGTGGGGTCCGTTCTTCGGCGGCCGGTGGTGGGATGGCGGAACCAAGATCACGGCAAACTGTCCGGAAAACGTTCGGGCCTACGAGTGGGTTCAGCAGTTCGCCAAGAAATACGGGCCGGGGCAGCTCCAGTCTTTCCGAAGCGGCTTTGGCAACTTCTCCTCCCCCCAGAACGGATTCTTGGCCGAGCACCTGGCAATGGTTCCCCAGGGGGTCTGGATGTACAACTTCATCAAGAAGTTTTCGCCCAACCTGCAATGGAAGGCAAGCCCGATGCCCCATCCGAGCGATCGGCCCGATCTGGCCAACGGGACCCTCGTCGATCTCGACGTTCTTTGTATTCCGCGGGGAGCTAAGCATCCGAAAGAGGCGTTCGAATTCATCAAATACGTGCAGTCGCAAAAGGGAATGGAGAAGCTTTGCTTGGGACAGAAGAAGGCGACTCCGCTCAGAGCGGTGAGCCCTGGCTTCTTCGAGAAGCATCCGAACCCGTTTATCCAATTGTTCGCGACCTTGCCTTACAGCAAGACGCTGGCCGTCGCCCCCAAGCTCGGGATCTGGCCGGAGTACCAATCGGAGATCGACAGCGCGTTCGATTCGATCATGCTCATGCAGAAAACGCCGAAGCAGGCGCTGGATGACATTCAAGCGCGGATGCAGCCGAAGCTTGACCAATATCTGACGCGGTTGAAAGTGCGAGGTGAGGAATGACATCTCTCACCAAGAAGCAAGCATGGGCGGGATTTCTGTTCGCCTCCCCGTGGTTGGTCGGCTTTTCCGTCTTCCTCGCCTATCCTCTGATCGCCTCGATGTACTACAGCTTCTGCGACTATTCGGTCTTGAAGCCACCGGTCCCGATCGGGTTCGAGAACTATCGCGAGCTTGCCGGCGACGAGCTCTTTTGGAAGGCGCTCGTCAACACCTTTATTTACGCGGTGATGGCGATTCCGACTGGGATGGCGACTGCCCTGATTCTCGCCATGCTGCTGAACGCCAAGGTGAAAGGGATGGCGATTTATCGCACCCTCTTTTTTATCCCGGCGCTTGTGCCTCAGGTGTCGCTCGCGGTGCTGTGGCTATGGGTATTGAACGGAGAGCATGGAGTGCTCAACGTGGTGCTCGCTAAATTCCACATTCCCGGACCGAACTGGCTGACGCAACCGGCTTGGACTAAGCCGTCGATGGTCCTCATGAGTCTCTGGGGCGTCGGCAACTCTATCCTTATCTACCTGGCGAGCCTTCAGGACGTCCCTCAGGCTCTGTTGGAAGCCGCCGATCTCGACGGGGCCAACGGCTGGCAGCGAACAAAGAATGTTACGTTGCCGATGATTTCGCCGGTAATTCTGTTCAACGGCATCATGGGATTGATTGGCAGCCTGCAGATCTTCACCGTGCCCTACATCATGTTTACGAACGGTAATCCGGCCCGGTCTAGCTATTTCTACACCGCTTACCTTTACGACAGCGCCTTCAAATACCACAAGATGGGTTACGCCAGCGCCATGGGCTGGATCATGTTTATCATCATCCTTATCCTGACCTTCGTCTCGCTAAAGCTCAGCGACCGGCACGTTCATTACCAGGGGAGCTAATCCGATGCAGAGTCAGCGAAACGTCTCCCTCGTTCAGAAGTTCTTCGTTCAGCTCGCGCTGATCGTCTTCGGCATCTCGTTTGCGTTCCCCTTCGTGTGGCTCTTATCGACCGCGCTAAAGACGCTCCCGGAGACGATGAAGGATCCGCCTCAGTGGATTCCGGCCCAGTTCCAGTGGCACAACTTCTGGGACGCGATCAACTACGGAAGCGAAAGCGTGGGCTACGTCCCGTTCGAAATCTACGCGCGCAACACGCTTCTCGTATGCGTGCTGGTCGTTTGCGGAACGGTGGCCTCCAACTCGGTCGTCGCCTATTCGTTCGCGCGGCTGAAATGGCCGGGCCGCGACGCGTTGTTCGCGGTAACGCTCGCGACGATGATGGTCCCGTTCCCGGTCCTGATGGTTCCGACGTTCGGCATCTTCCGATCGCTGGACTGGATCGGAACCTTCCGTCCGCTGTGGGTACCGGCTTGGTTTGGCAGCGCGTTCAGCATCTTCCTGCTTCGGCAGTTCTTCCGGACGATCCCATTCGAACTCAGCGAAGCCGCCAAGATCGACGGCGCCAGCGAATGGCGGATCTTCCGCGATGTGATCATTCCGCTGAGCAAGCCGGCCCTGGCCGTGGTGGCATTGTTTGCGTTTATGGGGGCCTGGAACGACTTCATCGGGCCGCTGATCTACCTTCTCGACCAGAAGATGTTCACCCTCTCCCTCGGCCTGCAGTCGTACCAAAGCCAGAACGGAGGAACCCAGTGGAACCTGCTGATGGCGGCGTCGACGATCGTCATTCTGCCGATCATCATCCTCTTCTTCTTTACCCAACGCCTCTTCATTCAAGGCATCGCGGTAACGGGATTGAAAGGTTAATCCGGAGCCCTCGCCCGCCAGCTTTCAGGAGTGGACTGGCGAGTGAAACGAGGTTCCGGCGTTGCCGCTTAGTGCGACGGGCGCTCGACGGCGACTCGCATCGCTTTTTCGAGGTCTTCCGGGCGGAAGGTGCCTTCGATCTGCGTGCCGCCGGAGGGGCCGGTCTTTACTCGGATGCAGCCATCAATCGGGGCGATTTCAACCGAATGGCCGGCATGCCTGAGCGCCACGCAGCGCCCCTCGAGCGCCCGAGAAAGGGTTTCAGCGGGGATGGGCGGCGTCGAGACCTCGTTGATCGTCGAATCGGTCAACGAGAGGATGAAGCCGCGGCCGGGTTGCCAGCCGACGCGCAGCATGACGTACGGCCTACCGAGCGACGTCGTCGGCTCTGCGGCGGTGACTGGAATTGGAGCGCGCCTAACCGAGATCTTGCTTATCGGGGGTTGGTTTCGGGCTCTCCACATAGTCTCGGTATCGGTATTTTTCATCCCGATCTTCAGGGGACTCGTTGCCGATGTTTCGTTAAGAATTAGGGTTAAACGCGGCTTCTTCGAAAGAGCGAAGGAGAGACGCCGACGCTTTGCTTGAACTGCCGGGAGAAAAACGCGGCGCTGCCATAGCCCAGCCGCTCCGAGATCGCTTCCAGAGTCAAATCGGTGTCGATAAGCATCTCCTTTGCCCTGACGGTTCGCGTGGTGATCAGGTGGTCGCGCAGCGAGTGTCCCATCGCGGCTCGAAAACGGCGGCGTAGTGTGGATGGCGCCATCGCAAGATCGGTGGCCAGGGCAGAAAAATCGTGCTCAAACGGCGGCACGGAATCGAGCCTTCGGAGGACGTCGGTTAGCCACTCCTCCCTCCGAGCGGAACCGGCCCGGGCCTCGGCGAGCTGCAGCAACATTCCCTCTAAGAGATTGATCCCGCGCCGCCACGACCAAATGTCGTCACGCTTGGCGAACTCGATCAGGCGATCCATTTTGGTGGGGAACTCCTCATCGTCGACGGCCTGGGGCGCCGTCGGCCAGAGCCCTTCCGCCACCCACCGTCCGACGAGCGGCCCTTGGAAGGCGACATGCCGGTGGAACCAAGTCTGCCGGCTGTTGGCGGAGGTGAAGTAGACCCTCGGGCCTGGATGAGCGGGCCAGAACGTCGGACCCTCGCACCGATAGCGCCGATCGTCGTAAGCGATCTCGACCGCGCCTCGTTCCATGTACTGGATCGTCGAGTATCCGACCAGATGTTTGTCCACCACTTGCCAGCATTCCGGGACGCGCGAAGCGGCCAGAAACGCCAGATCGAGACCGCCTGAACTGAGCATTAAGTGTAAGTTTACGCTCACCGAGTGCATTGTCGGGGCGCCTGCGTGAGCGTAGGCTGTAACCACGAAAGGAGAACGACGATGATCAGCGACGCTCAATGGCAACAGTTCGAACGGGATGGCTATCTGAACTTGGGGAAACTTCTCTCCGACGAGGAGTTAGCGGGACTTCAAAAACGAATCGACGAGATCATGCTCGGGGAAGCCTCTCTGGACTACGGCCGTCTTTTGATGCAGCTCGACAGCACCACCGGCGAGTATAAAGACGCACCGGAACAGAGCAACGGCTTTAAAGGAGCGACCCTCGCCTACCGAAAGATCCAAAACCTGGAGCATGACGACCTCTTTAGCGCCTATCTTCGCAAGCCGGTCTTCCGCGACATCTGCGCCCGAGCATACGGCCCCGAAACGCCCATCGCCTGCTTCCGGGCGATGTTTATGAACAAGCCTTCGCATCAGGGCACGAAGCTGCCGTGGCATCAGGACGCCTGGACCGATCTCGACCGCCAGCCCACGATCACCCTCTGGACCGCCCTCGACCCCGCGACCAAGGCGAACGGCTGCGTGGAGGCGATCCCGGGCAGCCATCGTGGTGGGCTGATCAACCCGGAGCATAATTCCGGCTTCTTGAGTCAAGAGCAAGCCGCCGAAATCTGCACCCCCGACAAGGTCGTGTACCTAGAGTTGAAGCCGGGCGAAGTGGTCTTGCTGCACAACTGGCTGCTCCACAGCTCCGATGTCAATCGGACCGACGTGTCGCGGCGCGGCTTTAGCGTTTGTTACATGGACGCAAATACCGTCTCCAAATCCGGCGCCCGTTTCGAGCCGCTTTTCGAAGCCGTGGCGGTTTAGAGTTGGACCGCCAGTCTCCATACCGGTCCCTGGCGAACGTACGTTCGCCTTTTACCGGTCTGGGGACCGGCGGTCCGTCGGAGCCGCTTTTTCAGAGGGCCGGGTCGGGTACAACGGACCTGCAGCATGCTGGAGTGGGTTTCCCATTTACATCCGATATTGCAGGCGATCATCCGGATCGTCCTGTTTTTTGCCCCGCTCTTCATGGCCCTTCCGGTGGTCATCTGGTACGAGCGAAGGCTGCTCGCTTGGTTTCAGGATCGCTTTGGCCCGAATCGGACCGGCACGATCACCTTTTCCCGCACCAGCCATCTCGTTCCAGGTTTTCTGCGCGGACATAAGATCTCCCTTTGGGGCCTTCCGCAGATCCTCGCCGACGGCGTGAAGTCGTTCTTCAAGGAAGATTTCGCCCCCGGAATGGTGGACCGGCTGCTGTACTTCGCCGCTCCAGCCGTGTTCCTGTTTCCTGCGTTCATGCTGGGCGGCACGATTCCTTGGGGGCCGTTCCACGTTCTGACGCCGATCTCCGACATCGACATCGGCATCCTCTACATCCTCGCCGTCAGCTCGCTTGGAGTGTACGGAGTGGTGCTCGCGGGTTACAGCTCGAACAACAAGTATTCGCTGCTCGGCGGCCTCCGCAGCTCGGCCCAGCTCATCAGCTACGAACTGGGCATGGGAATGGCGTTGGCGGCGGTGGTGATGGCGGCGGGCACGCTCCGGCCCACCGGCATCGTGGCGGCTCAAGAAGGGCCGCTTTGGGGCTTCTTCCCGGCCCTGGCCAACTGGAACATCTTCACGCCGTACGGATTCGTGGCGGGAATCATCTTCCTCATCTGCATGATCGCAGAGACGAATCGGGCCCCGTTCGACTTGCCCGAAGCGGAGAGCGAGCTCGTGGCCGGCTACAACACGGAGTACTCCACCAAAAAGTGGGTACTCTTCATGATGGGCGAGTACGTGGGAATGCTGGTCTATGGCGGCATTTTCGCCACGGTGTTCCTGGGCGGATACCACCTCGCGCCGTTCCCGTTCGCTTGGCTCGCCGAGCACTACCCGTCCACGAGCGGCCTCTGGAACACGCTCGACTATCTGAACGGAAACAGCTGGCTCGGCATCGTTTGGTTCTGGCTGAAGGTCGCGGTGGCGATCACCGGCTACATCTGGATCCGCGCCACCCTGCCTCGACTCCGCTACGACCAGCTTATGTCGCTGGGGTGGAAGTCGCTGCTGCCGCTTGCGGTGGCAAACCTAATCGTGGTGGCGATGTGGATTCTGATCGACCGCCTCTACGGTCCGGTCTGGGCGCTCGGCACCGTGGTCTTGGCCGCGGCGATCCTTATCGCGCTCTACAAGTCGATCCATAAGTTGAACGAGCCGGAAGAGAAGAAGTCGGACGAGCGGCGAACCGTCGTGATGAACGATCTACCCGCGCAGAAACCGGTTTTGCCGGTGGAGGAAACGGTGCCGGCAACCCTATGAATTGCTTGATTGCTGGATTGCTTGATTGCTTGATTGCTGGAGGCCACGTAGGCCGGCCCACAAGATTCTCCTCATCGAGCAATGATTTTGGGGGTATGCGAAAGATATGAACCTGGGTGGGGTCGAGATCACCCCGAACTTGTTGCTGTTCGGAGCGCTGGCGGGCGCCATCGTGCTTTGCGCGATTGGGGTCGTGGCGTTTAACAATCCGATCCGGTCCGCGCTTTGCCTGGTGGTGAATTTCTTCCTGCTGGCGTTCGTGTACTTCTCGCTGAACGCGGAAACGCTCGGCGTGACCCAGATCGTGGTTTACACCGGCGCGATCATGGTGCTGTTCCTCTTCGTGATCATGCTGCTCAACCTAGGTGCGCCGGTCGTGCTCAAGGAAAAAGCGGACTGGAAGAAGGCGGCGGGCGCAATCTTGGGGCTTGGGCTCTTCGCGGTGGTTGGTTCGCAGGTTCTGCCGCACTTCATCGGCGCCACGCAGCCGCATGCGATGGAAGGATTTGGAGCGCCGCCGGTAATCGGCCGGGCGCTATTTACGGACTACATTTTCCCGTTCGAAGCGGTGAGCATCCTGTTGCTCGTCGGCATCGTCGGCTCGATCCTGCTGGCAAAGAGGCGCGTATGAACGGAGTTCCACTTGCGGCTTATCTGGCGCTCGGCCTGTTCATGTTTGCGACCGGGGTCGTCGGCGTCATCATTCGCCGGAACCCGATCGTGATTTTTATGTGCATCGAGCTGATGCTGAACGCGGTCAACCTTACGTTCCTCGCTTTCGCCAAGTACCAGATTTCGAACGTCGGCGCGGCCGACAGCCTGGCGGCTCAGCGAAGCGTAGTGGCCGGCCAGATGATGGTCGTCTTCGTGATGGCGGTCGCGGCGGCCGAGGTGGCGGTGGGACTGGGGATTATCATGTCGATCTTCCGGCTGCGGGAAAACGTCGACATCGACGAGCTGAATTTGCTTAGAGGCTAACAAGAAGGATGAACGGCAATTTTAGTCTGATTTGGGCGGTTCTCCTTCTGCCCGTGGTCGGCTTCCTTGTCCAGGCTTTCCTCGGCAAGCGGCTCGCGAAGTCGATGGGCAAGCGAGTCGTCGGCGCGCTGGCAGTGATCCCGATTCTGCTGGCGTTTGCCGCCGCGGTGATGGTCACTCTGGATCTGTCCGGCCTGGCGGAAGCGCAACGGGCGGTGATCGTCACCGGGATTCCTTGGATCGACATCGAGTCGTTGAAGGTGCCGTTTGAATTTCTGATCGACCCGCTGTCGATGACGATGGTGCTCATCATCACCGGAATCGGCGGCCTGATCCACCTTTACGCCACCGGCTATATGGCGGAAGAGCGCGATTACGCGAGGTTCTTTACCTACCTGAATCTCTTCATCGCCTCGATGCTGATCCTGGTGCTCGGGAACAACTTGCTTCTCCTGTTCATGGGCTGGGAAGGGGTTGGGCTTTGCTCGTACCTGCTGATCGGCTTTTGGTACAAGGATCTGGCGAACGCGCGGGCGGCGAACAAGGCGTTTATCGTCAATCGAATCGGCGACTGGGGACTTGGCCTTGGCCTCTTCATGATCTTCGCCCTGTTGACGACGAGCAACGTCAAGGCGGAGGGGGCGCGCTTTCTGAGCTACGACGTGATGCTGCCCGAGCTCGGGCGCATCCTCGCTCAGAACCCGGCGGCGGCGACGATGCTCGCCATTCTGCTCTTCATCGGCGCGGCGGGCAAGTCGGCGCAGTTTCCGCTTTATCTTTGGCTCCCGGACGCGATGGCCGGCCCCACTCCGGTTTCCGCGCTCATCCATGCCGCCACGATGGTGACATCGGGCGTGGTGTTGCTGAACCGGATGCATATCGTCTTCGAAATGTCGCCGGTGGCGAGCGCGATTATCGCGATCGTCGGCGCATTCACCGCCCTCTTCGCGGCGGTCATTGCGTTCGGGCAGACGGATATCAAGAAGGTGCTCGCCTTTTCGACGGTGTCCCAGCTTGGATTTATGTTCATCGCCTGCGGGGCGGGCGCGTTCTGGGCGGGGATGTTCCACGTAACGACCCACGCCTTCTTCAAGGCGCTACTGTTCCTTGGCGCGGGCGCGGTGATCCATGCGATGGCCCACAACCAGGACATGCGGAACTACGGCAACCTCCGTAAGTATCTGCCGATTACGACCTGGACGATGGTGATCGGGTGGCTTGCGATCGCGGCGATCGCGATCCCGCTTCCCGGCGGAGTTCTCGGATTTGCCGGCGCCTACAGTAAGGAGGCGATTCTCGGCTCGGCGATCGCCGGCAATCACGCGGTCATCAACGGGGTTAACCTCGGGCAGATCGCGGGTTGGACCGGGCTTTTCGTCGCGCTGCTGACGTCGGTTTACATGTCGCGGCTTACGTTCCTAACCTTCTTCGGGACTCAGGAGCGATGGCGGCTCATACCGGCCCACGCCCCTGTCCATTCCGATGAGGCGCACGCGGTCCACGAGGAGACCTCGCTCGATTACACGACCGAGGTCCACGTCGAGGCTCCGGCCGAGGCGGAAATCGAATCGGTTCCCCAGGAGCTCACAGAGGACCCCCACGGCTTCTACTACGCATCCGACCCGCACGCGGAATCGCACGAAGAGCACCACGAATTGGACGAGAACCATACGCCGCGCGAAGTGCCGCCTAGCATGTGGGTTCCGCTTGTGGTTCTCGCCGCGCTGTCGGTTGGTGGGGGCTTCCTGCTCGCGAGGGGCGACGCCTTCAAGCACTGGCTATATCCAATTGGCCTTCCGGTCTTGAAAGACGTCCCGTCAGAAGTTCCGAACCTCGCCGTCTACTCCGCGGTGGCGGCCGCCCTCGGCATCCTTTTGGGAGCGGCGTTCTACATTCGAGGCCTGCCGAAGGATCAGGGATGGGACGAAGGCCGGTGGGCAGGATGGCGACGCGACGCCGCGCGCCAGTTCGGCTTCGATGAGGCGCTCACGGTTACGAGCGTCGAAGGGGGCGGAGACCTTGCGCGGGGTATCTGGCGGTACATCGACGTCGGCTTGGTCGACGGAATTGTCAACGGCCTTGGCCGGTTGGCGGCCGGTATCGGCTCGCTCCTAAAAGTGGCTCAATCCGGTTACGTCCGCTTGTATGCCCTGGTGATGCTTCTCGGCGGGGTTGGCTTCCTGGGCTATCTCTTGGTGATGCTCAATCGAACGGGAGGCAACCACTAAATGCCGATCCTCAGCATTCTCACTTTCCTCCCGCTCCTAGGCGCTTTGCTACTGGCGTTCTTGCCGAAAGAGAACGCAAAGCTTGCCAAGCTACTGGCGCTCGCGCTCACGATTCTGACTCTCGTGTTCGGAATCATCGGCTTGCTGCCGACGTTCCAATCCGCGTCGTCCGGCTTTCAGTTTGAGGAGCAGCACGCGTGGTTCCCGGACCTCGGGGTGTCGTATCACCTCGGCGTAGACGGGATCTCGATGTGGCTGATCCTGCTCACCGCGTTGCTTTCGCTGGTGGCGGTGGCGTTTAGCTGGTATGTCGATAAGCGCCCGCGCTCGTTCATGGCGTTGATCCTGCTACTCGAAGGCGCGATGATCGGAGCGTTTTGCTCGCTTGACCTGGTGTTCTTCTTCACCTTCTTCGAGGCGACCCTGATCCCGATGTGGTTGATGATCCTCGTCTGGGGCGGTGAGCGACGGGCATACGCGGCAAACAAGTTTTTGATCTACACCTTCGCGGGATCGATCTTCTTCCTTGTGGGAATGATCGGGTTGGCGTTGCACTGCAAATCGACCGGCCACGCGCTCACGTTCGACATCGTTCAGATTCAGTCGAGCGTGGCGAACGGCGGTCTCTGGCGGAACGCTTTGCAAGCGGAGGCGTTCCTGTTCTGGTCCTTCGCGGCGGCTTTCCTGGTGAAAAGTCCGATCTTCCCGTTCCACACCTGGGTTCCGGACACGTACGGCGAGTCGCCGACTGCGGGTCCGATTCTTTCCGGCGCGATGGTGAAACTCGGGTCGTATGGTTTCCTCCGCTTCTGCCTCCCCCTCTTCCCGGACGCGGCGAAGAACTCGGTTTCGATTCTGGCGGCGTTGGCGGTTATCGGCGTGCTTTACGCGGCGATCGTCGCCGCGGTGCAAACCGATGCCCGGCGGCTGCTCGCCTACTCTTCCATTTCCCATATGGGGATGGTGATGCTCGGCATCTTCTCCCTGAACGAAGTGGGAATGATCGGCGGAAGCTATCAGCAGCTTAATCACGGAATCGTCTCCGGGCTGCTCTTCTTACTCCTGGGCTTCCTCTATCAGCGACGGGGAACTACGATGCTGCGCGACTTCGGTGGGCTGAAAGGTCAAATGCCGATCTTCGCGGCGATCTTCCTCATCGCGACCCTCGCGTCCTTGGGCCTTCCGGGAACCAACGGGTTCGTTGGAGAGATCCTCGCGCTGTTCGGGATCTACACCACCGGATTCGCCGGACTCTACGGAATCAGCCTGGGGTATGCGATTGCCGCCGGGGCCAGCATGGTGATCGTCGCCGTCTACATGCTGTACATGTTCCAGCAGATCTTCTACGGAGAGAACGCTAACCCGACCAATCGCCGTCTTCGCGACATCAAGCCCTGGGAGATCGCGCTAAGCGGTTCGCTGGCCGTCCTCATTATCGTAGGCGGCCTCTACTCTCGGCTCTTTACGAACCAGATGGAGCAAAGCGTCCGCACGACGCGCGACATGGTAGTTCTTCCGGAAGGCCATCGCCCCACTTGGGAGAGCGCCACCACCGGAACCGGCGTCGCGATGAAGCCGGCGAGGGAGGATCGGGGATGAACACTCGCGAGCGCCTCTTCGCGGCGGCTCGCCGAGGCGAGCCGGATCGCCAACCGCTGATTTATTGGCCTGGGATGACGGATAGCCGGTCCGACGTCGTCGTCCTCGCTCCCGATCCGGAATTCGTCGCCGCCCACTCGGCCAAAGACGAGCGGCCGAAGCTGATCGAAGTTCCGAATCCATTCGGACGAGCATGGGCGCGGGGGATCGACTTAAACGCCGAATTAGCGAAGGACCCGAAGGAAGGGGCTCGTATCCTGGACGAATTTGCCGAGGCGATCCGGACCATGATGAGCCGTTGCCTGGATGCGGGGGCCGACGGCGTTCTCTACCGCCTTCACGGCGCCACTTCCGTTCACTGCACCCCGATGCAGTACGGCGGCCACTATCTGGAGCGGGATCGCGAGCTGCTCGAATCGGTGAAAGGCGCGACCCTCAATTTGCTCTTCGTCGTCGGAGACGCGGATCTATATCTCGATTTCGTCAGCGATCTGCCCGCGCATTTCTTCGGATGGGACGACCGAACGTCCGGTATCGGTACCGAGCAAGGCCGGGCGATGCGGGACGGAGCGGTCGCGACGTTCGACGAATCGGCCGACCTTCGGATCGTCCACCCGCTATCTAGCGCCACTAAAGTTTTGGAGAAGCCCCGTACGTGAACCCACCCTTCATGTTCCCCGTCCCGGAGGCGGACCTCTTCGCGATCCTGCCGGTCGTCATCGTGATGCTCACCGGCATTCTCGCGCTGATCGTCGAGATGGCCCGGCCGAAGCACAACAACGACGCGATCGTGGCAATCTCGTTGCTCGGTCTCGCCGTCGCCGGCTTCCTCGCCTTCCGGAACCTGGGGGATCTGGAGTTCTCGACCTTTAGCGACACGTATCTGGTCGACCGGTTCGGGTCGATCATGCAGATCGTCATCGTGTTGGGAACGCTGCTGAGCATCGTATTCAGCGAAGGATATCTACGCAATAAGAGGATCCCGTTTGGCGAGTTCTATCCGCTGATGCTCTGGTCGTCGACCGGCGCCATGATCATGGCTTCGACGAAGAACCTGTTGGTGATCTTCGTTGGCCTCGAGATTCTTTCCGTCGCTCTCTACGTAATGGCGGGCATGAGCCGAACCGAAGAGAAGTCGAGCGAATCGGCGCTGAAATATTTTCTTCTCGGCGCTTTTGCAAGCGGATTCTTGCTTTACGGCATCTCGTTCCTTTACGGGGCGACCGGTACCTTGCACCTGGAAGAGGTCGCCCGAGCCTGGATCTCGGGTGGCCCCGCCGCCCGCCCGCTGATCGTTTTCGGAGTTGGGATGATCGTCATCGGGCTCGGCTTCAAAGCGAGCCTCGTGCCGTTCCACCAATGGACCCCCGACGTCTATCAAGGGGCGCCAACCAATGTGACGTCGTTTATGGCGACCGTCTCCAAGGTCGGCGCGTTTGCCGCCCTCGTCAGGGTTCTCGACGCGGTTGTCGTCCGCGAGATGGTGGGAATTTGGATTCCCGCGCTCTGCGTACTCGCGGTTTTGACAATGACGGTCGGCAACCTGGTGGCGCTGACGCAGAAGGATGCGAAGCGGATTCTCGGCTACAGCTCGATCGCGCAGGCGGGATATGTATTGGTGGCGGTGATCGCCCACCTGCAAAGCCCAACCACCGTCGGCTACGGGACCATCGCGTACTACCTCTTTGGCTACACCGCAATGACGGCAGGCGCCTTTGCCGTGCTCTCGATGGCTGCGAAGGACGGTAAGGAGGGAACGCTCCTTACCGAACTGAATGGGCTTGCCAAACGAGCTCCGTTCGCGGCGGCGACGTTAGTGATCTTTATCGCCTCGCTGGTCGGTCTGCCGCCGACCGCCGGTTTCTGGGGCAAGTTCCAAATCATTCGGGACATCAGCTCGGCCGGTCTCACCTGGCTCGCGGTGGTTCTGGCGGTGAATTCGATCATCTCGGTCTATTACTATCTGTCGATCGCGATGGCGGTCTACACGGGCGGCGATTCCGTCAGCGAATCAACGCCCGAGCCGCGCCCCGCTCGAACGAACCTCGGCGTTCTCGGTGCGTGCGCGCTCGGTCTAATCGGAGTCCTCGGCGCCCTGGCGCCGCAGGTCGTCAACTTGTTTAACGGGAAGTAATCCATGCGCATCGGCGTCAGCATGTACAGCTTTTACGCGCACGTGCGCGACGGCCGGATGGATATTCCGGCGTTTATCCACGAGGCGAAAAGGGCCGGCGCCGAAGGGGTGGAGCTCCTCGCACCCTTTTACAAAGACATCGTGGCAGACCGAGAAAGGGCGCTCGTGGCGCTCCGGGAGACCGGGCTGACCTGCCCCATCTTCTCGATCAGCCAAAACTTCGCCAAGCCGGATGCCGGTCAACGCCAAGCGGAGTTGGAGAAGATCCGGTTTGGGGTCGATGAGGCCCAACACTACGGGGCGAAGGTGGTCCGCGTTTTTGCGGGCGACGTTTCTCCCGAGGTGACGTTCGACCAAGCTCGCTCTTGGATCGTGGAGGGGCTCGCCGAGGCGTCGATTTACGCTCAGGAGCAGGGGGTTCGGCTTGCGCTAGAAAACCACGGCACCCTCGCGGGGCGAGGAGACCAGGTCGCGGGATTAATCGAGGACGTTCGACAAAAGAGCGGGAACGACGCCCTTGGCGCGAATCCGGACACGGGCAATTTTCTCCTGGTGAACCAGCCGAGCCATGAGGCGATCGAACGCGTCGCGGGTTATGCCTACATGGTCCACTTCAAAGATTTCCGGGCCGCGTCGGACGAAGACCAGAGCAACGTGTATGCCGCCCTCGACGGGCGTCGGTACGTGGGAACCGCAGTCGGAGAGGGAGACGTTGAGTTGGCCCGGTGTATCCAGATCCTCAAGGATTCCGGGTTCGACGGCTGGCTAAGCGTCGAATACGAAGGCCCCGAGGACCCGCTAGCCGCGGTTCCTCGATCGATTGCGAACGCGCGGAAGTATTTGTAATCATCGGGAAACGTACACGCCGCCGTCCCTTGATGTCAGCTACCTCTTTTGGTGTGACATAGCCTGCAGTTTCCCGCAAATCCGCCGACCACTCTAGTGGAAGACCCGGATTAAGGCGAGTATTCGCCCGGGCTGCAACGGAGTAAGCCTCAGAGTCATGCCTCCAATCACCAAAAAATCGCGCCGACGTGGATTTACGCTCGTGGAGCTCTTGGTCGTCGTACTCATCATCTCGACCTTGATGTCCGTCGCCCTTCCGCTTTACGTAAGTGCGCTCAGCGATTCCAGTAAGAAGACTTGCCGGCATAATATGGAGTCGATTGTGAACGCCGCCCAAGCGTGGAAGACCAAGAACCGGGTGCCGAACTTCTCAACTCTTACCGCCTCGGCGCTCCTCGGTGACCTGGGCCAAATTCCGCGCTGCCCAGACGGCGGAACCTACACGATCACCGCCAGCGGCACCGTGAACGACAGCGCGGGCGTCGCAACCACGATTCCCGCCAACGGAATAGGCATCACCTGCTCTACCGTCGGCCACAACGGGTATATCCCTGGCTTAATGGGGCGCTAGAGCCCGCCTTCGAGCAACCTTCGGAACCCCATTTTTCGTCCTAGTGTTTGGTTAGAAACCAGATGCGAGACATACGAGAGTGCTCCGGCCCTTGGCGGGGCCTCTGGACGCAGGACGACATACGAGGGGCCATGTCGATGCGCCTCACTTTCGACGGCTGCCGCATTGCGGGCGGCGGTTCGGATAACGACGGGCCGTTCACGCTTTCCGGGACTTACGATCCGGGCACGGAGACGGTCCAACTGATGAAGGCTTACCGGATTCTCCTCGTCTCTTACGAGGGCTCTTGGAATGGCCGGTTTATTACCGGGGTCTCCGTGATCGGCCACCCATTCCCGTTCGACCTCGGCACCTTTGAAATGTGGCCAGAAGCGGAAGAGACCTCCTTGGAAGAGCTGATCGAAGCGGTTGCCGACCGCCGGTTCGTCTAGCGACTCTCGACATGCTCGATGAGACTCGACACGAGCTTTTGCTGCCGCTCCAGCGGAATCTTCGCCGGCTGCGGAACATGTAAGAACCCGATTTGCTTCTGCGGAAATCGCTGGAGCGCTCGGAAATAAGAGTAGTTACAGAGATAGCTTCCGGCGTCCAGGCTGATCTTTAAGTCCGGGTTAGGGAAGAGCTCGACCATCGAGCTCTCGATCCAGAGCGTTCCTTCCAGAAGGAGTGGTGCGGCTGGGTCGATCGGGCCGAAACGGTCGTTTCCGCGCACGTCGCGGGTATGGCCGATCTGGTTGCGGGCAAAGAGCTCGGGGGTGATCTGGGTTCGCCCCGTTGCGACCCCCATCAGAACGAGGCGGTCAAAGCTCGCCGGGTCGAGAGAAGCGAGGAATTCATCGACCGCCTCGAACGCGACTTCCAGAATGCGGAAAGGCCGCCCGGTACCTTCCGCGAGGATTGCCGAGGGGTTCTCTTTCACATCCAAAAACGGGCCGAAGCCCGTTACTAGCGTTCGCGCCGGGTCGGAACTGCTCATCGCTATTAATGTTGACGCCTTCACCCTTTTTCCTGGGGCGCCAGTTATATTCTCTAGGCAACTATTGATTGCGCAAGTAGTCGTGCTATAATAGTTGCACACGCAATCACAAGTGCGAGATAGGAATAGAGGAACACGAAATGATCGACACTAAGAAGCTCAATACCACCGCCGACGCCATGCGCTCTAGGGTTTCCATCCGTCGGTATACGGATGCACCTGTCCCTCAGGAGGACGTTTTGGAGGCGATCGAGCTCGCGGGCAATGCCCCTTCGGCGTTTAACCTGCAACCTTGGCGTTTCCATGTCGTCCGCGACTCCGAGACGAAGAGCCGGCTCCAAGCTGCCGCGATGAATCAGGCGCAGGTAGGCGCGGCGCCGGTCCTGCTGGTTCTCACGAGCGACATGGAAGATGTGATGGCGAACCTCGAAGACGTCCTACATCCCGGATTGCCGGAAGAGAAGCGGGTGGGCACAAAGGGTTATCTGGAAAGCATGTTCGGCGGCTTGACGGTTCAGCAGCGGGCCGAATGGGGACGGAACCAGACGAATATCGCCCTCGGCTACCTCTTGGTCGCTCTGGAGTCGATGGGCTATGGCTCGTCGCCGATGCTCGGCTTCGATGCCGATGCCGTCCGGGCGGTTCTGGGACTGCCGCAGCACGTCGAGATCGTCGCCTTGGTCTCCATCGGCCACCCCGCCGAGGAAGGATTTCCAAAGCACCGCCATCCGGTGGAAACGATCCTGAGAGCGGCTTAACGTGGCATGGGCTTCCAGCCCATGTGTATCACGACCATCCTGGTCGTGTGAACGGGGTCCAAGGGCATCCTGCCCTTGGACCCACTGGCTGGAATCCAGTGGCACTAGTGGCTCGTCAAGACCAACGACGCGCCCTTCAGGCCGGGGGAGGTGGCGGTGACCACGATCCGGCCGGGCCGGTTGGTGGCCTGCACTAACGCCATGCAGAGACCGTTGAAGGCGTGGCGCTTCGATGCTTTGTCCGGCTCGTGACTGCTTGGGTCGCCGTTGCCGACGCCCGCGACATGCCCGGGACCCGAGATCGAGAACTTGACCATGTTGTCCGCGGTCGGCACGACGCGCCCGCGGGCATCGACGATCTCCACTTCGACCGGCGATAGATCCTCCTCGTCGGCCAAGAGCCGCGATCGGGTGGTCTTCAATCGGATCGCGGCCGGCGCACCGGTGGTGTCGATCCGGTCGCTGGCGATCAGCTTGTTTCCCCGGTATCCCCGAGCCTCCAGCATCCCCGGCTCGTAAGGAACATCCCACTCGGCGTGCTCGAACCTCGGCACCGGCTTCGAACCAACAGACCGGCCGTTTACAAGCAGTTCCACCCGGTCCGCGTTGCTTTGAACCCAGACGTTGATCTTTTGTCCCTCTTTCCCGGGCCAGTTCCAGTGCGGCAGCAGGTGCACGACCGGCTTATCTCCCCACCAGGCCTTGTAATAGTAGAAGTTGTCCTTGGGGAATCCGCAGATGTCGAGGATGCCGAAGTGCGAATTGACGCATGGCCAACCGTACGGCGTCGGCTCACCTTTGTAGTCGAACCCGGTCCAGACGAAGCCGCCGGCCATCCAAGGGCGCTCGGCGATCGGTTTCCAGGCATGCTCGGCGGTCTCGGCCCACGCCGGATGGTTCACGTCATAGGCGCTCACGTAGCCGCGGACGGTGTCGTTGGCGTAGATTCCGCGGGTGCTGACGGTGCTCGCCGTTTCACTGCCGTACATCGGCTGGTTCGGGAAGCGCCGATGGAAGTTGTCGTAGGCGCCGATGTTGTAGTTGAAGCCGAATAACTCGCTCACGAGTTGGATTCCGCTGCCGTATCCACCGTTCGCCGCGCCGGTGCACGGCCTCGTCGGATCCAACTTCCGAACGGCGGCAACCATCTTCTCGTAGATAGCCGCGCCTTCCGGCGATCCTTGAAGCGGCTCCTCGTTGAAGAGCGACCACATGATCACGCTCGGGTGGTTTCGGTCGCGTAGGACGAGCCGCTTGAGCTCGGATAGGTCGTCGGCCGTGGTGCCTCGCGGCGACTTCGGTTGGGTCGCGTCGCCGAGATGGCGGGTTTCGTCCATGACGAGCATTCCGAGCCGGTCGCAGGCGTCGAGCAACTCCGCTGCCGGCGGGTTGTGCGAGCAGCGATAGGCGTTCGAGCCCATCGATTTCAACCGCTGGATTCGCCACTCGAGCAGCCCGTCCGGCATCGCGGTTCCGACTCCGGCATGGTCCTGGTGGTTGCAGGTGCCTTTCAGCTTCACCGGCTTGCCGTTCAGGAAGAATCCCTTGTCTTTGTCGAACCGGATGGTCCGGATACCGAAGGGAGTGTTGACCTCGTCGCTCTTGATGGTGTGATACGTTGGATCGCCCACTGCCTGGATCGAGGTCTTAAGCTGGTATCGCCTTGGGCTTTCTAAGGACCAGAGCGTGGGCTTGACTACATCTGAATGCTGGTTGACCGTGACACTCTTGCCCGCCTCGATCAAGTCGACCTTTCGGATTGTTGCGACTCGATGTCCGGCCGGATCGTAGATCTCCGAGGTTAACACCACCCTTGTCGGATGGCTAGAGTCATTTGCAATGGAGGTCGAGATAGTCAAAGACGCCCGCCCGGCGCCAACGTTCGACGTCACAAACGTTCCGTCCGGTACGACATGCACCGGCGATGTCACGTTTAGCCAGACGTGCCGGTAGATGCCCGCGCCCTCGTACCACCATCCCTCGTCCTTCGTCGGATCGACTCGGACGGCCAAGACGTTCGGCTTTCCGTATTGCAGCCGGTCGGTGAGGTCGTAGCGGAATCCGATGTAGCCGCTGGATTCGTGCCCGAGCTTTCGGCCGTTGAGATAGACGGTGCTGTTTCGGTACACCCCGTCGAAGTCGATCCAAACCCTCTTGCCGCGGTAGGAAGGGGGAATCGTAAAGGTCTTCCGATACCAGGCGGTCGGCCTAGGCAGCGAGCCGTGCGACACGTTCTCGCCTTGTTTGAACGTTCCCTCCACCACGTAGTCGTGGGGAAGGTGCACCGTCCGCCAAGCTTTGTCCGAGAACCCAGTCGCGGCTTCAGCAGGCAAAGACTCGGGAGGCGGCGGCTTGGCGAAGGTGACGCTGCCGTTGATCCCGCCCCATCCGCCCGTATTCTCGACGAGGACCACGAGCCGGTTCGGTCCAGAAGCGCTCCAGGCTCTGAAGACCGGAACGTCGAACGGCGTCCCGTACCCGTCCTGCCTCTTCAGCCGGATTCCGTTGACAAAGACCACTGCGTTGTCGTCGACCGACTCGAAATGCAGCACCTTTTCCCGATCGAGAGGATTCGAACCCAGATCGGCTCGGAACCACCCGAAACGGATTCCGTTCCGGAGCTCGTTCCGTCCCAACCGCGTCGGCTTCCACGGTCCGGAATCGATGTCGGACGGAAGGGTCTGTAAATCCAGGTCACGGTCGGCCGGCTTCCACTGCCAGGAAAGTGGCCCCATCTCCCCTCCTGACTTGGGATCGGCGTCCCTACGGAAACGCCACCCGTCGTCGAACCGGATCCGGAGGCGGGGCGACGCCCAGCCTGAGGTGGCGGCGAGGAGCAGGAGGGCGAGCAGCGGAAAGAGGCGGCGAAGCGGAACGAAAACTGGATTCATGAGCGGCAACCAGAAGAAGTATGGGCGGAAATCCTCAGACCCATCTAAGCGATTAGATGGTGATGTAACGATTCATCTGAGGCGATGGTCTTTTTGGATCAAATTTAAGCAGCAATTTTGAATAAGGTCTTGGGTCAGCTAGCTATACCGGTGTATCATCCCTTTCGGAAGCCAATGGGGGCTTTCGGAAGAGCCACGATGGCTGCAATGCTTAACATCTCGATAACAAATCCCGAGAGGTGGGACCGGCGTGATCGGTCTCGTAGCATGTGCGTCGTTTACGCTCTCCCCCCCAAATCTAAGGCGGCGGAGAGGCATTCATGCCCGTAACCGTTCGCCAAGTGGCCGCCAAGGCTGGCGTATCGCCGGTAGTCGTCTCTCGTGTACTTCACAACAAGGCCACGAGCGTTCGCGTCAGCGAGGCCACCGCCATCCGGGTTCGGGAGGCCGCCAAAGAGCTCGGCTACCGCTGCAACGTCTTAGCCCGCAACTTCCGCAATCAGCAGACGCGAATGATCGGCGTGCTCCACGGCGTTGGTTTCGAGCGTCCCAGCTTCGACCAGGGGCCCCGCTACTTCGCGTGCCTTATGGATGGAGTGGTCGAGGGAGCTTTCAAGCACGGATACTCGGTTACTCTCTGCCCGCACCTGCTGGGAAGCACCCCCCAGGAAGCGATGAACGATGGAAGGTTCGACGGCCTTGTGTGGTACAGCGCGGCCCCTTCCGAAGAGAATCGTCGGATGCTGCTCGAAGCAACCGTTCCTCTCGTGGTTATTCACGGCCATAAGGGGGAATTTGGAGATCAACTGCCCACCGTCATCTGCGATAACGACCAGGGAATCGACTTAGCCGTCGAGCACCTGTTTAACTTGGGACACCGACGAATCGCTTTCGCGCTGGGCGGAGACGTCATCACGATTGAGTCGTTTAGCCGCCTTACGGCCTTCCAAAACTCGATGGCTCGGCGCGACGCACCCGTCAACGATTGCGACATCGTTCACATTTCGCCCGATTTCGAGGAGCTCGACGAATTCCTTCGGGCGAAGGATCGGCATACTGCCGTCATCTCGCATACCGACAAGCTCGCCGGCCAAATCTTGGAGCGAGCACCGAAGTTGGGTGTGCGCATACCGGACCAACTATCCGTTATAGGTTTTGACTCTACTGCTTATTGTCGGGAACTACGCCCGGCTCTTACTTCGGTTAATCAACCACTCGCCATGATGGGTGAGCGCGCGATCGACTTGCTGATGGAGATCATCGGCGGCGCTCCGCCTCTATCGCCCCACGTCGTGTTACCATGTGGCCTCGATATAAGAGAGTCCACCAGTCCCGTATCTATATAGGAAAGCCATCTAATATGAAACATCGCGGTTTCACGCTCATCGAGCTTCTCGTCGTCATCGCTATCATCGCGATCCTCGCCGCCATTCTGTTCCCGGTCTTCGCCCAGGCCAAGGCCGCAGCGAAGAAGACTGCCTCCCTGTCCAACGCCAAGCAGCTCGGTATCGCTACCATGCTGTACAACAATGACGAGGATGGCATGTTCCCGGCGGGCGTTCGCGCTTGCTGGTGGGGCACCCTCGATTACAACTGGGCCTACACGACTCAGCCATACATCAAGAACACTCAGATCCTTCTCTCGCCGCTGGATTCCAAGCGACGCGACAACTGGCCGTCCTGGATGGCCGGCGCGGGTGGCGTTAACGTTTCGTTCGCCGCCAACGGATTCATGAAGTGGGACGGAAGCGGCTGGGGAATGTACGGAATCATGGGCATGGACCAGGCCCATGTGGAAGTCGCCCGGCAGGACGGCACCAGCGGCACAGGTTGCGGTTCGTGGATGGATCGGGGCGACACTAACGAGACCCAAGTCACCCAGCCCGCGAGCACGATCATGTTCTCGGAAGTCTACGGCGCTTACCCGCTGTGGGGCCCGAGCAACTTCCTAACCAGCATCAACTGGTGGGACTTCGTCGGAGTTGGCGGCTGGATTCCGGATGGCCGCCGAGACGGTACGCCTTATACCGTTTCGCCGAATGGTTCGGCAGTAGTCTTCTCGAAGAATAACCGCAACGGCGGTGTGAACTCGGTCGACATCACGAGCCCGAGCAGCGGCACCACCAACTACGTGTGGGCCGACGGCCACGCCAAGTCGATGAACCCGGTCGCCACTAACCCTGGCCCCGACCCTTCCAAGAACCTCTGGGACAGCTCCCGGTAAGAACAACTATGCGGCCCCGGACGATTCCGGGGCCGCATCTTTATGAGGTCTTATGCAGATTAATAAACTCTTTCTGATCGCCTTCGTCGGCGCCGCGCTTTGTGGATGCTCTGGCAGCAGTAGCGAAATGTCCAAACAAGAAGTCGATGCGCTAAAGAACCCTCCTAAGACGATCCCTAAGGAAGCGATCGAAGGAATGAAGCGCCAAGGTGAGCTCGCTAAGGCTCAAATGGACGCTAACGCGAAAGCCGGCGTCGACGCACGCGGTATCCCAATCGGCAAGGCGACCGATAGTGCGCCCGTTCCCGGCACCGCAACGACCCCCAAGACCGGCGGCTAGTTTCATTTTGTCTGACTTAAGCGGTAGCCCTTTCTCACCTAGATAAGATCGGGCGAAACCAGGGGAAACGGCTCAATTCTTGCTACTTTCCCCATCTTGAGGGTGCCACTGGTCTCAGTGGCACCCTCTTTTTGATCGTTAGCTGGAGCGATTCCCGGCGATTAGGTGTACGTTATTCAATAAGCGCCATGATTTTTTCGCTTCTTGTTCTGTCGGCTTCGGCCGCCCCTACGATCGTCATCGATGCCTCCGACGTGCGGCCGATCTCGCCATTTATTTATGGGATTAACAATCCCGACTGGAAAGGGATCGGCCGCGGCGTTACGCTGGCTCGCCAAGGCGGGAATCGCATGACCGCGTATAACTGGGAGACGAATGCCAGCAACGCTGGGAACGATTACCACCACCAGAACGACAACTACCTTGGCGCTTCGAACGAACCTGGTTGGACGGTCAGCAATTTTCTCAGGCCGGCGCAGAGTCACGGGGCGGCGGCGATTCTCACCGTTCCCACCGCCGGCTACGTTGCCGCCGACAAGAACGGCGACGGCGACGTTGCCAAAACCCCGAACTACCTCTCCGTCCGCTTCCTGAAGTCCTACGCTCACAAGCCGGGTCGGCTCACCTACCCGCCGAACACCAAGGACCGAGCCGTCTACCAGGACGAATTCGTTGCCTGGGTGGAAAAGATCAAGTCGAACCGCACCCCCGTCTGGTTCAGCCTCGACAACGAGCCCGACCTCTGGGGTTCGACGCATCAGCGGATCTGGCCTAAGAATCCGACATATGCCCAGATCATCGCCAATAACGTCGAGTTCGCGATGGCTATTAAACGGGTTGCGCCGAAAGCGCTCGTTTTCGGCCCGGCTAACTACGGATGGCAAGGATTTCGCCGGTTCCAAGACGCGGCGGACGCAAATGGGCGCGACTTCCTAAACACGTATCTCGACGCTCTTCACCAAGCGGAGCGCAAGGGGCGCCGTCGCCTGCTCGACGTGCTGGACGTCCACTGGTACCCGGAGGCGAGGGGCGACAACGTGCGGATCACCGACAATAACGACAAACCGGGCACCGCTGCCGCGCGCATCCAAGCGCCGCGTTCGCTCTGGGATCCCACCTACGTCGAGACAAGCTGGATCGCCGACAGCCTTGGCAAGAAGCCGATCGAGCTGCTGCCGAGAATTCAAACTCAAATCGCCCAGCACTATCCCGGCACCAAATTCGCGATCACCGAATACAACTATGGCGGCGGAAATCACATCTCGGGCGCCGTCGCCCAGGCTGACGTACTGGGCATCTTCGGCCGGTACGGCCTCTTCGCGGCCTGCAACTGGGGCCTGAACCCTCGCGATCAGATGATGCTGGCCGGCTTCGACGCGTTTGCCGATTTCGACCGTCACGGCTCGCGCTTCGGCGATCTGGGCCTCAAGGTGACCGGAACGAACGCAGAAGCGAACTCGGTCTACGCCGCGCTCGACTCGAAAAACCGCCGGAGAATGACAATCGTGGCGATTAACAAGACCGGCGTCCCGATGCCGCTAACCCTCTCCCTCCGAGGATTCCGCGCCCGCAACGTGCGCGCCTTTGCGGTGACCTCGGACGCTTATCGAACCCCTCGAGCGGCTTCCGCCCGGGTCAAGACCAGCGTCGTCACCCTAACCGCGGCCCCGTTCAGCGTCACTACGCTAGAGCTAAGCAAGTAACTGGACCGGATCGTCGGCGAGGGCGCCGACGCTACGGGGTGGGCTTTAAGAACTTTCGCATCGCGGCGAGAGTTTCGTCGCTGACGTGGTGCTCGATCCCTTCGGCGTCGGTGTCGGCCACCTCGGCGGGGACGCCGAGGGCTAGGAGGAAGCGAAGGACGAGATCGTGGCGCTCTCGGGCGGCGCCGGCTAGCGCCTTCCCCTTATCGGTGAGGAAGATGGAACGGTACGGCTCCATCGTCACGTACCCATCTCGCTTCAGGCGCTGGAGCGTGCGGGACACCGAGACGTGGCTAATGCCCAGCCGGTCCGCCATGTCCACCGCCCGCGCCTCGCCCTTGTCGTGAGTTAGGGAGTCGATCAATTCGACGTAATCTTCCGCCCTCTCCCGGCTATGGTCGTCTCGCGTGCGTTGGAAGCGGTTCGTCATGACGGCTGAAAGATTGTAGATGGAAGATCGCGGTTTTGTATCGAGTCGATCGCCGTTCCTGGGCGTCTCTGATTGCAGACCCACCGCAATCTTCGACCCCTATCCATGAAAAAACCCAGTCCGCCGCGGATCATCGGTAACCTTCCATCTACAATCTACAGTCTTCGACTTCCTGAGGCCGCTTGAACTCAGCTTCCACGAATCCTTATATCTCCTTCCAAGATGCCCGCGTCGAGTACGCCGGGCACGTTTCGGGACTCAACGGAGTCACGCTGGACGTTCAAAAAGGGGAATTTGTCTTTTTTGTGGGTAAGACCGGAGCGGGGAAGAGCACGCTTATCAAGCTGGTTACCCGGGAGGTTCGGCCGACTGCGGGGCGGGTGTTGCTTCAGGGAAAGAGCGTCGGCGACATCCCGGGCGGAGATATCGCGAAGCTTCGCCGCGGAATGGGAATCGTGCCCCAAGATTTCGCCCTCCTGCCTCGCAAACGGGTTTGGGAGAACGTCGCGTACGCTATGAGGGCCGTCGGCCACTCCCGGCGAGACGTGCGGCAGCGGGTTCCCGATATCCTCGAGCAGGTCAACATCGCGCATCGGGCCGATGCCTTTCCGGCCGAGCTCTCCGGCGGCGAGCAGCAGCGCGTCGCCATCGCCCGGGCGTTGATCAACAATCCGCCTCTGCTCCTTGCCGATGAGCCGACCGGCAACCTTGATCCGGACCACTCCTGGGAAATCATGGAGTTGCTGAAGGCGCTTAACCTCAAGGGAACCACGGTTCTGGTCGCCAGCCACGATATGTTGGTCATCCATAGGATGGGTAAGCGGATCGTGACCCTCGATCATGGCCGGGTCACCGAGGATGTGCCGGCGACGAACGTCATCTGGACCGGTTCACCCCTCGATATTCCGACCGCATCTCCGCCCCCGTCTACGGAAGGGCAGGAGACAACGGAGGAAGCCCCCGATGCTTGATCGGATCAGCTTCGTCATTGGCGAAGCGATGATCGCATTGCGTCGCAACGGCTTCATGACGTTTAGCGCGATCACAACGGTGGCAATCGCGCTGTACCTGCTTGGGGGGCTCGGCTACCTGTACGTAAACGTCGATCAGAGCACCCGGAATATCAGCAGTAAATTTGAGATCTACGTCTACCTCCGCCCAGGAACGGAGTTCAAGGCGATCACCGAAACCGCTGAGGCGATCCGGAAGATCGACGGCGCCGGAGTCGTCTCCTGGATTCCCAAAGATAAAGCTTGGGCGCTCCTGAAGCAGCAGGACCCCGACACCACCGCCGGAATCGAGGATAACCCTCTGCCCGATTCCTACAAGGTCACCCTAACCGATCTCGGCAAAGGAGATGCGGTGGCCGAAGCGATCAAGGAACTCCCCGCCGTACAACCGGACGGCGTTAAATACTTCGGAGAAGAGCAGCGCCTCGTCAACGGCATCTTGAATCTGATTCGCTGGCTCAGCTCGGCCGGGGCGCTTCTGCTGGTGATCGCGGGGATATTGATCTTCAATACGATCCGGCAGGCGATCCTCGCCCGACGCACCGAGATTCGAATCATGCAGCTCGTGGGCGCCTCGCGCCCGATGATCTACATCCCGTTCCTGCTGGAGGGTCTGGTTCACGGCGTCATCGGAGGCTCGCTCGCCGCCGGGTTCGTCTGGCTGACGAACCACGCCGTCGAAATCTGGGTTTACGACAAGCTCAACAAGGCGTTGCCGATCTTCCCGACCTCTCAAGTGTTGATGATCTTCGCGGCGGCGGGGGCCGTGTACGGAGTGTTTTGTTCCGCGATCGCCCTGCGGCTACGGAATCAGGCATGATGCGGTTTTTCGGTTTCCTATTGGCGGCGCTGGTCCTGTCAGCCGGATTGTCCGCGCCGGTAGCGGCGCAGAGCCACCGGCGAAAGGGACACCGCCATTCATCGGGAAAGAGCGCCGGACAGCTTAAAAACAAGCTTCACCAGATGAGAAGCCAACGGGCGGCCATCCGGAAGCAGTTACGCCAAACCAAGCATCAGAGCCACGTGGTGGCGGAAGATTTGCACGTCGTCGATGCGCGACTTGAGCGGATAGTCGACGAACTCGACCGCACGACGAAGCGGCTAAGCGACAGCCGCGCCGAACAGCGAGAGCTCGCGACCCGCCTGGCCGCCGCCACGAAACGGTTGGAGCAAGTGAAAGGGCAAGTCCGCCGCCGCATCGCGGACATGTACATGCGACGGCAGACCACGTTCCTCTCCGCGCTCGCCGGCACGCGGAGCGTCAACGACTTGCTGACCCGGCAACAGATCTTGGAGGCGATCGCGAAATACGACCACCAGCTCTTCGTCGAGTACCGGTCGTTGCGTCAGGAGATCGATAGGAAGAAGCGCCGGCAAGATGAGCTGGTGGCAAGCATCCGTGGGCTGCGATCAGATCAGATTCGACAGCAGGGAAATCTCAGAGACACCAGAGAAGAAAAGGGGCAGGTTTTAGAGTCGTTGCGCGCCAAACAGGGGGAGCTTCAGCGCATGCTTGCCCAGTACGATGCCGACATGAGCTCCATCGAGTCGGAAATCGCCGCCTTCGCTCGGCGAGTTCGGCGGCCGGGCGAGAAGCAGTTGCCGGCCCAGTTCATCGGCCGATTCCTAAAGCCGGCGCACGGGCCCATCACCAGCGGATTCGGGATGAGATATCACCCGATCCTGCATTTCACCCGCCCTCACAACGGCATCGACATCGGCGCCCCCGCCGGTTCGCCGATCGTAGCGGCAGCCGACGGCGAGGTGATCAAGGCCGGCTATTCCCGCTCGTTCGGCAATATGGTCATCATCGCCCACGGCGGCGGGCTGTCGACGGTGTACGCTCACGCTTCTCGGCTGTACGTGTCGACCGGGCAATCCGTCCGCCGCGGCCAGCAGATCGCCGCCGTCGGCTCGACCGGCCTCGCCAAAGGCCCCCACCTCCACTGGGAAGTCCACGTCGGCAAGCGAGCGGTGAACCCGATGGGAAGGTTCTAGGGGCTGATGGTTGATTGGTGATCGTCGATTGCTGAGACAGCTTGGGAGACGGTCGCCGGAACGAGACCTTATCTGTCCAGATCGATCCAACGGATGGAATATTGGCCGCCTCCATCGTTGCCCGTCAGCCGGACCGTGTAGGTTCCCGAAAGGGGGAGACGAATGGTGATGAGGCTGTCCGTGCCGTCGCCGCTATCGTCGTTTGCGGCGACCTCCGATCCGTCGGGGCCGATGAGGTGCAGCACGGTATCGAATTGCGGCGAACGGGCGCTCAGAACGATCGTCTGACCGGCCCTTCCGCTGAACGACCAGAAATCGACGCCTCCGCTGCCCAGCGTTCCATCGCCGCGAACGTTCTCAAGCAACGGATGAACCTCGGCAGTGCTCCGTTTCAGCGTGTAAGAACCGCTACCGCCGCCACCACGAGATGAGACTTGGACGAGGAACAGGCCGGAACTGGGAAGCTGGAGAGTCAGGCCCGCATTACGGTCCCCCGCACCATCGTCGTTTTGGGCTAGAGAGGAGCCGTTGAAGTCGTCCAGCTCGAGGAAGGTGTCGAATTGCGTGGAGAGGGCCTCAAGTCGAACGATCTGTCCTTTTTGCCCCTCGAAGATCCAGAAATCGGCGCGACCGAGCGCAAGCGAACTGTTTACCTCCATGGCGTCTAAGGGCTTCGCGCCGGACGAGACCGCGAGCGAATAGTGCGACGGATTGCCACTCGGGTGGTAAACGCTGATCTGGTACTCCCCGGTTTTGAGGACGAGCACGTTGACGGTCTCTCTATCCTTGCCGTCGCCCGTCAGCCCAAGAAAAGGGGCGGTCGCGGGCTGCGGGTCCGCGATTTCATCGCTCTTAGGAGACTGAGATAGTTGCGCGATTACGGGAGCGGAGCGGGACTTGGCCTCAGCCCGGACGATGTCCCCTGCCTTTGCCTTGAACTTCCAGATATCGAACCCGCCCGGCTCGAGGGTGTGCTCGATGGTAGGGCCTCCCACCGAGGTTATGCCCTCATGAGCGGCGACCGCAGTGATCGCAAAACTTTGCCCACTTTGATTTGACTGGACTCGTAGGTAGTAATCGCCGGAGGCAGCAGCTCGATAGGCCAACCAGCGGGATTGCCCTGGGTTCTCGAATTCTTTCACCGGCGCGACCGGTTCTCCGGTTGGACCGATGAGCTCTAGTTCGGGCCGAAAGGTCGCTCCTCTGGCGGCCACCACGATAGTTTTACCGGCATCAAATTTGTATCTGAGCCATCCATTGCCGGACTTACTCGTAGAATGGGCAGTTCGCTCGCCTATGGTGGCGTCCTTGGCAGCGAATCGTCGGATCATGAATCGGTACTGGCCACCCGCGGCTGATTTGTAGCCCTTTACTAAGACCTTGTAGGTGCCGGCGGCTGCGAAGCGGTACACGAGCAGGGGATTTTGCTGACCGGGGCGAACGTCATCGTTTTGAGCTAGCACCTTACCGGCCGCGTCCACCACCTCGAGCGCGGGATCGAACACTTCGCTGTCGGCGGAAACGATAATCGTTTCTCCTTCCTTTGCCTGGATCGGCCACTCACCACGATCTCCGGGCGTTAGAATGTGAGTTTGAGCAACGGGGTCGCCATCGGGCGCGGTTGCGATGCTCGATCCACCTCCTCCAAAGCCGCCCCCTCCCAACCCGCCTTGCTGGATGAAGAGCGTTACCGACAAGCCGAGCAGAGGAACCAACCAAAACCGCATGGTGGCTTTAGGACGCGGCAGCGAACGGATCGTTACCCAAGGGACTCGACCAAAGATGTGTATCCGCTACGACAAGGATTTGAACCGAATGGTGAAGTGGTCCAAGGTTATCAAGGCTTGGATGCCGATCGAGGATTGGACCGAGGGTTTGGATACCTTTCCCGGTTACGAGGCCCCGATCCTCGTCCGCAGAAAACAAGGGGAACCGGTCATTCAAATGGGATTGTGGGGACTCGTGCCGCCGTGGGCGAAAGATGCTGCCTACGGGCGGAAGAGCGCGTACAACGCGCGTTCGGAAACCTTGCTCGAGAAGCCGACGTTTCGAGAGGCGTTTCGGAAGAGGCGCTGCATCGTTCCAATGACCGCGTTCTATGAAACCGGCGAAGGGCGGTGGATCCGGTTCCGCCCTCCATCGGAAGACGTTCTGCTGGTAGCTGGGCTATACGAACCGGCGAATTCGGTCAGCAACGTTCAAACCTTCACGATGGTGACTACCGAACCAAATGAGCTGATCGCGCCGATCCAGGATCGAATGCTGGTCATTCTCACCAAGGAGGATGCGGAAAGATGGCTGGATCCACAGGCGAGCATGAGCGAGCTGCATTCGCTGATGGTCCCGTGCCCGCCGCAGGCGACCATTGTCGAAGATGCGGGGCCAATGGGAAAGAAGGCTGATCTGCCGTTACAAGACAGCCTGTTCTAATTTCCGCTAGACTCCGCAGCATGATCATTGCCGACCTCAACAAGATGGCGGGACGCACGTTTCCGGCCGGAAGGACGACCCGTAATGTGGCGGGCGGTCTCTCCGCCATCCAGGCCGATGCCTTCTGCCTCGGTTTGGTGACCCTAAAGCCGAATGGCGGCCAGGTGCCGTGGCATAACCACGACCAAGAAGAGGTCTATCTCATCCTGGAAGGGACCGCCGAGTTTTGTCTGGGCGAGGAGCGCCAAGAGGTCTCCGGCGGGCAGGCGGTTTACATCCCTTCGGGGGTGTTTCATCAGCTCACCAATGTCGGTGCTTCGCCGCTGAGGCTCGTCTACTGCTACGGCCCCGCCGGCGATGTGGCGCATTGGAGGCAGGAATTGGATGGCACGCTGCCCAAAGCCGGAATCGAAGCCCCGCCGCTCCCCGAAGGCGCCCACGCCCAGATCACGGGAGCCGCCGGTTAATGCGCATCGTAATGAACGGCGTTACCGGCCGGATGGGGACGAACCAACACCTCTTCCGATCTCTCCTCGCGATTCGAAACGAAGGGGGACTCCGGATCGGAGACCGAACGGTCGTCCCCGAACCGATCCTGGTGGGGAGAAACGCCGCGAAACTGGAAGCGCTCGCCAAGCGGGCCGGAGGGCTCGAATGGACGACCGACCTTGCCGCTGCCCTCGGTGATTCCACCGCCCCGATCTACTTCGATGCACAAATCACCAACCAGCGGGTGGAGGCGGTCAAGGACGCGATCGAAGCCGGTAAACATATCTATTGCGAAAAGCCAAGCGCGACCTCGACCGAAGGCGCCCTCGAACTCTTCTTCCAAGCCAAGGCGAAGGGAGTCAAGCACGGGGTCGTTCAGGACAAGCTCTGGCTTCCGGGCGTGAGAAAGCTGAAGCGGTTGATCGACACCGGTTTCTTCGGGAAGATCCTCTCCGTGCGCGGCGAGTTCGGCTACTGGGTCTTCACCGGCGAAGACGGCATCGCGCCGCAGCGCCCTTCTTGGAACTACCGTGGAGAAGAGGGAGGCGGGATCATCGTCGACATGCTCTGCCACTGGCGGTACGTGCTGGACAACCTTTTCGGCGACGTCCGTTCCGTCTCGTGCCTCGGCGCGACCCACATCGGGAAGCGGTGGGACGAGAGCGGACAGCCATACGACGTCACCGCCGACGACTCCGCGTACGCAACTTTCGAACTCGAGGGAGACGTGGTCGCGCATTTCAATTCGTCGTGGGCGGTGAGGGTTCGCCGGGACGATCTGCTGACTCTCCAAGTCGACGGAACCCACGGATCGGCGGTGGCCGGCCTCCGTGAATGTCGCATCCAGCCTTCGTCGGTGACTCCCCGCCCGGTCTGGAATCCCGACGTGCCGAGCCCGATCGACTACGCGGAAGGCTGGACGCTCGTACCCACGAACGAGCCGGAGGAGAACGCGTTCCGAGCCCAGTGGGAGCGTTTCCTACGTCACGTCGTCGCCGACGAGCCGTTCCCGTGGGATCTCCGGGAAGGAGCAAAAGGGGTGCAGCTCGCCGAGTGCGGTCTCGAATCGTGGAAGCAACGCCGTTGGATCGACATACCGGAGCTCCCGCGGTGATGAACCTCAACGAGATTTACGGCAAGCGGCGGATGGGCCGGCAGATCGAAGGGATGGCGGCCATCCTCTTGCCTTTCGACGATCAGGACCGGATCGCTGAAGAGTCGTTCATGGCGCTGGTCCGCGAGACACTAGACGCGGGCCTTACGCCGGCCGTCAACATGGACACCGGATACGCCAACCTCATCACGGACGAGGAGCGAACCCGCGTCTTGCACCTCACCCGAGAAGCCGCAAACGGCCGTGAGTTCGTGGCGGGCGCGTTTGTCGAAGGTCGGTCGGGCGATTTGGTCGAGTTGTACCGCCGGGAAATCGGGGAAATCGAACGCTTCGGCGGCACCCCGATCCTCTTTCAAACCTCTCGACTTCACAACGTCCCGGCCCAGGAGGTCGTGTCGACCTACGCCTGCGCGGTGGCGGGAGTGGAGCGGGCCTATGCCTTCGAGCTTGGCCGAGTGTTTGCGCCGAACGGGGAGATCTGGTCGGAGGAAGTGGTGACCGGAATCATGGAGATCCCGGAGATTAAGGGGATGAAGCACTCCAGCCTCGATCGAATAGTCGAGCTGGCCCGCCTCGATCTTAGAGATCGTATTCGGCCGGAGTTCTCTATCTTCACCGGCAACGACCTCGGCATCGACATGATCGAGTTCGGGAGCGATTACCTTCTTGGGCTGGCCACCTTTTCGCCCGCCAAATTTGCCGAACGTGACCGGCTCTGGGCAGCCGGCGATCCGGGCTACTTGGCGCTCGCGGATGCTCTCCAGCACCTGGGGAATCTCGCCTTCCGGGCTCCCGTTCCCGCTTACAAGCACAGCGCGGCGGTGTTCCTGCACCTACTCGGTAAGATCCCGACCGACCGGACTCACCCTCGCGCGCCTACCCGCCCAGCATGGGAAGCGGAGATCCTACGAGACTGCGCGATTCGCTTGGATCTTCTTTAAGAAATCAGCCCGTATCATGAAACAGGGCTGAGCGATGCGCGGCGGTTTCACTCTGATCGAATTGCTGGTGGTGGTGGCCATTTTGGCCCTGCTCGCGGCCATTCTATTCCCGGTCCTGAGCTCGGCCAAGAGGGCGGCCAAGTCCTCCGCGTGCATCGCCCACGAGGCGCAGCTTGGGGTGGCGCTCGGCCTCTACGCCGTCGACTTTGACGATGGACTTCCCGGTGCGGGCGAGGATCAATCGAACGACGCCGACGGTTCGGAGATCGGTGGCGACAGTTGGCTCGACACGGTGCAGCCGTACTCCAAGTCTCGCCTCATCTATCGATGCCCCGCCGACGAGTCCCCGAACTGGGAAGCGCTTATCGAGCCCCGCCAAACCTCGTACGGCTTGAACGCGTTCTTCGCACCGAACCATCCCCCGTTCTTCGGTTTCAAGCTCGACCAAGTGAACCATCCATCCGAGTGCGTGCTCGTGGCCGAACTGGCGGAGACGTGGACGGAAGATCACTTCTCACCGATGTATTGGGGCACGCCGTCCTTGGTCACCGATGCTCTCCGCCAAGAATCTCAGTGGAACGCCGCAATCCACCAACCGAAGCCGCTCGACGAGTTACGGCACCCAGGTGGATCCAACTATCTGTTCTCCGACTTCCACGCGAAGAAATCGAGATTTAGCCGATTGTGGCATCAGTCGTCAGGAGTCAAGCCGTCGATCGACCAGTTCGACCCGACCTGGTGACGCGTCCCGAAGCTCGAGTCCGATTTGAATCGGGGCCGCATGGGTAAATAGTTTACGAGCAGAAAATCGAGAAGACCACCAACAAACGTGGCGGTTAGCACAACTAACTTACGAACGCCTCCAAGGCGCCCTTAAGGGTAAGAGGCCCTAGTTTCACGGTGAGCCCCTAAAATGTCGTTCTACGGTTCGCGAGTGTCACCGCTCGTCGTGCTGCCGACCGGCGAAGCCGAGGGAGGCCGATGAAGGAATTAGAGCAGCAATGGGTCGAGAAATTCCAACGGGGCGATCCCGAGGGGTTCGAGGCTGTGTTCCGGGTCTATGGGGATAGTGTGTTTCGTATTTGTTATCGTTTGAGCGGCTGCCGCGCCGAGGCGGAAGACCTCGCGCAGGAGACTTTCGTCGCCGCGTTCCGAAGCCGTCAAAAATTCGAAGGGCGCTCCGCGCTCGGGACATGGCTCTACCGGCTGGCGCTCGACTGTTGCCGTCGGGAAATCCGGCGATCGGCCCCTCGCACGATGCCGATTCTCGTGGACGTCCCAACAAACGATCCGCGCATGACTGCAACCGCCGACGCCATCTCCCTGGAAGAGGCGCTGTTGCAACTTCCGCATAACCTCAGGGAATCGCTCCTCCTGGTTAAGGTCGAAGGGTTGAAGTATCGCGAGGCCGCCGCCGTGCTGGGCGTGCCGACCGGCACCGTCCAGTATTGGGTTTTCGAAGGCTTGATTCGTATGCGCACCCTGATGCCAGGCTTTGAATCGGGGGAGTCGTATTGAACTGTTTCGACTTCCGCTCCTTGTTGGCTCCGTACTTGGATGGCGATCTCGCCGCAAGCGATGCGCGGCTGCTGGAGCGACACGTCGCTCGCTGCGACGAATGCCGCCACGAGTTAGAGACGTTGCGAGACTCGGGCGTGGCCTTGATCGCCCTTCGAGGGGACACCGCTTCGCACGACTTGCGATCGCGCGTCTTGTCGGCACTTCGGGAAGCCGCGTCGAAAGGCGGAATCCTTCACCGGAGGCCCAAGATTCGGTGGGGTTTGCCCGCTCTGGCCGCCGCGATGGCGGTTGCCTCTGGGGCATATATCTGTTGGCCGAGGCACGATCCGGCAGGTGAGATTCTAGATAGGATGGAGACCGCGGTACGGCAAAGCCGGACCCTTCACATGACATGCCGCTGGTACAAGCCCACCGATCACGAGAAGATGATGACTCAGCGCGAAATCTGGCGCGACGGTTCGACGAGCCGCTGGGACGAAGCGGGAGGGACCACCGCCATCCTCGAGCATCATGGGATGCGTTTGATCCGGGCCGGCCAGGGCCAGCTCCCGGCTCAAGCGGTATCTCTCTGCCGGGTTCCCACCCTCGAAGTGATGCTGAGTGGGATCGTGCGGATCAACGGCGTCGCCGTTGAAACCGAAGATGGCGTCTCCTGGCACGGGACAAACTATCGAGCCCTGATCGTGCGCGATCGTGGCCTCGACGGAAGTCCACTCCGAACCATCTTCCTCCTCGACCCGGAGAGCTCGCTCCCGGTCAAAGGTGAGCAGCAAAAACAGGTCGACGGCCGCTGGGAGACCGAAGGCACGCTCCAATTCGAGTTCAACCAGCCGATCAAACCGGGCATTTTTTCTCCGACTTAGTTTTTACCCGGATAATATTGACATGCGGTATTTTGTCCGGGTAAAACTTGGTCGACATGAGTTACGAGATAGAATCGCAGGCTAGAGCCTGTACGGCATTTGCCGGAGAAAGGCAGATTGCATCCGGCGAGCTTTGGGAGGTCGCCTTGACGGTTAAGGAAGAGGTTGGTAGAGGAGAATCACTTCCGATTCTGATCTTCGACGACTTCACGGGCGCTCAATTCGACATCGACGTTCGGGGGACGTCGGACGACGTTCGGCAGCGGTACGCCCCCGCCGCCGAACCACCTAGGGGACCGGGTCGCCCGAAGCTGGGGGTCGTTCCACGTGAGGTCACTTTGCTGCAGAGTCATTGGGATTGGTTGAACGCCCAATCCGGCGGCGCTTCCGTTGCCCTGCGAAAACTGGTTCACGATGCGATGCGGTCGTCGGTCGACAAAGACCGGGCTCGTCAAGCCATCGAAGCGACGTACCGCTTTCTCTCCTCGATGGCCGGCAATCTCCCGAACTTCGAAGAAGCCAGCCGAGCTCTTTTCGCTGAAGACCAGGTCAGGTTCGGCGAACTAACCGCTGCTTGGCCCGCAGACATTCGCGAACACGCCAATAAGCTGCTGACAAGTCGTTAGACCGTCCCGTTTGTCATCCAGCAAATTCTGTGAAGGAACCGGCCTCGAAAACCGTTAACCATGCAGCGAGGCAATGGTGATCCACGACGACGAGAGCGACGATAGTTTGATGGAGAAGGCAGCGGCAGGAAATACCGCCGCCTTCGACCGGATCGTTCGACGGCATCAGCATCGGCTTCAGCGGTTTGCCACCCGGATGCTTGGGGGCGATTCCGCTCGCGGCGCCGACGTGGCGGTCGGCGCGTTCCTCCGACTCTGGGAGAGTCGCGGTACGTTCCGATCGTGCGGCCAGCTTGGCGCCTGGCTGCTCAAGAGCGCCTATCGCCAATGCCTGGACCTGCTCGGCGAGCGGATCCATGAACCTCTCGACGCCGACTTTGGAACGCCTGGCGAATCCTTGGATGCGCGGGTAGAGAAGACGGCGCTCGCCCAAGCGGTGCGAGACGCGGTGATGGAGTTGCCGCAAAGCCACCGAGCCGTCCTCGTTCTCTCGGTCTACGAGGGGATGAGCTACGACGCGATCGCCGCCGCGTTGGAGATTCCCGCCGGCACCGTCGCAAGCCGCAAGAATCACGCGATCTCGATATTGCGAGGGCGGCTCGCCGCCTGGAACGACGACCTCTTGGAGCTACGACAATGAATCAAGACGACAACCTCTTCGCCGATAACTTGGCCTCCGCCTGGTCGGTGGAGACCACCGACCTAACCGCCCGCGTCGCTTCCGCGATTGGAGGCGTTGCGCACCCCGCATCCGAAGCGGGCGAGCTTTTGGCGGAGCTGCGATCCATGCGCCAGGAAATGGGCGAGCTGCGCCTCACAACGCTCCGTCTTCACGAGGAGATGCTCCGCCTCCGCTTGGAGCTGACCAGCCGCCCCGCCGTCCGCATTGCCCCCTTCGCCCCGAGCGAAGGGCTCATCCGACTTCAATAACTTCGAGTGAATGCCATGAACCTGACCACCCTCTTCGACGAAGCCAAGGAACGAAAAGCGTCCGATCTCCACCTCGCGTCTGGCGAAACCCCGTGCGTACGAATCGCCGGCAAGTTGGTCCGCCTCGACATGCAGCCGCTCGACCGAGCGGTCCTCTCCGCCATTCTCGAACCGGTGCTGCCGATGGAGGCGAAAATCCGGGTCGATTCCGGGCTGCCGGTCGAGAAGACCGTCATCCACGGGGATCTCGCATTCGTCGGGATCTTCTTCCGGTCCGGCGACGACGGAATCGCGGCGACTTTCCGCATGCTCTCGAATGGAGTTCCTCCCCTGGAGCAGATTGGCGAAGGCGCGCTGCCGCTTATGAATCGCATTGCCGAAACCTCCCGCGGGCTCGTCCTCGTCACCGGCCCGACCGGTAGCGGAAAGTGGACCACCGTGTGCTCCATCCTCGACAAGATCAACGGGGAGAAGGCCGCCCGGCTGTTCGTGGTGGAGTCTCATCCGAACTTTCGGTTTGGCAGCAAGCAGAGCCTCGTGACCCAACTCCACGTTGGCCAGGATTGCGACAGCTACACGAGGGCGCTGGAGATCGCTCAACAGGCGGATTTGGACGTCGTCGCCCTCGACGATATTCCGACTGCGGAGGCGCTTCGGCAGATGCTGATCCTCGCAGAAACCGGCCATCTGGTGATCGCCAACATGCACGCGGACAGCGTCGTGGACGCACTTCAGCGGCTTCTCGGCTCCGCCGGCTCGGAGGCCGAAGCATTGCGCCGCTCTCTCGCCCAGAACCTGGTGGCCGTGACCTCTCAACGCCTCTTCCCCCGCGCCCAGCGCTCCGGCCGCGTCCCCGCCTACTCCTGGATCTCCGCAAACCCCGCTACCCGCGAAGCTCTCCTTACCGGCGACTTGGCTCGACTTGAAGAGTTGCAAGGCACCGACCCCGATTGCCAATCGCTCAACGCGACCCTCGACACTCTTGTTGCCGCTGGCGAGGTTACGGAGGAAGCGGCCAGCATCCACCGGGCTTAGGTGGCACGGGCGGCTCGCCCGTGTGTACCCATGGGCGGCCCGCCCATGGTCTGGTGTACCGAAGGTACACCAGACTCTCCCTCACCCCCAACCCCCTCTCCCTCGTTCGGCACATACATCCGAAGGAGGGAGAGGGGGCCACCGGAGTCACATGTCGCAACTAATCGACTGGCGATTGCTAGCGACCAGCAGCGTTTGGGGCGGGTGGAGCGGCTCCGAAAAGCCGTGGAGGTGGCCGGCGGGGCGGGAGGCGAAGAAGGCTTGGATCTCGGAGACGACCGCGAGGGCGATTTCATCGGCCCCTTCGGCCCCGATGTCGAGGCCGATCGGAGCGTGGAGCTTGGCCAACTCGGCCTCTGACGGGGAATACCCCTCGCGACGCAGCTCGCCGAGCAGTTTTTGCGCTCGGCGGTGGGGGCCGAGCAGGCCGACGTACCCGGCCCGCGATGGCAGGACCACGCGAAGAAGCTCCAAATCGTGGAGGTAGTTGTGGGTCATGAGGACGACGGCCGTGCGCTCGTCGTATCCGATGTCGCCCGCTCGATGCGGCGGCGCCGTGATCACCGCATCCGCGCCGGGAAAACGGTCGGTCCGGGCGTAGGCGGACCGGCCGTCGACCACGGACACATGCCAACCGACCGACTTGGCCATCGACACGAGAGGTATCGCGTCGTGTCCCGCCCCGAAGATCACCAGCGAGCGCGGCGGGTCGATCCGCTCCACGAGCCATGCGACGGAGTCATCCTCGGGAACCTCGTACCGATGCTCCCCGAGCCGTGGACCCTCCGTTACCGCCGTCGCCACCACTCCGGAACGACGATTCTCAATGCAGTCGGCGAGAAAAGCCAATACGCCGCCATCGGCGGGGATCCGCTCCATAAGGACCTGAACGATTCCGTTACAGCCCAGCCCGAAACCCCAGACGATATCGTCGTCCGCGCTGGCATCGTACGTCACCAGCGCGGGGCCGTTTTCCGTCCGCTCCCAGGCTGTGCGGACGACGTCCCCTTCCAGGCAGCCGCCGCTGATCGAACCGGCGGCCCAACCCTCGGGAGTCAGCAGCATCCGCGCGCCGGGCCGGCGGTAGGTCGAGCCCTGCGTGGCGACGACCGTCACCAGCACGATCGGGCTACCGGCGGGAAGCCGGCGCCACTCTTTAATCAGATCGATTTGTTCTTTCACAGAATTTTGTCGAGCGTTATGGGCAAGTCTCGCACCCGCTTACCGGTGGCGTGGTAGATCGCATTTCCGATGGCGGCCGCCGCTCCCGTGATGCCGATCTCCCCCGCTCCCTTCGCCCCAACCGGGCTCACAACCGAGTCCTTCTCGTCCATCAGCAGGATTTCGATTGGCGGCACATCTTTGTTGACAGGGACATGGTACTCCGCGAGGTTCGAATTCACAAATCGCCCATACCGAGGGTCAAGTAGCGACTCTTCGAGCAGCGCCATTCCGATTCCCCAAACGATGCCGCCCTGCAGCTGGCTCCGAACCGTCTTCTCGTTCAACACCTTGCCGATACCGAATGCCCCGGTCCAGCGAGCGACCCTTACCATGCGGATATCCGGGTCGATGTGCACCTCACAGAATTGCGCGCCGAAGGCATGCATGGAATAACCTTCGCCTTTCCCCTTATCTCCCTGCGCTTGGCCCTGGTTGGTCCTGGGGCCGGAGGGGCCGCGCTCGATTCCCGGGCGAGCGAACGCCTGCTGCTCGACCACCGTCTTCCCGTACTTGGCTAGGATCTCCGGGTAGGTGATCCCCTTGGATGGGTTTGCCTTAGAGAAGACGCGCCCGTCTTTCACGTCGAGGTCTTGAGCGGAAAGGCCGCCCAGCGGCGAATTGGCATCGCCGGTGGCATAGGCGATCACCGCTCCCCTCAACGCCTCGGCGGCGAGCTGGACCGCGCTTCCGGCGCTCGCGGCCGAACAAGAGCCACCGGAGACCGGGGCTCCCGGCAGAAAGCTGTCGCCGATCTCCACCCGCACTTGGCTCGGGTGTACGCCCACCCCGTCGGCCGCGATCTGGGTCAGGATCGTGTAGGTGCCGGTCCCCAGGTCTTGAGTGCCGCACATGATCTGCACCCGCCCGTCCGCAAGCATCCGTGCCTTCGCCGCCGCTGGCCAGAAGTTGGCGGGATACGACGCTGTCGCCATTCCATATCCCACCAGGAAGTTGCCGTCGCGCATCGAGCCGACCTTCGGGTTTCGCCTCGACCATCCGAAGTGTGCCGAAGCCTGCTCGTAACACTCGCGAAGCGACTTGCTGGAGAACGGCTTGTCTTCCGACTCGTCCTTCTCCGCATAATTCCGTAGCCTTAGCTCGACCGGATCGATCCCCAGCTCCCACGCCAGTTCATCCATCGCCGTCTCGTGGGCGAACGAGCCGGTCGATTCCCCGGGAGCCCGCTGATAAGTCGGAGCGCCGACGTTCACGCGCACAAGTTTGTGCTCCACTTCGACGTTCGGGCACGAATAGAGCATTCCCACCACCGAGCCGGTCGGCTCCTGGAAAATGTCGGCCTCCGAAGTGTGGTTGACGCTCTGGTGCTGCAAGGCTACGAGCTTGCCGCCCGCGTCGGTACCGATCACCTCCTTTTGATGCGTCGGTGGCCGGTGCCCGTTCGACGTGAACATTTGCCGCCGAGTGAGCGTCAGCTTCACCGGACGTCCGACGGCTTTCGCGGCCATCGCCGCGATCGGCGAATGTGGCCAAGCCTGCCCCTTGCAGCCAAAGCCGCCCCCAACGAACGGATTGATCACGTGGACTTTGTCTTGCGGCAAGCCGAACTCCTCGGCCAGGTTCCTTTGGCTGTTCGAAACCCCCTGGGTCGCGTCGTAGGCGAGCAGTCCGTCGGGACCCCAAACCGCTACCGTCGCGTGCGGCTCCATTGGGTTGTGATGCTCGATCGGCGTTCGATAGACCTGATCGAGCTTCTTCGTCGCCCCGCCGATGTTGGCGGCGAAATCCCCGCGCTTTGTGTTCCCGCGAGCGGAACGCGGGGCGAATGCCTGATCGAGGTGCTTCTCGAAATCCGTATCCGGCGGCTCGGCCGCGTATTCGACTCGGACCAATTCCGCTCCATACTGCGCCTCCTCAAGCGTGTCGGCCACGACCACCGCAAGGTTCTGACCTGAATACTTGATGTCTGGACTAAGCAGGGGGATCGTCTGCCCACCCGGCGGGTTCGTGGGCCTCGCCGCCTTCGGCATGTTCTCGAAGGTGATGACCGCGACCACGCCGGGCGACCGTTCGGCCTCGCGAGTGTCGATCCGTGTCACTCGGCCCTTGGCGATGGTGCTCTGCACCAGAACCGCGTGCGCCAGATTCGGCGCCTCGAACTCGGAGGCGTAACGTGCGCCTCCCGTGACCTTCAGCTTGCCGTCGACCCGGTCGAGCGGCTGTCCGACGACCCCCTTCTTCTGTTCGTTCTGGGCCATCACGCCACCTCCGTCAGCCCGCGAAATGCCTTTACGATCGAGCGCTTGGCAAGCTCGATCTTAAAGCTGTTGTGCTCGTACCCCTTCGCCCCCGCCAGCGCGACCTCGGCCGCGTGGCGGAAGCTCTCTTCATTCGCCGGTTGCCCCTGGAGCGACCGCTCGGCCTCCTGCGCGCGCCAAGGCTTGTGCGCAACCCCTCCCAGGGCGAGCCGGGCGTGCCGGATGGTCGAACCGTCGGTTTCCAACCCGGCCGCGACCGAAACGAGGGCGAAAGCGTACGAATTTCGGTCCCGCACCTTGAGGTAAGCCGACCGTCCCGTTGGCGCCGGCAGATCGACCGCGGTAATGATCTCGTCTCGGGCCAGGTTCGTGTCGACGTGCGGCGTCGTGCCGGGAAGCCGGTGGAATTCCAGGACCGGAATGGCCCGCTTACCACGAGGACCCTCGACCTGAATCACCGCGTCAAGCGCCGCCATCGCCACCGCCATGTCGCTCGGATGAACCGCGATGCAGGCGTCGCTTTGTCCAAGGATCGCGTGGATCCGGTTGAATCCTCCCACTGCGCTGCACCCGCTCCCCGGCTCCCGTTTGTTACACGGGAAGGCCGTATCGTAGAAGTAGTAGCACCGGGTCCGCTGGAGCAAGTTGCCGCCCGTGGTCGCCATGTTCCGGAGCTGGGGGCTCGCGCCGGCAAGCAAGGCTTGGGAGAGCACCGCATAGTCGCGCTTGATGCGGGAATCTTCGGCGAGGTCGCTGTTTCGCACCAACGCCCCGATCCGGAGGCCTCCGTTCGGAAGCTTCTCGATCCGGTCGAGCCGAAGGTGGGTGATGTCGATGAGCCGGTCGGGCTGCTCGACGTTGTACTTCATCAGGTCGATCAGGTTCGTTCCTCCGCCGAGAAACTTCGCCCCATGGTCTCGCGCGACATCGCGGATCGCCTCTCCTACGTTGCCTGCGCGCTGGTATTCGAACGGCTTCACCGTGCTCCTCCCATCCCTTCCCGCGCCTCTTTAATTGCCGCGCAAATGCCCGGGTAAGCCCCGCACCGGCAGATATTCCCACTCATGAACTCCCGGATATCTTCGTCGCTTCCCGCGTGTCCCTCTTGGATACATGCGACCGCCGACATGATCTGCCCGGGAGTACAGTAGCCGCATTGGAATCCGTCGTGTTTGATGAACGCCGCCTGCACCGGGTGGAGCGCGTCCCCATTTGCCAGCCCTTCGATCGTCCGAACCTTGGCTCCTTCGGCTTGCATCGCGAGCATCAGGCAAGAATTGACGCGCCGCCCGTTGACGTGAACCGTGCAGGCGCCGCACTGCCCATGATCGCAACCCTTCTTGGTGCCGGGGAGCCCCATCCGTTCGCGAAGCGCGTCGAGTAGCGTTACCCGCGGATCGGCGTCAATCTTATAGTCGCTGCCGTTCACGTTAAGGGTGATCGTTCGCCCACCCGACTTCCGCTTCGCCACTCCAGCCGCGTTCGAGATCCCGGGGAGCACGGTCAAAGCCACCGTAACGGCAACCGTGGCGACGAGCAGCTCGCGCCGTGAGATTCCCGGCTTCGCCGTCAGCTCTTGCAGCGCCCGTTCGACCTCGTCGACTCTTGGGTGGACGCCCACAGGCGAAGCGTGACTCCAGCGAACGACGCCGTCCGAGTCGATGAGGAACAGCGCCTGCCGTCCCGTGACGCCGAAGCGCCGACCGAGATCTCCGTCCGAAGAAAGCTGAGGAAAGCGGACCGGGACTTCACCTTGGATCTCGACGTCGTACCAGTCTCCGCGCAAGCTGATCCCCACGAGGCGGGGATGGTCGGGAAGGTTCTCCAGAAGCTCTTGATATACGCCTAGCTGGCTTGTTCGCGCTGGATCCCAGTCATCGGGAAAGAAGGCGAGTACGAGCGGCGAGCCTCTGAAATCGCTCAGCCAAACCCCTTCCGATAATTCCAGGTCCGGTGCTTTGTCGCCGACCGCTACTGTTGCGGCCTCGATCCCGATTCCACTTTCCATCGGTCGTGCTTCTCCCTTTGCCGGCATTTTCTGCGCCCGCATTTGGGACGCGGCGAGCCTAACTTCGACGTAAGCATTGATCGAAGAAACTCCCCGCCAGTTCCTTCTCGTACGCTGAATCGGTATGCGAGGGGAGGTTAAGAGGCCGGATCAGTTCGAGCTACCGCCGAAAGGTTGCGGCTTTGTCGCTCCAATTGCCGGTTATTGCTCGCAAGGCGACGCCGACCTTCCCGGCGACGTTAAAGGAACCGTGCTCATGAGGGACGGACGATGATAAACCGCCACGTTTCCACCCTCCTCGTGGCCTATCTGCACAATGAGCTGACCGAAGGCGAAAAGCTCCGTGTTTGCCGGCATCTGAAATCGTGTGAGCAGTGCCGGGAGGAATACCGAGAACTGGCCTCGGTCCACCGCGCGCTCAAGTTCATGCCGGAAGCCGCCGTCTCGACCGAAATAACACGAAAGCCGCCCCGGTATTGGAACTACACATCCGTGGCGGCGGTGGCCACCGTTCTCGTCCTGGCCGTTTGGCTCTGGTACACCCCCGACCGCCCGCTTACCGTTGCCAAGCTACAAGGTTCGCCTCTACTCGAAGGCAAACCGGTTGTCGAGATTGGCCGATTCGAGCCGGGGCAGTGTATCCAAACCGACGGGCGATCGGCGGCGCAAATCGATTTGGAAGGGAAGGGGCACGTCAACGTCAAGCCGAATTCGGAGGTTCAACTCGTGCAAGCCCAGCCGAACGAGCGCCGACTGAAGCTGATGAAGGGGATGATCGAAGCGTTCGTCAGCACGCCGCCGAGGATGTTCGTCGTCGAGACTCCGACCGCGACCGCCGTCGATATGGGATGTGCGTACACTTTGGCGACGGAATCTGACGGCGCGACCCGCTTGCACGTCCGCTTGGGGTTCGTGATCCTCCAATCCAAGGTAATGACCTCGATCGTCCCGGAAGGAGCGTCTTGCCGGAGCGAAGCAAAAATTGGGGTCGGAACCCCAATCTTCGACGATGCCTCCCCGGACTTCCGCGATGCGGTCCAGCGCCTTGACCGGAATAACTTCGACGAGCTCGCCCTGAGCCAGACGGTCGCCGGCGCCCGAAAAGAAGATGCGCTGACCCTTTGGCACCTGGTCCCGCGAATTCCACCGTACAACCGGACCGCTCTCATCCAAGCGCTCCGCCGAATGGTTCCGCTGCCGGAGGGAACGACCGCCAAAGAGATGTCCTCATTGAATCCCGCGACTCTTCGCAAGTGGCGGGACGCGATCCTCCCGTCGGCAAAAGCTCTGAATTAGCCAAAGTAGCCCCAAAAGCTGCTGCCTCCGGTACGCTTCCACGCGCTCAATGCTGCTCACCATCACCACCACCCACCGGCCGGCGACGGAATTGGGATACCTGCTGCGTAAGAACCCCGAACGGGCGCAGCACGCCGAGCTGTCGATGGGCCGGGCGCACCTCTTCTATCCGGAAGCGACCGAGGAGCGGTGCACGGTGGCGGTTCTCGTCGAAGTCGACCCGGTGGCACTGGTGCGAGGCAGCGGTCCGGGGGGTGGACAGTTCGACCAGTACGTAAACGACCGGCCGTACGTGGCGTCGTCTTTTCTCAGCTCGGCGATAGCCGAGTTCTTCGGTACCGCCATGAGCGGCACGAGCAAAGAGCGTCCCGAATTGGCCGAGACCCCCATCCCGCTGAGAGCGGAGATCCCCGTCCTCCCGGCAAGAGGGGGCGAGCGATTCCTGAAGGAGCTGTTCAAGCCGCTAGGTTACGAGGTAACCGTCGAGCGGCTCCCGCTGGACGACCAATTCCCCGAGTGGGGCGAGTCGCCTTACTACCGGTTGGTATTGGAAGGAGAGGTCAAGCTGCAGGATTTGCTGAAGCACCTGTACGTTTTGATCCCGGTTCTTGACGACCGGAAGCACTACTACATCGGCCGGGCCGAGGTCGACAAGCTATTGCTGCGCGGCGGCGCGTGGTTGGCGACGCATCCGTTAAGGGAAGAGATTTCTCGCCGCTATCTAAAACGCGATCGGACGCTGACCCGAGAGGCGCTGGACCGCCTTAGCGAAATCGATGGCTTGGTCGAACCCGAAGAGCAAGAAGCTGCCGGCGATGCGCAAGAGGAGGCGGTCGAGCGGCCGATTTCACTGCACGATCAGCGCTTGCTCACCGTTCTCGACGTGCTCAAGGCGAGCGGCGCCAAGCGGGTCCTCGACCTCGGCTGCGGCGAGGGAAAGCTGCTGAAGCTCCTCATGAACGAGAAGCAGTTCGAGGAGATCGTCGGCATGGATGTCTCCATCACCCCGCTGGAAAAGGCGAAGCTCCGCCTGCGGCTCGAGCGGCAGCCCGAACGGAAAGCGTCCAGGATGAAGCTGATCCACGGGTCGCTCGTGTACCGAGACCGCCGCCTGCAAGGGTACGACGCGGTCGCCATTGTCGAGGTTATCGAACACCTCGACCCATCAAGGCTCGCGTCGATGGAGCGAGCCGTGTTCGAATTCGCCCGACCTGGGCGGGTGATCGTTACGACTCCCAACCGCGAATACAACGCGCTTTTCGAAACGATGGAGCCCGGCAAGCTGCGCCATCCCGATCACCGGTTCGAGTGGACCCGTGCCGAGTTCGAAAGCTGGTCGCGTGAAGTCGCGGACCGTCACGGCTACGCCGTCGAGTTCCAACCGATCGGTCCCGTCAGCGAGCAATTCGGCGCCCCCAGCCAGATGGCGGTTTTCCAGGCGATATGACTCTTACTCTGCCCAAGCTTTCTCTCGTCCTCCTGATCGGGCCTTCTGGATCCGGCAAGTCGACTTTTGGTCGAAAGCACTTCTTGCCGACCGAGGTGGTCAGCAGCGATAGTTGTCGAGGGGTGGTGAGCGACGACGAGAACGCTCAGGACGCCACCGAGGACGCGTTCGACCTCCTTCACTTCATCGTCCGAACCCGCCTGCGACGCGGGAAGCTCACCGTCGTCGATGCCACCAACGTGCAGGAGGGAGCCCGCCGTTCTTTGCTGCGAATCGCAGACGAATTCCACGTTCCGGCCGCGGCGATTGTCTTCGACCTCCCTGAATCGGTATGTCATCGACGAAACGCGGACCGGCCGGATCGACAGTTCGGCCCTCATGTCATCAAGAACCAGCTCAAGGACATGCGCCGGGCGTACGGCCGCCTCGAAAGGGAAGGTTTCAAGTACGTCTTCGGGCTCCGAAGTGAGGCAGACGTCGAAGAAGCCGCGATCGAGCGGGTGCCGCTCTGGCCGGATCGTAGCGAGCTAACCGGCCCGTTCGACATCGTCGGCGACGTTCATGGCTGCGCCGACGAGCTGTTCGAGCTCCTCGATAAGCTGGGCTACAAAATCGAAGAGTTAGCCGAGCCGCGGGTGCTCGATACCGAACCGGTCGGCGGCCGCCCGTTCGTGGGCATGCACACGGTGCCGGTCTATTACGACGTCGTTCCACCCGAAGGGCGGATGCTGGCGTTCGTCGGCGACCTCGTCGACCGCGGACCGGATTCCCCGCGGGTACTGAAGCTGGCGATGAGCATGGTCCGATCGGGCGCCGCGGTGGCCGTGCCCGGCAACCATGATGTCAAGCTGATTCGCCACCTGCGCGGGCGGCCGGTATCGATAAGTCACGGGCTGCAAGAAACGATCGACCAGCTTGCGAAACAGCCGGAAGAGTTCGTGGCGAACGCGCTTCGCTTCCTCGATTCGCTCGTCAGTCACGCAGTGCTCGACGGTGGAAAGCTCGTCATCGCCCACGCCGGCCTCAAGGCGGAAATGCAGGGCCGGGCATCCGGCCGTGTCAAAGAATTCTGCCTGTACGGCGACACTACCGGCGAGACCGACGAGTTTGGGCTCCCGATCCGCTATCCCTGGGCCAGCGACTACCGCGGTTCCGCGATGGTGGTTTACGGCCACACCCCGGTTCCCGAAGCCGAATGGCTGAACGGGACGATCAACATCGATACCGGTTGTGTTTTCGGCGGCAAGCTCACTGCCCTTCGATATCCGGAGCGGGAAGTCGTCTCCGTGCCGGCCCGCCAGATGTATGCCGCGTCCAAGCGTCCATTCCTGGAGACCGCGCCGCCCGATCTTTCCGCCCAGCAGGTCGTCGACGACGTCCTCGACCTAGAGGACGTTTCTGGCAAGCGACTGATAGCAACCCGCCTGAAGCATGTGGTGACGATTCGGGAAGAGAACGCGACGGCGGCGTTGGAGACGATCAGCCGGTTCGCGGTAAATCCGAAATGGCTCGTCTACCTTCCGCCAACGATGTCTCCGTCGGAGACGTCGCATCGCGATGGTTACCTCGAATACCCCGAAGAAGCGATCGCCTACTACCGTGACAACGGAGTGGAGACGGTGGTGTGCGAGGAGAAGCACATGGGGTCGCGGGCGGTGGTGATATTGTGCCGCGACGAGGAGGTCGCGCGGCAGCGATTCGGGGTTCTCGGCGAGGGAATGGGAACCGTCATCACCCGGACCGGCCGGCGCTTTTTCGAAGATGCGTTGGTCGAGCAAGAGCTGCTCGGCCGAGTTGCCCAAGGGATCTCCTCGGCCGGACTTTGGGAGGAGCTGGAGACGGATTGGATGGTGCTTGACGCCGAACTGATGCCATGGTCGGCCAAGGCGCGCGAGCTGCTTCGCACTCAGTATGCGCCTGTCGGCGCGGCGGCAATCCACGCCCACCGCGCCGCAACCGCCCTCTTAGAAGCCCCGAGACTGGACGATCAGGAGCTGGGCGAGCTTCGCGGTCGCAACGCCGCCCGCGCTGGGCTGGCCGAGGCCTACGTCGAGGGCTACCGCCGCTACTGCTGGCCCGTTAACTCGCTCGACGACTACCGATTGGCCCCCTTCCATCTCCTCGCCACCGAAGGAGCCGTGCACACGGACAAGCCGCACACATGGCATATGGAAATGCTCGGCCGCTTCTGCGGCGACGGCCTCCTCTTTGCCACCCCATACCGGGTGGTGCAAACCGGTGACCCCGACGAAGTCGCCGCTGCCGTCGCCTGGTGGGAGGAACTCACCGGAAAGGGCGGCGAAGGAATGGTGGTCAAGCCGCTCGACTTCATCGTCACCGGCGCCCGCGGCCTCATCCAGCCCGCCGTAAAGTGCCGCGGCCGCGAGTACCTGCGAATCATCTACGGACCCGAATATTCGATTCCGGAGAACCTACAACGCCTCCGCAAACGTGGCCTCGGCGTCAAGCGCTCTCTCGCCTTGCGCGAGTTCGCGCTCGGCGTAGAAGGGCTCGAGCGCTTCGTCCGCCGAGAGCCTCTCCGCCGAGTCCACGAATGCGCCTTCGGCGTACTGGCCTTAGAGAGCGAACCGGTAGACCCCCGCCTCTGAGTCCGGGGGTGATGTTTGATATGTGATGTTTGATATCAGTGTGCAGCAGATCATCGGCGAGGGCGCCGACGCTACACCCGGTCCCAAACCTCGCGCAGTACCTTGGCGCTGTGGACAAGGTAGGTCCGATCTTCCGTGAATACCTCCAGCGTGACCGGACCGTCGTAGCCGCACCGCTTCAGCGATCTAACGTGCTTCTCCAAATCCAGATTCCCCGCCCCGAGCGGCAAGTGGAGGTCTGCGTCGCCCCCTTTGTTGTCGTGGATGTGGACGTGCCGAAGCCGGTCACCGTATCGCTCCAAGATCTGCTCCGTCGAATTCGGGTGGATCATCAGATTGGCGTGGCCGATGTCGAGATGCAGGCCAAGCTCGGGCATCGGGTCGAGCAGGTCGCCAAGCTGATCGGCGTTGTTGTAGTCCCCCGGTAAGTTTTCGATCATCAATCCGACGCCGCATTCCTGCGCAAGGGGCGCGAGTTCGCGGAAGGTCTGCAGATTACGCTGGATGTAAAACGACCGCGGGTGCATCGGCGTGTACCGCCCCGGGTGAAGGTTCATCCATTTCGTCCCAAGCTCGCCGAAGATCCGGAGGCAGCGCTTCAACTCCGTCACCGCTCCTTGGCGTACTTCCTCGAACGGGCTGTCCATCGGTAGGTAGTAAGAGGTGTGCCCCACGACCTCGAACCCCGTCTCATGAAGCGCCCGGCAAATCTCCTTCACGTCCACTAGCCAAGAAGCCGCGGCTGGCGGCTCGAGTGTCATATCGATGAACTCCATTCCGAGTTCGGCGTGTAAGTAAATCTCCCGCGCGACGTCTCGCTGAGGATGGTTCATCGTGCCGATTTTCACGCTTCGTCTCCCATGGGTTCACAAGCCTATGCTGCCTGGGGTCCGAACCAGTCCCGGCTGTCCAAGATTTTTTCACGCTCTTCGCCAACTGGGGAAGGCGGTCCTCCATCCGGAGGAATCAGGCCGAGATGGCACCAGACCCACTTTGGAAATGCTTGGGCCGTCTCCGGACACAACCACCGAAACGTGCTGAGCAGCCCTCCCAAGAGCGGCGCGTCGCGCTCTCCCACCTCCGCGAGGAGTCGCCTCCAATCTAAGTGTTCCCCCTCCGCATTCAAGATGTTCAGCAGATCAGGCCAGTCACATCGATCTCTTTGGACGATGTAGAGCTTGGCCCAGATCAGCTCCTCCGCCGGTAGAAGCCGGATCACCCGGTCCCGAAGCTGGATAGCTGGTCCACTCTCGAGCCAAGACTCGTCCACATCCATCCGGTGGTTGGGACTGCTCCAGATCAGGTCTACGATGACGCCATCTCGCGTGCCCCGGTAGATCCACGACCGATCGTAAGGCTTCTCATCGAAGAGGTCGTGGAAACCTGCCGAAAGAACCGCCTCGATCGCCAGGTCTTTGTCCGCCGGCAGAATGTAGAGGTCGATATCCTTCGTATTGCGAGCACGCGACGAGTGTTCGGAAAAGGCCAGTCCGCCTCCTAACGCATAGCGCACCCCCCGCGCGTCGGCAGCATCCAGCACCGGTCGGTAAAGCTCCCACTCCTCGTCGGAGACGAGGAGTGACCAGTCGACGCGGGCCTCGCGGGTTGGTTGAATCGGATTCAAATATCACTTCCTAAGCGCCTCGACAAGGGCAAAGGGTGTGACTCCCAACCCCAAATACTAAGTTCCCAACGTGGCACTGGCATCTTGCCAGTGGGTCCCAAGGGCATCCTGCCCTTGGCCCTTTTCCCATGGCCGGGAGGGCCGTGGGGTTCATCGGCTGGGAGCCGATGCTACGTTCATACGACCAGGGTGGTCGTGATACGCACGGGCTGGAAGCGCCGTGCCACGCTATTTGTGCTCGGTCATATCCGCCGTGCTCCCGTATCGGTCGCCGAGTAGGTGCTCGGCGAAGTACTCCATCATTCGCTGAGTGAAATATGGCTGGAGGTCGCCGTATCCGTGCGGCTTGCCGGGGATCAGCAGGAAGTCGAACCGCTTGTTCGCCCGCATCAACGCATTCATCAATCGCACCGTGCCCGCGTAGTGCACGTTGTTGTCCATGTCTCCATGGACCAGCAACAGATTCCCCTTTAGGTTCGGCGCCAGCTCCGCGTTCGTCGGAACGTGAATCTCGAGCTTTGTCTGTCCAGCCGTCGTGGTCGTCGCCCCCTGGGGCGCGGCGGGAGGAACCGGAGCGGGTCCGTCGGGAAAGCCGAGATCCCACTCGTCTTCTTCGTCGGGAGTCCGCCCGGTCCCTCCACCCGTGCTCGCCGCCGGCGGGTTCACCGGCACTTCTTTTAGTCCGTGATACTGCTCGCTCCAGTTCTGGTTGTAGACGTTGTTGTCGTGGTTACCCGAGCTACTAACGCCAACCTTGAAGAAGTCGTTGTAAGGCGGCGACATCAGCGCGGCCGCTGTCATGAACCCGCCGCCCGAGTGGCCGTAGATACCGACCCGGTCGATGTCGATCCAGGGAAAACGCAAAGCGAGCTGCTCGATCCCTGCCTTCTTGTCGGCGAGGCCGTAGTCTCGAAGGTTGTAGTAGCCGTAGCTCTGGTACGCGTTCGAACGCGCCGGATTGCCGCCCCGGTTGCCGATCTGAATCACGATAAACCCGAGCTGCGCCAACCGCTGGTTCGTCGCGGCCGCGCTGAACGCCGTGCTCACGCTCTCGGTCTGGGGACCCGGGTACACGTTCGCAATGATCGGGTACTTCCGATTCGGGTCGAAGTCGACCGGCTTCCACATATTGCCGTAGATGTCCGTAACCCCATCCGCTGCCTTCACCTTGAACGTCTCTGGCATCTTCCATCCGGTCTCTTTGAGCCGGCTGAGATCCATGTGCTCCAGCTCCAAGACCTGCTTCCCAGATTCGTCTCGGAGCACCGCCGTCGGTTCCTTGTCGGTTCGCGAATAGACGTCCACGACGAATTTCTTGTCGTCGCTAAGCGACGAAGCATGATCGGCATCGCCCGGATCGAGCAGGGCCAAACCTTTCCCGTCGAGGTTTACGCGGTACAGGTGGTGGTAGTACGGATTTTCCCCCGCCTCGCGCCCGACCGCGGTAAAGAAGAGGGTCCCCTTGTCCGCATCCACGTCCACGATCCGGTCCGCCCGAAACGGACCGGACGTCAGGGTTCGTTTCAGCTTCCCATCGTTCGAATAAAGGTAGTAGTGTCCCCAGCCAGACCGCTCGGACCACCAGATCATGTCGCCGCCCGGCTTCACGTATCGGACCGGCTGAACCTCGAGGGAAGTGTCTCGAACCGACTCGGTCAGCAGCGTCTTCACCGCGTCCGTCTTCAGGTCGACTTCGCACAGCTCGAGATTGCGCTGCAGCCGGTCGCGTCGGACAAACCGGAACGAGTCCGAGGTGTTGTCTTGCCAATGAACGTTCATGAGGACCTGGTCCTTGTATTTGTCCACCGGAACCTTATGAAGCCGGTGCACGGAGGGGTCGAACACGAACAGCTCCGTCTGGGGAACGTCGGCCTCCCCCGGCATCGAGTAACGATAGGTCATCAGCGTCGGCCGAGGCTCGGTGAGCGAGTTCACCAGGTACAGGTCCTTCACCTTCCGCTCATCCCGGCGGGTGACGTAGAACCGCTTGGAATCCTTCGACCAAGTCACGTTCGCCCGCACTCGCTTCTCGTTCGGGTTCGCCGCGCCGGTTCCGGTCTGGCTGGTGTCGTCGACGTTCTGGTCGTCCTGCTGGCGTTGCTGTTGTTGCTGAAGCTGCTGCGTCAACACGAGCTGTTGCCGCTGCTCGTCCTGATCGCGCTTGCTCCCGAAGCTGTAGTACTTCTCCCCGTCGGTGGTCAACTGAACCGGCGGTTTTTCCTTATCGTTCTCGACCTCCACGTAGTAAAGGTTGTCGTCCATCGCGTACACGTAAGCCTTGCGATCGGGCGAGAAGTTGCGGAACCCGGTCTGGCTCCCTCGCCCCGGGCCGCCTTGGCCCCCTCCGCCGCCTCCTCGCCCGCCGCGGCCCTGGCCGCCCGCCGGAGGCGTTCCCGCGCCTCCCCTTGGAGCCGCCCCAAGGTTCTTCAGCACGTCCTTCGAAAGGTCGTACTCGAAGCGGGTCCCCTCCACGGTGAACCGCATCAGGTCGTCGTTCTTTTCGTCGAACGTCACCGTGGTAATCGGCAGGTTCGTGGTGTCGTAAGGCTTCTTTGTCGACTCGCTAAGCAGCGCGGCCATGTGCGCCGCATCGAATAAGGGAGTCTTCTTGTGAGCCCGCGAATCGACCTTCCAGAACTTGATCCCGTCTGCATCGCGCCACGAATACCAAAACGTGTCCCCCTTGTTGATCCACCCGGGCGTCATGCCCGTGCTGTAAAGATAGGGCCGCAACGCCTCGTTGCTGAATCGGTCGGCAAGCTTCCAGTTGGCCCGGTTCACGGGAGCCGGCGCCTGGGCCGAAGCGGAGGCGAGCAATGCGGTCGCCGAAAACGCGAGCAGCGCCATCCGGCGATGCAAAGTCGGGGTGAGCTGATATGAGCGCATGGATAGATATGGCCATCCCTCGCCATCCGGCGAGATGGTGTGCACCAGACTATCATGGCGAGCGTTTTCTGTCGAAACCTTTTCGACGACACCCCGGGCTTGGACCTACTTCGGTGACAAAGGATTCCCCGACTCTTCCTTGATCAGCGCTTCGAAAGCCCGCTTGGCCGGCTCGTCCGAAGAGCTGCGGAGGTTGTGGGCGAGCACCACGCTTTTGGCGAGGCGGACGAAGCGGTATAGGCGGACGTCGTGGTCCTTCTCGGTATCGATCCGCGTCTTTACCATTTCGTCATACGAGCTCTTCACCCGATCCTCTCCCGTCGCCTTTAGGTAGGTGGAAAGCGCGTCGAGCGCGGCCCGCTGGGCCGGTGACGCCCACCGGTGGATTCTCGAGTACGGCACCGCGAAGATGTCGGCGTCCGAAGTCGTGACAAAGCGTCTCAAAAACGCGTCCGAGGTGCAGACCGGGGTGTCGATCGAATCGTCGTTGATAAGCGTGTACGCGAACGCTTCGTTCATCCCAACTCGTCCGTTGTGGTCGTAGTCGGCGCCCGTCACCTTCCGACCCACTCGGTCGGTACCGGTGAGAGCGGCGAAGAAGTAACTCGTAAAGTCGTGATACTCCGACTCGTCGGTCGTCGGCGTGCACCCCGCTGACATCCGCTCGGCGACGCTGGCAAAGAACCCGCACAGACGCCGGCCCGTAAGATCACCCTTTGGGTCTCCTCCCTCATACATGAGGTTGGCAAAGCTTCCGGAGAAGCACTCCACCATCACCACGACGATGGGGGTCGACTTCGGAATCGGCGCCAGTGAGCGAGCGAGCTCCTTCACCGTTAGCTCGTGCCCACCCCAAAGGTCGTAGGCATTGTTATCCACGTTTCCTTCGGCGTTCGGGCTTCCGTGACCGGTGAAATAGAGGAGGGCCGGGGTACCCGGCGCGGATTCGAGCTGCCCGCCCAAGGTCTGCAACTCGGCCTGCACGTTCGCATAGCTGGAGGAGCCGTCGATCTGGGCGATCTTAGGTTTGCGGAACTGCTCCTTGCCTGGCTGGTCTTCAAAGAGGACCGAGGGGGTTTGCGGGTCGCCGTCCGCGAACAAAATTCGACGGGGCGCGGCGCTGGGCAACAGTCTCTCCATATACCGAACGTTGCTCTCGATCCCGACCTGGTTGTACTTCTTGTTCGGCCCGCCGCCCACCACGAGGGCGCGAAGGGGCGGATTCCCTATCGTTCTCGGTTGGGCAGAGTGCCCCCACCATGCTGCCGTGAATCCAACTATCGCAAGTGGTAAAAAACGCGCACTCATCTTTTCTATTCCTGCCGTGCGCCGTTCGCACTGACCTTAGCTACCAGACGCGCGCGGCGCAAGTTCCGATCCCTCAAAAGCGTATTGGCTTTCAATCCGCTTTGCGTTCTCCAAGATTCGTTGGATGAGCTCGCGGGGCGCTTCGACCAGGGCGTCTTCCCCGAAACCCGCGAAGTATCGCGCATACCACTCCAACTCGTCGGGAGGGCACCGAAACGCTAACTCTCCGTTCTCCGGCAGATGCGGCCCAAGGTTGGGATCGCTCTGCGCCCGCCGCACCCCTTTCGGCGAAAGCCGGACTCGGACGAGCGGATGGGATGGGTCGTCGTAAGGAAGCGGTTCCTCGATTCGTTCGGGGGGCGGGCAGGGAACGGCCGCAGTGATTCGATCCGCCCTGAATCGGCGCGACTTTCCGTTGCCGATCGTGTCGACGTACCAAAGGCCCCGGTCGGCGAAGAGCCGGTCGATCCGCACCACCCGCCTCTCGCCGTCATACTCGATCTCGGCCCACCCGCCGGCGAGCTGAAGCAGTGGCTCGAGCAACGGAGTCCGCTGGGGCCGGGCCGGTACCTCGAGCTCGACCCGGTCGAGAATCGCCGCCACTCGGTCGCGTTGCGACTCCGGCATGATCGATCGCAGCTTGGCCACCAGCGAAGCACGGTCCGCCCGAAACGGCGTGTCCGACATCTTCGCCAGCCCTTCCACCGCCAGCGTAAGCAAAAGCGCCTCGCGCCACGTCAGATGAAGCGGGGCCAGCGTCGCGTCTCGCGGAATCTCGTATCCGCCGTTCGGCCCGCTCAGGGCGATTACCGGCACGCCCATCGCGGTCAGCGATTGCACATCCCGCAGCACCGTTCGCCGGGCGACTCCGAGCTCGTCGCTAAGTGTCTCCGCGGTCCGCTTTCGGTCGTGGAGAAGCACAAGGAGCGCGGTGAGCCGCTCGACCCGGGTCAGAAGTCTGTCTCCCCAACCAGCCGGCGGATATCGGACCAAGCGCTCTGGAGATCGCTGAGAAGCGGCGACTGGGCGCGAGTGATCGCGACAAGGTCGGTGTCGATATCTCCTATGATCATATGCCCCTCGGCAACCGGAGCTTCCACCACCACCTGCCCGGTCGGGTCCACGATCTTGGAGCCGCCGATAAACCCCTTGCCTCCTTCGAATCCGCAGAGCTGCGCGCTAGCGCAGTAAACGCCATGCTCCTCCGCGACCGCGACGAACAGCCGGCGGTACCGGTCGTGATTCTCAATCCGCTCGCCCGAAAAGCCGCGCGCCGGACTGGCAGCCGGAATGAGAATGAGCTGCGCCCCATGCACCGCGCAAAGCGTGGGCAGCACCCCGTGCCACACGTCCTCGCAGATAAGAATGCCGATCTTTCCCAGCCGGGTCTCGTAAACCCCCAGATCGCGCCCTCGAGAGACAAACCTCTCTTCGTCGAACACGCCGTACGTCGGGAGGAAAAACTTCCGGTAAGTGCCCACGTGGCGTGGGCCTTTGGGAGACAGCTCGGTGTAGAGCGCCGCGTTGTAGAGCGTTCCCTCCGCGTTCTCGTAGAAACCGAGAACCACGTCGATCGGGCGGGTGATCTTGCCGGCGACCCGCTTCCAAAGCGCCGCCTGGAGCTGAGCGGAGGTAAGCGAAGACTCCAGCACTCCTCCCTCGAGGAAGTAGCCGCTGGTGCAAGCCTCCGGTAACAAAACCAGCTCGGCCCCTTCGTCTTGGGCCTGAAGGATCGCCTCGGCGATGGTGTCGAGATTCTTATCGACCTCCGCCTTCTGGGGAGCAAATTGAACGCATGCGACCTTGAAGGCCATTTGACGAGTGTACTTCGCCGTCCGCCGCGACGCCGTGTGGCAAACTAGAGGGCGCATGACCACGATCCGCGACAACGTCTTTCGCGTGAGTTACCACGAGATCGGCAAGCCAACCTACCACGGTTTCGTCGATGTCCCCGGTGGAGGCAAGCTCCTGATCGACCAGGGCGACATTCGTTACATTCGCGAAGCGACCGCGGACGGTTACGAGCCCACCTTCTTCATCAGTCGGACAACCGCGCTTGGGAACGACTACGTCGTCGTCGGCCGGCAGTGGAAGGCATGACCGAAATCATCGATGCCTTGAACAGCAGCCTGCTCGTGTACGGCCTCACTCCCGAGCAGATCGAGCCGATCGCCGCACTGGGGAAGAAAGCCAACTTCGTAGCGGGCGAGCACATTTCTCTCATCGGCGCCCATGAAGCGGACCTCTTCGTGATCGTCGAAGGGCATGTCAATTTGCTGACCCACGACTCCGACAAGCTGGGCGAGGTTGGCCCGGCGGGCATTCTCGGTGAAGTCTCCTTCGTCGACGCCGGCCCCCGCCACGCCCACGCGGTGGCCCAAGGGTTCGTAACCGCCATCAAATTCCCCGCCCGAGAGCTCCGAGCCCATCTCTCCCGCGACCGAAACGTCGGCTTCATCGTATTGGCGAACCTGTCGCGCCTGTTGGCCGCGAGGTTGCGCAATGCCGACGGCCGCCTCGACGCCCTCATGGACCTCGAGCACGACGTCTGGCACCACGCCTTGTAATGAAGTCTGCCTATGTCAACACGGATCTCACGCTTCGAGCAGGTTTCGATCTCGAGCCTCTTGCGCGAGTCCTTGAGGATGCCGGTTTGCATTGCTTGTCGGTAAATCAAAGCGACCCGGGGACGTGGGACGCCAATTTCGAAACGTCGCAGGACTACTGCGACCCCAATTCAAGCATCGGAGCCTTGTTGTTGGCGGTCGATTCGCTTTCTGCAGAATCTCGAATTAGCTGGCAAGCTTGCACTACCCGAGAATTCGATATGGGCTTTCAGGGAGGAGACGAGCCATTCGGATTGGACTGGATTATCTCTACGGAGAGTCTAAAGCGAATCGCTAAGTTGGACGCGACAATGCGAATCACGTTGTACCGGCACAAACTAGGTTGAATCCTTTTGTGAATATATGGGACGGTTTGATCCTTGCGTTCATCGTCTTCCTGTCGGAGATGGCAAGGCAACTTTCGACTCGTATTTATTCGCCGTTGGGTATTTGGCGGGAGCCTAATCCAGACGCGATGATGGGGGCGAAGTGGTGATTCTGGGGGCTATCGTGTTCGCCAATCGTTTGTAGGTGAGCGGGGAATTCTCCACCCCCAACCCCCTCCTCATCGCAATAAAAGGCTTCCGATTTGGACCGACTTTTGCGTGCGACGAGGAGGGGGCCGCCTCACTTTAGATCGTCGGCCCAGACGATGCGACGGGCGGCTTCAAGCTATCGCCGTTCGACTGGATCACTTCCCGGTACCAATACGCGCTCTCCTTCGGCGTCCGCTTCAACGTATCGAAGTCGCAATGCACCAGCCCGAATCGGATGCGGTATCCCTCGTGCCACTCGAAGTTGTCCATGAGCGTCCACTGGAAGTACCCGTCGACCGGAATCCCGTCCTCGCTCGCCCGCCGAAGCGAGAGCAGGTAGCGGTTTAAGAAGTCGATCCGCTGCGGATCGTGCACCTCGCCGTCGCTCCCAACCCAGTCCGACAGGCCAAGCCCGTTCTCGGTGATAACGATCGGCTTGCCGTATCGCTCGTGAAAGAATCGGCAACCCCAGTACAGCGCATCCGGCGTGACCGGCCAATGGTACAGCGTCCGGGCCGCCCCGATCGGATGCGAAATCTCGACGGGCTTGCCCTCCGGACCCGCCTCCACGACCTGCCCGTTATAGATATTGGCGCCGAAGAAATCGAGCGGCTGAGCAATCAGCTCCATATCCCCGTCCCGCGGAACCGGTGCATCGCTGCCGAAATGCTCAACCTCGAACTCCGGATACTTGCCAAAGAAGACCGGGTCGTTCCACCAAGTATTGCTCCAAACTGTCTTTCCTTCCGTTTGGAAAGTCGCGGTTCGGGCCGCCTCGATGTCCAGCGCCGATTCCGTTTTAGGAATCTTTGGCGCTCCCACCGGGGCCCAGCCGATGCGGGTCGGCTTATCTACCCCTGCGCGGATCGCCTGCACTCCCTTGCCATGGGCCAGTAACGCGTGGTGCCCTGCCAAGAGCACCTCTCGAAATCCGATCTGGTCTCCCGGGGCGTGCAGCCCTTGATGCATGCCGAGGCCGATAAAGCATTGCGGCTCGTTCAGGGTCATCCAGCTCGCAACCCGGTCCCCGATCTTGTCAATGACAACCTTGGCGTAGTCCGCGAACCAATCCGCCGAGTCGCGGTTTAGCCATCCACCCCGCAGATAGAGGTCGTACGGTAAGTCCCAGTGAAACAGCGTCACGTGAGACTGCACCCCCGCCGCCAATAACTCGTCGATTAGCCGGTCGTAGAAGGCTAGCCCCTCCGGGTCGATGCGCCCGGTTCCTTCCGGCATCACGCGCGGCCAAGAGATGGAGAACCGGTAATGCGGAATCCCAAGCTCCCGCATGAGCGCCACGTCCTCACGATACCGATGGACATGGTCGCAGGCGACCGCGCCGCTGCTCGCATCGTGGATCTTCCCCGGGCGGTCGCAGAACATATCCCAAACGCTTCGCCCGCCCCCGGCGCGATACGGCGACCCCTCAATCTGATAAGAGGCCGTCGCAACGCCCCACATAAACTCCTTAGGGAATGACATCTTAGTCCGGCAATCTTACTCGGTAGGTCGTTGGGACAAACATGCCTGAACCTGTCCCAACCTCCCCAAACTTCCTTTAGGCCCCTGGTCCCAACTCGTATCCCCGGCGGCCAACTCGCCCGTACCCGTTCTGCATCCTCTAATTGCCCATCGCCGTGCAACCCGAAAATCGAACATGAATTACCGAAAAACCATCGCCGCCGCCCTCGTGCTCGGCATCGTAGGAACCGCCGCCGCTCAGACGGAGACCGTCTACACCGACTCGTTCAACGCCGGGTGGGACAACTGGAGTTGGGCGACCGTCAACCCCTCGGCCACCGCCTTTGTCCACTCCGGGGCCAAGTCCATCGGCGTCACCGCCAGCCCGTGGAGCGCGATCTACCTCCACCACACCGCCCTCGATACTTCGATGATCACCGGGATCTCGTTCTGGATCCACGGCGGAACCACCGGTGGCCAGCTCCTCCAGTTTCAAGCCACCCGCAACGGCGGCTCCCAAACCGTCGTTCCGCTCAGTCCGCTCACGATCGGATGGCAGAAGGTCACCATCACCCTCGACCAGATGGGCGTCGCCGGGGTCAACGATCTCGACGGCTTCTGGATTCAAGACCGGAGCGGCAAGACCCAGCCGACGTGGTACCTAGACGACGTGCAGTGGGACGGCAAGCCGATCCCCAATCCGATTCACCTGACCGTCACCCCCGGTACCGGCGGCCGCCGCGTCGACGCCCGGTCGTTCGGCCTCAACGCCGCCGCCTGGGACCAGCTCTTCGACACCGCCAGCACCCCCGCCTTCCTCAAGGGGTTCGGCACCACTTTGCTCCGCTTCCCCGGCGGATCGCTCTCCGACGAGTATCACTGGAAGACCGGCGCCTCTAATAACAACAACTGGAGCTGGGCGCTTGGGTTCGACGCGTTTGCCGCCAACGCCAAGGCGATCGGCGCGGATGCCATCGTCACCGTCAACTACGGCACCGGCACCCCCGAAGAGGCCGCCGACTGGGTCCGCTATTCCAACGTGACCAAGAAGTACGGATTCAAGCATTGGGAAGTCGGCAACGAGTGCTACGGCGACTGGGAGACCGACGGCCAGAACCGCCCCCACGACCCGGTCACTTACGCCAACCGCGCCGCCGACTACATCCGCGCGATGAAAGCGGTCGACCCCACCATAAAGATCGGAGTGGTCGCCGCATCCTGGGATAACGAGTATCAGAACTACTCCGACGAAAGCGTGATCAACCCGCGCACCGGAAACACCGTGCACGGTTGGACGCCGATCGTGCTGACCCGCATGAAACAGCTCGGCGTGATTCCCGACTTCGTCGTCCACCACCGCTACGATCAGCTTCCCTACCAAGAGAGCGACGCGTTCGTTCTGAAGTCGAGTAAGAGCTGGGCCGACGACGCCGCACGTCTTCGAGAGATGCTGAACGACTACCTCGGCGCCGATGCTGCCAACGTCGAGCTCACTTGCACCGAGAACAACTCGGTCACGAGCAACCCCGGCAAGCAGACCACCAGCCTGGTGAACGCCCTCTTCATGTGCGACAGCTTCGGCCAGTTCCTCAAGACCGAGTTCAACATGCTCTGCTGGTGGGACCTGCGCAACGGCCCGCTCCAGGGGACGAATATGAACGCCAATCTCTATGGGTGGCGGATGTACGGCGACTACGGCGTGGTCAGCCCGAACGACGACCGGTATCCGAGCTTCTTCGCCATGCAAATGCTGTCGAAGTTCGCCAAGCCGGGCGACCTGGTGGTCGACATGTCGAGCGAATATTCGCTGGTTTCCGCCTACGCCGTGAAGCGCCCCGACAACTCTTACTCGGTGATGGTGATCAACAAGAGTCGCGACAAATCGCTCCCCGGCGAGATCCAGATTCCCGGCGCTCCAAGCGTTCTTAGCGGTCGCTACTACTCATTTGGCATCACTCAAGACGAAGCCGCGCGAACCGGTACCGGCCCTACCGACATCATCGCGGGCAAGATGGCCATGGGGCCGGACTTCACGTATACCTTCCCTCGCTACTCGGTGACCGTCTTCAACATCACCACCGCGCCTCCCACCGACGTCCCCTACCCTGCCGCTCCGACATCTCTTGTCGCGACGACACCCGCGTCGAACCAGATCAAACTCACGTGGGCCGACAACGCCAAAAACGAGGACGCCTACCGAATCGAAATCTCCACCGGCGGCTCCTTCACCCAATACGCCACCGTCCGAGCCAACACCACCACGTTCACTCTAACCAACCTAACTCCCAACACCACCTACACCCTCCGAGTCTCCGCCCTAAACAGCGCCGGCTACTCCGCCCCCGCATCGGTCCAGGCCAAAACCCTCCCGTAGCATCGGCTCCCAGCCGATGCTACGGCGTGTTCCTCCCGGACGCCGCCCGATTGTGGGACACTAAGAATGCGGAGAATTCCAGAGCTAGGTAAGTCGCAGCCGACCCAATAGAGCTCAGAGTTCTAGTAACGGTGAGCTCGTTGACTCCATTCAAGCTGCGAATCCTCGGTCGATTCTTACTCGAATCCGATGGCTCGGAGGTACACCTCTCGAGACCTGCCCAGCAGGTGACGGCACTCTTGGCCCTTGCCGGAGGGACGCCGGTTAGCCGAGAAGTTCTGGCCTCCAAGGTCTGGGCCGAAGCACCGCCTGAACGTTCTCGGTTCTACCTTCGCCGCATTCTCTTGGAGCTGAGAGCCTGCTCGGCCGGCCCCGCCTTCGTTTTCGATGGCGATTCGCTGACTCTCGACCAGGGCGCCGTCCACTGTGCCCTCACATCCCTTCTCCGAAAGATTAAGCGATCGCGTGAGCCGCTGGCCCTGACCGACGACGAACGCGAGCAAATCGCGCTCCCCCTCCTCCAAGGATTACACGGGACCTGGCTCGAAGATGCCCGCATGGAACTCTCGGCGACCCTCGCGCACGGTCTTCTCACCGCGAGCCACCAACGAATGGCGGATAGGCTCCCGGACGATGCGATCGATTTTTTAGAGATCGCGATTTCCATCGAGCCTTACAACGAGCAACTTTGGAGAGCCCTCTTTCGGGCGATGGCGGGCGCTGGGAACCAGGCCCAGATCCCTTCTGCCTTTAAATCATTACGGAGACGACTCGCTTGGGACCTGGATCTCGCTCCGAGTCCCGAAACGGATTCTCTCGTTGAGGCGATTCTCAAAGCCCCGTCCTTTCGCCCGCTCTCCCTCAATGGCAAGCAACTCCCCTATACCGGGGAACCGTTTGTAGGGCGAACCGACGCGGTGGCGACGCTGGATTCGCTCCGAAATAAACGCGCAGTCACCATCGTGGGAGTCGGGGGGATGGGGAAGACCCGCCTCGCTTCGCATGTCGCCGAACAGAGGGAGGGGAAAGTGTTCTGGTTCTCGATGGGCGGTGACTCGTCGAAATCGCTCAGCGCGATCGTGGCCGAGACGATGGGAACCGCTGTCGCGGAATCGACCATCCTTGAGAGGCTCAAGCCCTTGAGTGCCTTGCTGGTCATCGATAATGCCGAATCGGCTTCCTCCGAAGACCGCAGATTCATTACGGCAATCCTCGACGCATGTCCGGGAGTAACCATCCTGGCAACCAGCCGAGAGCTGTTAGGCATCGCCGAAGAACACCCGTTCCATATTCAACCGGTACGTCTCGAGGCCGTCGATCCAACCCAGCCCTCCGACGCCTTTGAGCTGTTGAGCGCTTATTTACCGAAAGGCATTGCGTTCCTCGACTCCAAAGTGATTACCGTCATCGAAGAGATTTGCGACTTCCTAGGAGGCGTCCCACTTGCGCTCAAGCTTGCCGCCCACAAGCTTCAGGGTCTTTCGCCGCAAAGCGTCCTATCCGGCCTACGGCAGGATGTGAGCCTAATCGACGGTACGCGTGGCAACCACGCAAAGTCCATCCAAGCCGCCTACGAATGGAGCTTCTCTCGCCTGAGGCCGGGCGCCCAACGGCTGTTTTCGACGCTTAGCCCGCTGGAGTTTGCCTGGTCTTCGGATATCGTGTCGGCGCTTGGCTTCGAGCTCTCGGACTTCGAGGAGCTTGTCCTCTCTGGCCTGGTGACTACCAACCGCGAAGGCCTCTTTCGCTCCGTCAACCCCTTGCGCCAGTTAGCACTAAGGCGGTTGGACGACAACCTCGAAAGTGCCAGAAACGTGATCGACCTCCTCGTCGCTTATTTTGAGGCGAAGGCCCGGGACGTCGAGCCGCCATCTCGCGCGTTGGAGTCGGGCATTCGTTTTTCCGCCGAACGGTTGCTGATGCGGGAATCCGAGGTGGATCTTCGCCGCGGAAGAAAGCTGGCCGAAGCCCTCGTGGCGATATGCGAGAGCCGGGGCGACTATGCCATAGCGGCGAAGTGGCTCGATGAGTTTGTGCTTGGACGGGCATCCGCGAGCGATTCGGAAATGGCCTCGCTTCTCCTTAGCCGAGGGCGATGTGCGTCGGAGCTTTATGATCTCTCCGATGCCAGCAAGTTCTTTGAGCGCGGTCTCGCTGTCGTAAGTAACTCCGACGCCGTCACCGGCCTCGAGTTCGAATTCCGGTTGGAATTCTCAAGGGCTCTAGCAAATCAAGAATCCTGGGCCCGCGCCGAGCAAGAGGCAAGTCTCGCCCTGGAAATCGCCAATCGGCTTGACAACCCGATTTTGGCGGCCAGAGTTATGGAGCGCCAAGCCTACGTGGCGGGCGAACAGCGCGACTTCGAAACCGCTCGCCGCTTGTTGGATGAATGCCTGCGAATCTTTGCCATGTCGGGCGATTCCGAACGGTTGCTGTCCACGCGGGAAACGCTCGCCGTGATGTTGATGAACGAGGACCGTCGAGACGAGGCCGAGCAGGTACTGAGAGATTGCGACTCGCATCGCCTTCGCGCCGGGCAAGACCAGATGCGCCACTGGATTCTGAACTCGTTAGGCGATATCGCCGTTCGACGCGGAGACTACACGTCGGCCATCGCCTACGCCGACGAGGCGCTGTCGATCTTGTGCTCGCAGGGGCATGGTCACAAACGTGTTTACGCCCTTCAAAATCAAGCCTGGGCCTACGCGGGGTTGGGCGATCACCCCAAAGCGATCGAGCTCCTCGAGGAGGTCGTTGCGATTACGTCGCTGACCGGGATGGACACCTCGACGGTGCATAACTTGACCCGCCTGGTGGAGATTTACGAGTCGAGAGGAGACCTCTTTGCCGCCCGAGCCTATTTGGCTCGGGCCGAGCAGATCCTGAGCCGAGTGAAATCCGATTCCTTGTTCCAACGCTGCAATGAGCTACGGCAAAGGCTGTCGTGAACTAAAACCCAGCATTTTAGCGAGCTATTGTAACAGCTAGTGTAACGCCCCATCCTCCACCTTTCAGTGTCCTACTCCCGCCAAGTTGGAGGAGGTGTAGGAAAGGAGAATGCGGTGATTCCAATCCATCCACAGCGGGTTCACGATACTTGGGGTGCACTATGAAAGCGCCCGGCTTGTTTCTATTGGCGCTGTCTTGCGGGACTCTTCTGGCCGGGTGCGGCGGTCGAGCGCGTCTTCCGGGCGATTCGGGTCCGGTAGGCTGCGGCGGCATTTTGGCCGGCGCATCTTTCAGCGTAAGCTATCCGGAACGCAGTCGATCGTCCGTCCTTTCGAGCGCGTTGTCCGGGCGCATGGTGATTACCAACGGCGCCGCGAGTGGCGGAGACATCACGGTCAACTTCAACCGGAATTCGACCCTCACCGCTCATTCGGAAACCTACGGATTGCCGAGTGTAAAGACGTCCGCGACCGCCGGCGTCGTCACCCTGTATGGCAATGCCGACCAGACCGGGGCGGTGGTTGGAACGGCGAACGCGAGGTTGGCGGTGACCTGCTCGAGTTTCCAATTGACGTCATTCACCTTGAACCAGGCGATCACCAAGGTGACCGTCGTTCCAACGACTCTAACGGTCGGTGGCGGAACCAAGCAGCTTGGGTTCCTAGCCGAGGACTCGCATTCCAATGCCGTGGTCGTAACTCCCGGTTCGGCTGTGTTCTCGTCGACTGGAGCCGCGGCTACCGTAACCAAAGATGGAATCGTGTCGCCTCTCTCGGCCGGGACGATAACCGTGACCGCTACGGTTGACGGCGTGACGAGCGCGGCCGCAACGATCACGATCAACCCCGCCGAGGGCGGACCTTCGACATACAGAGTTGTAGATTTGGGTGCGTCCGCTCTCCAGCCCGCCTTTCGCTCGGTTAACGTGCAATTCATTGGGCGGCGAATGAACGACACGTCCAAGTGCGTCGTGTACAACCTCGTCGACAATCACTACTACATTGTCGACGCGACGAATCCATCATCAAGAACCTTGCTTCCCGGTAGCGACGGGCAAAGTTCGCTCTTCGCAATCAACGCCGCCGGCGATGTAATGGGGAACCAACTCGGAACGGGAGTGGTCTTCTGGCGCAGTCCCTACGCGGCGTTTTCGCCTTTCCAAGGAACCAGTGGGCGGAATCCGCTCGGGATCAACGCTTCCGGCAACATCGTAAGCGCCGGTACCAATGGCCCGCTGTATTGGGCCAGCGCAACCGCTGCGGGAGAGGCACTCGGGTTGCTGCCCGACACCTCATTGGACATTCTGCCTAAGGACATCAACGCCGGCGGCTTGATCGTCGGCACGGCTTCGACCACAACCGGCGTCACCCGTGGAACCGCGATCTACTACCCCAGCCACTCTGCCGCCCCGGCAATTCTGCAAACGTACTTGGGCGCAAACGACTACGCGGCCACGAGTTGTAACGACTCAGGCGCAATCGTCGGTTATTACGTCATCTCTGGGATCGGTTTGTCGGGATTGATGTGGTCGTCCCCGGGAAGCGCGCCCACCCCCCTCGGCGCGTTTACTCCTTACGGAGTCAACAATGCCGGTGTCGTCGTCGGATCTTCCACGGATCCCAGCGACCCCAGTAACCTAACGCAACGCGCTTACGTGTGGAAGGCCGCCGATGGGCTAAAGCTTCTGTACGACGTCTGCGACGCGAGTCGGACCGGTTGGAAGTTGAACTACGCGATCTCGGTCAACAACAACGGCGCCATCTTTGGCCAAGGCACGTTGTCTGGCGCCGTGCACACCTACGTCGCCTTCCCAAACCCGTAAACTTCTCACCAACTAGCAGGGGCCTAGGCCCCTGCTATATCAAACGGATCGAGGTTCGAGTCCGCCGAATAGCGGAGTTACCGTCGATAGCCGGCAAACTACCGCCTTGGCTTTTGCAACCCATCGAAGGGAGCATTCAGGAGCGAGTGCCGAAGTTTGGCCAGCGACTCGCCGTCTACTATCGGAGCGTCCGTGGCTTCGGAAATGCCTAACGCAAAGTTGCCCGCCGCCTCGATGGTCGGAAACGACTTGAGGTGGTAGGACTCGGGCCGGTCGTCTTTCCATCGCACGCGTACTGGGTAGCAGGGCCTCGAACCTTCATTTCCGGGGATCACGTAGTCGACTTCGATCGAAGCGATCTCGTCGACCGAACCTCGGGTCGGGCGGAGCGGCCAGAAACTTCGCTGGAGCTGATAGAATCGCGCCGACGCGTCGATGATCAAAAAGTGTTGGATCGTGAGGGTCAGCAGCCCGAACCCCCAGCAAACGAATGCGGCTTCGAGGGAGACGGACGATCCAATGTAGCCGATCAGCCCGAAGACGGCGGCGATCATAACACGTTGATAGAAGGGGAATTTATCGAACTTCACTCCGTCTCTTCCCCTGGCGGCTCCGGGGATAGGCCTCGTTCGAGGCGAGAGAGGGGGCGGGTTTCGATGTGGTGGACGAGGCGGTCGTGCCATTCTTCGTTTCCAATCACCACGCTCGTCCATGTGCGGACCGGGCCCCACGCCGCGGGCGGATAGCAGAACCGGCACCAGAATTCGGCGGTTTGCTCCACTTCCTCGTCATGTGGATAGTGGTACGTGGTCATGATGATCGGATTTCGTGCCTCGAAGACCTCTTCCGGGTCCTCGCCGCGTCTAAGCGCCTCAAGGGTCTCGGCGCTCCGGGCCCAGTCGGCGGCGTCGTGCATCCGCTTACACCCAGGCCCCCAGCAGACGAAGAAGATCACCCCCGCATCCATCAGCCGCTGGGCAAATCGCTGAAGGCGATCCTCCGCGATCGGGCGAGCGTCCATCAGAATCATCAGAACCCGCGGCTCGAACTCCAGCCGCACTTCCTCCATGTGGGGGAAGTAGAAGTGCTCAAAGACACGCTCGATGCCCCAGTTGAATTTTCCGCGAGGCGCTCTCTCTGACACGGAGCCGATGTTAACACGGCGCGGCCCGGCTCAAAACGGAATTTCTTGCTTTCAGGGCAAAACCGGCTTAAGATGATCTTCGTGCAATACCATTACGCGCTCGCAGAAGGTGCCGTCTTCCGGCCAGTGCACTGGAAAGACACGTCCGGAGAGGATCAAGAGTTCCTCTCCGAAATGGAGATGTTCCAGCACGCCAGTGAAGACGGTTGGGAACTGGTGACGGTGTACGTCAGCGGAAAAATGGGGAACTACCGGCAGTACTACTTCAAGCAAACGACCGTCCACTAGGCATTGGTTGCGGCGCAGCCGCGACAACCACGACGCTTCCGCATGTTGGTTGTTTGCGAAACACCTTCGCGCAGGTACGAGCCAACCTGCGGCTACAACGCTTCGCGTTAGGTACACCGGATCATCGGCGAGGGCGGCGACGCTACGCCGGAGACAATGTCCCCTTAGACGACCTGCCGGATAAACGTGTACGTCACCGGATACCCGTTGTTCGGGATGACGATGGCGAACGTATTGGCGTTGTTCGTGACGGTGATCCGGCTGCTTATCGTCTGCGATCCGTAGTTCATCGTCAGGGTTTGGCCGTCGTTGTTGAATGTGCCGGTGGTCGTGACCGTTCCATCCGCCGACTTCTGCGTGAACTGCCCCGCCGTGGTGTAGACGACCGTGTAGCGGCTGCAGCCGATGTCGAATCCGGGCAGCGTCGCATTTCCTGGGCAGGTAACGGTAGTGCCGTTCACCAGCATCGAGTCCAGCACCCACGTGCCGCTAAGGCCGTTGGAACGGTCGTTGTCGATAAAGCTGCCGCCGCCACAACCCATCGCGACCAGTGCGACCGCGCATGCCACCGGGAGACCGAACCTGAAGAATTTCATATCAGCCCTTTTACCTGAGTCGGCCGGTTCAAGGTTCCTCTCAACGCGGCACGGTCCCGGCCGCGACGATCTTGAGGTCCGATTTGCGAAGCTTGAACATCCGCGTCCCTCGCAGGACGTACAAGAACGACCCGTCGTGCACGATCACTGTGTCTCCGGCTCCGCTTGCCCCTTCACTCGACGAACTTTCAGCCGTAATGTCCGGCCCGGTTAATACCGGCGGCGTTGCCGGCGCGACCGCCTTCCGGTAGACGTGAATGACGCTGCCTTCCATCCGGTACGTAGCATCGACCTGCCGCAGCACAAGCTGCAAGGCGGTGTCGAACGTCACGTTGTGAAGGCTGAGGGTAACCTCCCCCTGGACGTCGCTGTCGATCGTAAACGACTGGCTGGAATTCCCCATCAGCTCCCGCAACGCGTCGCGGACGTTGTCTCGGTTGTAGTCGACGACCGGAAGGATCCGCTGGAACGGCTGCTGGGCCAAAATCGACCCGGTCTTGGGAGCGGCGTGTCCGTAGCCGGGTACCAAAACTGAGACGAGCGTCAGGGCGGAAAGGGCGGCGATCGCCGTTAGGGTCGTGCGAGTCATGATGCGAATCCTCCAGCTACAGAATGCACCAGATTTGCCCGTTCCCTATAGGGTGATGCCCACGTTCTCGCAATACCGCTCGAACAGATGGTGCGCCGAGGGATACGAGGAGTGGGGCGACATAAAGTGCGGGAACTCGAACGTGATGACCTTCTCCGCCACCGGCGCGGCTGCTTCCAGCTTGTAGCGCAGATAACGCCAATCCGCCGGCGGGAATTTGATCGGCATGTCGCGGTCGAACGTCTCCAAATTGGACCAGATCGTCACCCCGTGCCGTTTCCCAAGCTCGCCGATCCCCTGGATGAAGCGGGGAAGCTCTTGATAGTGGATCTGGCCATCCTGAAACGCGCAGATGTCGTAAGCGCCTTGCGTCTCGGAGAAGATCCGCTCCCAATGCTCGAACGACTCGTCGAGTGACATCACGTTCCCGCCGCTGAACTGCTTGGCCCCCTGAGGGAACGGCGAGATCAGAACGGGTACGTCCTTGGTCTCTTTGCAGAACCGGCCCATGTGATTGAACAGCTCGATGATGTTAGAGGCGTTACGGCTCGTCTCATGGCACAGATACCACCCTTTGAAGCTGGCGTGGCGCCCGTACCGCTCCGCCGCCTCCGTGATAAACGCCTTGTTGACCTCCACCTCATTCCACCACGCCCCGCGCATCCAATGGAATCCGGAATCGTAAGTGCCGAAGTAAACGTTCAACCCGATCTCGTCGGCTAGCGTGAAAAAGATCTCGCCGAGGTCCTCATATACCGGGAGCAGATTCGGCAGCGATTTGGCGGGGAAGATGCACTTGTTGCCATATCCGGCCCGAATGATGATCACGGTGTCGATGCCGATCTTCTTGTAGAGCTCGAACTCACGCCGCCACTGCCGCTCTCCCCAGTTCTGCGAGGGAATGTCGTGGGTGATCTCGTCGAGAAACGTGCCGGATATCCGGGGAAGGGAGTTCATGTCGTCTAGGTTATCCTAACGTCCGGAGCCCCCTCTCCCTCCTCCAGATGTTCGTGCTGGACGAGGGAGAGGGGGTTGGGGGTGAGGGAGCGCCCTGGAATAATCGAACAGCCAAACAAGCTACGGACCACGACCGACAACCAGGTACCGCCTATGTCCCTTGTTCTCATAGATGAACGCGACCCTTCCCGTCGAGCGATCTCGTGCCACATCGAGAACTTCCACCGAAGTTCGAATCGCCTTTTGATCTGACAGCGCCATTGCCTCGAAGCGACGCTCGCCGGTTCGACCCGAAGCAAAGACGCCGAAGCCCCTTACCTTACCTCGGCTAAAAACAGCATTGGAGCACAGCATCCTTGTACCGAGCGGGTCATCCTTGTCGGACGACCAACTGGTGGCATGGCGACCGCGGACGACAACGGGCGTTAGGCAACCCGTGGCGAAAATGGGCAGACCAAGGACGTATTGCCCGCTCCCTTTCACAAGGGTGCCCAATGCATCGCCAAGTCTTACGCGGTTGGGAAGCAGGAGGGGTCTACCTTTGCCGGAAGTTACCAGCCAAAAACGAAGGTCTTCTGCATCGTTCACAGGCTGTGCGAAGACAGCCGCCCCCGAACCAGGATCAAAACAAAGAAGTGGGATGCGTCGCGGCAAGCCGGCGGAATGAAGGATGCCCGCCGTGTTCACGGGTACTGGCCGGCCGCCCCGCCAATACATTCGCCGTCCACTTTTGAACCTCTTCACCACTTTCCCGCGAAAAAGATCACACTCGAAAGTTGCGGAGCGGTTTCCCACCAAGACTAAGCCTGAAGCATCCCTCGATTCGACAAAGACGCGAGAGAAGATTCCGTCAATTATTGTGGTTGAAACCGGTGCTACATGAGCTCCTACTCGGTAGAGAGTAACTTTGCTCCCCCACACTACCCGTGCCGTTACCCTACAGACATATTTACCACCGCCAACAAAGAAGACCTGAGATCTCTCGGTATCTCCAAGCTCACTCATGCCGATTACGGACTTGACACCAAGAAATCTAAGGATGTCATTCGGTGCGTGCCAAGTACTCTGGCAGAACAGAAAGATCGGTATCATGGCTCCACTTATCCAGATCTCGTTATTACCCGCGGGCACGGTTCCTTCGGCGGAGTATGTACTTCTTCTCTGCATCGGTTATTAGAAAGCCGCCTCCCGGGAATTTCCATTGCTTGAAGGATTTCCGAAGCATCGCTCCCGACTCGCCGATGATCGCTCCAAACATGTAACCCTGGTTATGTTCCTCCGCATAAACCGCGTAGCGGCGTCTAAGTGCTAGATCTCGCTTAGCCTGCGCCCCCATCCTCCCGATGGGTGCCGTGCCGTCACCTGCAACCAGGTTGTCATTCCAGTTATCGTGGTAGAGAAACCTGGAGAGCGTGCCGGTCCTTTGCGGGCCACCCTTCCTTCGCTCCAAAAGGAACTGATAGGATAGAAAAGGGCGCCCTTCTGTGTCAAACCGAAACTTCGAGAACGTGATACGACGACCATGGGTCGGATCGTCGGTAAAGAAGAAGATGGCATTCGCATTTCCGAGCGGAAAGAGCACCTGAGTGGTCGATACCTCGCCCATGTTGAAGTAGATCGGACCAGACGCGGTCAAATCTTTTCCGACGACGCGCCGAAAGCGTTGCGTTCGTGTAAGGCTCAGTCGCCGGAAAAGCCTGTCCGCCGGAGACACCTTCGGCGATGGGCCCCTTCCCGGCGGGGCGATGCGATGGGGAAGAGGAATGGAAAGTCCATGCGCTTGAGGCGCCTTTGGTGACGGAGAGAGGGCGATAAGCGCAAGGTACACAAGCGAAAGCATCGGCATCAACCTCGGGATTGCAAGAAGGGGCGCATTTGTTCGGCACCGAGCGGAATTAAGCGGACTATCGCTATAGGTTACGACGAAGGGTGGGAGAATGGGCACGATCTTAGGAAGCTTGTGGAACCCAATATCCACAAGACGGGTGCCAAGGGTGCAGACGGGCGTCGAAAAACTTCTGCCTTGGCTCAAACCGAATACGCCCTTCGTAACCCGTGTCCGCACGGGTTACGAAGGCACGAGGCATCCTCCTTCCCCCGTGGCACCCTTAAACGTTTTTTGCGCCCGGGGTCTTGCTGGCCGGCTTAACCGTCGAGAGGGCTCGGGTCAGTCGCTTGGGTCCGGCTCCGTCTTCAAGGCGCTCGGCGATCTCCAGCAGCGTCAGCTCGGCGGCAAGCCCCTCGTGTTGCGACAGCGACAGCGCCGGATGGCGGGACCAGATCGCCTCCGTAGAGGCTTCCGACAAGGCGCCCACGAGGTGTTGCTCGCCGTCGACGACGAGGCGCACGATGGAAACGGTCCGCAGCAGATCGTCCTCGCGACTCGAGACCATCGTCTCGACCCTCGGAATGGTAACCACCGCGTCCGTCTTGACGAAGACCTCCACCCCGCGCGCTACCGCCGCCGCCAAGTCGTCGGCTAGCGCCTGGACCACCGAGGACTTTGCGGAAAGCAAGGCGATCTCCTCGGCCTCGCCCAACATCGTCCTCAGCCGATGCATCGCCTGCAAATAGGCGCGGATGAAGTAAATCCGCTGATCGTGTTCCGGCGAGCCAAGTCCGGCCAGAAACTGTTTCGCCGCGATACGCCGCGCATCGTATTCCTTCGCCAGACGGTCGAGAAGCTCGTCGCTTGGAACCGCGCGGCAGAGGCGAGACTCTCCTTCTTCCACCACGATCGCCCCCTTTGCCTGCAGCGTCTGGATCGCCTTATAGGTGTTCGCCACCGGCTTTCCCAACCCTTGCGCGATCCTATAGCCGGTCGCCGGCGACTCGGTGAGTAGGAAAGAGTAGATCTCCGCCTCTAAGCCGGTAAACCCAAACGGTGTCAACGCCGAAACCGCATCCATCTCGGCTCATGCTAGCACGTATTCGTCACCCGGGCAACTAAGGCGGTCGTTCGTAGCGTCGGCGCCCTCGCCGATGTTTCCGGGTGTTGGCGTGAAGCGTGGGGCGCAAAGCGCGAAGGAGCGATGGGTGCTTTCCCGGAAAAATCGGGCAAGCTAGAGATATGCATCTCTTCACGCCCATGCACATCCGAGAGGTCGTGCTGCGAAATCGGATCGCGGTCTCGCCGATGTGCCAATACTCCAGCGAAGACGGGTTCGCCAACGACTGGCATCTGGTGCACCTCGGCGCGCGGGCGGTTGGCGGCGCGGGATTGGTGATGGCGGAGGCGACAGCCGTAACTCCGGATGGACGCATCTCCCCCCAGGACCTCGGCATCTGGAGCGATGCCCACGTGCCGAACCTGGCGCGGATCACGAAGTTTATCAGGGCTCAAGGCGCGGCGGCCGGGATTCAACTTGCTCACGCGGGCCGCAAGGCGAGCACACGGCGGCCATGGGAGCCCTCGGGGGTCGCCCCAGAGGAAGAAGGCGGATGGTCGAGGGTGGTCGCGCCCTCCCCAATACCGTTCAGCGACCGCACGCTTACGCCCGAGGCGCTCGACGTGACCGAGATAAGGTCGGTGATCGACGCGTTCGTCCAGGCCACCCGACGGTCGCACGAGGCCGGTTTCCAGGTAGTTGAGATCCATGGAGCCCACGGGTACTTGCTCCACCAGTTCCTATCTCCCCTCAGCAATTTCCGCACCGACGAATACGGCGGCTCGTTCGAGAACCGCATCCGATTGGTTTGCGAAGTAACCGAAGCCGTGCGAGCCGCGTGGCCGAACGATCTTCCGCTCTTCCTGCGTGTCTCCGCCTCGGACTGGGCAGAAGGGGGTTGGAAAACCGACGACACAGTTCGCCTCGCCAAGATCGTTCAAGCGCTCGGCGTAGACCTCATCGACTGTTCCAGCGGAGGCGCGATCCCGAAAGCTGAGATCCCCGTCGGGTCGGGGTACCAGGTTCCGTTCTCCCGGGCGGTCCGAGCTGCCGGGGTCCCCAGCGCCGCCGTCGGCCTTATTACCGCCCCCGCGCAGGCCGACGCCATCATCCGAAATGGCGACGCCGATATGGTCATGATCGCCCGCGAACTGCTCCGCGACCCCCATTGGCCCCTCCACGCCGCACGAGAGCTAGGCTACGAGATCAGTTGGCCCGTGCAGTACGAGCGCGCCAAAGACTGACCTCCCCCGTAGCGTCGGCGCCTCGCCGATGATCCGGTGTACCGTAAGGTACACCCTCGCGCAGGTACGAGCCAACCTGCGGCTACACGTCCTTCGGACGTAGGGATGACGGTTACTCGGCTTCGGCGTTGGTCGAACCTACATCCTCGAGATCGTCCACTCGCACGACGATCACCGTGGTGTTGTCGGTGCCGCCGCCTAGCAGCGCTTGGCCGACGATATTCCAAGCGGCCTCGGCCGGGGACTTGGTGCGAAGAATCTCACCGATGTGATCGTCGCTGACGTGGTTCATCACGCCGTCGCTGCACAGCAGGAACGTGTCGCCGACCTTCAGGTCGTACGCCTCGATATCCGGACGGACATCGGCATCCCCGCCGATGGCGCGGGTGAGAACGTGCTTGTGAGGGTGAGTCTCCGCCTGCTCAGGGGTCAGCAGGCCCGAGCGAACGTACTCTTCGATCACCGTGTGATCCATCGTCAGCCGCAAGAGCTCGCCATTACGCAGCCGATAGCTGCGGCTGTCCCCGACATTGACGGTGTACGCCTGGTCTTGCAGAAGAATGAGCGCGGTCAGCGTCGTCCCCATTCCCCGCCGCTTGGGGAAGGTCCGGGCGTTGTCGAGGACGAACCGGTTCGCCGCGGTGACCGCCGCCGCCATCGCAGTCGTCGCCTCCGACGCGGGGTGGCTCAGGTACACGTCGATGAATGTCTTCACCGTGAGGTCGCTGGCGATTTCGCCCGCCTCGTGCCCGCCCATCCCATCGCAAAGGACATAGACGTGGCCGCGCGAGGCCAGCACCCGAGGGTCCTCGCTGACGAAATACTCGAACTTGTCCTCGTTGTTCTGCCGCACGCGGCCGAGGTCCGTTTTAGCGGCGATCGTAGTGCGGGGTCGCACGCGAAGCTCGATGGCGGTCCCTAATTGGTCCTGGGCGTATTCGGCGGTGATCTCATCCATGTCGCGTATGCCTAGACGCTACCGCAAACGGCAATCGTGCGCGCGTTGGCGGGGAAAATAGTGTGAAGGCGCGGAGCGTAAGGCGCGAAGGTAATTCACGCCTTACGCCTCACGCCCATCTGCTCCTTCGCACGAAAGCAATCCGGCGAATGGTCGTCGGCCATGCCGCAGGCTTGCATGAAGGCGTACACGATCGTCGAGCCGACGAACTTGAATCCCCGCTTCTTGAGTGCCTTGCTCATCGCATCCGACTCCGGCGTGCTTGCCAGGGCCGACTCCCGATTGACGATCGGCGCATTGCCGACAAAGCTCCAAAGGTAGGTGGACAACGAGCCATATTCCCTCTGAATCTCGATCACGGCCTTGGCGTTCGACACGACGCTTTCCAGCTTCCCTCGGTGCCGAATGACGCCCGGGTTCTGAAGGATCCTCTCCACGTCGTCGGGAGTCATTTCTGCCACCCGAGCGATCCGGAAGCCGTGATACTCCTGCCGGTACCCCTCCCGCTTCTTCAATACGGTCTCCCAGCTCAACCCCGCCTGAGCCCCTTCCAACGAGAGCATCTCAAAGAGCCGATCGTCGTCGTGGCAGGGAATCCCCCACTCCTCATCGTGATACCGAGCCATCAGATCGGACACAGCCCAGGAGCAGCGGGTGAGGGGAGGGGACATGGCGTTGGGGTGTTGAGATTTGTACGCCGAAGGCTTGTAGTCGCGGGTTCTGTGCCCGCGTCTGGACCGGCCATTGGCTGGGAGCCGATCCTACTTTTTCGTTGCCAGTTCGACGCGGAACTCTTTGCTGCCGAGGCGGATGACGTCGTCGGGCTGGACCTGGGTTCGCATGTTGGGAACGAGCTTTGCGTCGTTCAGCATGGTGCCGTTCGAGGAACCGGTGTCGGTAACGTACACGCCGTCGTCCGTAATCTCGATCAAGCCATGCTTGCCGGAGACGTAGGGATCGGAGATCTGGACGTCGCTCTCCGCCTTCCGGCCAAAGATGTTGGCTCCTTTTCGAAGCGGTATCGAAAGTCCTTCGCCCACCAGCTTCGCTGGCGGAACTTCCTTAACCGGAGGCGCGGAGATCGCCGCCGTCTTATTGGAGCCGAAGACCTGGGTGGTGTTGCCCCCCTTCTGGCCCGGCAAAGCGAGTTGCATCTCGACTCCGCCGAAGGAAATCTTCTCGCCCCCGTTCAGCGAGCGCCGCTCCCCCTGAGCCAATGCCTGACCGTTGACCTTGGTGCCGTTGGTAGACCCGAGGTCCTCCACGGTCACCGCGCCTTCGTTCTGGGTGAGCTGCGCGTGCCTTCGAGACGCTCGTCCATCGGAGATCATGATGTCCCCTTCGCGGCCGACGACGGTGGTTCCGGGCCGCAGCGGATGCTCGCGGCCGCTCTGCTCCACCAAGAACGGAAGCTGCACCGCCGGCGCGCCAAACGCGTCCGGAGGGAGAGCGCGGTCGAAAATCAGCCCGCAATCGACGCAAAACATGACGCCGGCCGGGTTAAAGGTCTTACAGACCGGGCACTGGGTCGGCTTGATCGTCTGCGTCGCGTTCAACGACGGCGCCGTACCCATCATCGTCTTGTTGGGGTCGAGCGTCGGGGGCGCCCCAAGTTGGGTCCGGTTTAGGTCCCCGGTAAGCATCTGGGTCTTGTATATGTCGGACATACGGCACGAGATGGACGCGCTGAGGACACGCGTTGGTTTGACCCATTATGAGGCATGGGCTCTTAGGCTCGATAGGCTCGGAGGGCGCGACCCGTTTACCGCGGCGCGCTCTGCTCCGCCCCAGAACGCTCCGCAACCATCCAGGAGCCCACCGGAGCCGAAGAACCGAACAGCCTCAAACCCGCTACGAACTCTTCTTTCGCCGCTTCGGCGCGTCGGAGACGTCGGCCGAAGGAAGCGGGAGGGTCGAGGAGTTGATTGCCATTTCCTGCGGATCGCCTTGCATTAGACGGGGATCGTTGCCCGAAGGCGCGACCGGCGCGGTGCCCGAGCGGACGTCCCCGACCTCGAGCCGGAATTTGCCCTTCGGTCCGCTAAAACTTGCGCCCTTAGAGTCCACGCTCGTAACCGTATACAACCCTTCGATCCTTCCGCCAATGTGGAAAATCTCGGTCTTCTCGTGGCATGTGACCATCGCATAGCTGTTGCTGCCGGTGACCACGCCGTCCAATCGAATCGTTGGCTCGACGATCGCGGCGGGAGTGATGCCCCCTCCCGCACCTCCGGGATGAAGGTAGATCGGGCCGGAACCGGGGAGGGTGCCAGAAAGCGGAGGCGGAGTCCGCCCTCCGCCCGTGACCTTCGGCGTCGGGTCGGGTCGCCGGAGCTGTCCCGGCTCCGGGAGAACTTTCCGGAACGGGTCGCTCGGGCCGCCCATTTCGGTTGTCCGGTCGATCGCCGTACCTTTGTTAGCCGGTTCGTAGGGATTACCCGCCGGCGTTGAAATCGGCGACGGCGCGGTTCCGGTTGCAGTCGCCGATGTCGGAGGAGGTGAATAAGCCGGAGTCCGAGTATTCGTCGCCACGATCAAACCCGGAGCTTGGGTCGATCCCGGAGGGGCAAGCGGGGCCGGAGCGGGTTTCTTGGCCACCATGCCCATGATGCTCATGCTGAAAAACCCCAGCATTCCCACCGACAAGATTCCAAGCACGATTACCTTGGGCTTGTCTTTTGCGTCAATCGGCTTCATTTCTTATCCTGAGCGTCCTTTACGATGTGGGGCGTAACCGTCACGATGATGTTGCTCCGTCTATGGTTTCGGTCGTTGTGCCGGAAAAGTTGACCCACGATCGGCAGTTTGCTGAGAAATGGGACTTCCGAGATGGTGCGGGTGTCTTCGTCGCGGATCAGCCCGCCGATAACCACCGTCTCGCCGTCCTGGACCATCACTACCGTCTTCGCATCACGGGAGGCGGTTTGTGGGAGGCCGTTGGTAATGCTGGTCAGAGTCTGTACGACCGGGTTCAGACGGAGGGTGATATTGCCATCCGCATTGACGCGTGGCCGGACGTTAAGTCCGATGCCGATGTTGAACTTTTCCAACTGAACGTTCTGGGAACCTAAAGCACCGTTCGTGCTGATCGGAAAGCTCAGCTCGTCGCCGATAAAGAAGTTCGCTTCCTCGTTGTTCATCACCTGCATACTTGGATTCGCCATGAGCTTGGCATCCGTTTTCTGCACCATGAGGTCGAGGACGGCCAGTAAGTTGAACGGAAGCCTGCCAATCTGCCCCACGCCGGGGGTGTGAGAGATATGGGTTAAGGTATTCGTGTCGGTGCCTGGCGCAATGTCGAAGAACTGAAGCGGCTGCCAACTGTATTTAAGGCCAACCTTTTCAATGTCGGTCGGCGAAGCGTCGACGATGCGCACGTCGATCACCACCTGGAGCGGCTTGGTGTCGACCTTGGCAAGTAAAGCCAAGGCGTTGCTGACATCGTCGCGGCGGCCCTTTAGGACAATCCTCGTTGAGCGATCATAGGCTGTGGAGGTCGATGACCCGCCGGCTCCGGGGCCGCCGGAGGCCCCGCCGCCAGCCGAGTCGCTAGGTCCCTGGCCGCCGCCAATGCCCGAACCGCCGGAAGGTCCGGAGCTCGTTTGACTGGCTCCTCCGACGCTAGCCCCGCTAACGTTCGCAAGCGACCCGCGTCCGGCGACTCCGCTCGGAATATAGGTGGGCGGAGCGATGGTTGCTTGAACGCTCGGGGTCGCCTCCTGGAGAAAGGCTAGGATGGTGACGGCGCTCGCGTACCGGACGTCGTACATCTCCACCACCGGCAGGGAAGCGGCGGACGGGGTAATTGAGTCGAGTTGGATCGCCTTCGCTTTCGCTTCCGCAACACCCGCGGGGCTTCCGATCAGCGCGATCGATCCGCCGCCGCCCTGGCCATCGGCGAGCACCGAGGTCTTCACGTCCGGATAGAGCTCGGTGAGAACGATGGCAACCTGCTTCGCCGACGCGACCCCCAGGCTAACGACCTCCGCGAGGCGAGCCTCCTTCGGAGCTTGCACGGGCCGGTCGGTGATCAACTCGCGAGCCAGCTTGATGTCGTCGGGGATGCCGACGACCGTAATTTCGCTGTTTCCCCCGGTGACGGTGGCATGTGGAAGAAGATCCTGGAGCGACTTCACAAAATCCGGAGTGATGCCGTCTGCCTTGATTCGCGCCCGCTCGGCGAACGGCGTTAGTGCCTGGCGCATCGCCTCCGCTTTCGCCACCACGTAGATCTTGCCGACCCGCCGGTAGGAGAGCCCGGCGGCGGCCGTCGTCCCTCGCACCGCCTCGTCGGCGTTTGCCGCCACGAAGTGCAGAGTGACCGGAAGCTTCTCGGCTCCCGAGTAAATAATGTTCGCTCCGCTCAAGAGACCGATGGTGCGAAAGATTTGGCCCACGTCGGTCTGCGAAAAGTTCAGAGTAATCGGGGCGGTCACTCCGGTTTGAATGGGTGTAACGGTCGTTCCCGAACCCTGAGTGGCCAAGGCCAAGATACCGGCGGCGAGGATGGTGTTCATGAGTTCTCTAGTGGGCTGGAACGACGGGCGTAGCCGCAGGGGCTGGTGGAGTCGGCGCTTTGACGACGTAGCGAGTGACGATCATGGAGAGACGTACCTTGTCCCTCGCGTCGGGCCGCGTCCACGCAACGCTTGAAAAGTTCAGCAGTCGATCATTCTGTTCCAGTGTCCGAGCGAATGCTAGCACTGACCGGTAAGGTCCGACTACCTCTAGCAGTCCCGAGATTGGACTAATTTCGGCAAGCGCGGCCGGAGGAGGCGGCCCTCCCGGAGGTCCGGCCGGTAGGCGAGGGTTGGCGCTCCAGCGCAAAATCTCTACCTCGTTGGCCCGGGCAGTGCCACGAACGTAGTTCAGGAACTGGCTCTCTTCTACCGCGTCCTCTGGCACCGCCGCCTTTCGACCTTCGGGAATATTCTGCTGCGACTCGAGCGATTTCAGCGTCTGCTGGATAAGCCGCTCGACCTGTTGCCGCTGCTCCGAGTCTTGGACGAAGTGATTTCTCTGCGAGAACGCGTCGGCGAAAAGGCCAAAAGCGATGAGGGTCGGCAGGGCGACCAGTGCGATTCTACTTCGATCGTGAGAGGTCATGAGCGGGCTCCTTGGCCTGGGTTGGAAAGGGGCGTTGCGCCGGTAGGCGTTCCCGCCAGACCTAAGCTGGCGGTAGTGGTAGGCGAGGCGCTGGGAGGCGGAGCAACCGGCCGGGGAGCATTCTGGACGCTCATTCGGAACCGGATTCCGGCCGCGGGGATGTTGGGATCTACGCTCTCGAACCAGGTCAGCGAAACTCCGGCGAACAGCGGCTCGCTACGAAGCGAGTCGCTCATCTTGATAATCGCCGCTTGAGAGGTGGTTTCTCCCGATATGTCGGCGGTCGCCGGAGACATGCGGACTTCCATGAGTCCGACGCCGTCCGGAACGGCGCGCGTGATGGCGGAGATAAGCGAGCGCACCGGAACCCCCTCGGCGGAGAGCAGCCGCAACCGTTCCTCCTTCTGAATCGCCTGTTGGGCTTGGGCCTGCTCGATCTGCTGAGTGGTGGCGAGCTTCTCCTTCGACTTCGCCAAATCGTTGGCGGCCGACCGAGCCCTAACCGTACCGAGCGCCGCGGTCAGGAGGCCGCATGCGAGCAGTACCAGCGAGCAAACCATTGCGACGCCGAACTTTCGGCGTCCTTCCTCTTTGACCTCCGCCTTGACGCGCTGGTTGGCGAAAAGGGAAATGATCGGCACCCCTTCCGGCAGATGGCGAGGATCGCGGAGCGCAAGTCCGTAAGCCGCGACGTATCGGTTGGTGTCTTTCTCGGTTAATGCCTTGAGGATGCGGATGTTCGGACCGCCGCGGCGGATATCCGAGACCTGGACCGTCAACTGGAGCGCCGATTCAAGCCAGTGGGCGAGCGTCGACGCCTCGGCATGGGTGCAACCCATGTGGATCAAATCCGTTCCGCGGCTCTCGGGGAGCTCGCGGGCAAGGAAGTCGATCGACCGCCGAAGCTCGATGGCGAGGCTGCTGGCCGCATCGACGTCGAAGTAAGGCTTGAACGTGCCGTCCTCCGGATCGGGCACGTCGAAGATCGACGAGCCCAGGTCGAAGGATCGATGAAGCGCAAGCTGGCCCGCGTCGAGGAGCGAAATTTGAGCGTGCGTCTCGCTCAGCGTGACTACGACGCTGGGCGGGGAAGTGACCTGGCTGTACGCCACCCGGTATAGGGCCGAGTGGGTCGGCTCGACGGCGATGAGACGAAGTCCCGCGGCCCGCGCCAACACTTGGACGCTCTCCAAGATCCGGCGCTCCGCGCCAAACATCAGGAAGTTCCGGAACGACGACTCCAGTAGCTTGCTATCGTTCAGTCGAACAAGGTCGAAAGAAGCGCCCGGCTCTCGGAAGAGCTGGTAGTGCTCGATCTCACCCTCGACGATGCGGTGCAGCTCTTGGCCGGCAACCGGAGGCACGCCGAGCGGTCTAACCAGGCAGCACCAAGCGGGAATGCCGAAGGCCGCTTCGGAGGTATGGATATTGGCCTCGTCGAGGCAGTGACGGAGTTGTGCGCCCAAGCGCTCCGGATCCGTGACCCCCCACTCGCCGAGAAAGTCCTCGCCCGGCTTGAATACGGCAAGCGCGGAAATCGAAGCCTCGCCGTCCTTGTTCCGGATTTCTACGATCCGGATCTCCTGTTCGTGGAGCTCTATTCCCAGTAAGCTGCGTGAAGCTTTCAGACCCATGAAACCTATCCTTTTGAGTCGCGTTCGACTCACTTGGTTAATATCGGCGCATTCCTAGAACTCTTGAGGCACTCGGTTTTCTCTGGGCCAAACCGCCGGTCCGAGATAAGGCAACTAGGGCACTCCGTGGCTAGGATTGCCGATGGAAGGGCGCGGCTTTGCGCCGCGAAGGTTGAGGGTGGACGTAAGCTGGCTTAAAGTCCGTCGAGGCGAACTTTCTTCGGAGCGTTTCGCATCCGCACCGTCGTCGTCATGCGGTTGGTCACGCCGCTGGAGCTCGTCGTAATGTCGATGAGAACCCCGCAGACAAACGGCCGCTCGGCCGCGGTAGGGGCGTTCGGGTTGGTGGTCGTCGTCCAGGGCGAGTTGTAGGACGCGGCTTTGTAGTACGTGAAGGAGACCGCCGAGACGAGGGTGACCACCGAGGTCGTAACACCTCCCGCCGTGCGGGAAAGAGTCCCGTTCGCGAAGGAGTAGGTGATCTTATTGCAGGCAGTGCCGTCGTAGTAGTAGGTCAAGCTAGTTGCGGTAGCCGCATCCAGCACCGAGTCCACGGTCCCATTGCTCGAATTCGTGCAAGCGTCGGCGCCCCGAAGGTGGTCCGCCAGCGTGTCGATCGCCGCCCGAGTTTGGGCCGTGCTCGCATTCATGTCGCTGTTCGACTGCTGCCCTATCATCAACGTGACGAGTTGTTGGAACACGATGACCGAAACCAGACCGCCGATGAGCAGCGACAACAGGGTTTGTAGAAGCGTAAGTCCGCGTCTCACGGACCGCCCCACGCCAGATAGGTTACGGACCGCCCTTTCTCCGCTCCATTCGGAGCCAAGCTCACGACGACGGTAACGGTGCGGAGCGCTTTTTCACTCACCGAGGTGTCGACGAAAAGATTGCTCGAGACGGTGGTGGTGACCCGGTATCGGTCGGTCGACGAAGTGGTCGTGCTGCCACCCGCGCAGTTCTGGTCGTAATAGCGGGTCGTGCTTCCCTCGGCAAGGTTGGCGAATCCCAGATTCTTCGCCTCCTCGATCCCACGGCGACAGAGCATTTGGGCGGCCGAGTCCTCCGACACTCTCGCCGTGAGGTTAGAGACCGTCATGAAGATGCCCACCGATCCCAACATCGCGACGGTCACGATCAACGTCGCCACCAGGGTTTCGATCATCGTGATGCCGCGCCGGGTTCTCGCGGTGCTTATGGGGTTCCGGAGGCTCCTGAATTTGCGCATGTCGATGGGCTCCTGTGAAGCGGTTCGGGGAGCGCCAAGGTCGTCCTTCCCTTAAAGTCGGTGGAATTCGAATAGATCTATAGGGTCGCGAAGCTCTCGCGCGGCGAATGTCCCCAAAGAACTATTGAACGAGGCGGCTCGAACCGATAAGGAAATAAGGATTCTCCCAATGAAGTTCCCCCCCAACCCCCGCCGCTTCCCGGCAGGCGTCACCCGCTATCGCGGACGCCGTGGATCGGCCCTGATGTCTGCCCTCGCCCTCGTGGCGATGACTTCGCTTCTCGTGACCGGAGCTTGCCTGTTGACCACGTCCTACGTCGCCAAGCAAACCAGGGACGAAGAGTACGCCCGTGCGATCGATATTGCGGACGCCGCCACGAATTACGAGCTCAACTACGTGGACACCCACATGGCCTCGGGTTGGAACGCCCACACGGCGGCCTCCCCCTATACCGGTTCGATCAGCGGGATCTCCGGCTCGTTTTCCGTCTACACCGCCCCCGCCTCCGGAACGGGAACCTGGTCGCCTCCGGACGATATGGTGGTCGTGGCAACCGGAACCGCTGGCACCGGCAGCGAGTCGGTAAGCCGCACCATCAGTTTTTCCGCCAGAGGGTACAGCCCTCTATTCCAGGGCGACTACGCCGTATTTGGCAACCAAAGCGTGGCGTTCAGCGGCGCGAGCAGCACCCTCACCGGAAATCTGGGCTCCAACGGTCCGATCACGGGCAACGGCTCGGTCACCGGCCAGGTATTCCTGGGTGGTACAGCCGCGTCCATCGGAAGCGGAATTACCTCCCAAGGGGTCACCCGCTATACACGGGCGGTGGACTACCCTACGATCGATACCATCGTCGCCGAGGTTTTCCCCCAGGGGTGGGCGACATTGACTTCCTCCGCTCAGCTCTCCGCTCAAGCGGCAAGAATCCGAAAATTTACCAATACCTCCGGAACGCTTTCTCCGACTGGAACGACGTCGGCAAACTGGAGCGCGTCGGTCACGGACCTGACGAACTCATCTTTCGGTAGCTTTCCGCTTTCGACGATGATCTTGCCCCCCGGCGATTACTACTTCACCTCCGCCCAGCTTAGCGGCCAGAGCGCGATCGTTTGCGACACTGGCGGCGTGACTTACACCGGAGGCTCGCCGGGACCGGTCAGGATCTGGATGGGTGGAAGCGGCACTCAGCAAGACACGCTGAACATCAACGTTACGTTCACGGCAGCCGACGCCCACTACTTCCGACTCTATTACAACAAGGCGTCGGCCCTCTCGATCGGCGGAAACATGGCCTACTACGGCGGAATCTACGCCATTCGCGCGGGCTTGAACGGGTCGGTGACGCCAGCTACGTTGAGCCTTGCGGGAGGCGCCCGGGTTACCGGTTCCATCATCGCCGATGTCGTGAAGATGGGCGGTGGCGGCGCGGTCACCTACCCCACCGGGGGTCTCGGCTACGCGGGCGACTACGTCGACAAGTACGGGTTCCTAAAGAACTGGAAGGAGCTCGTCGGCACCCGCCCACGTGTCTTCTCCGACGGAACAAACTGGTAAACCACCTCTCCCCTTAGCATCGGCTCCCAGCCAATGGCCCTCCTACCTGGGGTGGGGCGCTCGCCCACGCCATCCAGCTCGCCAGCCCGCAACGCGTCTACATCTTTCCTGTCCAACCGGATTAGAATTCCTGCATGGTCAAATTGACGGCACGGGAGAGGCTTGCCGCGGGCGATCCGCCCGCCGTGTACACCTTGGACGATGCGAAAGCGGCTCGCCTGAAAGGGCGAACGATGCTGATCCCGTCCCCGATGCAGGTACGCGACGCGATCGCCGCCATCCCGGTGGGACAGTCGAAGACGTTCGGCCAACTAAGAGCCGACCTGGCGAGGGATTCCGGCGCGGATGTCACCTGTCCGTTTGCCGCCGGTGTCTTCTGGCGAGTCGTGGCCGAGGCCGCCGAGGAGGATCGAGCCGAAGGCGCGACCGAAGTGACCCCCTGGTGGCGCGTAACTCGAGACGGAAAGCCCAACCCCAAACTCCCCGGCGGCGAATCGCGCCACCGCGAGCTCCTCGGGGAAGAAGGGATCAAGATCTAGTGCTATCCTGCAACATCATGGGGTTTCTCGTGGCATTGGCGTTGCTGGCGGTCGGATCGACCCAAGATCAAGCGGGTGTGATGGGAAGCCTCGCCCGCCCCATGGAAGGGCGCAGCATGCGCGCGACCTCGACCTTTCGCCAAGGCAAGGACGGCAAGTACGACTCCAAAGCGTTCCCGAAGGGCGACCTTGAGGAGCGAAGCAACTCGGACAATTTCCGCGTCGCCCCCGGCGAAACCCACACGCTGATGGACGTGAAGGGCCCCGGCGCGATCACCCACATGTGGATGACGTTCCTGGGTCCGGAGCCGCAGGATTGGGCCAAGAACGGATCGGCCAACCACCAGGAAATGCTGCTGCGGATCTACTGGGACGGCAGCAAACGCCCCGCCGTCGAAGCGCCGGTCGGCGATTTCTTCGCCAATGCGTTTGGAAAGCGGAACGAAGTGATTTCGCTGCCCGTGCTGGTTGAGGACGCCGATTCTTACAACTGCTTCTGGCGGATGCCGTTTCACAAATCGGCCCGGGTGGAGATCGTCAACCAGAGCGACAAGCCGATCAACCTTCTCTACTACAACATCGACTGGATCAAGCTCGACCGGCTGGCCAAGGACACTCCGTACTTCTATGCCCAATACCGGCAGGAATATCCGGTCAAGCACGGCGAGGATTACGTGATCCTCGACACCAAGGGGAAGGGCCATTACGTGGGAACCGTCTTGTCGGTCCGCACCCGCTCGCCGATGTGGTTCGGCGAGGGTGACGAAAAGATCTACATCGACGGCGAAGATCACGCCTCGATCTGGGGCACCGGCACCGAGGATTACTTCCTCTCCGCCTGGGGGCTCAAGAAGACCAGCACGCCGTACTTCGGCGTCCCCGACTTCGACCAGTGGGGAATCGTCGGCGGCCACACCAGCGCCTACCGGTGGCACCTAAACGACCCGCTCGTCTTCCAAAAGGGGATCCGCGTAACGATGGAGCACTTCGGCTGGATGTCGCCCGACGAAAACCCGAAGGGCCAGACCAATAGCTGGAACGAGCGAGAGGACGACTACTCCAGCGTCGCCTACTGGTACCAAACCGGCGAGCCGACCTTCACCGCCCGCGCCCCTGATGCCAAGGAGCGCAAGCTGCCGAGCCTTGAGAGAATCGTGGCGCGGGAAGTCCGGCATGGCGCCGGAGAGGCGACGTCCCAACAGCTCGACCTCTACGACGGTCCGCAGACCCTTTACGAGCCGAAGAGCCAAGAAGGAGCCTGGCTGGAAGTGCCGTTCACCGTCGCCAAGAAAGAGCCGTTGCGCTTGCTGTTGAACATGACGACCTCCTACGACTTCGGCACCTACCAGGCGTACCTAAACGGCATCAAACTCGGCGGCCCAATCGACCTATACAGCGCCGACGTCAAGAACCTCGAGGTCCACCTCCTCGACTTCTGGCCCGACCCCGGCCAGTACACCCTGCGCCTAGAGTGCGTAGGCAAAAACCCAGCCTCCCGCGGCTATTTCGCCGGCATCGAGTCCCTCCGCCTCAGAGAACGCCGACCCCGAGTGACGACGTTCGGGTTCGACAAAGACAAGGATTGGAAGAAGAATCCGATTTTGTATAACTAGGCGGAGGGGCGTTGAGGCGTTAGGCGCTAAGGCGTTGGACGTTGGAGAAGTCGTTCGTATGCTGAAGAGCGTTATGCGCACGTTAACGCCCAACGCCTAACGCCCAATGCCTTTCCAAAAAGGTATCTTACGGTACGTGAGTGAGAGCAAGATTATTACCGTATTCGGCGCGACCGGGGCTCAAGGAGGCGGGTTGGTCCGCGCGATTCTCGACGACCCAGAAGGTGGATTCAAGGCGCGAGCCGTCACCCGCAACCCAGATTCCGACAAGGCAAAAGCGCTCGCCGCGCTTGGTGCGGAAGTGGTGGCGGGCGACGTCGACGACCCCGCGAGCGTAGCCAAAGCGCTAGAAGGAGCCTACGGCGCTTACTTCGTCACCTTCTTCTGGGACCACTTCTCGCCCGAGAAGGAGGCCGCTCAGGCCAAGACTTTCGCCGAAGCCGCCAAAGCGGCGGGTATTCAGCACGCCATCTGGTCGACCCTCGAAGACACGCGCAAATTCGTGCCATTGAGCGACGACCGGATGCCGACGCTCCAAGGCAAGTACAAGGTTCCGCACTTCGACGTCAAGGGTGAGTCCAACCAGCTCTTCGTGCAGGCCGGCGTGCCCACGACCTTCTTGCTTACCTCCTTCTACTGGGATAACTTCATCCACTTCGGTATGGGCCCACAGCGGGGGCCGGACGGCAAGCTCGCGCTCAATCTCCCAATGGGCGACCGCCGCCTTCCCGGGATTGCCGCCGAAGACATCGGCCGGTGCGCATACGGGATCTTCAAGCGCCCCGAGTTGATCGGCCAGACCGTCGGTATCGCCGGCGAGCACCCCACCGGCACGGAAATGGCGCGTGAATTCAGCGAGGCGCTCGGCGAAGAGGTCGTGTACAACGCGGTCCCGTTCGACGTCTACCGCAGCCTCGGGTTTCCCGGCGCAGACGACCTGGGCAATATGTTCCAGTTTAAGCACGACTTCCAGGACGACTTCCGCGCCCCTCGCGATGTCGCCGAGTCCGCGCTGCTAAACCCCCGCCTCCAATCGTTCCACCAGTGGCTCCAAGCCCACGCGGATAGCTTCGCCACGAAGTAGCCGCCAACCCTGAATCCTCCGGATTCATCCGGAGGATTCACTCAGCCTGGATTGCTCCGCCACATATCGCCGACCCTTTAGAGGCCGTCGAGACTGATCTTCTTGGGGGCGTTACGCATGCGAACGGTCGTTTGCATCCGAGTGGCGACGCCGTTGTAAGTGGTGGTTACGTCGATCAGCACGCCGCACACGTAGGGAAGTTCCGCCGCCGTGGGCGCATTCGGAAGCGTCGTCGTCGTCCAAGGCGAGTTGTAGGTGGCGGCCTTGTAGTAGGTGAAGGAGAGGGAAGAGACATTGCGGGCTACGATGGTGGTCACACCGTTATCCGTTCGCGAGAGCGTTCCGTTGGTGAGGAAGTAGCGGACCTTGGTGCAGGCGCTGTCCCCGTAGTAAGTCAAGCTGGTCGCCGTTGCGGCGTCGACTACCGAATTCAGCACCCCGGCCGCGGAATTTGTGCAGGAGTCGGCCGAGCGAAGGTGGTCGGCCAGCGTGTCGAGCTCCTGGCGAGAACCCGTCGCGGTCATGTTCGTGTCGCTCGCTGCTTGTTGGCCGATCGACAGCGTGAGAAGCTGCTGAAACACGATGACGCAGACGAGGCCGCCGATAAAGAGCGACAAAAGGGTCTGGAGGAGAGTAAAACCTTCTTTTCTCATGGTCCACCCCACGCAAAGTAGGTGCCCGTGGTCTCGAGCGTCTTGTTGTCGGTAGTGCTAATCACCGTGACGATCACCGTGCGGAGCGCCGTTTTGTCCACCACCCCGCCAGAGATAACGTCGCTGCTTACCGTCGTAACGACCTTGAAGCGGTCGGTAGGCGACGTGCTCGTGGCTCCGCCGGCTCCGTTGATGTCGAAATAACGCGTGGTCGAACCCTCGGGAAGGTTGGCGAACCCGAGGTTCTTGGCCTCCTCGATGGCGCGCCGGGCGATGGTTTCGGCGGTGGATGCTTGCGCGGTATTCGCGCTAAGGGTCGCCACGCTCATAAAGATCCCTACCGCGCCGAGCATCGCGACCGTAACGATCACCGTTGCGATCAGCGTTTCGATCATCGTGATTCCCCGGGAGCGTTGCGACCGCGATATTCGCCTTGTTCGAACCATCATCGGTTAGTCCCATCCGCGAAAACGGAGCCGTTGGCGATGACCTTGATCTCCTGCCAGGTGTCGGAGAAGCCGTAGATATTGCCGATCACGAAGTCGCCGCCGTCCGACATGTCGGCCGATGGGCCGGTGGCAACCGCGCCTCCCGTGAGCGAGACCTGGTCCGCGATCACTTCGCCGGTAACCTTTGCGCCTCCGGCGAGGGAGATCGTCGCCGCAGTGATCGCAGAATTGGCGCCGGCCCTTACTCCGTAGATCCCGCCGTAGTACGGCATATTGCCCCCCAGAGAGATGGAGGAAGCCTTGTTGTAGTAGAGCCGGAACTTCGAAGGATCGTTGGGCGTGGTGAACGTGACGTCGCAGTTGATGGTGTCTTGACTGGTCGAGTCGTTTACCCAGATCCGTACCGGCCCTGGGGTTCCTCCCGGAACGGTCAGGGCGGCGGTATCGCAGATGATCTTGCTGTTTCCGCTGATCTGGATATCGGTGAAATAGTAGTCGCCCGGGGGAAGGATTAGGGTGTTCACACCTAGGGAGTTGAACATTGAGTTGGTAAGGCTCGACGTGTAGGTCCAGCCGGCCAATTTCGTTCCCGCGACGGTTACCACGGGAGAGTTACCGACGAAGGTTCTCATCCGCGCGGATTGAGCGGAAATCTGCGTGGCGCTCCGGAGGGTGCTCCAGCCGTTCGGAAACGTCGCCGCCACGATCGTATCGATCGTTGGCCAGGTAAGCGCGTCGGTCTGCCGAATGATGGAACGGCAGGTGACCGAGTTGCCACCCGGAAGGTTGGCGCTGGGTCCGCAGAGGACGACGTTTCCGTTGATCGACCCGTTGCCCCCCGCCTTCACGACGATCGGTCCGTTTGCGCCGAGATCGCCGTTAATGGCGCTGCTGGCGCCGGAGAACGTGACCCCCGAATAACCGAAGATCGTGTACTTACCGTCGAATAGCTTGCGCCCGCCGCCCCCTTTGCAGTTGGCGGTAACGGTGCGCGAAATGCCGTTGACGGTACCGGTGGAGACCACCGTCATCGCGCTCGGCGGAGCCCAGTTGGTCGTGCCGTCGGTGTTGGTGACGTAGGTGGTGAAGGTACCGGCAACCCCGGGGACACTCCCCTGGTAAGCGGACCCGGAGAGGTGGGCGACTGGCGAGCTGGTGAGGTGAGTCGAGACGTACCGCAGCTCGTAATTGATCCCGGCCTCGGCAAGTTGCATCGCCAGCGCGTAGTCCGCTTCGCGTTGCTGAAGCGTCGCGTGCGAGGTTGCGAGCACCGAAATTCCGCTCACCATCAGCGCCGTGATCGCGACCAATGCCAATGCTGAAATCAGTGCGGAGCCCCGCTCCCGTACTCTTCGAAATTTTTGGATCATAACCTGGCGTGCTTTCGGCCCCGAAACTCGCAGATCGGCCGGTTCGCCAATAGTTTCATCGGCTCTATCGGGGGCTTTCCTCAGTTTTTCGGCGGTGTTTTTTGACAACGAAGCCGAATGACCCAGCGCGATCAAAAAAGCTCTCGCCCACAGGGCCTTATCTTGATGATTCTCAAGCTCAAGGTTATCGAGCCGAGATCCCGCCGTGCCCGTCTCAAACGCAAAGGCCGCCAGATCTCCGGTCGGAGACTTGACGGCCTGCGATCAATCTACCGTGTCGACTTACTTGGTCATCACGCCGGGGATGAAGCCGTTGTGGCCGGCTTTGTTGCAGCTGATGCCGAGGGAGCCGGTGGGGATGGCGGTGGAGGCGCCGCCTTCGTCGTTGACCGAACCGGTGGTGGCGATCGAGTAGGCGCCGCCGTCCGGACAGGTCGGCACCGCGCCGAGGTCGGGAGTGAGAGCGGAGATCGTCATCGTGGTGAAGTCGGCGGCTCGGTTCTTCACCTTCCATGCCTGGGCGGCGTTGGCGATCGACTGCATGTTGGCGCGGCACGTCTTCTTACTGGAGTCGGCGACCGAGCTCAGGTAGAGCGGCAACGCGACTGCCATGAGGGTGGCGAGGATCAGGACGACGACGAGCAGCTCAACGAGCGTGAAGCCGCGGCGGTTTTTGCGAGAGTTGACTTTAAGCATTGGTGAGAATTACCCCTGTTTGTTTCGAGGGACCGCTGCTAATTCTCTAGCCGGCCCGTCCATTAATCAATTAGGCGCTCGCGTGGAATCACCACACTTGAATTCATGCCCAAACATGCACAAGCCGCCACCCTAAAGATTTTTGAGCGCAAGCCGAAACCGGTCTATTCGAACCGATGAGTGAACGATTTGACGGCTAAGGGACACCCACGGTCGTGTTCTTGCTACCCGCCCTCATCTTTCAGCAATGGGACAATGCACCGATTGAATTCAGTCGTTTGCGCCCAGATCAGGAGGTGGTCTTGGACTATCGGAGCCGCGGTTGCTTTCGCAATGTCGCCTTCGTCTTTCATTTCCAGCGGCAGCCGGGAACGGACGGTCTGAAAGCGACGGTTCTGAGGCGTCCGGGGCAGCGGTTTGGGAGCGTCGATTTGAACCGACGCCAAGTCCGGCGGTTGGACCATCTGCTGAAGTACTACCGAGAGCACGACCGAGGCAACTGCACCACCGTCGACACCATTCGAGTGGAGCTTCGCGAGCGGGGGGTGACGGTTAGAACGGAGTCGTTCGTGTCCGCCCAGTGCTCGCTGTACGACACGCCAGAGATCTGCCGCCAAAAGAAGGTGCCATACCCCGACCTACTTCCGCCAATGTCGATCGTCGAGGCCGCCCGAAAAAAGGAAGCGAAACAGCCCCGATGATCGGGGTTGTTTCGCTTTGTGAGTTTCCTTCCGGGTGTGCTCGGCTTACTTCTTGATGACCTTGCTGAGGCTGAAGACCGGCATGTAGAGGGCGAGGAGGACGAAGAGGACGATGCCGCCGACCACGATCGTCATGAGCGGCTCCAGCAGCTTCGTCATCTTCTCCACCGCGTAGTCGACGTCGCGGCTGTAGAACTTGGCGATCTCGTCCAGCATCTCGTCGAGGTTGCCCGACTTTTCGCCGGCGGCGATCATTCGCGTCACCATCGGAGGGAACTGGCCGGTTTCGTCGAGCGACGGCGCCAAAGGCGCTCCCTCGCTTACTTGC